>NZ_JBEZNG010000003.1:0-568742 GCF_040653035.1 Streptomyces malaysiensis subsp. malaysiensis
CTGGGAGTCCACCACATTGTCCAGCAGGATCAGCATCCGCCGCCCCGCCAGCAGACTGCGGTACAGCGCGGTCTTGGCGTCCAGACGCCTCCTCACCTTGCGGTGAGGGGGCGCGCCGGGGGTGGGAGGCGCGCACTTGTGTGACTAATGGGGCTTTCGGATAGGCCGGTAGCGGCATGGGTAGCCCGTAGCCGACCCCGGTCCGTAGCCGTCCCGCTGCGGGCCACCGTCGCACGGAGAGGTGCCGGCTCAGCAGTGACACAGCCCTTTCGACTCCCCGACTTCTACATGCCGTATCCGGCGCGGCTGAACCCCCATGTCCAGGAGGCACGGGAGCACTCCACCCAGTGGGCCCGCGAGATGGAAATGCTCGAGGGCTCGGGGATCTGGGAGCAGGAGGATCTCGACGCCCACGACTACGCCCTGCTGTGCGCGTACACCCACCCCGACTGTTCCGGCACGGAGCTTTCGCTGGTCACCGACTGGTATGTGTGGGTGTTCTTCTTCGACGACCACTTCCTGGAGACGTTCAAGCGCTCCCAGGACCGTGCGGCCGGTAAGGCGTATCTCGACCGGCTGCCCGCCTTCATGCCGATGGATCCGGCCGACGGGACACCCGAGCCCACCAACCCGGTCGAGGCGGGGCTCGCGGATCTGTGGGCGCGGACGGTGCCCTCCATGTCGTCGGACTGGCGGGCCCGGTTCCGGGAGAGCACCGAGAACCTGCTCAACGAATCGCTCTGGGAGCTCTCGAACATCAACATCGACCGGGTGCCCAATCCGGTCGAGTACATCGAGATGCGCCGTAAGGTCGGCGGCGCGCCCTGGTCGGCCGGGCTGGTCGAGCATGCGGTGCGGGCCGAGGTGCCGGCGGTGATCGCCGGGTCGCGGCCGATGCGGGTGCTGCGGGACGCCTTCGCGGACGCGGTGCACCTTCGCAACGACCTGTTCTCCTATCAGCGGGAGATCGAGGAAGAGGGCGAGCTCAGCAATGGCGTCCTGGTCCTGGAGACGTTCCTGGACTGCACCACCCAGGAGGCGGCCGACTCCGTCAACGAGCTGCTGACCTCGCGGCTCCAGCAGTTCGAGGACACCGCGCTCACCGAGCTCGGCCCGCTCTTCGCCGAGCACGGGCTGGACCCGGCGGCCTGTGCGGGCGTCCTCGCCTACGTCAAGGGGCTCCAGGACTGGCAGTCGGGCGGCCATGAGTGGCATATGCGCTCCAGCCGCTATATGAACGGCGCGCACGAGGCGAGCGAGGCGCATGGTGCGGACGGGCCGCGCGGGGCTCACGGCGTGCACGAGGCCGGTGGCGCTCATGGTACGAACGGTGCGGGTGGCACCGGTCGGCGGAGCGAGCGCGCTCCATGGTCCCCCTTCGCGCTCACCGGCCTCGGCGTCTCCGCGGCCAGCCTGCCGCTGACCACCGGCCGGGCGGAGGCGGCCAGGGCGCGCAGGTTCAGCCATGTCCCGTTCCAGAGGACCGGGCCGTCGCTGCTGCCGGACTTCTCCATGCCGTTCACCCTCCGGCTCAACGCGCATCTGCCCACCGCCCGCCGCCATCTGGTCGACTGGGCACACCGGATGGGCATCCTCGAACCGCAGCCCGGCGTCCCTGGTTCGCAGGTCTGGGACGAGCGGCGGCTGCTCGCCGCCGACCTCCCGCTGTGCGCGGCGGGCATCCATCCGGACGGCTCCCCGGACGAGCTCGACGTGGCGTCGGGCTGGCTGGCCTGGGGCACCTACGCGGACGACTACTATCCGGCGGTCTTCGGCCGCACCCACGACCTGGCCGGAGCGAGGGCGTGCAACGCCAGGCTCGGGGCCTTCATGCCGCTCGACGCGGGCCCCACCCCCGTCCCGGCGAACGCGCTGGAGCGCTCGCTGGCCGATCTGTGGGGCCGTACGGCGGGCCCGATGGAGGACGCGGCGCGCCGCGACCTCCGCCAGGCCATCGAGGACATGACCGCCAGCTGGCTGTGGGAGCTGGCCAACCAGACGAAGCACCGGATCCCCGATCCGGTCGACTACATCGAGATGCGCAGGCACACCTTCGGCTCCGACCTCACCATGAGCCTGTGCCGACTGGCGCACGGACGGCGGGTGCCGCCCGAGATCTACCGCAGCGGCCCGGTCCAGTCGCTGGAGAGCGCCGCCGCGAACTACGCGACGCTGCTGAACGATGTCTTCTCCTACCAGAAGGAGATCGAGTTCGAGGGCGAGGTCCACAACGGCGTCCTCGTCGTCCAGAACTTCTTCGACTGCGACTATCCGACCGGGGTCGCCATCGTGAACGACCTGATGACCTCCCGGATGCGGCAGTTCCAGCATGTCGCCGAGCATGAGCTCCCCGTGCTGTACGACGACTTCGGCCTGGGGCCGGAGGCCAGGAAGGCGATGGACGGCTATGTGGAGGAGCTGAGCCACTGGATGACCGGGATCTTGAACTGGCACCGGGAGGTCCCGCGCTACCGGGAGGAGGAGCTGCTCCGCGTCCACCGGCGGCCGATGGGCGCCGGACGGCGGCCGGTGGCGGCCGGGGCCGGTGCGGGCGCGCGGGCGGTGGCCCCGTGGCACGGGCCCACCGGGCTCGGCACCTCGGCCGCGCGGGTTCCGGTGCCCGTGGGAGCAGGTCTGTCAGCGCGTCCGTAAGGACCGCAAGCACGTCCGTAAGGACCTCGGCCGGCGTCCTCGCCCTGTCCGCGGGACAGGGCGAGGCGGCCGGTGTCGGCTCTCCGGCCCGACGCTCTTCCCTCACCCCGCCGCTTCCCGAACGATGGGTTCCGCCCCTGGGCCCCGTGAGGAAGGCGAGCGACCGTGACGACGACCGATGACGATCTCTGCTTCAGGACCGCCCTGGACCTCGGCCATCTGCTGCGCACCCGCGAGCTGTCCGCGCGCGAGCTGCTCGAGGCCCATCTGGCCCGTATCGAACGGGTCAACCCCGCCGTCAACGCGATCGTCACCCTCGTCGCCGACCACGCCCGCGAGGCGGCCCGGCAGGCCGATGAGCGGATCGTGGCGGGAGAGGAGCTCGGGCCGCTGCACGGGCTGCCCATCGCCCACAAGGACCTCCACGACACCGCGGGCATCCGCACCAGCCATGGCTCGCCGCTCGTCGACGGCGTGCCCGACCAGGACGATCTGCTGATCGAACGGATCCGGGCCGCCGGGGCGATCACCATCGGCAAGACCAACGTGCCCGAGTTCGGGGCCGGTTCGCACACCTTCAACCCCATTTTCGGCGCCACCCACAACCCGTACGACCTGGGCCGCAGCGCGGGTGGCAGCAGCGGTGGCGCGGCGGCCGCGCTGGCCTCCGGCATGGTCCCGATCGCGGACGGCAGCGACACCGGCGGCTCGCTGCGCAACCCGGCCTCGTTCTGCAATGTGGTCGGTCTGCGCCCGTCGCCCGGGCGCGTCCCCAACTGGCCCTCCATGACCGCTTGGAGCACCCTCGGCGTCAAAGGGCCGATGGCCCGTACCGTGGCCGACACCGCCCTGCTGCTGTCCGCCATCGCCGGACCCGACGCCCGGTCACCGATCGCCCTGGAGGAGCCCGGCGCCCGTTTCGCCCGCCCCCTGGACCGCGATCTGACGGGGTTGCGGGTGGCCTGGTCGCCGGATCTCGGGGGGCTGGTGCCGGTCGAGCCCGAGGTGGCCGAGACGGTCGCGGCGGCGGCGGAGGTCTTCACCGGCCTCGGCTGCGTCGTGGAGCGGGCCTGTCCGGACCTGGCCGAGGCCGAGGAGGTCTTCCGTACGCTGCGCGCCTCGGCGTTCGAGGTCGCCTTCGGCGCGCTCATGGACGCGCACCCCGACGGGCTGAAGCGGGCCATACGGGAGAACGCCGAGCAGGGGCGCAAGCTCAGCGGGCCGGACGTCGCCCGCGCGGAGGTGCTGCACACCCAGCTCTTCCACCGTGTCCGGGAGTTCTTCGGCCGCTATGACGTGCTGCTGCTCCCGGTGAGCCAGGTGGTGCCCTTCGACGTCGGGATCGAGTACCCGACCGAGATCGCCGGGGTGGCCATGGACGACTATCTGGACTGGATGCGCTCGGCGTATCTGATCAGCTCGACCGGCAGCCCGGCGCTGTCCGTACCGGCCGGGTTCACGCCCGGCGGGCTTCCGGTCGGGGTGCAGATCGTCGGGCCGCACCGGGCGGACTTCGCGGTCCTCCAGGTCGGCCACGCCTTCGAGCAGGCCACCGGGCACTGGCGACGGCACCCGGCGGGCCTCGGGTAGCGGGGCCCACCAGGGCCTCGGACAGCCGGGGCGATCAGGGCCCCGGGCGGCCCGGGGTGATCGGCGCCCCAGGGGGCGATCACAGCATCCGGCAGCCAGAGGGCGATCAGGGCCGTGGGCGGGTGCGGTGCCCGGCCCGTTCCACCGATGATGGCGTTTCACCCATGGGAAGGAGCGCATCCGTGCCCACTGCCATAGGTCCGTCCCGCCCACCGCGCGGCGCCGTCGTCGTCGGCGCCGGCATGGTCGGCCTCGCCACCGCCTGGTCGCTGCTGAACCACGGCGTCGAGGTCACCGTCGTGGAGCGGCGCCACCCCGCGGCCGGGGCGTCCTGGGGGAACGCCGGCTGGCTGTCCCCGGCCCTGACGCTGCCGCTGCCCGAACCGGCCGCGCTCCGCTACGGGCTGCGCAGCCTGCTCTCCCCCGAGTCGCCCGTCTACATCCCGCCCCGGCCCGACCCCCGGCTCGCGCGCTTCCTGCTCACCTTCACCCGGAACTGCACCCCGCGCCGCTGGCGGGTCCTGGCCGCCACCTTCGCCACGCTGGGCCGCCAGGCGCTGGACGCGTACGACACCCTCGCGGCGGACGGCGTCGCCGAGCCCACCCGGCCCGCCGAACCCTGTCTGATCGCCTTCCGCACCGCCGCCGAGCGGGCCGCGATGGTCGAGGAGCTGGAGCAGGCCCGCGCGGCCGGTTTCACGATCGCGTACGAGCCCGTCGACGGGGACCGGGCCCGTGCGCTGGAGCCCGCGCTCGGCGACGCCATCGGCGCGGCCGTCGAACTCCACGGCCAGCGCTATCTGAACCCGGGGAACTTCGTGCGCGCCCTCGCCGACGCGGTGCGCGAGCGCGGTGGCGAGATCCTGGAGCGGACGGAGGTGTCCGGAATCCGGGACCTCGGGCGGGGCGTGGCCGTCACCACCTCCGGTGGCCAACTCCACGCGGACGTCGCCGTCGTGGCCACCGGCGCCTGGCTGGACGCGCTGGTCCGCCCCTTCGGGGTCCGGGTGCCGGTCCAGGCCGGACGCGGTTACAGCTTCAGCGTGCCGGCCGAGGGCGCCCCCACCCGGCCCACGTATCTGGCCGCCCAGAAGGTCGTCTGCACCCCGCTGGGTGAGGGCCGGGTGCGGGTCGCCGGGATGATGGAACTGGCGCCCGCGGAACGGCCGGTGGACCCGCGCCGGATCCGGGCGATCATCGCGGCGGCCCGTCCGCTGCTGCGCGGCATCGACTGGGCGGCCCGTACGGACACCTGGGTCGGCGCGCGCCCGTGCACCCCCGACGGACTGCCGCTGATCGGCCCGACCGGCTCCCCGCGGGTCTACGTCAACGGCGGCCACGGCATGTGGGGCGTGGCGCTCGGACCGCTCAGCGGACGGCTGCTGGCCGAGGCCATCGCGACCGGCACCTCCCCGGCAGAACTGGCCCCGCTGCATCCGCTGCGCTGAGCCGCCGCCTGCCGTCCATCCCCCCTCTCGGTCGCACAGACCGCCTGGGCGCGGCATGTTTTGGCCCTGCGGTCTCGGAAACCCGCCGTGCTGAGCGTTGCGACAACGTCGAAAGGAGCCACCGATGAGCACCGTGCGGGAGTCCGTCGAGGTTGGGGTTCCGCTCCGCACCGCCTATGACCAGTGGACGCAGTTCACTGAGTTCCCGAAGTTCATGGAGGGCGTGGACCAGGTCATCCAGGTGGACGATCGCCACAACCACTGGGCGACCTCCATCGCCGGTGTGCACCGGGAGTTCGACACCGAGATCGTGGATCAGCTTCCCGACGAGCGCATCGCTTGGCGCACCACCTCCGGTGATGTGCGGCAGCAGGGTCTGGTGACCTTCGAGCCCGTCGACGAGCGCCACACCCGGGTCAATCTGGCCATGGTCTTCGAGCCGAGCGGGATGGCGGAGAAGGCTGCGGACATGACCGGGACGCTCGACCGGCGGGTGAAGGGGGATCTGCGGAGGTTCAAGGACTTCATCGAGCGGCGCGGCGAGGCGGAAGGCGCCTGGCGCGGCCGGATCTCACCCGGCTGACCGCGCCGGTCGCATCGGTCGCACCGATTGCACCGATTGCACCGACCGCACCGGTGGCACGGTCGCACCGGTCCACCTGCCCGCGAGTGCACGTCCGCGAGGGCGTCGGCCACGTCGGCCGGCGCCCTCGCCCGCGTCCGACCGCGCAGATCTTGCTCATCCCCTCTACCAGGAGCAAGCTGGACATATGGGTGCTCAGGCGGCGCCTACGCTGATCACATCCGTACAGCGGGCCTTCCGGCTGATGGAGGCGGTGGGTGCGCACGAGTGTGGTGCGCCGGCCAAAAGGCTCGCCCGGGAGACGGGGCTGCCGCTCGCCACCACGTACCACCTGCTGCGGACGCTGGCGTACGAAGGCTATGTGCACCGGCTGGAGGACGGCGGCTTCGTGATCGGCGACAAGCTGCGCACCCTCGAGTCCGGCAGCCGGGGCCAGGCGATGCTCTCCCGGATCCGCCCCACCCTGGCCTCGCTGCGCGATGAGCTCTCCGCCGCCGCCTACCTCACCTTCTACGACGAGGGCGAGATCCGGGTGGTGGAGATCGTGGACGGCCCGCAGGCGCCCCGGGTCGATCTGTGGGTGGGGTTCGAGGACGCCGGACACGCCACCGCGCTGGGCAAATGCGTACTGCGCGAGCTGGACGACGACGCCCGCCACGAGTACTTGTCCCGCCATGAGCTCGTCGATCTCACACCGCGGACCGTCACCCGCCCCGGCGATCTGCTGCGCCGGCTGGACTCCCCGACCAACAGTCCGCTGGTCGCGGACCTGGAGGAGTACGCCCTGGGCACGGTCTGCTTCGCGGTGCCGATCTACTACGGCGACCGGCTCGGCTCGCTCGGGATCTCGCTGCCCGCGGACCGGTTCGCGCGGCTGGCGAAGCTGGATCCGCACCGAGAGCTGTTCCGGACCCATCTGGTCCCGACGGCGAGCCGGGTGAGCAGGAACCTCTCGCTCACTATCTGAAAACGCGTCCCTTGCGAAACCTATCTAATCGCTGTTTCTCTGGATGAAACGGACACCCCCGGTATCACTCGTGGAAGAGAGCAGCGAAGCAGGTCATGTACCCGGCCCGACTCCGCACGTACGACCCGGACCAGATGGACGGCACAGGGCTCATCGCCCCCGCGGTCCCCGTATTCATCATCATTGGTGTGGCCCTGCTGGCCCTCGTCACCTCGGAGGGGCTCGGCTGGCTGCCCATGCTCGCCGTCGGCCCTGCGCTCGCCGCCGCCCACTGGGGGCCGTACGGGGTGATGCGCATCGGGCTGCTCGCCGTGGGGGTGGGTGCCCTGCTGGGCACCCAGGGCGAGGAGACTCTGCGCACCCAGGCGATCATGCTGGCCACGCCCGCCGCCGTGGCCCTGGCGAGCTGTGGGGCCAGCGCCATGCGCCAGCGCCGTGAGCAGGTGCTCGCCGCCGTTCGCTCGGTCGCCGAGGCCGCCCAGAACGCCCTGCTCACGCCGGTGCCCGCCCAGGTCGGCGAGTTCCAGGTGGCCGTTCGCTACAGCGCCGCCGCCGCGGAGGCACGGGTGGGCGGCGATCTCTACGCCCTGCTGTCCACCCCGCACGGGGTCCGGCTGATCGTCGGCGATGTGCGCGGCAAGGGGCTCCCCGCGGTGAGCACCGCCGCGCTGGTGCTCGGCGTCTTCCGGGAGGCCGCCTACGACGAACGCGATCTGCTCGACGTCGTCGGCAGGATCGAGCGCAGCCTGGCCCGTAACCTGGCGCCCGACGACTTCGTCACCGCCGTGGTCGCCGGCTACCCCAGCGAGGGCCGGATGGAGCTCGTCAACTGCGGACATGCCCCGCCGCTGCTGTTCGGCGAGTCAGGGGTCAGCGCCGTCGAGCCCATCCGTCCGGCCCCGCCGCTCGGCCTGGCCTCCCTGGGCGGCGAGCTGCCGAGCCTCCAGGTGGTGCCGTTCATCGAAGGTGACCAACTGCTGCTCTACACCGACGGGGTCATCGAGGCGCGGGACCGCGGCCGGGAGTACTTCCCGCTGCTGGAACGGGTGCCGCGGCACATCTGTGACGAGCCGTCCCGCACCCTCGCCTCGCTCCACGCCGAACTGCTGTCCCATGTGGGCGGCCGGCTCCACGACGACGCGGCGCTGATGCTGCTCCGCAAGCCGGTGCTGGGCGCGATGCGCGGGGCGGCCGAAATGCCGTCGATGTGATCTGTGCCGTCAGTGTTGGTTGTCCGTATGGCCTCCGGCCTCTGTCGGTGATCGGCCCGGCCGCGCCCGACCGGCTCAGACGATGCCCTGGGCGGCCATCGCCTCCGCGACCCGCACGAACCCGGCGGCGTTCGCGCCCAGGGCGTAGTCGTCGGGGGAGCAGCCGTAGCGGTCGGCGGTGGTGCGGCACAGGGTGTGGACCTCGGTCATGACGGCGGCGAGGCGGGCCTCGGTCTGGGCGAAGGTCCAGCGTTCGCGGGAGGCGTTCTGCTGCATCTCCAGGGCGGAGGTGGCCACTCCGCCCGCGTTGGCGGCCTTGCCGGGGCCGAAGAGCACATCGGCCTCCCGGAAGATCTCGATCGCCGCCGGGGTGCAGGGCATGTTGGCGCCCTCGGCCACGGCCAGTACGCCGTTCTTGACCAGGGTGATCGCGCACTGCTCGGTCAGCTCGTTCTGGGTCGCGCAGGGCAGGACGACCTCGCAGGGCACCTCGAAGACCGAGCCGCGGCCGGAGAAGACGGCGCCCGGCTTGGCGGTGGCGTAGGCGTCGATCCGCCCCCGGCGGACCTCCTTGATCTCCTTCAGCAGGGTGGCGTCGATACCGTCCGGGTCGACCACATGGCCGGAGGAGTCGGAGCAGGCCACCACTCGGCCGCCGAGGGCGTGGACCTTGTCGATCGCGTAGAGCGCCACATTGCCGGATCCGGAGACGACGACTGTAAGGCCGTCGAAATCCTTCTTACGGGTGCGCAGCATCTCCTGGGCGAAGTGGACGGTGCCGTAACCCGTGGCCTCGGTACGCGCGTGTGAACCGCCCCAGCCGACCGGCTTGCCGGTCAGCACACCGGCCTCGAAGCGATTGGTCAGCCGCTTGTACTGGCCGAAGAGATAGCCGATCTCACGGGCGCCCACCCCGATGTCCCCGGCCGGCACATCGGTGTGCTCGCCCAGATGGCGGTGGAGTTCGGTCATGAACGACTGGCAGAACCGCATCACCTCGCCGTCCGAGCGCCCCTTGGGGTCGAAGTCCGCACCGCCCTTGCCGCCGCCGATGGCCAGACCGGTCAGCGCGTTCTTGAAGATCTGCTCGAAGCCGAGGAACTTCACGATGCCCAGATTGACGCTGGGGTGGAAGCGCAGGCCCCCCTTGTAGGGGCCAAGCGCGCTGCTGAACTCCACCCGGAAGCCGCGGTTGACCTGGACCTCGCCGTCGTCGTCCACCCAGGGCACCCGGAAGGCGAGTTGCCGCTCCGGCTCGCACAGCCGCTCCACGATCCGGGCGTCCACATACTCCGGATGCGCGCCGAGCACGGGGGCGAGGGCCGGCAGCACCTCGCGCGCCGCCTGGTGGAACTCCGACTCCCCGGGGTTGCGGTGCACGATCTGCGCGTAGACGGCCTCGATACGGGCGCTGACGTCCATGGGTGTCTGGTGCCTCTCTGTGGTCTTCTGTCTCATATGCCGGTCCTGTGGGGGTGTCCAGGATCTTGTCCCCGGCGGGGTTCACCACGGCGGCGCGCCCGGATGTCGCCCGCGGACGGGGAAGTTCGGACGCGAGAGCGGACGGAGGACCGGATGCCGGACCCGGTGGAACCGTGTGGGAGACCGGACCGCGGACCGGTCGCGAGACCGGGCGGAACCGCGTGGAAGACGCGGCGATGGTGGAGTGGGCCCCACCCCCGGGCGGGGGTCCGTACCACTTCCAGTACGGGACCGCGCTCTCTGCCGCGCGGCCGCGCCCGTTTCTAGCGTTCTCGGTGACAGGCGGACCCGTTTGATCCGCCCGGACGTGACGGAGGGGCGGAGAGATGAACCGGCAGTGGCGCGGCCGCAGGACGGCCACCGTGGAGCGGACGGGGACCTGGCACCATGCGCTGGCCCTGGACGGGGTCACCAGGGAGTACCGGCCGGGGGCCGTGGCGCTGCACCCCATCCATCTGACGGTGCCGCGCGGACGGTTCCTCGCGGTGATGGGGCCCTCGGGGTGCGGGAAGTCGACCTTGCTCCAGTGCGCCGCCGGGCTTGACCGGCCGACGGCGGGCACGGTGCGCATCGGCGGCACGGAGCTGTCCTCGCTGAACGAGGCGGCGCTGACCCGGCTGCGGCGGGAGCGGATCGGCTTCGTCTTCCAGGCGCACCATCTGGTGCCGTCGCTCACCGTGGCGGAGAACGTCTCCCTGCCGCTGATGCTCGGCGGCCGGCCGGTCGACGGCCGGGAGCGGCGGGCACTCGCGGCGGTCGGGCTGGGGGACCGGGGCGGCGCCCTGCCGTCGGAGCTGTCCGGCGGGCAGTGCCAGCGGGTGGCGATCGCCCGTGCGCTGGTGACCTCGCCCGACATCGTCTTCGCCGACGAACCGACGGGGGCGCTCGACCCCGCTGCCGCGGAGGAGGCGCTGACGCTGCTGCGGCAGGCCGTCGACCGTGACGGCCATACGGTCGTCATGGTCACCCATGACCCGTTCGCCGCCGCCTGGGCCGACGAGGCACTTTTTCTGATGCGGGGGAAGCTGGTGTGGCGGCAGGAGCGGCCGGAGGCGGCCGACATACGCCGCGTCCTGAAGGACCTGGGAGGGCGGACGGCATGAAGGTCGCCGCCCTGCTGGCCACTCGCGCCACTCGTGCCCACCGTAAGGCGTGGACCGCGGTCTTCGCCGCGCTCACCCTCACCTCCCTGCTGCTCGGCGCCTTCGGGCTGACTCTCGTCTCGGCCTGGAGCGCGCATCCACGGGTGGAGCGGTACGCCGGGGCCGATCTCGTCGTGGCCGGCGACCAGACCACCCGCTTCAGCGCGGCGTCGCTGGGCGAACGCGAGACCGTGAGCGCGGGGCTCACCGAACGGGTCCGCATCCCCCGCACGGCGCTGACCGTGGTGCGCGGGGTGCCAGGGGTGCGGGCGGCCGTCGCCGACGTGGAATTCCCGGTGGGCCTCGCGGGGTCGGCTGCCACCGGGTCCGCCACCGGGTCCGCCACCGAGTCCGCCACCGGGTCCGCCACCGAGTCCGCCACCGAGTCCGCCACCGGACGGCCCTGGGAGGCCGCTCGGCTGGCCCCCTACGCGCTACGGACGGGACGCGCCCCGCAGCGCGCGGACGAGGTGGTCGTGGCGGGCGGTGGCGGCCCCGAACGCGGCGGGGCGGACCGCGTCGGCCAGCGGCTGACGCTGCGCGTGGGCGGTCACGACATGGCGTACACCGTCGTGGGCGTCGCCGACGGCCCCCGTACCGCCGTCTGGTTCACCGGCGCCGAGGCCCGTCGTCTGTCCGGCCACCCGGAGGCGCTGGACGCCATCGGGGTCGTCGCCGAATCCGGCACGGGCGCGGGGGAGCTGGCCGGGCGGGTGCGGAAGGCGCTGGACACGGCCGGAGTCACCGACGTCGGGCATCGCGCGGACGGCGACCCGGCCACCGTGCGCGTCCTGACCGGGGACGACCGGGGCGAGGCGGAGTTCCTGGCCGCCGCGCCGGCCCGTGGTGAGCTGCTGGCGGCTCTGGGCTCCGTGGCCGGAGCCGTCGTCCTGGTGTCGCTGCTGGTGGTGTCGTCGACCATCGTCCAGGCGCTGCGTCAACGCTCCCATGAACTGGGCCTGTTGCGGGCGGTAGGCGCCACACCGGGGCAGCTGCGCGCAGCGGTGGGCCGAGAGGTGGGGCGGGTCGCGGCCTGGGCGGCGCTGGTGGGCGCGGCCGGGGCGGCCCCCGCGTACCTGGGGCTGCGCGCGCTGCTGGACGCGCGGGGCGCGCTGCCCACCGGACTCGACCTGACGCTTCTTCCGCCGCTGTGGCTCACGCCGCTGGTCACCGCCGCCGTCACCGTCCTGGTGGCCCAGGTCGCGGCGCTCATCGGCGGCGCCAGGACCGCCACGGCGCGTCCGGCGGAGGCGCTGCGCGAGCGGGCGCCCGGCAGGGGGCGCGGTATCACCGGGCTGGTGCTGCTGGGCGTGGGCGCGAGCGCCGCCGGGACGGCCGCCCTCCAGCGGGGCGCGACCGCGGCGGCCGCGGCCGGTGCGGCGGCGGTGACCATGGTGATCGCCTGTGCGGTGCTCGGACCGTGGATCGCCGAGGGGGCGATGCGGCTGCTGGGCGCTCCGCTGCGGCTGTTCGGCCCCGGCGGCCGCCTCGCCGCCGCCAACTGCGCGGCGTCCGCACACCGGCTGGGCGCGGCGATCACCCCGATCGTGCTGGTCACCGCGTTCGCCGGGGTTCAGCTCTCCGGGGGCGCGACGCTGACCCACGCGGGCGACGCCCAGGCCCGCCAGGTGCTGCGCGCCGACCTCGCGGTGCACGCGGACGGCGGGCTACCGGCCGGTGCGGTGGAACGGATCCGCGAGGTCCCGGGGGTACGGGCGGCGACGGAGATCGTCCCCGGCACGGTGCTGCTGGCGCGCAGCCAACTCGGCGCGCCCGAACTGGAGCGGCTGCCGGTCTTCGGCGTCACCCCGGAACGGCTGACGAGCACCCTCGACCCGGGGCCGCGGAGCGGGGACCTCGCCCGGCTGCGGCCCGGCACGGTCGCCGTCGGCGCCGACCGCGCGGACTCCCTCGGCGTACGGCCCGGCTCCACGGTGACCCTGCGGTTCGGCGACGGCCAGGAGGCCCGGCTGCGGGTCGTGGCGACGTACCAACGCTCCATCGCGCTCGGGGACTTCCTCCTCTCCCGCGACGACCTGCTGCGCCACACGTCGCTGCCCGCGGCCTCCGGTGCGGGCAGGGTCCTGGTCGCGACCGCGCCCGATGCCGACCGTAAGGCGGTCACGAACGCGCTGGCGCGGGCGGTGCCCGGGGCCCGGGTGGAGCCCGACCCGGCGCCGGTGCGGGGCGAGGCGGCCGAGCAGGCGCTGGCCGAGGTGGTGTCGGTGTCGGTGGTCGGCGCGGTCGGCGGCTTCACGGTGATCGCCGTCCTGAGCACCCTCGCCCTCATCGCCACCGGACGCCGCCCCGAACTGAGGCTGCTGCGCCTGGCGGGCGCGGGCCGCGGCCAACTCCGCCGAATGCTCCGGCTGGAGGCAGCGGCCACGGTGGTGACCGGGCTGGTGGTGGGGGCCGCCGTGGCGTCCGTACCCCTGCTGGCCTTCAGCATGGCCACGACGGGCACGCTGCCGTACCTGCCCCCGGCGCAGGCCGCGGTGATCGTCTCGGTGGTCGTGGCGACAGCGGCGGCGGGGTCGCTGCCGCCGGTGTGGGGGACGTTGCGGGGTCGGTATCCGCGGTAGGGGTTTTCGGCCTCTTCGGGGGGTGTGGGGCGGGGTGAGGGGCGGAGCCCCGGTGGGGGCGGGCCATGGGTGGGCATGGTGCCGTACCCGCCTCCGGTGGAGGCTGTGGTGATCGTCTCGGTAGGGGTTTTCGGCCCCTCCGGCGGTCGAGGAGCGGGGTCCGGGGCGGAGCCATGGCGGGGGCGAGCCATGGTGGGTACGGTGCCGTACCCGCCTCCGGCGGAGGCTGCGGTGATCGTCTCGGTGGTGGTGGCGACTGCGGGGGCGGTATCCGCGGTAAGGCGGTCGAGGAGCGGGGTTCGGGGCGGAGCCCCGGTGGGGGCGGGCCATGGTGGGTACGGTGCCGTGCCTGCCTCCGGTGGAGGCTGTGGTGATCGTCTCGGTGGTGGTGGCGACTGCGGGGGCGGTATCCGCGGTAAGGCGGTCGAGGAGCGGGGTTCGGGGCGGAGCCCCGGCGGGGGTGTGGGGGCGGAGCCCCCACTTTCGGGAAGGGGCGGGGTGGGGAAAGCCACGGCTCACGCCGCCGCGGGCGATGCCGACGCGGCCAAGGGCGCGAGCAGGGCCCGCTACAGGGTCACCGGGTCGGCAACCCGGTCGGCCGCCGGATCGGCCGGAGCCATCCCGCCCGCCGCTTACCGCCCGCCGCCGCCTACCCCCTGCCGCCCCCCTTATCCGCCGACTCCCCCTTGTTGAGATACGCGAGAACCGCCAGCACCCGCCGGTGCCCACTGTCACTCGGCGGCAAGCCCAGCTTCGCGAAGACATTGCCGATGTGCTTGCTGACCGCGCGCTCCGAGACCACCAGCGTCCGCGCGATCGTGGTGTTGTCCCGGCCCTCCGCCATCAGATGCAGCACCTCGCGCTCGCGCGGCGTCAAGGAGTCCACCGGATCGTTCCGGCGCCGGGTCATCAGCTCCTTGACCACTTCCGGGTCCAGCGCCGTACCGCCCGCGACCACCCGCTCCAGCGCGTCCAGGAACTCCTCGACCCGCCCCACCCGGTCCTTCAGCAGATAGCCGAGCCCGCCCGCGCCATCGGCCAGCAGCTCGGCGGCGTAGGTCTCCTCGACGTACTGCGAGAGGACCAGCACCGGCAGACCGGGGATCTCCCGCCGCGCGGCGAGCGCCGCGCGCAGCCCCTCGTCGCGGAAGCCCGGCGGCATGCGGACGTCGAGCACGGCCGCGTCGGGGCGGTGTTCGAGGAGGGCGGGCAACACCTCGGGGCCGCTGGAGGCGACCGCGACCACCTCGTGCCCGGCGGAGTTCAGCAGCAGGACCATGCCCTCCCGCAGCAGAGCGTTGTCCTCGGCGATCACCACACGCACGGCAGCTCCACTTCGATCAGCGTCGGCCCCCCGACGGGGCTGGTCATCTCCACGGTCCCGTCGAGCGCCGCGACCCGGCGCCGCATGCCGAGCAGCCCGCTGCCGCCCGAGGGATCGGCCCCGCCCCGCCCCTCGTCCCGTACCGCGACCCTCAACCTATCGGGCAGCCGGACGAGGTGGACCGACGCCTGCCGCGCCCCGCTGTGCTTGGCCGCGTTGGTCAGAGCCTCCGCGATCACGAAGTACGCGGCCGCCTCGACCGCCGCCGGTGCCCGGGGCCCGTCCTCCACCCCGTCGTCGTGTACGGACACCTCGAGCCCGCTGCCCGCCGCGAGTGCCCTTACGGCGCCCACGAGTCCGCGGTCGGTGAGGATCGGCGGATGGATGCCGCGTACGACATGGCGCAGCTCGGTGAGGGCCTCCTCGGCCTGGTCCTGCGCGTCCTCCAGCAGCTTGTGCGCCGCGTCCGGGTCCTTCTCGTACGCGCGCCGCGCCAGCCCCACCCGCATCGAGAGCGCCACCAGACGCGCCTGCGTACCGTCGTGCAGGTCCCGCTCGATGCGCCGCAGCTCGGCCCCGTGCGCGGCGACGGCGCCCGCCCGGGTCTCGGACAGCTCCGCCACCCGCTCGGCGAGCCGGGCGCTGCGCAGCGCCTCCGGGGACGGCAGCAGCAGCGCCCGCGACCACTCCGCGTCGAGGTCGACGAGCCGCTCGATCAGCGGCAGCGCAACGGCCCGCTGCTTCAGCAGCCCGCACCACACCCCGTCGATGAGCAGCCCCATCACCCACACCGGCATCGCGCAGCAGGCCAGCAGCCAGCCGTAGCCCGCGTGGGCCGCGAGCCAGCGCAGATCGCGGTACGTGGCCGGATCCCCGACCGACACCCGCGCCCGCTCGAACGCCTCCCCGGTCAGCGGCCGGTACGCCTCGGGCACCGGCTTCCCCGTCCAGCCGCCCACCCACCGCCGCTTGTACCCGGCGGTCTTGCGCAGCAGCAGCACCGACTCGGGCAGCACCCCCGCGCCCACGACGGTGGCCATGGCCACGGCGGCGAAGATCACCACCCCGATGAACAAATACGAGGCCAGGGACAGCCCAGCCGCCCGCAGCAACTCGACCGAGGCCCGCCCGGCCCGCCGCACCGTCTCCCGCATGGTCGTCAGGCTAAGCGACCCGGTCGGCCCACGGGAGCCGGGTGCGCGCTCCGGCGGGGGAAGCCCGGGGTGTAGCGGGCTACACCATGGGTTCGGGGGCGCGGCCCATCGAGGCGGCGGTGCGAAACCGGGATCGTAGACATCAGCCAAGGAACGCCCGATCCACCACCCGATTCACCGCCCGACGCACAGCCCGATCCACCGCCCGACGCACCGCCCGGTCCATCACGGGCCCCTCCGGAAGGAACCCCTCATGAAGTTCGTGCTCTGGCTGGTCCTCGCCATCGCCGCCGTCGTCAACGTCGCCTCCAGCTTCGCCTTCAGCGGCATCGAGCAGATGGTGGTCAGCGGCGTCACCGGCCTTACCGTCATCGCCACCGCCACGGGCCTCTACCTGACCCGCGACCGCCGGGCCGCCTGAGCCCCGCCCCGTGCGACGGCCGCTCCATCACCTCGCACAGGCCGCGCCGGGGGCCGGCGGGAGGGAACCGGGCCGGGCGACACGTCGTTACGTACGAGGAACGACGCACCCGTCGAGGAACGACGCACCCGTCGAGGGCGACGCACCCCGTGAGGGGCGACGCACCCCGTAAGGAGCGAAGCGAGCGGAACGCGCCGCCGACGCCGAGTCGGCCGCGTCCACGCCCCGTACCACGTAACCCGTATGAGTTCGCAGACCCGGAGCCGAGACAGAAGACCACGAAGGGCCTGACGGGCGCCGGTGGAGTACCGGCGCTCGATGGCAAGGTCCGGGCTCGACGGCACCTGGTGTGCTGGGGAGGTTGAAGCTGAGCTGGTGCGTTTCCATGTGCGCCTCCGGAACGTGTGGGGCCGTTCCCCGTAACTGCTCATCGGCGCCCGGAGGCCGCGGTCCGCGCCACTAGGGCATGACGTATGCACAAGCCGCATTACGGCGAATCTCGGCTGACCTAGGCTCGGTTCAAGGGGCAGGATTGGTGGCGACAGAAGGGGGCCGCGGGGGAGATGACCGATGCACAGGAACAGGCGAGACGGCTCGGTCGGGTCATCCGCCGAGCTCGACTGAGGCAGAAGCGCTCGCAGGCACAGGTGGCCGCAGCCCTGGGTTACCACCAGGCGAAGGTGAGCCGGTTGGAGAACGGACGGGGCACGGAAGACACCCGCGTGTTACGGGACGTGGCCAAGGTGCTCGGCATCCCGCTTCACGAACTGGGCCTGGCCGCCCCACCGGCTCCGCACACCGCAGACACTGAGACGGAGGACATGCACCGCCGTACCTTCCTGGCCGCCAGCATCGCCTCCCTCGCGGTGCCGCCGACGCCCAGCCCAGTGGCCCACGAGGATCTGATTCACGCCTTGCTGCCCGCGCAGCCGCCCGCCCCCATCGCCGACGAGATGACTGCCACCGAGCTGAGTGACCGGGTCGCGGCGGTACGTCGCCTGTTCTCTATGTGCGACTACGCAGAGCTGGGCCGCGTCCTGCCCCCGCTGATCGGTGACCTGCGGCGTGTGGCAGCCGACTCCTCCCCTACGACGACCGTCATCAGCCTGCTGGCCACGGCCTACCAGACCTCGGCGAGCCTGCTGCTCAAGCTCGGCGACGTCGGTCATGCGTGGATGGCTGTGGGCCGGGCCATGGCGGAGGCGGAACGTTGTGGGGACCCCGTCGTCCTGGCGTCCAGCGTCCGCGTACACGCCCACGTCCTCGCCCGCGAAAGGCACACCGCTCACGCCGTGACGCTCGTCCGCCACACCGCAGAGCAACTCGCCGGTTTCTACGATCGTCGCCCTCCGCGATATCTCGCAGCCCTGGGGCTGATGCTGCTGCGCGGTGTCACGGCGGCGAGTACCGCCGGAGACCGTGCGGCAACGCAGGACCTTCTCACCGAGGCGAAGGACATTGCCCGCTACGTGGCCCTTGACCGCCCCGACGCCTGGGCCAACTTCAGTCCCACCAACGTCGAGCTGCACGCCGTCAGCGCCTCAGTCGCCCTCGGGGATTCGGGCCTGGCCCTGGAGACGGCTCGACCGCTCATGCGCAGGCCGATCCCCGTGCCCGAACGGCGTGCGGCGCTGTGGGTCGACGCCGCTCGTGCGTACGGTCAACAAGGCAGGCTCGCCGACGGTTACCGGGCCCTGCGGATCGCGGAAAGCTGCGCGGCCCAGGATATCCGGCGGCCGGCCGTGCGTGAGCTGGTGGCTGACATGGTTGCCCGCGACCGCCGTCGAGCCGTGCCCGAGCTGCATCACTTCGGCCGACAGCTGGGAGTGCCTGCGTGAGTGAGCGGAGCAAACCGTTCCTGTACGTCGTCGTCTGTGCGGCCGGGATCGCCGATGACGTCGGCAAGCTGATCACCGCGGCGCAGGAGCGGGGCTGGAACGTCGGGGTTGTCGCCACCCCGCAGGGTCTGGGCTTCATCGAGGTCCAAGCTGTCGAGGCTCAGACCGGCTATCCGGTCCGCTCCGCCTGGCGCTCGCCCGGCGATCCGCGTCCCCTTCCGCCGCCGGATGCCATCGCCGTTGCCCCGGCGACCTTCAACACGATCAACAAGTGGGCCGCCGGGATCTCGGACACCCTGGCGGTGGGCATTCTGTGCGAGGCGTACGGCCTGGGCGTCCCCACCGTTGCCCTGCCCTATCTGAACGCCGCACAGGCCGCCCATCCCGCATACCGGCAGAGCCTGGAGCGGCTACGGGGCATGGGTGTGCTGATCGCCGACTACGAGCCGCATCAGCCGAAGGCGGGTGGCGGTCGTGACAAGTTCCGGTGGGAGCAAGCGCTGGAGTTGCTGAGCCCCCAGGTGTGATGAGCGCGAGGTGGGCGATGTGCGGACGGGCGGGACCCGGCGGGGTGGGTCCCGCCCCTCCGCGTCGTTGTGGTCAGGAGCTCATGGCCGCGGTTCGGACCAGGCTGCTCACTCGGGGTCTTTGACGTCGTCGTCAGGCAGGAGCCCTTGTGCGGGGGGCGGGTCGATGGTGGCGGTGGGGTTGGTGCATCCGGGGACGCTGCCCTCGGGGGCGCAGTTGTCGGGGGTGTTGTCTACGACCTTGGTGTTGGTGAGCGTCACCTGACCGTTCGACTGGTTGTCGATGCCGCCGCCGGCGGTGATCGCCGTGTTGCGGGTGACCAGGGAGTCGACGAGTGTTGCGGGACTGGCGAGGTTCGAAAGGCCCCCGCCTCGCACGGCGATGTTGTCCTTGAGAGTGGTCGACTTCAGGTTCAGGGTGGAACCGTTCACGTTGCGGATGCCGCCACCGTTGATGCCGGTGTTGCCCCGGACCGATACGGACTCCAGGGACGCGGTGCCCAGGATGTTCTCCAAACCGCCACCATTGCTGATGGTCGCCCGGTTCTTGAGCAGGGATCCGCCCTTCATCGTCATCGTGCCGCCGCCGTCGTTGACGACTCCGCCGCCGAAGCCGTTCGCGGTGTTGCGCTCGACGGTGGTGCGGTCGAGGTTGAGCTGCCCACCGTTGTTGTAGAGGCCACCACCGTCAACCGCGCGATTCTCCTTGAAGACCGTGTCGTTCAGGTTCAGCGTGCCCTGGTCGTTCAGGGCGCCGCCGCCATTGGATCCGCTGGCGCCGCCGCTGACGGTGAGCGACTTCAGGGTCAGTGTGCCGCCGGGCGCCACGTGGAAGACGCGGAAGACCTCCGTGGCGTCCGGATCGCGTCGGATGGTGCTGTCCTTGCCGGAGATGGTCACATCCCCGGTGATCTCCGGAAGCCCATCGTCCGGGTTGTTCGGTGCGGTCAGTGTGTAGGTGCAGTGGGACGCGAGGGTGATGCGACCACCATTGGCGTTGGCCTGGTTGATGGCGTTCACCAGACCGGGGATGTCGTTGCACTCCACTTGAACGTCTTGAACGTCGTCGGCCGCGTCGGCTGCGTCGGCCGATCCGGCCGGCAAGACCGCAAGCGACAGTCCCGCACCGACCGCGACGGTCACGGCGCCGGCCCGCGAAATGATCCTCATCGTTACGCCTTCCTCAGCGCTGGGGTGAAGCGGCGCATCACCGGCACGCAGCGACCGTGCTGGTCAGCCGGGATGACAAGATGACGTGTCATGTTTAACCGAAAGTGATCGCGAGCTCACGTGGAGTGCCGCCAAACGGTTTCCGCCTCTGGCGGCCCTCGTCCGGGGAAAGGCATGCCGTTGGTGGATGGCTTACCTCTGGGCTTTGCCCGCCACGGGCTTTATTCGGCGCGGATGCCTCTTCAATCCGTGCGGTGCCGCCACTGTCCAGACGCCTTTGTCGCGCAGTTTCTCCATGGCCCCGCTTCGCCGGAGCCTCTCGCCGGAGAGCTTGTCCGGGCGCTGTCCTGACCGGGGGGGCGGGTGGAGGTGCCAACTGCCCTCTACCGGAGGTAAGTCATGAGTCAGGTCCTGCTCCTCGGCATCCGGACGTCGTGATCGACGCGATCCTGGGATGGGGCCCGGGGGTGCGGTGCGGACGCGGGCCCGGCGCGCGTCACCGACGGGTCGGCGGTGCGCCCTGGGGAACTGCCTGAGGCCGACCGGGAGGGAAACCGGGACGGGTATACGCCAGAGGGCCGGACCACTTGCGCGGTCCGGCCCTCTGGGCTGGCGGAGGATACGAGATTCGAACTCGTGAGGGGTTGCCCCCAACACGCTTTCCAAGCGTGCGCCCTAGGCCTCTAGGCGAATCCTCCGTGGGACACTCTACCCCACTTGATGAGGTGCGCTGACACGGCCGGCGGGGTGCACCGGGGGTCCTGTGGGACGCGCCACATTGTCGGTTCGAGGGAGTCAATGTCCGGCGGAATCGAGATAAACCGGACGTGCTTCTTCGGGTGATGGTCGGTGGGAGTGGCCTCGGGATTACGGCCGGGGTGGTCGGTGCCGGATGTGGGTGTGGGTGTGGGTGTGGAGATGGGTGTGCGGTCCGTAGCGGGCGATTTCAGAGAAAAGCGTTGATCGTCGGGGCGAAGCTGCCTCGCCGTCCATTCGGGGATTTGCCGGGGCCGGGTCGGTGCGGGTCGGGGAATCCGATGCGAAAACGGGGATTGAGGATGTCTGTAAAGCGTGGGCTCTGGTGTATTCACTAGCGCCGTAAGCGCATCTCTGGTGCATCCACTAGCTTTAGGGATGGGTGGTGCCAATTTGTTCACCCGCTTGTTATCGTCTGGCCATGAATGGGCTGTACGCGCTTAAACCGTGGTTCGCCCGCCGATTAACCCTGCTCCGGCGGAAGTTGATCCGGAGCGGCGTCTCTCCGAATGCGGTCACCTTTGCGGGAATGCTCTGCGCGGGCGCTGCCGCGGCATCTTTTGCCCTGCTGCCCGCTCCCTGGGCCGTGGTTCCCGTTGTGGTTTTTCTGACGGCTCGGTTGGCCTGCGCGAATCTCGACGGCTCCATTGCCAGGGAAACCGGAAAGCAGACCCGCCTGGGTTCGTTGCTGAATGAAATCGGTGATCGAGCGGCGGATCTCCTGGTGATTCTGGGATTTCTGCCGCACATATCGCCTTCGCTTGTACTCGGTGCGCTGCTGGCCAGTTCGGCGCCGTCATGGATCTCCATCGCCGGGGCCGCGGCCGGGGTGCGGAGAATCAACGGCGGACCGATGGGTAAGACCGAGCGCTGCCTCGTCGTCGCGGTCGCCGCGGCGTCCGGGTGGTATGTGCCCGCCGCGGTGGTGATCGTGGTCGGTTCCGCGTTGACCGCCGGTGTGCGGCTGTTTCAGGTTGTGGCGCTCTGCAATAGCCGTGCCGGTGAGAGTGGCCACGCCGGTGAAAGTGGTCGTAGCGGCGAGAGCGGTCGTGTTGGTGAGGATCGTGAACACGGTCCTCTGAGTGGTCGGCTGTGACCCCCTTCGCGGGTCCGCTTCCACCGGAGCTGGCGCGGGCCGTACCGCTCCTCGCCGGGACGCTCACCGTGAGCGGCCTCGCCCTTCTCTTCGTCCGCAACGTCGAACTGCGCCGTCGCTGGCGGACCTGGTGCGTCACCGCGCTGATCGTCTGCGGGACGCTGGCCTTCGGCGCCCCCGGGGCCGCTCTGTTCGCGGCCGGGCTCGCCGTGGTGGGTTCGGTCGAGTATGTGCGGTTGGTGGGTCTGCGCCGCGCCGACGCCGCCTTGTTGGTGTGTGCCGGGGTGCTTCTGCCCCTCGTCGCCTGGCTGCGCCCCGGAGCGCTCACGCTGCCCATGGCCGGTGTCCTGCTCTGCGCCGCCGCGCTGCCGCCTCTGGTGGGCGAGGACGTGGCCCATGGCGCCGACCGCGCGGTCAGGACCACCTTCGGCCTCATCTGGCTGCCCCTCGCCCTCACCGGACTGGTGTTCCTGGGGGACCTCGCCATCGCGATCTGCGTCAGCGTGGCCTTCGCGGATGTGGGCGGCTGGTGCGGCGGGCGGGCGCTGGGCCGCTCCGGACCCCTGAGCCGTCCGCTGTCCTCGCTCTCACCGGCCAAGACCTGGGGCGGAGTTGTGGGCTCCGCCGCACTGTCCGGTCTGGCCCTGTGGGCCATGGACGCCTGGACTCCGCTGCGGTGGCTCGCCGTGCTGTGCGGCTGCGCACTGGGCGACCTGCTCGAATCCATGATCAAACGAGGTGCCGGGGTCAAGGACGCGGGCCGTTGGCTGCCCGGATTCGGGGGGCTCCTGGATCGCATCGACTCTCTTCTCGTGACCCTTCTCCTGTTGGGAGCCTTGCCATGACGAAGGACGCGCCGACCGGATCGTTATCCACGGTGCGGAGCGCCACGGGGGGCGGTACGGAGGGCGATACGCGGCCCGAGCGACTCGTCACCGGCGGGGTTCCCGGCGGGGTCGCCGGTGGAGTCCTCGGTGACGTCACCGACGAGGCCGCCGGGGCGGCGGTGGCCGCCGGGCGGCCGGCGCGGCCCGCGTTCCGGCTTCTGGTGGCGGCGTGGCTGCGCCGGCGGTTCTGGCGGACCGTCCTCTTCCTCACCGGCGGTCTCACCGTCAAGGGGAAGCTGCCGAAGGGCGGTTGTGTGGTGGTGGCCAACCACTCCTCGCACGCGGACACGGCAGTGCTCCTGGCCGCCCTCGGCGTCGCCCGCGCTCCCCGGGTGGCGGCGGCCGCCGACTACTGGTTCCGGAACCGCGTGCGCCGCCTGGTGTGTTCGGTCCTGGCCGCCGCATTTCCCGTACGCCGCCACGGTGGCGGTTACTCCGACCTCCAGGACATCGCCGGTCCCATGCTGCGCGCCGGACACGCGGTGGTCGTCTTTCCCGAAGGCACCCGGGGAGGGGGCCGCGTGGGCACGTTCCGCCGGGGCGCGGTCGAACTGGCCGTCTCCAACGGTGTGCCGGTGGTGCCCGTCGCCCTGTCCGGCACCGCGGAACTGCTGCCCAAGCGCGGACGGTTGCGTCCGCACGCCGTCCGGGTGCGGATCGGGCGGCCGCTGGCGGACCCCGACGCCGACACTGCCCGTACGGCGGTCCTCGAACTCCTCGCCGAGTGCCGGCCCCGCGACAGCCGGGTCCGGCGTCGGATCGCCCGGCTGGCGATGTCCTGGACGGGCCTTGGCCTGGTGGCCGCCTGGTCCTTCACCGAGGCGCTGAGCTGGCCGCTGCTGCCGGAGCTCGCGCTCGCCGTGCTGTGCGTCGCCGCGCCCAGGGCGGGGCTGCGGCTGACCGTGAGCGCCGCCGTGGCCAGCGTCGCGGGCGGTCTGGTCGCGCTCGCGCTGTACTCGGGGACTTCCGTCGAGCTGCCCCAGCCGCTGACCACCACCCGCATGCACACCACGGCGCAGAACGAGATCCGCTCTGAGGGTGCCCGCGCGGTACGGCACCAGCCCGCGAGCGGTATCCCGTACAAGGTGTACGCGGCCGAGGCGGGGCGTGCCGGGGTGCCCGCGGGCGAGTGGGTGCTGCGGTCCACGGCCGCGCGGGGGGAGCGCATCGTCGGCGTCGGGCTCGTACTCACGTTGATCGGCGTGCTCACCCAGCGTTGGCGGCGTTTCTTCCCGCAGTACCTGATCTTCGTAGGGGTGGCCTTCGTCGCCTTGTTCACGCTGGTCATCGGCTCGTGGCAGTGACCCGTACCCCCTTCGGGGGGCCATCGCGCCCCTGCCGTACCCCCTGCCGACGTACCCCTGCCGCACGCTCCGCCGACGCGGTGTCCGCGGCCGGCGGACCCGAGAAGCCGTGAACAGCCGTGTACAGCCGTGTGAGGACGACCCCGACCGACGTATGAGGAGCCGCGCGCCGATGTCCAGCCCGTCCACCCCGCCCACCTCGTCCCCGTCCACCTCGTCGTCCCCGCCCACCTCGTCCATGCCGTCCGTCCCGTCCGCCTCGCAGGCGACGGCCCCGGTCGCATCCGCCCCGTCGGTACCGGACCGGGATGCCCGCCGCATCCTCGCGCTGACCAGCCTCGGCGTGTTCATCGTCTTCCTCGACACCACGATCGTGAATGTCGCCTTCGACACGATCAGCACCAGCTTCGATGCCGGGATCACCCGTCTGGTGTGGGTCCTCAACGCGTACACCCTGGTCTTCGCCGCGTTCCTGATCCCGGCCGGGCAACTGGCCGACGCCTACGGCCGCAAGCGTCTGTTCCAGATCGGTCTCGTGGGCTTCGCGCTCAGCAGTGCCCTGTGCGGTCTCGCCCCCGGGCTCGGCGTGCTCATCGCGGCACGGGCGGCCCAAGGTGTCTTCGGCGCCATCATCGTTCCGGCCTCATTGGCGCTTCTCCTGCCCGCGTTCCCCCTGGAGCGCCGGGCCACGGCGATCAGCACCTGGGGTGCCATGGCGGCCGTCGCCACCGCGATCGGCCCGACCCTGGGCGCGCTCCTGATCGAATACACCACCTGGCGCTGGGTCTTCCTGCTCAACGTCCCCGTCTGCCTGCTCACCGCCGCCTGGGGCGCACGCCTGCTGACCGAGACCCGCGGCTCCCGGAACGGAGGCTTCCCCGACCCCCTCGGCGTCGCCATGAGCGCCGCGGCGCCCGCCCTGCTCAGCTTCGCCGTCATCTACGGGCCGCGCCTGGGGTGGGACGACCCGCGTGTCCTGGCGACCGCGGTGGCCGGTGTCGTCCTGATCCCGCTGCTGATCCTGCGGTCCCGGCGCGCCGTGCGGCCGGCACTCGACCTGAGCCTGTTCCGGATCCGCAACTTCCAGGCGTCCAATGTCGCCACGCTGGTCTTCTCCGTGGCCTTCTTCGCCGTTCTGCTCTCCAGCCTGCTGTTCCTCCAGAACGTCTGGCACTACTCCGTGCTGAAGTCCGCACTGGCCGTCAGCCCCAGCGCACTCGTCACCGCGCTCGTTGCCCCGCTGGCCGGCCGGCTGGCCGAACGATTCGGCTACCGCCCGGTCTTCGTCACCGGCGCCCTCTTCTACGCCGCGGGCGCCGCCGCTCTCGCCCTGCGCACCGGCGCCTCGCCGCACTGGGCCGCGCACTGGCTTCCCACCCTTGTGCTCAACGGCATCGGGGTCGGCCTGGCCCTCTCCACCCTCAACAGCGCCGCGGCGAAGGCGCTGCCACCGGAGCGCTTCGGCGTCGGCACCGCGATCAACAACAGCTTCCGGCAGCTGGGCGCCCTACTTGGCGTCAGCGTGTTCGTGGCCGTCCTGGGGACACCGACCAGCGCGACGATCCTGGGGGACTACCACCGTGTCTGGTGGGTGCTGGCCGTGATCCCCGTGATCAGCGCCGGGACGTACCTCGCCACCCATCGTGAGCCGGAAGCCCCGGAAGCCCCGGAAGCCACCGGATGACGCCTGCCGGGGCCGCCCCGCCCTGGGGCCGTCTTTCTGCGGGGACGCCCTTCCGAGGCCGCCCTTCCGCGGGGCCGTCCCGCCCCGGCGGTGTGCCCCACCGGCCTTCGGCCGAATCCTGGCCGAAAACGGTCCACGACCGGAAGGGGCACCCGCGAAGTCGTTCGCACCCCGGTCGATCCGCTAAGGTGGGGCGCAGCCCCTCACGTGGCGCTATCTCACCGAACTCCCCCAGGGCCGGAAGGCAGCAAGGGTAAGTGGGCTCTGGCGGGTACGTGGGGGGCCCTTCGCGTCTGAGGGCCTTTGCGCCGGGGCCCTTCGCGTCCGGGGGCCTTTTGCGTCTGTGGGGGCCGCGGGCGGGCCGGGTGCGTGGGGTGTGCGGGTGCGGGTGTGGTCTCGTTGTCCGTGGTCCCCGATATCGTCGTAAGCGTGTCGTCCCTTGCGCTGTACCGCCGCTACCGCCCCGAGACCTTCGCGGAGGTCATCGGGCAGGAGCATGTCACCGGCCCGTTGCAGCAGGCGCTGCGCAACAACCGGGTCAACCACGCGTATCTGTTCAGCGGTCCCCGCGGGTGTGGCAAGACGACCAGCGCGCGCATCCTGGCCCGCTGTCTGAACTGTGAGAAGGGTCCCACCCCGACGCCCTGCGGCGAGTGCCAGTCGTGCCAGGACCTCGCGCGGAACGGACCGGGGTCGATCGATGTGATCGAGATCGACGCCGCGTCCCACGGTGGTGTGGACGACGCCCGTGAGCTGAGGGAGAAGGCGTTCTTCGGGCCCGCGTCGAGTCGTTACAAGATCTACATCATCGATGAGGCCCATATGGTCACCTCGGCGGGGTTCAACGCCCTGCTGAAGGTGGTCGAGGAGCCCCCGGAGCACCTCAAGTTCATCTTCGCGACCACCGAGCCGGAGAAGGTCATCGGCACCATCCGGTCGCGTACGCACCACTATCCGTTCCGGCTCGTGCCTCCCGGGACGCTCCGCGACTATCTGGGAGAGGTCTGCGGACGCGAGGCGATCCCGGTCGAGGACGGGGTGCTGCCGCTGGTCGTCAGGGCCGGGGCCGGGTCCGTGCGGGATTCGATGTCGGTGATGGACCAGTTGCTCGCGGGCGCGAGCGACGACGGCGTGACCTACGCCATGGCGACCTCGCTGCTCGGCTATACGGACGGCTCGCTGCTCGACTCGATCGTGGACGCCTTCGCGGCGACCGACGGGGCGGCGGCGTTCGAGGTCGTCAACCGCGTGATCGAGGGGGGCAACGACCCCCGGCGCTTCGTCGCCGATCTGCTGGAGCGGCTGCGCGATCTGGTGATCCTCGCCGCCGTGCCGGACGCGGCGGAGAAGGGGCTCATCGACGCCCCCGCCGATGTGGTGGAGCGGATGCAGGCGCAGGCGTCGGTCTTCGGCGGCGCCGAGCTGAGCCGTGCGGCGGACCTGGTCAACGAGGGCCTGACGGAGATGCGTGGCGCCACCTCGCCGCGGCTCCAGCTGGAGCTGATCTGCGCCCGGGTGCTGCTGCCCGCCGCCTTCGACGACGAGCGCTCGGTGCAATCGCGCCTGGAGAGGCTGGAGCGCGGGGCACTCGCGGGCGGCCTGGGCGGTGGTGGCGGTGCCGGTGTCGGCGGCGCTGCCGGTGGTGGCGTCGCGGGGCCGGCTGGGCCCGGGCCCGCCATGGGGTACGTACCGGGGCCCGACGCCCACGCTCCCGCCGCGCCCCTCGCCGGGCCGTCCGGTCCGGCCGCCGCGCGTGCGGCGATGGCCGGGGGCGGGCCCGGCCAGGGGCAGGCCCCAGGCGGGCCGGGCGGTGCCGAGGACCCTGGTGGGTGGCCCGCGGGTGCGCGGCCCGCCGCGGACAGCGGCCAGGGCGGCGGTCCGGGTGGCGCCGGTGACAGTGGACAGCAGGGCGGTGCCCCTGCCGCGCCCGCTGAGGGCGGCGGCGGGCAGCGGCCAGGGGCCTGGCCGTCGGGCGCTCAGTCCCCAGCGGCGGAGGGCGGCGGCTCGCGGCCCGGAGCCTGGCCCACGGCTTCCGCGCCCGGTTCCGGGGCGTCCGGTGCGGGCGGTGCGCCTGGTCCGGGCGGCCCGGGCGGCGCTTCCGGTGGCGGCGGTGCCTCCGGTGGTGGCGCTTCCGGTGGTGGCGGTGGACGGGGCGCCGGGGCGCCCGCCCGGCAGCCCGGCGGCTGGCCCACGGCCACCGCGCCGGGGCAGGGCGGCGGCCCACCCGCACAGACACCCGCGGCGCCCTCCGCGCCGACCGGGCCTTCCGCACCCGCCGCGCCGGCCGCCCCTTCCGCACCCGCGCAGGGCGCACCGGGCATGGCGCAGGGCGCCGTGCAGGTGCGGCAGATGTGGCCGGACATCCTGGAGGCGGTCAAGAACCGCCGCCGCTTCACCTGGATCCTGCTGAGCCAGAACGCGACGGTTGCCGGCTTCGACGGCACCACCCTCCAGCTCGGCTTCTCCAACGCGGGCGCGCGGGACAGCTTCGTGGGCGGCGGCAGCGAGGACGTCCTGCGGCAGGCGCTCCAGGACGCCATCGGCGTGCAGTGGCGGATCGAGGCGATCGTCGATCCCTCGGGCGGCGCCGGACAGCAGGGCGGCGGCCCAGGTGGTCCAGGCGGCCCAGCTGGTCCGGGCGGCTTCGGCGGTGCCGGTGGCCCGAGCGGTCCCGGCGGCCATGGCGGAGGCGGTGGTGGCGCCACCGGCGGCGGCTTCGGAGGCGGCAGCGGCGCCGGTGGCGGCGGCGGCTTCGGCGGCGGTGGCCAGCCCGCCGCGCCCCGGCAGCCCGCACCCCGGCCCGCGCCCGCCTCCCCGCCCCCGGCCGCGCCCTCCGCACCGTCCGGATCGGCGGACGCGGGCCCGCCCCCCGAGGCGGCGCCCGCCTACCGGGAGCCCGAGCCTCCGCGGGTCGCGCTGGAGGACGACATGCCGGCCGAGGACGACGCGGACCTGGACGACTCCGCGCTGAGCGGCCACGACCTGATCGTCCGCGAGCTCGGTGCCACGGTGATCGAAGAGATCGTCAACGAGTAGGAGGCGCGGGCCCCGCGCCCGTGCTCCACGTCGCCGCGTCTCCTCCGTACGGCGTAGAGCAAGGCGCACGGGGAGCACGTAGGCTCGGGCTATCGAAGAGAACGACTGTCGAGCGCCAGGAGCGAAGCCGTGATCCCCGGTGGTGGCCAGCCGAATATGCAGCAGCTGCTGCAACAGGCTCAGAAGATGCAGCAGGACCTCGCCGCGGCCCAGGAGGAGCTGGCCCGGACTCATGTCGAGGGTTCCGCGGGCGGTGGCCTGGTGAAGGCGACCGTGACCGGTGCCGGTGAGTTGCAGGGCCTGGTCATCGACCCCAAGGCCGTGGATCCTGAGGACACGGAGACCCTCGCGGATCTGGTCGTCGCGGCCGTCCGTGACGCCAACAACGCCGCGCAGGAGCTCCAGCAGCGCAAGCTGGGCCCGCTCGCCCAAGGGCTGGGCGGTATGCCCGGGCTCCCGTTCTGAACCTCGGGTTACCTCGGGTTCCGGGGCATCACCTCGGGTTCCGGAGCATTCCGGGCCTCGGGGCGTCCCGGATCCTCGGGCTCCCCGGCCCCGACCCGGCGGCCCCGACCCGGCGGCCCGGACGCGGCGCCCCGGCCGTGAGAGCGGTGCGGTCCCAGCGGTAAGAGCAATGGCCCCAGCAAGATCAAGGCTCCAGCCGTAAGAGCGCGAAAGCCCCGGCCGTGAGGGCGCGGCGAAACCGAATATTCATGTGAAGTACGGCCACCGCGCGGCGGCGCGAGATTGGATGAAGGCGTGTACGAGGGCGTGGTCCAGGACCTCATCGACGAGTTGGGCAGACTGCCCGGCGTCGGTCCCAAGAGCGCTCAGCGGATCGCCTTCCACATCCTTCAGGCCGAGCCCACCGACGTCCGCCGCCTCGCGCATGCGCTGACGCAGGTCAAGGAGAAGGTGCGGTTCTGCGCGGTCTGCGGGAACGTCGCCGAGGCCGAGCAGTGCCGCGTCTGTCAGGACCCCCGTCGTGACTCCGCGGTCATCTGTGTGGTCGAGGAGCCGAAGGACGTCGTCGCGATCGAGCGGACGCGTGAGTTCCGGGGCCGCTATCACGTGCTCGGCGGGGCGATCAGCCCCATCGAAGGCGTCGGCCCGGACGATTTGCGGATCAGGGAGCTGCTGACGCGGCTCGCGGACGGTACGGTCACCGAGCTCATCCTGGCCACCGATCCGAATCTGGAGGGCGAAGCCACCGCCACGTACCTCGCGCGCATGATCAAGCCCATGGGTTTGAAGGTCACCCGCCTGGCCAGCGGCCTTCCGGTCGGTGGCGACCTGGAGTACGCCGACGAGGTCACGCTCGGTCGTGCCTTCGAAGGGAGAAGACTTCTCGATGTCTGACGCAACGCTGCACGACGCCCACCCGGACCCGGACGACTTCGCGGTCCAGATCTCCGACCAGATCGAGAGCTTCATCGTCGCGGTCACCGAAGTCGCCAAGGGGGACGAGCCGGACAGCGCCGTGCCGTTCCTGCTGCTCGAGCTGTCCCAGCTGCTCCTCGCGGGCGGCCGGCTCGGCGCGCACGAGGACTTCGTCCCGGACGAGCGGTACGAACCGGACGCCGGCCCGGAGCCGGACGTCGACGAGCTGCGTGAGCGCTTCGCCCAGCTGCTGGAGCCGGTGGACATCTACTCGGAGGTCTTCGACCCGTACGTGCCGCGCAGTCAGCCCGTCGCCTGCCGGATCTCCGACGACCTGGCCGGGATCATCACCGATCTGCGGCACGGGATGGCGCACTACCGCGGGGGCCGGATCAGCGAGGCGCTGTGGTGGTGGCAGTTCTCGTATCTCTCCAACTGGGGGACGACCGCCTCGGCGGCCCTGCGCGCGCTCCAGTCGCTGGTCGCGCACGTACGGCTGGACAGCCCGCTGGACGAGCTGGACGGACTGGACACGGACAGCAACGCGGGCGGTGACGAGCAGCTCGCGGAGGAGGCCGGCCGGGTCATGGCGGCGGAGATCGCGGCGCCGCTCGGCCTGCGCTCAGGGCCGAGCTGAGGAAGGTCCGGACGTGCTGAGGAATGTCCGGGTCGCGCTGAGGAACGTCCCGGGGCCGCGCTGAGGAGCGTCCGGCGCGGCCTGGAAGGCGGCCCCCGGGTCGGCCCCGCGGCCCCCGGGTCGGCCCCGGGGGCGACTCGCGAGAGACGGTCCACGCGACGGCCCGCCGGGCCGCCCGCACCTGTGAGCTGGATTACGTTCCCGTGTGCTTCGGCGGTGAGCGGGCAGGGTTCGTCGCTGAGCGGGTGGGAGGGATGCGGGGAATCTCGCGGGTGCGTGGACGCTGCGCCCTCGACGCCCCTTGTCTTTCCTGATCACCCTGTGAGGCATTCGTCTCGCTATGTGATATTGGGAGGGCACATTCCGGCCGCTCGTTAGACTGAGCCGACCGCATTATTGAGAGCTGCGAGGAGCGCACGTGGGCCTTGTCGTGCAGAAGTACGGAGGCTCCTCCGTTGCCGATGCCGAAGGCATCAAGCGGGTCGCCAAGCGAATCGTGGAAGCCAAGAAGAACGGCCACCAGGTGGTCGTCGTGGTTTCCGCGATGGGCGACACGACGGACGAGCTGATCGATCTCGCCGAGCAGGTATCCCCGATCCCTACTGGCCGTGAATTCGACATGCTGCTGACCGCCGGGGAGCGGATCTCCATGGCCTTGCTGGCGATGGCGATCAAAAACCTCGGTCATGAGGCGCTGTCGTTCACCGGCAGCCAGGCGGGAGTCATCACCGACGCGGTTCACAACAAAGCACGGATCATCGACGTCACGCCGGGCCGTATCCGTGACGCGCTCGAACTCGGCGCGGTCGCGATCGTCGCGGGTTTCCAGGGCGTGTCCCAGAAGAGCAAGGACATCACCACCCTCGGCCGGGGCGGTTCGGACACCACCGCGGTCGCGCTGGCCGCGGCCCTGGACGCCGAGGTATGCGAGATCTACACCGATGTGGACGGCGTGTTCACCGCCGATCCACGGGTGGTGAAGAAGGCTCGCAAGATCAACGAGATTCCGTACGAGGACATGCTGGAGCTGGCCGCGAGCGGCTCCAAGGTGTTGCACCTGCGCTGCGTGGAGTACGCGCGCCGGTACAACATCCCCATCCACGTACGGTCGTCTTTCTCCGGCCACCAGGGCACCTGGGTGCGCAACCGGCCGGAAGCGCGAGAAGGAGAAGAAGGCATGGAGCAGGCGATCATCTCCGGGGTCGCACACGACACGTCCGAGGCCAAGGTCACGGTCGTCGGGGTGCCGGACAAGCCGGGTGAGGCCGCGGCCATCTTCCGTACGATCTCCGACGCCGAGATCAACATCGACATGGTGGTGCAGAACGTCTCCGCCGCGTCGACCGGGCTGACCGACATCTCCTTCACGCTGCCGAAGACCGACGGCCACCGGGCGATGGAGGCGCTGACCAAGGCGAAGGCGCTGATCGGCTTCGACTCGCTGCGCTATGACGACCAGATCGCCAAGATCTCCCTGATCGGTGCCGGAATGCGCACCAACCCGGGGGTCACCGCGACCTTCTTCGAGGCGCTGTCGAACTCCGGGGTCAACATCGAGCTGATCTCGACCTCCGAGATCCGTATCTCGGTCGTCACCCGCGCCGACGATGTGAAGGACGCGGTCGTGGCCGTGCACAGCGCCTTCGGCCTGGACAGCGACAGCGACGAAGCGGTGGTCTACGGAGGTACCGGCCGATGACTCGCCCTGGCGGTGCCGGCGGTGGCGAAAAGCCCACCCTCGCGGTCGTCGGTGCCACCGGCGCGGTCGGCACCGTCATGCTCTCGATCCTCTCGGAGCGCGCCGACATCTGGGGCGAGATCCGGCTGATCGCCTCGCCCCGCTCGGCCGGCCGGAAGCTGACCGTCCGGGGTGAGCAGGTCGAGGTCGTCGCGCTGGGCGAAGAGGCGTTCGAGGGCGTTGACGTCGCGATGTTCGACGTACCGGACGAGGTGTCGGCGCAGTGGGCGCCCATCGCGGCGAGCAAGGGCGCGGTGGCCGTCGACAACTCCGGCGCCTTCCGGATGGACCCCGATGTCCCCCTGGTGGTGCCGGAGGTGAACGCGCACGCGGCCCGTGTCCGCCCGCGCGGCATCATCGCCAACCCCAACTGCACCACCCTGTCGATGATTGTCGCGATGGGCGCGCTGCACGCCGAGTTCGGGCTGAGCGAGCTGATCGTCTCCTCGTACCAGGCGGTCTCCGGTGCGGGCAAGGAAGGCATCGACGCCCTGCGCGAGCAGATCGCGCTGGTCGCCGGTACGGAGCTGGGCACCCACCCCGGGGACGTACGGCGGGCGGTGGGCGACACCGGGCCGTTCCCGGCGCCGATGGCGCTCAATGTGGTGCCGTTCGCCGGTTCGCTCAAGGAGGACGGCTGGTCCTCCGAGGAGCTCAAGGTGCGCAACGAGTCCCGCAAGATCCTGGGGCTGCCGGAGTTGAGGGTCACCGCGACCTGTGTACGGGTGCCCGTGATCACCACGCATTCGCTGGCCGTGCACGCGCGGTTCGAGAACGAGGTGACGGTCGAGGCGGCGCACGAGATCCTGGCGGGCGCCCCCGGTGTGGTGCTGTGCGACAACCCGGCGGAGGGCGAATTCCCCACCCCCGCCGACGCCGTGGGCACCGACCCCACCTGGGTGGGGCGGGTTCGGCGGTCGCTGGACGACCCGAAGGCGCTGGAGCTGTTCGTCTGCGGCGACAACCTCCGCAAGGGCGCGGCGCTGAACACCGCGCAGATCGCGGAGGTCGTCGCGGCCGAGCTGACTGGCGGGGCCGCCGCGAGGTGACGGGGCCCATGGGCAGTCGGCCGACTGTGTAGCGGTCGGACGGCCGTCCAAGGGGGCCGGGCCGCCGGAACGTGAGCGACCGTCTTAAAGTGACGTTTCAGCAGGTGCGTCGTCCGGCAGATGTGAATATCCTGTGCGCGTGTCACCGGCCTGGACCAGCTGAGCTGGGCCGTTGATGTGGTCGACGTATTCGCTCCCCGCCCGCTGCAACCGGCAGCGGGCGGGGAGCGTCTTTCCAGCCGCCCCGCAGTGGGCGCTGGGATAACTGGGGCATTGGGGAAGAGTTGGTGCGCATGGGGGCATTGAACGCATCGTCAAAAGCGATGCTCCGCGCGTACAACCCTGACAGGGGGCGGCGTGTCCAACAGGCGTGGCAGAGGTATTCGGCATCGCGACGGGTCCAGTGCGCGGCGGCGCGGCAGTACGCCCCCCGCGCGCACCAGGTGGCATGCCGGTGATCGCGCCGTGGCCGACGGCCCGCCCCGCGCACATCACAACAGGGCGCGAGGACACTGACGACGCGATGGCAGCGGGCACCACAGTCGATCACCTCACCGAGACCTACCGCGCCCACTACCGGTCGCTCCTCGGTCTCGCCGCGCTCCTCCTCGACGACACCGCGTCCTGCGAGGACGTCGTGCAGGAAGCGTTCATCCGTGTGCACTCGGCGCGCAAGCGAGTCCGGGACCCCGAGAAGACCCTCGCCTATCTGCGGCAGACGGTCGTCAATCTCTCCCGCTCCGCGCTGCGCCGGCGCATCCTCGGGCTGAAGCTGCTCTCCAAGCCGATGCCCGATATGGCCAGTGCCGAGGAGGGGGCGTACGAACAGCTTGAACGGGATCAATTGATCAAGGCGATGAGGGGACTTCAGCGCCGTCAGCGCGAAGTTCTCGTGCTGCGCTACTTCGCCGATATGACCGAGGCCCAGGTGGCCGAGACGCTGGGGATATCGCTCGGCTCGGTCAAGGCGTACGGCTCGCGCGGCATCGCGGCGCTCCGCGTCGCCATGGAGGCTCCGGCATGAACCACATCACACCTACGCCGGGCCCGGGGGATCCCGGTCGGCGGAACGGCGACGGGGCCGATTCCGGAGAGCCAGTGGAGTCCACGGAGCCGATGGAACCGATAGAGCCGTCGGAGCCGATGGAATCGGCAGAGCCGAGGGAGTCCGCGGGATCCGGGGAGTCCGCGGGGTCTGCGGGATCCGAGGAGTCCGCGGGATCCGGGGAGTCCGCGGGGTCTTCGGGATCCGCTAGATCTACGGAGGCCGGTGGGCACACCGGGTCCGCCGGGGCCAGGGGCGCCGCTGACTCCCCCGGGTCCGCGGAGGCCCGGGAGCTCGATGCCTCCACCGGGTCCGCCGAGAGCACGGATGCCGGTGACTCCACCGGGTCCGCCGGGGCCGGACGGTCCGCCGTGTCCGGGCAGGGGCAGGTGACGCCCCTGCGGATTCGGCTGGACGACGACGGGCCCGGCGGTGAGGACGAGGAGTCGCTGCGGCGGCTGCTGCACCGCGCCGTCGATGACCTCGAGCCCGCCCCCGACACCCTCGACCATCTGCGGCGCGCCGTGCCCGCCCGCCGTGCGCGGCGGCGCCAGGCCCTGGTCGGGGCCGCGGCGGCGGTGGTGCTCGGCTGTGCGGCCGTACCGGCGCTGGTGCATGTCGCGACCACCAGCGACGGCGGCAACGACCAGCCGGCCAACGCCTCCAGCAGCCACCGCACCCCTGAGGTCAGCGGCGGCCGGCACGGTGAGGGCAGCGGCGGCAAGGGCTCCGACGGGCCCGCCGACACGGTCGAACAGGACAAGGGCGACAAGGGCAAGGACAAGGGGAAGCACAAGCCGCCGAAGGGCGAGGAGGGCGGCTCCGGGGGCACGGCCCCCGACCCCTCCAACACGCTGAACGCCACCTCCCCCACATGCAGCCGCACCCAGCTCACCAGCGGTGGCGCCGGATCGGTCGGGGCGGCCGACGCGGAGGGGCGGGTCTACGGCTCGTTCCGCGTCGTGAACATCTCGGACCAGTCCTGCACGGTCGAGGGCAGCGGCTCGGTGGGCGCGAGCGCCCAGGGCGGTGCGGACGCCTCGCGGATCCTCGTCGTGGACCATACGGCGGGGGATGCGGCGGCGGGGCTGCCCGACCCCTCCACCCAGCCGGGCACGCTCATCCTCGGGCCCGGCCAGGCGTACGAGGTCAAGTTCGCCTGGATCCCGACGTCGGGCGGCGGCACCAGCGGCTGCTCCACCACCGGCACCCCGACCCCGGATCCGTCCACGGAGTCGGCCCAGGACGGGCCGCAGGACGATCCCACCACGGGCGCCCCGGGCGGCACCCCGGGCGGTGGCGACGGCGGTGAGCCGCCGGACTCGAGCGTCCTGGTCAGCCACACCCCCGAGGCGGGCGACCCGGCCGCGGCGAGCGTGACGATCGGCGGCGCCTGCGCAGGAACGATCTACCGCACCGGTCTGGTGGCGTCCTCCTAGACCGGGCAGCGGCCTCCGCCCTCCCAGAGCCGCGGGCAGCGGCCTCCCCGAGCCGCCTTCCGGTGCCCCGCGCCCGGGAGGCCCTACGGCCGTCCTGGCGCGCCATGGCGGGATCCGGGGGCCGCGACGCGGGGGTCCGTGGGGCGGCCCCGCCGCCGGGGCCGCGACGCGAAGCCCGTACCGTGGGGGTGTGTATCGGTTTCTGCTGACCCCCCGCTGGTGGGTGATCAATGTGTTCACCGTCCTGGCGATCCCGGTCTGTCTCTTCATGGGCAGTTGGCAGCTCAGCCGCTTCGAGACGCGTGTCAACACGCATAACCAGCAGCAGGAAGAGGCGTCGGGCGAGCAGAAGGCCGAGGCCCGGCCGCTGCGCGATCTGCTGCCGGTCACCGCGAAGACCTCCGGGGAGCGGGCGACCGCCACCGGCCGATACGACACCGCACATCAACTCCTCATTCCGGACCGGCGGCTGGACGGCCGCGACGGCTTCTATGTACTGACCCTGCTGCGTGTGGACGGGGGCGCGAACGGAGGCGGCGGCGCCGGGGCCAAGGCGCTCCCCGTCGTCCGTGGCTGGCTCCCCGGCGACGCCGACGACCCGGCGGCCACAGCCAAGGTGCCCGCACCGCCCTCCGGTGAGGTGACCGTCACCGGGGCGCTTCAGGCGTCCGAGCACCAGGGCGGCGACGGGGTGAGCGCGAGCGGTGGCCTCCCCCGCGGTCAGCTGGGCATGATCAGCGCCGCCTCCCTGGTCAACCTGGTGCCGTATCAGGTGTACGACGCCTGGGTGACCTCCTCCCAGGCTCCCGGGGCCCTGAAGCCGGTGCCCCCCACGGCGGCGGAGGGCACCGGGCTCGACATCAAGGCGTTCCAGAACCTGGGCTACACCGGTGAGTGGTTCGTCTTCGCCGGCTTCGTGGTCTTCATGTGGTTCCGGCTGTTCCGCCGCGAGGCCGAGACCGCCCGCGATCTGGCCCTCGGCCTCACACCGCCCGAGCCGACGGCTCCGACGGCGCCGACGGCGCCGGACGCGGACCGGACCCCAGATGACGCTGAGCGAACTCGATCTCCAGGCGCACCTGTTTGATCCGCTCCTGGACGACCAGCGAGCCGTGCCCCGCGTCGTAGCGGTAGACCTCATGCGGGGCGCCGCGCCGCTCGAGCCGCTCCACATAGTTGTCGATCTGCCGTATGGGGCAGCGCGGGTCGTTGACCCCCGCCGAGATGTAGACCGGCGCCCGCACCTGATCCACATAGGTCAGCGGGGACGACGCCTCGAACCGCTCCGGCACCTCCTCCGGGGTGCCGCCCAGCAGGGTGCGGTCCATCGCCTTCAGGGCCTCCATCTCGTCGTGGTAGGCCGTCACATAGTCCGCGACCGGGACCGCGGCCAGCCCCAGCGCCCATGAATCCGGCTGGGTGCCGATCCCCAGCAACGTCAGATAGCCGCCCCAGGAACCGCCGGCCAGCACCAGCCGCTCGGGGTCGGCGAGCCCCGAGGCCACCGCCCACTCCCGTACCGCCGCGATGTCCTCCAGCTCGATCAGCCCGACGCGGTGCTTGAGCGCGTCCGTCCACGCCCGCCCGTAACCGGTGGAGCCGCGGTAGTTGACCCGCACCACGGCGAAGCCGTGGTCCACCCAGGCCGCCGGGCCCGCCGCGAAGGCGTCGCTGTCGTGCCAGGTCGGCCCGCCGTGGATGTCGAAGACCGTCGGGAAGGGGCCCTCGCCGTCGGGCTTCTGCACCAGCGCGTGCACCCGCCCGCCGGGCCCGTCCACCCAGACGTCGGTGACCGCCACCGACTCCGGGGCCGTGAACCCGGGCGGGTCCAGCACCGTCCGCCCGCTCGTGGACCGCACCCGGGGCGGCTTCTGGGCCGATGACCACAGGAACTCCACCGAGCCGTCCGGCCGCGCCGTGGCGCCCGAGATCGTGCCCGCCGGGGTCTCCAGCCGGGTGAGCTCGGCAGCGGCGAGGTCGTACCGCCACAGCTCGCTGCGCGCGTGATGGCTGTGCTCGACCAGCAGCGCCGATCCGTCCGGGAACCAATCCGCCCCGACGTCACCGGGCAGGTCGATCGCCAGCGCGGTCTCCACACCGGTCAGCGGATCCCACACCATGGGCTCCCACCGGCCGCGCCGCTGGTGCCCGACCAGCAGCCGGGTGTCCCTTGCGACGGGCGCGAAGCCCATCACGGACAGGCCCAGCTCCTCGGTGCCGCCCTTGGTGTCGTCCAGCTCCGCGACGGCCGTCCCGTCCAGCCGCAGGACCCGGATCGCCGAGTGCATCGCGTCGCCGTGCTCGGTGTGCTCTATCGCGATCAGCGTCCCGTCATGGGTGAGATCGCCCACTCCGGCGGACTCGCGGTGCCGGTAGATCTCCTCGGTCTCGCCGCCCGGCCGTACCACATGGATGGTCGAGCCGTCCTCGTCGGTGGACCGCCCGACGACCGCCGTGCCGTCGCGGCCTAGCGCGAGCCCCGCGGGGTAGGAGGGGGCCAGACCGGGGGCCGCGGGCTCGTCGGCCGGGCGCTCACCCTCCTCGCCGCCGCGGAACGGCTGACGCAGCCACACCCCGAACTCATCGCCGTCGGTGTCCGAGAACCACCAGATCCACCGGCCGTCCGGCGACAGCACCCCGTCGGTCGTCCCGTTCGGCCGGTCCGTGACCTGTCGCTGTGCGCCGGTCGCCCGGTCCCATGCGTACAGCTCATACGTGCCCGTGGCATTCGAGACGAACAGCGAGTGGTCCGGGGCGTCCTCCGCCCAGTCGGGCAGCCCCACTCGCGGCGCCCGGAAGCGCTTTTCCCAGTCCGGCATGGACTCCGTGCTCTCAGTCATGCCCACCATTCTGCGCCGCACCCCGACATCCGCGCTGGCGTCGTCCCGCGCCTGTGGATAACGTTCCCGACGGGATGGACGGAGGCCGCGCAACCGAGGGGGAGCTGATGGCCGACATAGGCGCGACGGTGGAGACGTACTGGGCAACGGCCCAGGCCAGGGACTGGCGGGCATTCGGCGCCACCCTCGCCGACGACGTCCGCTACGAACTGCCGCAGACCCGCGAGCGGGTGCTCGGCCGGGACGGTGTGATCCGGTTCAACGCCGAGTACGTGGGCGAGTGGAGCCTGGAGGTCGAGCGCGTCGTGGCCGACGGCGAGCAGGCGGTCTCCTGGGTGCGCTACAGCGTGGACGAGGAGGAGACGCAGGCGATCAGCTTCTTCACCGCCTCGGCGGACGGTCGGATCCAGACCATCACCGACTTCTGGCCGACGTCGTACGAGGCGCCGAGCGAGCGCGAGCATCTGGTCGAGCGCTTCTGAGCGCTTCTGCACGCCCCTCCGGGCGGTTCTCCGGGCGCTTGTGGACGTGGCCCCTTCCGGCCCCCTCCTGGCCCCTCTGAGCGTTTCCCGGACGCACCTCCGTCCGGACGGCCTCTCCGGGCGCTTCCGACCGCTTCCGACCGCTCCCGGTCGATCCATCCGGGCAGCGGACCGAGCACTTCCGTCCGTACCCCCGCGCACGCACGCCTCAGGCCGCACCCTGCCGTACGCGATCCCGCCCTGCCCCGGGTCCCTGCCCCCGGTTCCCGCCCCTCCCGCCCCGCTTCCCCGGCCCCTGCCCCCTCCCGTTCACCCCGTCCCTCTCCGGGCCCGGCTACTTCAGCAGTACCGGCAGCTCATCCACGCCGTAGACGATGGAGAGCTTCCGGAACGAGAGCTTCTCCGCCGGTACCGCGAGCCGCATCTCCGGAAACCGCCGTACGAGCGCGGGATAGGCGGCCCGGAGTTCCATCTTGGCCAGTTCGGCGCCGATGCAGCGGTGGATGCCGTATCCGAAGGCCAGATGCGAGGGGGCCTGCCGGTGCGGATCGACCCGCTCCATGTCCGGGCCCAGTTTCTCGTCCCGGTTGGCCCCGCTCAGCGAGCACAGCATCAGATCACCGGCGGATATCCGCGTGCCCGCGATCTCCATGTCCTCGCGTGCGAACCGCGGGAAGGCCACCTGCACCACCGTGAGATAGCGCAGCAGCTCCTCCACGAACGGGTCCACGACATCGTCCTGATCCCGTATCGCGGCGAACTGCTCGGGAGCCTGGAGCAGCACCAGTGTGCCGAGCGCCAGCATGCTCGCGGTCGTCTCCAGACCACCCGTCAGCACACCGTCGGCGAGCCCGGCCAGCTCCTGGTCGTCGAGTTCGTCGCCGTGCTCCTTCACCAGCATGCCGAGCAGTCCGTCACCGGGGGTCTCGCGCTGCTTCCGGACGATTCCGTGCAGATAGGAGAGGGAGTCCGACATCGCGCCGAAGGAGGCGTTCGCCCCGCTGAAGAGGTCGAACCGCGCCGTGCTGTGGCGCTGGAAGTCATCGCGGTCCTCGTACGGCACACCGAGCAGTTCGCAGATGACCAGCGCGGGAATGGGGAGGGCGAACGCCTGCACGAGGTCCACCGGGCCCTCGGCCGCGGCCATCTCGTCGAGGCGCTCCTCCACGATGGAGTGGATGCGCGGGGTGAGCCTGCTGAGCCGCCGCATGGTGAATTCGGGGGTCAGCAGGCGTCGCAGTCTCGTATGCGTCGGTGGATCGCTGAAGCCGAGACCTCCTGGATTCTGCTGCGGGGCGACGCCGATGTTCCGATCCGCGAGATTGGTGAAATCCGAGCTGAACCCCTTCGCCTTTCCGAGTACCGCCTTGGTCTCGTCATATCCAGTGACAAGCCAGGCATTGATGCCGAAAGGCAGCCATATCTTGCTGATGGGTTCTTTTGCCCTGGTTCGGGACAGATCGGGAATGGGGTCGAGTCCATCGCGCCTCAAGGGCGCCAGTGTGGCGTCCGGGAGAAACGACATCTTGGACAAGTCGAAGCCGTTCTTCTGAATTCTCGAAAAGTACTTGCGGCCCAGCCAGGCGACGATGTTTGAGCGGAGATTCGACATGGCGCAATACTGCCCTGCCATGGCCGGGCGGCCGTGCTCCGATGCCGGAGGTGCCCCGGTGTGATACGCCACAACGCATGCGCTCCCTTCCGGGCGGGCGCGCCGGTGGGCGTGAAGGTGGCGCAGACCGCGAAAGCGGAGGAAAGTGTAGATATCGGGCAGGAGGTCCGAGCGATGACGGCTGCCTGCGGGACGTCTGTGGCGCCCCCAGGGACATGAGTGAGGTGAGCGGCCTTGCGGGAGAGGTTCCGTGCTGTCCAGGGCGCACCGTGCTGGGTGAGCCTCATGGCGGCGGATCTGGACCGCGCGCACCACTTCTACGGAGAGCTCCTCGGCTGGGGCTTCCGCCCCACCCGGCAGGGGCACGGCCGTTACACCATCGCGTACACCGAGGGCGGCGTACCGACCGTCGGCATCGGCGCCTCGTCCCCATCGGCGGGAGTGTCCCTCCCGGTCACCTGGACCACGTACTTCGCGGCGGACAGCGCGGACGAGGTGGCCTCGCGCATCCAGGAGCGCGGTGGCACGGTCGCGGTCGGGCCGCTGGAGTTCGGCAGCGGCCGGGTGGCCTGGGCGGCCGACCCGGACGGGGCCAACTTCGGCATCTGGGAGGGCGATCTGACCTCCGCCTGGTGGGGCGAGCGCAGACCCGGCGCGCCCGTATGGCTGGAGCTGCGCACCCGTGACGCCTTCGAGGCGGCGCTCTTCTACGGGCAGGTCTTTGGCTGGGACGCCCAGGAGCGGGAGCGCTGCGACGTCCGCTTCGAACACGACCGGGTGGTCCTCCATATCGACGGTAAGGCGGTCGCGGGGCTGCGCGGCGGCGCCATCGAGGCGGCCCCGGACCCGAACATCCGCCCCCGCTGGCGGGTCTACTTCTGTGTGAAGGACGTCGACGAGGTCGCCGAACGCGCCGCGGAACTCGGCGGCGGCGTCCTCTCCCCGCCGACCGACACCCCCTATGGGCGCATCGCGGGGCTGCGCGACCCGGAGGGCGGGATCTTCAGCGTGGCGGCGGTCAGGAAGGAAGCCGCCGAGGGAACGACTTCCGCGGGCCGAGGCTGAGGAAGAGCACACGGGGCCGTGGGTCGAGCGCCGGGCCTCGACGGCCGCGGGCGGTGCCGCCTACGATTGGAAGTACGGCATCGCGTGTCGGTCACCGGCTGGGTGAGGCATGGAGGTGCCCGTGAGATTGCCTTACGGAGGCATTCCACAGTGTCTGTCGAGTTGAATCACACGATCGTCCATTCTCTGGACAACCACGAATCAGCGGAATTCCTGGCGAATATCCTCGGTCTCGAGGTGGGAGAAGCATGGGGTCCGTTCGTTCCGGTGGAAACCAGTAACGGCGTCACCCTGGACTTCGCCACTATTCCCGGCGAGTCGATCGTCATGCAGCATTACGCGTTCCTCATCTCGGACGAGGAGTTCGACGCGGCCTTCGGGCGGATCCGGGAGCAGGGGGTCACGTACTACGCCGACCCCCATCTGAAGCAGCCGGGCGAGATCAACCACCACTTCGGGGGGCGCGGGCTGTACTTCATGGACCCGGCCGGCCATGGCATGGAGATCATCACTCGCCCGTACGGGAACGAGGAATAGTCCGGGAAGTCCCCGAGCCGGGATGTCCCTGAGCCGGGGAGGCCCTGAATCGGGAAGGCCCTGAGACCACGGGCGGACCCCGGAACAGGGGCGGACCCCGGAACAGGGGCGGACCCCGGAACAGGGGCAGACCCTGAACCACGGGCGGGCCGGGGCGTGTATGCCCCGGCCCGCCTTCGTCGCGGTCATTCCGGTCGGTGGTCCTCGTTCTCCGTCCGCTCCCGGCGCTCTTGCCACTCCCGGACGATCTCGTCGATATCGAAGGGCACGAGATTGAGCGGCGGGCCGGGCGGGGGTCGCCGGATCGCCTCACGGATCTTGTCATTGACCTCCGCGAGGATGTCCCGCACCACCCGCTCCGACGGCGCCTTCTCCACGGCGGCGAGCGCGTCCTCCGCCTCTTTGCGCAGCACGAGTGTCGGCGGCAGAAACGACAGATTCTCGCGGGCCATCTTCTCCTTGACCCACCACAGATCGTCGTAGGGCCTGTCGAGATTGGGGAGGGGCTTTCCCCTTCCCGGAAGGTCGGCGAACGCGCCGCGTTCCTCCGCCTCGCGGATCTGTCGGTCGGCCCACGTTTCGAAGCTGATTCCCGGTGGCTTTCGCTCGGTCATCCTCAGATTCTCCCTCGGATGGCACGGAACGCGCCACAGACCGTTTCGGCCCGCCTGTCAGAGGTGGGAGGAGAGGGCCGGCAGCAGATCCTGGAACGTCCGGCCGGTGGCGGGCACGCCTATGGCCGACATCTGCCAGGCACTGCTCGCCCCGCCCGCGCGATGCACCTTGGCCATGATCTGGGCCGTATAGGGGCCGCCGCCGCTCAGGGTGTAGCGGGCCAGTTCCTGTCCATTGGTCTCGTCGACGAGGCGGCAGAAGGCGTTCTCCACCTCGGCGAAGGTCTGTCCGGAGAAGGAGTTCACCGTGAACAGGATCTGATCGACATGGACCGGAACGCGCTGTAGATCGATCAGGATCGATTCATCGTCGCCGCCCTGACCGGCGCCGCCGACGAGGTTGTCGCCGGTGTGCCGTACGGATCCGTCGTCGCTCGTCAGATGCTGGAAGAAGACGACGTCGACGGCTTCCTTCCCGGCGAAGAGCACGGCCGAGGCGTCCAGGTCGATCTCCTTGGCGGTCAGCCGGGCGAGGAACCCTTTCCGCGGCGCGGCCTTCCAGCCCAGGCCCATGCGCACAGCGGTGAGCTCACCCCCGTCGGATTTGCTCAGGCTGATCCGCTGGCCCTTGGCCAGATTTACGGTCATGTGCTTCCTTTCTCACTCTTCTGACTTATCCGGGACAGGTTGTATGACGTGTGTGACATCTTCAGCCGGTCGCGCAGAAACGGCAGGATGCCGCGGTGGAGAAGGGCCCTGAGCCAGGCGTCGCGGGCTGTGGCCACGGCCGCGTCATCCCGGCGCCTGACGTAGGGCGGGTGCGTAGGTGGATGCGGGTGGGGGCGTGGATGCGGAGGGCGGCGTGGCTGCCGGTGGGGGCGTACGGGCCAGGGGCGTGGGCGCTGGTCGGGGGCCGAGGTGCGGTGGCGTACGGCGGTGACGAGCAGGCAGACCACCCCCGCCGCGAGAGTTACCGCCGCGATCGTCGCGCTGGTCAGCCCGGCGGTCAACAGTGCATCGGACAGCTCGCGTTGGGAGTCGAAGAGCCTCAGCAGCCCGCCGAGGAGCAGAAAGGCCACGGTCGAGGCGCCGGCCAGCGCCGGTGCGAGGACGGCGACCGCCGACAGCGGCCCACCGACGCCTGCCGATGGAGTGGGTGAGGCGGATACGGCAGATGCAACGGGCGCGGTGGACGCGGCCGTCGCCCCGGCGGCGGCACGTTGCCGTAAGTACGCGGCGTATTCGGGCGCGGCGGCCGTCGCGATCGTCTCGCTCTCCAGTAGCGCCTGGGAGCGCAGCCGTTGGATGTCCGCGTCCCCGGGGCTCCCGTCGCGCCGCAGGGCCCCACGGATCTCCGCCGTACGCAGCGCCTGGTGCAGCGCCCGCTCGAAGTCGGGCCGGTCCTCGGCCTGTAACCCGGGTGGGGCGGTCATGTCCGCTTCCTCGAAGAGTCCGAAACGGGGTGAGCGCGCGAGCTATAAGAACCGGCCGCCGGGCCCGCCCAGGGGAAAGGCCGGGCCCGGCGGCCGCAGGAGGGTGTCAGAGATTGACACCGAAGTCGGAGGCGATGCCCGCCAGCCCCGAGGCGTACCCCTGGCCGACCGCGCGGAACTTCCACTCCGCGCCGTTGCGGTAGAGCTCGCCGAAGACCATCGCCGTCTCGGTCGCGGCGTCCTCGCTCAGGTCGTAGCGGGCGAGTTCGACGTTGTCGGCCTGGTTGACCACCCGGATGAAGGCGTTGCGGACCTGGCCGAAGTTCTGGTCCCGGCCGTCCGCGTCATGGATGGAGACCGGGAAGACGATCCTGGCGATCTCGGCGGGCACGGCGGTCAGGTTGACCTTGATGGATTCGTCGTCGCCCTCGCCCTCACCGGTCAGGTTGTCGCCGGTGTGCTCCACGGAGCCGTCGGGGCTGGTGAGGTTGTTGTAGAAGACGAAGTGCCGGTCGGACGCGACCTTACCGGCCTCATCGCACAGCAGGGCGCTCGCGTCGAGGTCGTAGTCGGTGCCGGTCGTCGTCCGCACGTCCCAGCCCAGGCCGACGACGACCGCGCTCAGGCCCGGCGCCTCCTTGCTCAGCGAGACGTTGCCGCCTTTGGACAGGGAAACTCCCACGATCTCCTCCAGGTGCTCGGTGGACCTGAGTCAAAATCTACATCACTGTAGAAGTTGGTGGGGTGGGGGATGGAGCGGTTGGCGCGATCCGAAGGGGCGGCGACGTCGACAATCGGCCCCCTCCGACGCACCACCCCCGACTACACCACCCACCGCCCGTCGGCCACGGGCTCATCGGCCTACGCCGTGGCGAGCGACACCTCGGTCGACTTGATCAGGGCGGTGACGCGGCTGCCCTCCGTGAGCCCGAGCTCCGCCGCTGCGTCCTGGGTGATGGCGGCCGTGAGTTCCTGGCCGCCGCCGATGGAGATCACGACGGTGGCCATGGCGGCCCCGAGAGTGAGGCGGGCGACGGTGCCGGGGAAGCGATTGCGGATGCTCAGCCCCGAGATCTCCCCCGTGGCCAGGGCCACCTCGGTGGCCTTGGCCAGCGCCGTCACCTCGGACCCCTCCCCGATGCCGAGCTCCTTCACGGCGCTCATGGTCACGGCGGCCGTCACCAGCTGCCCTCCGGACAGCCGCCCCTGGACCGTGGCCATGGCCTCGCCCGGTGTCACGGACACGACGGTGGCGGGAAGCTGGTTGCGGATGCTGAGACTCATGGGTGCACCACCCCGGAGGCGGAGGTCGAGGGCCTGATACGCCTCACCCTAGGCACACGATCAAGGATCCGCGCGGCGACGTACGGAAGGCTCCCGGCGGCGACGTACGAGGGCTCCCGGCGGCGCACGCCCATACGGGCCCCGCGCTACGGCTCTCCCGGCGGTGTACGCCGTCATACGATCACCCGAATCCCGTACGGCATCCGGCCGCCCCGCCGCCCACGTACGATCGGACGAATGCGCCCCTCTCCCGCCGATCTCGTTCGCGAATTCCACCTGACCTTCGGCCTCGACGCCCGTACGACCCCCACCGAGGTCTCACCGAAGCTCGCCGCCCACCGTCAGGACCTTCTGGCCGAGGAGTGCGCCGAAGTGGCCGAGGCGAGCGCCGACGGCTCCCTCGACCACCTCGCCCATGAACTGGCCGATGTCGTCTACGTCGCCTATGGCACCGCCCTGGTCCACGGCATCGACCTGGACGAGGTGATCGCCGAGATCCACCGGGCCAATATGAGCAAGCTCGGCCCCGACGGCCTCCCCACCCTCCGCGCCGACGGCAAGGTCCTCAAGGGCGCCCACTACCAGGCCCCCGACATCCCGTCCGTCCTCCGCCGCCAGGGCTGGACCGGCACGGCCGAATAGGCCGCCAGCGCGGGGCCCTGGGCCGCTCCCATGGCCGCGACCTGATCCCCGCGCAACACCGCCCCGGCGCTCGCCATCTACGGCGCCACACCGGCGAGTTGACCCGGTCACTTGCGCGCTCGGCTATCCACCTGAGATGCCTCATCTCAACTCGCGCGGTACAAGCGGCCCCGGGAGTTCGGACTCAGACACACAGACGAAGCAGGGGCCCGGTCTACTCATATGAGTAGACCGGGCCCCTGCTGTTCCTTCAGTCGGGGTGGCGGGATTTGAACCCACGACCTCTTCGTCCCGAACGAAGCGCGCTGCCAAGCTGCGCTACACCCCGAAGCAACGAGCTCTACTTTAGCGGACCTGTGGCCAGAGACGAAATCCGGTTTTCGAGGGTCTCGCAGGTCGGGGCGTTCCGGACGAGCCGGACGGGCGGGGTGGGGTCAGGGGGTCTGGGGGGTCAGGGTGAGGAGGGTGGCTTCCGGGGGGCAGGCGAAGCGGACCGGGGTGTAGCGGTTGGTGCCGCAGCCCGCGGAGACGTGGAGGTAGGAGGTGTGGCCGCCGGCGTGGTGCTCGGAGAGGCCCTTGACCCGGCGGGTGTCGAGGTCGCAGTTGGTGACCAGGGCACCGTAGAAGGGGATGCACAGCTGGCCGCCGTGGGTGTGGCCGGCGAGGATCAGGGGGTAGCGGTCGGCGGTGAAGGCGTCGAGGACACGCAGGTACGGGGCGTGGACCACGGCCAGGGAGAGGTCGGCGCCGGACTCGGGGCCGCCGGCCACCTCGGCGTAGCGGTCGCGCTTGATGTGGGGGTCGTCGAGGCCGGTGAGGGCGATCTCGATGTCCTCCAGCTTCAGTCGGCCGCGGGTGTTCGACAGCCCGACCCAGCCCGCCGCGTCGAAGGCGTCCCGCAGCTCAGTCCACGGGTTGTGGATGGCCCCGACCGCCGGGGCGTTGCCGTTCAGCCCGTGCCGGCCGCTGGCCTTCTCCATCAGATAGCGGGCGGGGTTGCGCAGCTTCGGTCCGTAGTAGTCGTTCGAGCCGAAGACATACGCTCCGGGGAACTCCATCAGCGGGCCCAGCGCGTCCAGGACCTCCGGTACGCCCTCCGGGTCCGAGAGGTTGTCCCCGGTGTTCACCACGAAGTCGGGGCGCAGCCCGGCGAGGGACTGGAGCCAGCGCTGCTTCTTGCGCTGTCCGCTCACCATGTGGATGTCGGAGACCTGGAGGACACGCAGGGGTCGCATCCCGCGCGGGAGCACCGGAACGGTGATCCGCCGGAGCCTGAAGGACCGGACTTCGAAGCCGACGGCGTAGGCGAGGCCGGCCGCGCCGACCGCCGTGATTCCCAGGGGTACTCCGTATCGCGCGCGCATGTCGTCCATGGTCGCAGAACGGGGCCGGGGGAGAAATCTTCGGGTGATTCCCGGCCAGTGCTGGCAGACTCGACGCCATGACCACCACGCTCAAGTCCAGGCTTCAGGCCGATCTCACCGCGGCGATCAAGGCGCGCGACGAGCTGCGTTCCTCGACCCTCCGGCTCACCATCACCGCGATCACGAAGGAAGAGGTCGCGGGCGAGAGCGCCCGTGAGCTGTCCGACGCCGAGGTGGAGAAGATCGTCGCGCGGGAGGCCAAGAAGCGCCGTGAGGCGGCCGAGGCGTTCGAGAAGGGTGGACGCGCGGCGCAGGCCGATCGGGAGCGGGCGGAGGGCGAGGTGCTCGCCGAGTATCTGCCGAAGCCCCTCACGGACGACGAGCTGAACGCCCTGGTGGCCGATGCGGTGCGGGAGGCCGCGGCGGGCGGCGCGGAGGGGCCACGGGCCATGGGCGCCGTGATGAAGATCGTGAACCCGAAGATCGCCGGGCGGGCGGAGGGCGGCCGGGTCGCCGCCGCGGTGAAGCGGCAGCTGGCGGGCGGGTAGCACTCGCGTAAGCGGTGCCTTTGTCGCGTTGTGTCGTCGGCCGCATGCTTTGCGTTCTTGTGCGGTGTACGCCGTAAGGCGCCCATGGCCGCCGTAAGGATGGCGTGCGCACATGTGCGCACAGAAGACATACGCGCACACAGAAGAAGGGGGCCGGACATCCCTGTCCGGCCCCCTTCAGCGCTCCATCACGCGGGTACCGCTACTGCGGCCAGTGCCAGCCGCCGTTCCCATTGCCGTTGCCGCCGTTCCCATTGCCGCCGCTGATCACGTCCGGGGGCAGGGAGATGTCCGGCCACGGGTTCTCCTGGCCGCCGTTGTCGCCCTTGTCGTCGCCGCGGTCACGGCCCGGCTTGTGGTCACGGCCCGGCTTCTTGTCGTCGTGGGGCTTGCGCTGGTTCGGGTCCTTGATCGAGACGTTCACGAAGTTCGGCGCCGGCTTTCCGTCCAGCGCGCCGCTCATCGCGTCCTTCCAGATCGGGCCGGGGGTGTCCGCACCGTAGACCTTGTCGTGGTGGACGCCGCCGATGGTGATGTTCTCCATCTTGACGCCCTTGGCGCCCGCGCCGCCGACCCACACCGCACCGGCCATGTTCGGGGTGTAGCCGACGAACCAGGCGGCCCTGCGCTCGTCCGTCGTACCCGTCTTACCGGCGCTCGGCCGGCTCTGGAGGCCGGCCTGCTTGCCGGTGCCGTCCTCGACCACGCCGCGCAGCAGTGTGTTGATGGTGTCCGCGGTCTTCGTCGACATCGCCCGGGAGCACTTCGACTGCGGAACCTTCAGCGCCTTGCCGCCCGGACCGGTGATCGACTCGATGAAGACCGGGGAGCAGTAGATCCCGCGGTTGGCGAAGGTCGCGTACGCGTTGGCCATCGTCAGCGGCGAGAAGCCCTCGGAGCCGAGGGTGAGGGAAGGCACCTGGTTGTGCTCCTTGCCGTCGGCGCGCTTCACCCCCATCTTGTCGGCCATCTGCGTCACCGGGCAGACCCCGATGTCGCTGATCAGCTGGACGAAGTAGGTGTTGACCGACTTGGCGGTCGCGTCCTTCATCCCGTACGGGCCGACCTCTTTCTCGTTCTCGTTCTCGACGGTCGCGCCCTCGTCGTTGCTCCAGGTGCCCTTGCAGGTGGTGACCGGGCTCGGGTACTTCATCCGGTACGGCGAGGAGTAGCGCTGGTACGGCTTCTTGCCCTGCTCGATGGCGGCCGCCGCGGTGATCGGCTTGAAGGTGGAGCCGACCTGGAAGCCGTAGTTCGAGCCGCCCATGGACTTGTCCGCGGACAGGTTGATCTGGGTCTCGTTCTGGCCGAAGCCGTACGGCCTGGACTGGCCCATCCCCAGCACCTTGCCGGTGCCCGGCTCGACGAGCGTCACCGCCGTGGCCACCGGGTCGGACTGGTAGACATGGTTCTTGATCGACTTCTGGACCGACTCCTGGGCCTGCGGGTCGAGCGTCGTACGGATCGTCAGGCCGCCCTGGGTCCAGCGCTTGGCGCGCGCCTCCGCCGTCTTGCCGAAGGTCGGGTCGTTGAGCAGGGTCTCGCGGACGTAGTCACAGAAGAACCCGGCGCCCTGGACGGCCGTGATGCAGCCGCTCCTGGGCATGCTGACCTTGAGGCCGAGCGGCTTCTTCTGGGCCTCGGCGGCCTGCGCCGGAGTGATGTCCTTCACCTGGGCCATCCGCCGGAGAACGGTGTCGCGGCGCTCCTTGGCGGTCTTCGGGGCGTTGATCGGGTCGTAGCGGCTGGGCGACTGGACCAGACCGGCCAGCAGCGCCGCCTGCTCCAGCTTCAGATCCTTGGCGGACTTGCTGAAGTAGCGCTGGGACGCCGCCTCGATGCCGTACGCCTGCTGCCCGAAGAAGGTGATGTTCAGGTAGTTCTCGAGGATCCGCTTCTTGCCCAGTTCCTTCTCGACCTTGATCGCGTACTTCAGTTCCTTGATCTTGCGGCCTATGGACTGCCGGGTGGCCTCGGCGACCTTGTCCTTGTCGTCGCCCGCCTCCTCGACGAACACGTTCTTCACATACTGCTGGGTCAGGGTGGAGGCGCCCTGGGAGACCCCGCCGTCCTGTGCGTTGGTGTTGACCGCGCGCAGCACGCCCTTGAGGTCGACCGCCCCGTGCTGGTAGAAGCGGGCGTCCTCGATCGCGACGATCGCCTGCTGCATATACGGGGAGACGTCCTTCAGCTTCACGATCGTCCGGTCGCGGGAGTAGACCTTCGCGATCTCTCCGCCCTTGGCGTCCAGGATCGTTGTCCGCTGGCTGAGCGGCGGTGTCTTGAGATTGGCCGGAATCCCGTCGAACTCCTCGACGGTTCCCTTGGCCGCGAGGCCGAGCGCCCCGACGGCGGGAAGCGCGAGGCCGGCCATCACGGCACCGGCCAGCGCGCTGACGCCGAGGAACTTGGCGGCCTGTTGAGCGGTGGACGGCCCGCCGCTCGAGCGCGTGTTTCCCATAGGGGGCAGCCTACGTCTCGAATCGCCGGACAGGGGACCGGGTGTTCGCATACGCTGTTTCACGCCAGCCACAGGTGAGTGGCTGAGCCACACCTCCACCACCACTCAAGTGAGTGATGAGACCTGTCCGGATTGCGGCCCCTGTCCTGAGGTGCCCGCTGTTCGGCGGGTGAACTGCCCTGATTTGCACTAGTAATCGCAAATGTCGTCAGCTCACTCCGTTGGGTGATCTGCCGCGTACCCATAGTCCGTTCGGACCATCCAAGATTGGGCCCGCAGGGGGTGTTGCGCCTTGTCTCGCTTCCGTAACGTCCTCAACTGGCGACGGTGAATATGCCGTTTGTCGCCGTGGGGGAGCTCCGATTCGGGAGAGGACGGCGCCAGCATGGGCTGGGTAACCGACTGGAGTGCGCAGGCCGCCTGCCGCACTACTGATCCAGATGAACTGTTCGTCCAGGGCGCGGCACAGAACAGGGCCAAAGCGGTCTGCACCGGATGCCCGGTGCGCACCGAGTGCCTTGCGGATGCCTTGGACAACCGCGTGGAGTTCGGTGTGTGGGGAGGGATGACCGAGCGCGAGCGGCGAGCACTGCTGCGCCGCCGGCCAACGGTGACCTCCTGGCGCAGGCTCCTGGAGACCGCGCGTATCGAGTACGAGCGCAGTGCGGGGATTCTGCCGTTCGACGACGAGGAGTACGAGCGCTTCGCCGCGGTCGGGTAGACCGGACGGCGGCTCGCCTGCGGTCGGCTGACGACCTGCCGGTGTGAGCGTCTCGCCTCATCATCACCTCACCCACCTCTCGTCATCGGCGCGAGCGGGGGTGCGAGTACGGGCGCGCCTCGTCAGGGGCGGGCATGGGTACGCGCACGCCTCCGAGCGCGGCCGCGGCCAGAGTCGCGGTCGGCCGTGGGACGGGTGGCACGGCCTGGGGTGCGTGACACGGCTTGGGCGCGGGTGCGTGACGCAGCTTGGTCTGGGCGCATGTCATACGGCCTGGTCTGGGCGCGTGTGACACGGCCTGACGATGCCGCGTGTGACGTGGTCCAACGGGGCCGTGCGGGCCGAGGGTTGACCCGCCGTCTACGCCATCGGTGTCTGCTGCTTGCCCGCAGCACTGCTGGGCGGCGGCCGTAGACGCCAGGGTCCACTGCGGGCGCCTGCGCGCCTGTGGTCCGCCTCGGCGACCGTCACCGGGTGCGGTCAGGCGTACCGGGGATACCGCCGGTGCCACCACTGTTCGTTATGTGCGTATGCATGCGTTCGTCGTGCTGTGCCGTGCGTCTCCTCCATGCGCGCGCGGCCGTCCGCCAGGGCGGGCGCGGGCACCGACTCAGCCCGCCGCGCGCTTGGTCCGTTCCAGAGGGACCGCGAGGCGTTCTCCGATCGCCCGCAGTCCTGCCAAGTCGTGTACGTCGCCAGGGAGTGCGGCCACTTGGGCCACCGGAACCTCGGGGTGGAGCGCCGTGAAGCGGTCGTGTGTGCGCTGCTCGCGTCCGAGCACCTGCATACGCTCCGCGTGCAGCCGAAGCAGTCCTGCGGCGAGCCGCTCCGCCGACGTGTCCGCCGACGTGGGGGAGACGTCGGGGTCCGCTGCCGAGGGGTTCCGCGCTTGAGCATTCCCTGAGGGGGGATCGACAAATCCGCAGTCGGCAAGATTTTCTGTCCCGGGGCGGTTCTTGGCCGGATCGCTTCCCTCCGCGTCGTTCGCGGGAGGATCGTCGGCGTTCGCGGGAGCATCGTCCGGATCCGCCGGATCGATCGCCAGGGACAAGATCTCCGCGGCGGCCAGCGCCCGTTCCGCCGACAGCTGTTCGGCCCCGCTGCCGTGCACCCGGTTCAGCACCAGTCCGGCCAGCGGCATCTGGTCCGCGGCCAGGCGTTCGACGAAGTACGCGGCCTCCCGCAGGGCGTCCCGTTCGGGTGCGGCCACCACGAGGAAGGCGGTACCGGGGGCCTGTAGTAGCCGGTAGGTGGCCTCGGCGCGAGTGCGGAATCCGCCGAACATGGTGTCCATCGCGGCAGCAAACGTCTGAACGTCGCGCATCAGCTGCCCGCCGAGCACCTTGCTGACCGTGCCCGTCATCATCGACACGCCCACGTTCAGGAACTTCATCCCCGCCCTGCCGCCCACCTTCGCCGGCGCCATCAGGACCTTGATGAACTTCCCGTCCAGGAAGGAGCCGAGACGTTTCGGCGCGTCCAGGAAGTCCAGCGCCGACCGGCTGGGCGGGGTGTCGACGATGATCAGGTCCCATTCGTCGCGGGCCCGGAGCTGGCCGAGCTTCTCCATGGCCATGTACTCCTGCGTGCCCGCGAAACCGGCCGAGAGCGACTGGTAGAAGGGGTTCGCGAGGATCGCCCGGGCGCGCTCGGGGTCGGCGTGCGCCTCGACGAACTCGTCGAACGTCCGCTTCATGTCCAGCATCATGGCGTGCAGTTCGCCGCCGTCGCCGCCGATGCCCTCCACCCGGCGCGGGATGTTGTCCAGCGCGTCGATGCCCATGGACTGTGCGAGCCGACGGGCCGGGTCGATGGTGAGGACGACGACCTTACGGCCGCGCTCGGCGGCCCGTACGCCCAGGGCGGCGGCGGTGGTGGTCTTGCCGACGCCGCCGGAGCCGCAGCACACCACGATGCGGGTCTCCGGGTCGTCCAGCAGGACGTCGATGTCCAGCCGGGGTGCCACGTCCATGCTCATGCCGCCTCCTGCGTACGACTCCTCGTCCGTGGCGCCCTTACGGCGGGCGCCGCTCACGCCGGCCACTGCTTGCGCAGGTCCGTGGCAAGCCGGTACAGCCCGGCCAGGTCGATGCCGTCCGTGAGCAGCTCCAACTCGTGCAGCGGCAGGCCCAGGCCCGTCAGCTCGGCGCGCTGAGCCCGCTCCAGCGCCACCCGCTCGGCGTGCTCGCGGGCCTGCTCGAGCAGCGGGTCGACCAGCCGCTCGGCCAGGCCGCCGCGGCGCGCACCGCCCAGGCCCGCCTGGGAGAGCGCCTTGGCGACGGCCGCGCGCTGCCCGTTGGCGGCGACCTCGACGGCCTCGTGGTCGAGGATCGCGGGCCGCACCATGTTGATGATGACGCCGCCCGTCGGAAGGCCGTCGGCGCGCAGCTCGGCGATGCCGTCCGCGGTCTCCTGGACCGGCATCTCCTCCAGCAGGGTCACCATGTGGACCGCCGTCTGAGGCGACTTCAGGACGCGCATCACGGCCTGTGCCTGGTTGTGTATCGGACCGGTCCTGGCCAGCCCCGCCACCTCGTCGTTGACGTTCAGGAAGCGGGTGATGCGGCCGGTGGGCGGCGCGTCCATGACCACGGAGTCGTAGACGAAGCGGCCGTCCTTGCCCTTACGGCGCACCGCCTCGCACGCCTTGCCGGTCAGCAGGACGTCCCGCAGCCCCGGGGCGATGGTGGTCGCGAAGTCGATCGCGCCGAGCTTCTTGAGGGCACGTCCGGCCGAGCCCAGCTTGTAGAACATATGGAGATAGTCCAGAAGTGCGAACTCCGGGTCGATCGCCAGAGCGTGCACCTCCCCGCCGCCCGGTGCGGTGGCGATCTTTCGCTCCTCGTAGGGCAGCGGCTCCGTCTCGAAGAGCTGTGCGATGCCCTGACGGCCTTCGACTTCGACCAGCAGGGTGCGCCTGCCATCGGCCGCGAGGGCCAGCGCGAGTGCGGCGGCGACCGTGGTCTTGCCGGTTCCGCCCTTGCCACTGACGACATGGAGCCTGCTCACAGTGGGGAGCCTAACCAGTCGCCCCTCGCCCTACGCACCAGGGCCCGGCGGAGAGGCATTACAGTCGGCCCCATGACCAAGTGGGAATACGCGACCGTACCGCTGCTGGTACACGCCACGAAGCAGATTCTGGACACCTGGGGCGAGGATGGCTGGGAGCTGGTCCAGGTGGTCCCCGGGCCGAACCAGGAGCAGCTGGTGGCCTATCTGAAGCGGGAGAAGGGCTGATGGGGAGCGGCACGGTCGAGGGCAGGCTCGCCGGGCTCGGCCTGAAGCTGCCCGAGGTCGCGGCGCCGCTGGCCTCGTACGTACCCGCGGTCGGCACCGGCCCGTACGTCTACACCTCGGGCCAGCTGCCGCTGGTCGAGGGGAAGCTGGGCGTGACCGGCAAGGTCGGCGCTGAGGTGACCCCCGAGGAGGCCAAGGAGCTGGCGCGCATCTGCGCGCTGAACGCGCTGGCCGCCGTGAAGTCGGTCGTCGGCGACCTGGACCGGATCGTGCGGGTCGTGAAGGTCGTCGGCTTCGTCGCCTCGGCGCCGGACTTCACCGGCCAGCCGGGTGTCGTCAACGGCGCGAGCGAGCTGCTGGGCGAGGCCCTGGGCGACGCGGGCGTGCACGCGCGCAGCGCGGTGGGCGTGGCGGTGCTGCCGCTGGACGCGCCGGTCGAGGTCGAGATCCAGGTCGAGGTCGCGGACTAGCGAGCGGTCCCGTGGGTGGCCCGGCCGGGCCCGCCGGCGGGCCCACGAGCGGGCCGGTGGGCGGGCGCGGACGCGGAACCGGTGGGTGCGCGCGGGCGCGGAAGCGGTGGGCGGGCGCGGAAGCGGACACGGCGGCGGGCGCGGCCCGGTGTGACGGCCGGTACGCGGCCCGGCCCCGGCGTGCCGCCGCCGGTGCCACTCGAACATCAGCGCGTCAGCGCATAGCATCCGCCCATGTCCACTACGAATGGCCAGTGGTATCCACCCGAGTGGCCAGAGCGGATCCGCCTCTTGTCGACCGGTGAGCTCACACCGGTGACACCGCGCCGGGCCGCCACCGTGCTGCTGCTGCGGGACGGGCCGGGCGGACCGGACGCAACGGACGGGCAGGGCGCACCGCAGGACACACAGGACGCACAAGACGGGGAGCACACACCGGAGAAGCCGCGGGAGCTCGGCGCGGCGCCGGAGTCCGCGCAGGCCCCGGAAAGCCCTGAAGGGCCCCCAGAGGGCCTACGGGACACGGCACGAGGGCCCGGCGGGCCCGCCGTCTACATGCTGCGCAGACGCGCCTCCATGGCCTTCGCCGGAGGCGCGTACGCCTATCCGGGCGGTTCCGTGGACCCGCGCGACGAGCGGATGGTCACCTGGGCCGGTCCCTCGCGGGCGCAGTGGGCGGGGCGGCTGGGCCTGGACCCGAGCGAGGCGACGCGGGCGCAGGCCATCGTGTGCGCGGCGGTCCGGGAGACGTTCGAGGAGGCGGGCGTGCTGCTCGCGGGCCCGACACCGCACACCGTGGTCGCGGACACGACGGGGGACGACTGGGAGGCGGACCGCGCGGCGCTGGTCGCCCGGGATCTGTCCTTCGCCGAGTTCCTGGACCGCCGGGGGCTCGTGCTCCGCTCGGATCTGCTCGGCTGCTGGGCGCGCTGGATCACCCCGGAGTTCGAACCCCGCCGCTACGACACCTGGTTCTTCGTGGCCGCGCTGCCGCGCGGGCAGCGCACCCGTAACGCCTCCACGGAAGCGGACCGGACCGTCTGGATCCGTCCGGGGGACGCGGCCGACGGCTACGACCAGGGCGAGCTGCTGATGATGCCGCCCACGATCGCGACGCTGCGCCAGCTCGCGGCCTTCGGCTCGGTCGCCGAGGCGCTGGCCGCGGCGGCGGACCAGGACATGACGCCCGTCCTGGCCCGGGCGCGGATGGAGAACGGGGGGCTGGTGCTGAGCTGGCCGGGCCATGATGAGTTCACCAAGCACATCCCGGGAGCCACGGGGGGACCTTCCGCATGACCTACGCATCCGCACTGCCCGGCCAGCCGCGTGGGGGCACCATCGGCGGCCCGGCCACCGACCGGGCCGTCTGCGTCCTGGCGCCGAACGCCTCGCTTATGACGCTGGACGGCACCAACACCTGGATCGTCGCCGAGCCCGACTCCGACCTCGCCGTCGTCATCGACCCCGGGCCGCTGGACGACGCGCACCTCAAGGAGGTCATCGCGACCGCCGAACGGGCGGGCAGGCGGGTCGCGCTGACGCTGCTCACCCATGGCCACCCGGACCACGCGGAGGGCGCGGCGCGCTTCGCCGAGCTCACCAGGACGTCGGTAAGGGCGCTGGATCCGGCGTTGCGGCTGGGCGACGAGGGGCTGGAGCTGGGGGACGTCATAACCACCGGCGGTCTGGAACTGCGGGTGGTGTCCACGCCCGGCCACACCGCCGACTCGCTGTCCTTCCACCTCCCGGCCGATGGCGCGGTCCTTACGGGGGACACGGTGCTCGGGCGGGGCACGACCGTCGTCGCGCATCCGGACGGACGGCTCGGCGACTATCTGGACTCACTGCGGCGGCTGCGCTCGCTGACGGTGGACGACGGGGTGGACACCGTCCTGCCGGGCCATGGGCCGGTGCTGAACGACGCCCGGGGCGCCGTGGAGTACTACCTCGCGCATCGCGCCAACCGGCTCGCGCAGGTGGAGACGGCGGTCGAGGACGGCTACCGGTCGCCCGCGGAGGTCGTGGCGCATGTGTACGCGGACGTGGACCGGTCCCTGTGGCCGGCGGCGGAGCTGTCGGTCCGGGCCCAGCTGGACTATCTGCGTGAGCACGGGCTGATCTGAGACCGGCCCGTCCCGGAGCCTGGGCGAGGCGAGGACATATGGCGAGGACATATGGCGAGGACATATTGGTCCGCAGCCCGTGGGGTTGCCCCGTCCGGCACGCCGTAAGGGCCCCACCGGAGTCCCGGCGAAGCCCTTACGGTGTGTACGTTCCGGCGTCAGCGGGAGCGCTTTGCCAGCCGCTCGACGTCCAGCAGGATCACCGCGCGCGCCTCCAGCCGCAGCCAGCCGCGGCCCGCGAAGTCGGCGAGCGCCTTGTTGACGGTCTCGCGGGAGGCGCCGACCAGCTGGGCCAGCTCCTCCTGGGTCAGGTCGTGGACGACGTGGATGCCTTCCTCCGACTGCACGCCGAAGCGGCGCGACAGGTCCAGCAGGGCCCTGGCGACACGGCCCGGAACGTCGGAGAAGACCAGGTCGGACATCTGGTCGTTGGTCTTGCGCAGACGCCGGGCGACCGCGCGCAGCAGCGCGGAGGCGACCTCGGGCCGGGCGTTCAGCCACGGCTGTAGATCGCCGTGGCCGAGGCCGAGCAGCTTGACTTCGGTGAGGGCGGTGGCGGTGGCGGTGCGCGGGCCGGGGTCGAAGAGCGAGAGCTCGCCGATCAGCTCGCCGGGGCCGAGCACGGCCAGCATGTTCTCGCGGCCGTCGGGAGAGGTGCGGTGGAGCTTCACCTTGCCCTCGGTGACCACGTACAGGCGATCGCCGGGATCCCCTTCGTGGAAGAGCGCGTCACCCCGCGCGAGGGTGACCTCTCCCATGGAGGCGCGCAGCTCAGCGGCCTGCTCGTCATCGAGCGCCGCGAAGAGCGGGGCGCGCCGCAGAACGTCGTCCACGAGTCTCTCCTTGTCGACATGCACAGGGGACCGACGTCCCCATGATGCCGGACGGTAAAACAGTGCGATCAATCACAAGTTTGACGCACTGGCCTGCCGAGCTGTGCGGCAGGGGTCCGATTCGGGGCCTCTTCGCGGTGGCCGGGCCGGATGTCAGTGGGTGGGCTTAGGCTGGCCGGGTGTCCAATAGGCCGGTGAGAGCACAGGGCAAGGGGGCCGGACGAGTGACCGCACCTCGTAATTCCGCTGTGGGCGAACAAGAGTCCGCCGAGTCGACAGAAGTAGCGAAACCGCATAAATCGGTCAAGGGCTCGAAAGGTGCCCGCCCCGAGTCCCGACTCGCCCTCGTCCGCCGCGCCCGCCGCATCAACCGCGAGCTCGCCGAGGTGTATCCGTACGCCCATCCCGAGCTGGATTTCGAGAACTCGTTCCAGCTGCTGGTGGCCACGGTCCTGTCCGCCCAGACCACCGATCTGCGGGTCAACCAGACCACGCCCGCGCTCTTCGCCGCCTATCCGACGCCCGAGGACATGGCCGCCGCCGATCCGGAGGTCCTGGAGCAGCTGATCCGGCCCACCGGCTTCTTCCGCGCCAAGGCCAAATCGCTGCTGGGCCTGTCCGCCGCCCTTCGCGACCGCTTCGGCGGCGAGGTCCCGGGCCGGCTCGAGGACCTGGTCACACTGCCCGGTGTCGGCCGTAAGACGGCCAATGTGGTGCTCGGCAATGCCTTCGGAGTGCCCGGTCTGACCGTGGACACCCACTTCGGCCGGCTGGTGCGGCGCTGGAAGTGGACCGCCCAGGAGGACCCCGAGAAGGTCGAGGCGGAGATCGCCGCGCTCTTTCCCAAGAGCGAGTGGACGATGCTCTCGCACCTCATCATCTTCCACGGCCGCCGCGTCTGCCACGCCCGCAAGCCCGCGTGCGGCGCCTGCCCGATCGCTCCCCTCTGCCCGGCGTACGGGGAGGGCGAGACCGATCCGGACAAGGCGAAGAAGCTGCTGAAGTACGAGATGGGCGGCCAGCCGGGCCAGCGCCTGCGCCCGCCGTCCGACTACCCCGGCCGTCCCGCCGCCCCCCTGGGAGCCGCCGAGTGACGAGCACGTACGGCGGGGATGTGGAGATCAGCGCCCAGGGGCTGCCCGAGTGGCTGCTGCCGGTGGCGCGGCTGGCCGAGACGATCGAGCCGCGCCAGCTGAGCCGTTTTCTACCGCCCGAGCAGGGCGGAGGCCGCCCCTCCGCGGTGCTGGTCCTCTTCGGCGAGGGCCCCCGGGGCCCCGAGCTGCTGCTGATGGAGCGCTCCGGCTCGCTGCGCTCGCACGCCGGTCAGCCCTCCTTCCCCGGTGGCGCCCTCGACCCGGAGGACGGCGATCCCGACGAGGACGGCCCGCTGCGCGCCGCGCTGCGCGAGGCGGAGGAGGAGACGGGGCTCGACCCGTCGGGGGTCCAGGTCTTCGCGGTGCTGCCGAGGCTCTACATCCCGGTGAGCGGTTTCGTCGTCACCCCGGTGCTCGGCTGGTGGCACCGGCCCACCCCGGTCGGGGCGGTGGACCCGGCCGAGACGGCCCGGGTCTTCACGGTTCCCGTGGCGGATCTCACGGATCCGGCCAATCGGGCCACAACCGTTCATCCCAGCGGCCACCGGGGACCCGCCTTCCTGGTGGGATCCGCTCTGGTCTGGGGTTTCACCGCCGGAGTGATCGATCGCATCCTGCATTACGCGGGGTGGGAGCGGCCCTGGGACCGCGCGAAGCACGTCCCACTCGACTGGCGCGCGTGAGACGGTGTTCCGGTGAATGTGCTGGACATCCTGTTGCTGCTCGCTGCCGTTTGGTTCGCGGTCGTCGGCTACCGCCAGGGTTTCGTCGTCGGCGTGCTGTCGGTGACGGGGTTCATAGGAGGTGGATTGATCGCGGTCTATCTGCTGCCGCTCATATGGGACGGCACCACCGACGACAAGACCTCTCCCGGCACCGTCGGCGCGGTGGTGGCGATCGCCTTGGTGATCGTGTGTGCCTCGGTGGGCCAGGCCGCCACCACTCACCTGGGGAACAAGCTGCGGCGGTATATCACCTGGTCACCGGCGCGCGCCCTGGACGCGACCGGCGGCGCGCTGGTGAACGTCCTGGCGATGCTGCTGGTGGCCTGGCTGATCGGCTCGCTGGTGGCCCAGACCTCGCTCCCCACCCTGGGCCGGGAGGTCCGTGACTCCAAGGTGCTGCTCGGGGTCTCGCGCGTCGTCCCGGACGAGGCGAACACCTGGTTCACCGACTTCTCGTCCGTGCTCGCGCAGAACGGCTTCCCGCAGGTCTTCTCGCCGTTCGCCAACGAGCCGATCACCTCGGTACCGCAGCCCGACCCCGCGCTCGCCCAGTCCCCGGTGGCCACGCGGGCGCAGGAGAGCATCGTCAAGGTCGTCGGTACCGCCCCCAGCTGCGGCAAGGTCCTCGAGGGCAGCGGCTTCGTCTTCGCACCGAACCGGGTCATGACCAACGCCCATGTCGTCGGCGGTGTCAGCGACCCGACCGTACAGATAGGCGGCGAGGGCCGGCTCTACGACGCCAAGGTCGTGCTCTACGACTGGAAGCGCGATATCGCGGTCCTCGATGTGCCCTCGCTGCAAGCCCCGGCGCTTCAGTTCGCCCAGGACGACGCGCGCACCGGTGACGGCGCGATCGTCGCCGGCTTCCCGGAGAACGGCGCCTTCGATGTGCGCGCCGCCCGTGTCCGCGGCCGTATCGAGGCCAACGGCCCCGACATCTACCGCCGCTCCACCGTGCACCGTGATGTGTACTCGCTGTACGCCACGGTGCGGCAGGGCAACTCCGGCGGTCCGCTGCTCACCCCGCAGGGGCGGGTGTACGGCGTGGTGTTCGCCAAGTCCCTCGACGACGCCGACACCGGGTATGCGCTGACGGCGGACGAGGTGAGCGAGGACATCCAGAAGGGTCGTACGGCCGATCAGCCGGTGGACAGCCAGGGGTGTGCCCTCTGATCCCGGTGAAGCCCTCGAGAGCGGAGTGGTGCTCTCCGGAGCCGGGTGATGCCGGTGCTATACCGAGCGTGATACCAGGGGTTTCCGGTGTCGCCGGTGCCCCGGGCCGCGCCGGAGTGCTGCTATCGGCTGCGTGGATGGCGCAGTCGCGCCGAGACCCACCGGGCCCGGCGGCGGATGATGCGGGGAATCCCGATGTTCGGGTCATGGCCTTGGGTAGGCCCGGAGCCGCCCCGCTCGGAAACACTCAGCGCGGCATTGGCGGTAGCGGCGGCCTCGGGGCCGCGGCTGTTTGGTGCGTCACGGTAGTCGTGCGTCCAGCCCATACCTCGGTGTGTGCCCCTGACCCAAGGTCCGTAATCGCCGCTGGCTGCGGCAATTGGCCTATGCTCGAGGCAATTGGCTGTTCGAAAAACAGATGTTCGCACGCCCGTGGTGACGTGGTCGAAATGCGTACGGTAAATGACGCTCAGCGGTCGGGTTCGGGGTCCTTCAGCCAGTTGATCAGCTCAGAGGTGAAGGCCCGGGGGTCCTCCTCGTGCGGGAAGTGGCCGAGCCCGTCGAAAAGCCGCCAGCGGTAGGGGGCCTCGACATACTCCCCGGAGCCCGCCGCGCTGCGGGTGCGCATCACCGGGTCGAGTGATCCGTGCAGATGCAGGGTCGGCACCCGCACCGGCCGCTTCATCCGACGGTTGAACTGGAAACCGTCCGGCCGTGCCAGCGACCGCACCATCCAGCGGTACGGCTCGATCGAGCAGTGCGCGGTCGAGGGGATGCACATCGCCCGCCGGTAGACCTCCACCGCCTCGTCCTCGGGCAGCCGCGGTCCGGACCAGTCGCGGATCAGCCGCCCCACGGACGCCGCGTCGTCCGCGACCAACTGGCGCTCGGGCAGCCAGGGCCGCTGGAACCCCCAGATATGGGAACTGGCCGTGCTCTGCTTGACGTCCGCCAGCATCGACGAGCGCCAGCGGCGGGGATGCGGCATCGAGGCCACCGCGAGCCGCCGTACCAGCTTGGGCCGCATCACCGCGGCCGTCCACGCCAGATATCCGCCCAGGTCATGGCCGACGAGCGCGGCGTCGGGCTCACCCAGCGAGCGGATCACACCGGTGATGTCGAGGGCAAGGTTGGCCGGGTCGTAGCCCCGGGGCGTACGGTCGCTGCCGCCCACTCCGCGCAGATCCATCGCGACCGCGCGGTAGCCGGCGTCGGCGAGCGCGGGCAATTGGTGCCGCCAGGTCCACCAGAACTGCGGAAAGCCGTGCAACAGCAGCACCAGCGGGCCGTCACCCAGCTCGGCGATGTGGAAGCGCGCGCCGTTGGCCGCGACATCCCGGTGGGTCCAGGGGCCGTCGAGCCGTACGACCGACGCGGCGGTATCAGGGGCCGTCATGCTGACGAGCGTGTCACATCCCGCGCGGGGCGTCCGCCATTGCTCTCGGCACGCGGATGCGGTTTGACGCTCCCCAGTACGGCGGCCGTCTCCTTGGACGAGGCGATCGACCGCTTCGGCGCCTTGACCTTCTTGAACTTCAGCAGCGCCAGCAGACCCAGGATCCCGGCGAACAGCCAGTAGATACCGCCCACGATCAGAAAGCACCAGGCGAGGCCGAGTCCGGTCCAGGACCGCATGCCGTAGGCGAGGGCGAAACTCAGCACCGGCAGCGAGAACAGCAGCAGCACCCCGGCCGCCACCCCCGCGCCGCTGCCGACCGCGGCCTTCTTGGCCCCCACCCGGAACTCCGCCTTGGCCAGCGCGATCTCGTCGTGCATCAGCGCCGACAGCTCGGTGGTCGCCGTCGTCACCAGCTGGCCGAGGCTGCGGTTGCCGCCGTGGTCGGCTGCGCTCATCGCCATCTCCCTCTGCTCTTGTGCGTCTTACGCTCGTGCTGCGTCGTTCGCGCGCGGTACGTCGTCTGCGCTTGCTACGTCTTCTGCGCATTTCTACGGGCGTCAAGCCTCTCAGATCATGCCGGACCATCGTCGCCGGAGTCGTTCGCGGCGGCCACTTCGGCAAGCCGTCGGTGCTCGGCGGCCTTTGCCTCGTGAATGGCGGCCATCCGCAGGTGGTATTCGGGGCTGTCCAGCTCATAGACGTCAGGGATGCCGTCCATGTCCTCGTCCCGCTCCTCCTCCTGACACAGCCGCTGGTACTTGGTGTTGCGCAGTTTGAGGAGGACCCCGGCGAACAGGGCGGCGGTCAGCGAGCCGATGAGGACCGCCGCCTTGATCTCCCCGGCGAGCGTGGGATCGCCGGGGAAGGCGAGTTCGCCGATGAGGAGGGAGACGGTGAAGCCGATTCCGGCGAGGGTGGCCACGGCGAAGACATCGGCCCAGGCGAGATCCTCGTTCAGCTCGGCCCTGGTGAAACGGGCGGCGCACCAGGAGCCGCCGAAGACGCCGATGGCCTTGCCCACGACGAGGCCCAGGGCGACGCCGAGGGTCTCCGGACGGGTGAAGACATCCGCCACGGCGTCGCCGGAGAGCGGCACCCCGGCCGCGAACAGGGCGAACAGCGGCACCGCCACGCCCGCCGACACCGGGCGCATCCGGTGCTCGATGCGCTCGGCGGGGGAGCGCTCCTCGCCGTCCCGTACGGTGCAGCGCAGCATCAGGCCCATCGCGACGCCGGAGATGGTGGCATGCACACCGCTGGCGTGCATCAGCGCCCAGGTCACCACGGCGAGCGGGAGATAGATCCAGGCCGTCCGGACTCCCTTGTGGTGCAGCAGCCAGAAGAGGGCGAGCGCGGCGAGGGACAGGCCCAGGGCGATGAGGTTGATGTGCTGGGTGAAGAAGATCGCGATGATCAGGATGGCGCCGAGGTCGTCGACGACCGCGAGGGTGAGCAGGAAGGCGCGCAGCGCGGCGGGCAGTGCGGTGCCGATCACGGCGAGGACGGCGAGCGCGAAGGCGATATCGGTGGCGGTCGGCACGGCCCAGCCCTTGAGACTGCCGCCGCCGCTCGCGCTGACGGTGACATAGACGAGCGCGGGCACGGCCATACCGCAGACGGCGGCGATCACGGGCAGTGCGGCCGTCCTGGGGTCGCGCAACTCGCCCGCGACCAGTTCGCGCTTCAGCTCGATACCGGCCACGAAGAAGAAGATCGTCAGCAGACCGTCGGTGGCCCAGGAGGCGACCGAGAGATGCAGATGCAGCGCCTGGGGGCCGAAGGAAAAGTCCCTGATGTCGCCGTAGACGCCGCTGAGCGGGGTGTTGGCGAGGATCAGCGCCACGATGGCGGCTACGAGGAGGAGTACACCGCCGACGGTCTCGGTGCGCAGCGCGTCGATGACGAACGTCCGCTCGGGCAGCGACGGGCGTCCGAGGAACTTACGGCTGGTGGGCGCGGCCACGGGCGGGCCTCCTGGGTGTCGGGTGCGGATACACGTATGGCGTATGCCGACCAGACTTCCCGGCGCTCCTGCCCTCATCTTGTCGCAATTTTTGCGCGACAGCCACCTGCCCCGGCAGGGAGCGAGGGGTGGGGGATGAGCGGGGCCCGGAACGTGTGAGGCGGGGCTGGGGGCGTGGCGGTGGGGGCGGGGCGGGGAACCCCGGGAACGAGTGAGGGGCGCCCCCGCCGGGCGGGAGCGCCCCTCACTCATGGGGTGCCGAAGCTCATCTCGTGCCGAATCCGCGGCTCTGTCGTGCCGAATCCGCGGCGGTGCGGTCAGTCCTCGCTGGCGGCGGAGGGCAGCTTGCTCTGGATCAGGTCCATGACGGAGGAGTCGGTGAGCGTGGTGACATCGCCCAGCGCCCGGTTCTCGGCGACATCGCGCAGCAGGCGGCGCATGATCTTGCCGGAGCGGGTCTTGGGCAGCTCGGCCACCGGCAGGATCCGCTTGGGCTTGGCGATCGGGCCGAGGTGCTTGGCGACATGCGCCCGCAACTCCTCGACCAGCCCATCGTCCTCGGCCGCGCTGCCGCGAAGGATCACGAAGGCGCAGATGGCCTGGGTGGTCTGCGGGTCGGTGGCGCCGACGACCGCCGCCTCGGCGACCTTGGGGTGCGAGACGAGCGCCGATTCGACCTCGGTCGTGGAGATGTTGTGGCCGGACACCAGCATCACATCGTCGACCCGGCCGAGCAGCCAGATGTCGCCGTCGTCGTCCTTCTTGGCGCCGTCGCCCGCGAAGTAGCGCTTGTCGAAGCGGGACCAGTAGGTGTCCAGGTAGCGCTGGTCGTCGCCCCAGATGGTGCGGAGCATCGACGGCCACGGCTCGGTGAGCACCAGATAGCCGCCATGGCCGTTCGGTACCTCATTGGCCTCGTCGTCCACGACGGTGGCGGCGATGCCCGGCAGCGGGACCTGGGCCGAACCGGGCTTGGTCGCGGTGACGCCCGGCAGCGGGCTGATCATGATGCCGCCGGTCTCGGTCTGCCACCAGGTGTCGACGACGGGCGTGGTGTCGGCGCCGATGTGCTTGCGGTACCAGATCCATGCCTCGGGGTTGATGGGCTCGCCGACGGAGCCGAGGACGCGCAGCGAGGAGAGGTCGAACTTGGCCGGGATGTCGTCGCCCCACTTCATGCAGGCGCGGATCGCGGTCGGGGCGGTGTACAGGATGGTGACGCCGTACTTCTGGACGATCTCCCACCAGCGGCCCTGGTGCGGGGTGTCCGGGGTGCCCTCGTAGAGCACCTCGGTGGCGCCGTTGGAGAGCGGGCCGTAGACGATGTACGAGTGGCCGGTGACCCAGCCGACGTCCGCCGTGCACCAGAAGACATCGGTCTCCGGCTTGAGGTCGAAGACCGCGTGGTGGGTGTAGGAGACCTGGGTGAGATAGCCGCCGGAGGTGTGCAGGATGCCCTTGGGCTTACCCGTCGTACCCGAGGTGTAGAGGATGAACAGCGGGTGCTCGGCGTCGAACGCCTCGGGGGTGTGCTGCTCCGGCTGGCGCTCCACGATCTCGTGCCACCAGACGTCGCGGCCCTCGTGCCAGTCCACCTCCTGGCCGGTGCGGCGGACGACCAGCACACTGCGCACATTCTCGGTGCCGGGCCGGGTGAGCGCCTCGTCGACGGCGGGCTTGAGCGCGGATGCCTTGCCGCGGCGGTAGCCGCCGTCCGAGGTGATCACGACGCGGGCGTCGGCGTCCTGGATACGGGTGGCGAGGGCGTCGGCCGAGAAGCCGCCGAAGACCACCGAATGCGGGGCGCCGATACGGGCGCAGGCCAGCATCGCGACCGCGGTCTCCGGGATCATCGGCATATAGATGGCGACCCGGTCGCCCGACCGGACCCCCAACTCGGTCAGCGCATGGGCCGCCTGGGAGACCTCGCGCTGGAGCTCGGCGTAGGTGAGGGAGCGGGTGTCGCCGGGCTCGCCCTCGAAGTGGAGCGCCACCCGGTCGCCCAGACCGTTCTCGACATGCCGGTCGACGCAGTTGTACGCCACATTGAGCTTGCCGTCGGCGAACCACTTCGCGAACGGCGGGTTCGACCAGTCGAGTGTCTCGGTCGGCGGGGTCGCCCAGGACAGCCGACGGGCCTGCTCGGCCCAGAAGCCCAGGCGGTCAGCCTTCGCCCGCTCATACGCCTCGGCTGTGACATTGGCGTTGGCGGTCAGCTCGGTGGGCGGCGCGAAGCGACGCTCCTCCCGAAGAAGGTTGGCCAGGCTCTCGTTACTCACGACATCTCCCATTCCCAGGGTGTCCGTTGTGTCCCACGCCATAGCTCATCAGCCAATGGCACACCCTGACAAGGGTTGTCGTCGAAAATTGGTTTAGACCTGTTGTAGTGTAGATCACCGCCCCGGCTCGAAGGCGCCCTGGAGCGGGTCGCCACCTCGCTCCGTGATGCCGGAGTCGCCGCTTCCGGCCCGAGCGGGGGCCGCGGTGGCGAGGCAGACGGGTACGGGCGGGCCGTGGTCCGGGCGAATGGGCAGGAATCGCCCCGAACCCGCGTCCAGGACATATGCCTGGGCCTCCGCCACATGGAAGTACATCCCATGTAGCGCCAGCCCGCCCTCGGCCACTCGCCGGGCCACACAGGCGTGCTCCATCAGATGGTCGAGCTGCTGTCTCACATTGACCAGCGCCAGCCGCTCCGCATCGTCGGCCACCGCCCGGCTCGACAGGGCGACCTCGCCGCGCCCCAGCCGACCGATCCGCTCCATGCGCGCCAGCGCCGGTCTGCCGTGCCGCAACCAGCGCTCCAGCGGCGTCCGCTCCCGGCGGGTGGACGCCCCGGGCTGGGACGGCCCCCTGACCGGTGCCGATGAGTCGAGCAGTGCCTGCATCGCACCGCATCCGGAGTGGCCGCACACCGTGATGCTGCTGACCTTCAGCACCTCCACCGCGTACTCGATGGCCGCGCCCACCGAGTCGCAGGAGCCATCGGTGCCCGGTGGCGGCACCAGATTGCCCACATTGCGCACGGTGAACAGATCGCCTGGGCCGCTTGAGGTGATCATGCTGGTGACCAGGCGGGAGTCGGCGCAGGTGAGGAACAGCTGGCCGGGCCGCTGCCCCTCCCGTGCCAGCCGGGCCAGCTCATCGCGGACCACCGGCGCCGTATGGCGCTGGAACGCGCTCACCCCGCCGAGCAGCTGACCGCCCGCGTGCCCGCCGGCATCGGCGCCCGCCCCGACGCCCGCGGCCGCCGGGGCGGGGCGGGTGCAGTGGTGATCACGCCAGGGCATCCACGGCCGGCAGGCCCGGCCGCCGCCCGCCTCCGCGATCCGCCGCGCCGCTCGTCCATCGGCTGTTACTCGTCCATCGGCCGTCAATCCATCGGCCGCGGCCCGACCGGGGCCCGAGAGCCGGCGGAGCACGGTGAGGAAGGCGACCGCGAGGACCGTGACGGTGGCCATGAGCCCGGCCTGGAGCGAGCTGCCGCCGGTCGATGCGACGCCCAGTGAGGTGGAGGCGATACCCAGTGAGAGAGGAATGGCGAACAGGAAGAGGACGGCCGGGGCGGAGAGGTCTCCGGGTCTGAGGCGGGAGACCTGGCGGATCCGGTCCAAGAGTTTCAACATTCCCGTCTCCTCCGGGGCTTCGGTCGCGGATATGAGCGCGGCCGTGGGTCACGGCGTACTGCGGTCCTGACTCTCAAGTGTTGGTAAATGAATCGTAATGCTGAGTAAAGTCGCTGGGAAGTCTTTTAAGGTGAAGTGAGCTGCTATTCCCCCTATAGGGTGAATAGTCATTCAAAATGACTTTTCATCGTCTGTCTTTCCTCGGCCTTGGCGGCTCATGCGAGGTTGGCTCTCACCCGGCCGGATCTACCGGGGCACCGCACGACACGAGGGGCGAGGTGGCGGTATGGGGCCAGAAGGCATGTCGCCGCCGCGGCAGGGTCCGGGAGCCCCGAATCATCCGGACAAGGCCCTGAAGGCGGTACGCCTCATCGGCGATGGATCGACCTCCGACACCGGTCCCCAGCCCCATCGGCCGACGGCCGAGCGGCTCGAACCGGGAGAGAAACCACCGCAGTTCGTCGTCTTCTCCTGGGACGGCGCCGGTCAAGGGTGTGCGCTGCGTCTCCTTCAGGCAGCTGGTCGACTGGCCGGACGTGCAGAACCCCCTCGTTCTGGAGAAGCTGCGGGTGCTGGACGTCGGGATGCGGCCGTCGGGCGGCCGCTGGAAGCGCTATCCGGCCGCGGAGTCGGCCGTTCCCCGGACGCCCGAGCACCCACGCATACGGCTAAGCGGGAGCGGGAGTAGTCGCCGAGCCCTCCTCCGGCGCGAACTCCCGTAGTGCGAAGGCGGGGTCCACCTGGGCGGCCAGATCGGCACCCGTCTTGGCGTTCCCCCAGCTCTGCGCGTTCTTCAGATGGAAGTGCACCATCTGACGGGTGTATCGCTGCCAATCGCGCCGCTCGTACGAGGCGTCCACCGCTTCGTGCAGCGTTCGCAGCGCGCCGCGGTTCGTCTCCTCCAACTCCTCGAACCCAGGCGCACGGCCCTTCTCCATCGACCGGACCCAATCGGAGTGGCCGAACGCGACCAGGAGGTCATCGCCCACCTCGGCGCGGAGGAAGTCCAGGTCGTCCGGGCCCTGCACCTTGTTGCCGACCACCCGGAGCGCCACATCGAAGTCGCGGGCGTACTCCTTGTACTGGCGGTAGACGGAGACACCCTTACGCGTGGGCTCGGCCACCAGGAACGTCATGTCGAAGCGGGTGAAGAGGCCGGAGGCGAAGGAGTCGCTGCCCGCCGTCATGTCGACCACGATGAACTCGTCGCGCCCGTCGACAAGATGGTTCAGACACAGCTCGATCGCGCCGACCTTGGAGTGGTAGCAGGCGACACCGAGGTCGGATTCGGTGAAGGGGCCGGTCGCCATCAGCCGCACCGACCCGTCGCCGAGCGGCAGGTCGCGGGCGCATGCCTGGTAGACGGGGTTGTCCTCGCCGATCCGCAGCAGTCGCGACCCCTCACCCGGCGGAGTGGTCTTGATCATGGTCTCGGTCGAGGCGATGCGAGGGTTCGTACCCCGCAAGTAGTCCTTGATCAGGGGGAGATGGGCGCCCATGGCGGGCAGTGCGGCGGCCTCCGCCTCGTCGAGTCCGAGCGCCACACCCAGATGCTGATTGATATCGGCGTCGACGGCGACGACAGGGGCGTGGGCGGCGGCGAGATGGCGGATGAACAGCGACGACAGCGTGGTCTTGCCGCTTCCACCCTTGCCTACGAAAGCGATCTTCATGTTCACCTAGCGTAGGTGAGTGATCCCGGACCATGAGGGATTTACGTGAAGAACACCACTCCAACGAGGGGCGCCCGGTGCGGGGTGCGTAGTGTCGTACTCATGAGTACGACAGCTGATCCGCTCGCCGCCCTGGCCGCGCTGCCCGGTGTGACCGAGTCCGTGAACGCCGTACGGACCGCCGTGGACCGGGTCTACGGGCACCGGGTGATGCGCCGCCGCAGCAATGAGGTCACCTCCGAGGCGGCGTTGCGCGGGGCGCGGGGCTCCGCCGCGCTGGCCGGTGCGGACTGGGCGCTGGAAGAGGTGCGCCGCCGCACCGACTTCGGGGCCGAGGGCGAGCCGCGCACGGTGGGCGCGGCGCTGCGGCTGACGGCCGAGGCGGGGCAGTTGCTGAGCATCTGGCGTCAGTCGCCGCTGCGGGTGCTGGCCCGGCTGCATCTGGTCGCGGCGGGCGGGGCGGAGGGTGACGAGCGGGTCGGGCGCCCCCGGCAGTCGGGTGAGCCGGTGGACGAGCCGCTGATCGGGTCCGATCTGCCGCTGCCGGACGCGGACGAGGTGGCGGGACGACTCGAAGGGCTGGCCCAGCTGCTGCTCGCGGGCAGCGAGGCTCCGGCGCTGGTGACGGCGGCGGTGGTGCACGGCGAACTGCTCGCCCTGCGGCCCTTTGTCTCCCGCAATGGTCTGGTGGCGCGCGCGGCGGAGCGGATCGTGCTGGTCGGCAGCGGTCTCGATCCCAAGTCGATCTGCCCGGCCGAGGTGGGGTACGCGGAGCTGGGCGCCGGGCCGTATATGGCGGCGCTTGAGGGCTATGCGTCCGGGACGCCGGAGGGGATGGCGGTGTGGATCGCGCACTGCGGACGGGCGGTTGAGCTCGGGGTGCGGGAGTCCACGGCGGTCTGCGAGGCCCTTCAGCGCGGGGCTGCCTGACGCGGGACAAATGCGGCCAGACGTCGGACGAAAGCGGCGGGACGCCGGACAAGTGCGGCCGGACGCATGACGAAAGCAGCGGGAAGCCGGACGGGAGCGGCGGGGGGCCGGACAAGAGTTGCGGCGGTACCACGTGGGTACCGCCGCTGGCACAGCTGCCGGGTTACCATGCGTGCAATCCTATTCGCCCATCAGGTCGGGAACTCTTGCCCGTCACCTGGTGCGGCTGGCCCGTAATCGACGGGTCGACGTCGCGTGGGTGCTCAGCATCTGTGCTCGGTCCGTGGGGCCTTGGCGTCTGGGGGTTTCCTCCCGGATACCCCTGGTCTCGCGGGCCTTCGATTCCTTTGTACTCCTGCGGGAGGTCAAGTGGAACCCCTCACCACAGATCTTTGCTGTTACCCCTAAACGCGGGCATAAAGGGCACGACGCCGATTGGTGTACCACACCAGACCGGCAGTGGCGGCGGCCGCGCCGACGGCCGCGGCCACCGCGAGCACCGGTCGGGGTGGCATGGAGAGGGAGGGCCTGCGCTGCTTCAGCCGTACCGGGCGGTTGAAGGAGAGCACCGGCCAGCCGCGGGCCGCCGCCTCGCGTCGCAGCGCCCGGTCCGGGTTGACGGTGTGGGGGTGGCCGACCGCCTCCAGCATCGGGAGATCGGTCACCGAATCGCTGTAGGCGTAACAGTGCGACAAGTCGTAGCCCTCCGACTCCGCAAGCTGGGCGATCGCCTCCGCCTTGGTCGGGCCATAGGCGTAGTACTCCACCTCTCCCGTGAAGACCCCGTTCTCGACGACCAGTCGGGTGGCCACCACGCGGTCCGCGCCCAGAAGCTCACCGATCGGCTCGACCACCTCGGCGCCGGAGGTGCTGACGATCACCACATCGCGGCCGGCGGCGTGGTGCTCCTCGATGAGCGAGGCGGCCTCGTCGTAGATGATGGGGTCGATGAGGTCGTGCAGGGTCTCCGCGACGATCTCCTTGACCTGCTGGACATTCCATCCTCGACAGAGCGCGGAGAGGTACTCGCGCATCCGCTCCATCTGTTCGTGATCGGCGCCGCCCGCGAGGAAGACAAACTGTGCATAGGCAGTACGCAGTACAGCCCGGCGGTTGATCAGACCACCCTGGTAGAAGGACTTGCTGAAGGTGAGAGCGCTTGACTTCGCAATGACCGTCTTGTCCAGGTCAAAGAAGGCAGCTGTCCGAGGCGAGGAGTGGTTTTCCACGACGCCGAGCATAGGGCCCACCATTCGGCGTAAGCTGAGGCGCGTGGGTTTGCCTGAGAAGGCTCTCGGGTACACCATGGAAGTCACGGATCGTTCGCGACCGTGCTAACCCGGCCCGACTCCTCCCCCCCCGAGTCGGCCGTGGGGACGACCCCCGCTCTCCCCCCCGGCGGGGGTCGTCGCATGTCCGGACGCATTTTCAGCGTTCTCATGAGATCTTGCTCCCTTCCCTCGGGCCTGTGTGGCCCCGCCTCTCCACAGCTTGAGAGGTAACCGTGCGTAATCGCTAGGCTGCTCTCCGGAAGTCACTGCTTTAGGTGACTGGGATATTCACAACTGATGAGTTGTCCACAGTTTTGGACCAAGATCCCCAAGATTTTCTGGATCGCAGCACGGTGATTCTCCGCGATGCTCGCACTCGCTGTTCGCGGGAGTGAGAGCGCGTAACGGATTTATGGAGGGGATCGTGACTGCATCCATCACACCGGAACGCCCTTCGACAGCCGAAGGACAGCGGGGCAGACCGCTCATCGTCACCGAGGACGAGGAGCTTCTGGACGATCTGTTGCGGCTGTGCGCGGCGGCCGGAGCCGAACCGGAAGTGGCCCATGGCGTGCTCACCCGCCGGGGCAGCTGGGAATCCGCACCGCTCATTCTGGTCGGCGACGACTCGGCCGCCCGGCTGTGCGACCGAGCCCGCCGAGAAGGCGTGCTCCTCATCGGGCGCGATCTGGACGACCACGGCATCTGGCAGCGGGCGGTGGCGCTCGGCGCGGACAATGTGGCGTTCCTGCCCGATGCCGAGACCTGGCTGGTGGACCGGATCGCCGATGTCGCCGAGGGCGTGGGCCGGCAGGCCCTGACCATCGGGGTCATCGGCGGCCGCGGCGGCGCGGGCGCCTCCACCCTGGCCTGCGCCCTGGCGGTCACCGCAGCCCGCTCCGGCCGGCGCACCATGCTGATCGACGGCGATCCGCTGGGCGGCGGGCTCGATGTGCTGCTCGGCGGCGAGGGCGCGCAGGGGCTGAGATGGCCCGCCTTCGCCGAGTCGCGGGGGCGGGTCGCCGGAAGCGCCCTCGAGGAGTCGCTGCCCGAGCTGCACTCGCTGCGGGTGCTCAGCTGGGACCGCGGCGATTCGGTCGTCATCCCGGCGTCCGCGATGCGGGCGGTGCTGGCGGCCGCCAGACGGCGCGGTGGGGTCGTGGTGGTGGATCTGCCGCGCCGCGTGGACGACGCGGCGGCCGAGGCCCTGGCCCAGATCGACCTCGGGCTGCTGGTCGTCCCGGCGGAGCTGCGAGCGGTCGCCGCCGCCCATCGGGTGGCGTCCACCGTCGGCATGGTGCTGCGCGATCTGCGGGCGGTGGTGCGGGGCCCGTGCGGGCCGGAGCTCGGCGACGAGGAGATCGCGGACCTGCTCGGGCTGCCGCTGGCCGGTCAGCTGCCGCCGGAGCCCGGTCTGGCGGACGCGTTCGAGGGCGGGGAGCCCCCGGGCGGCAGCCCCTGCGGACCGCTCGGCCGGTTCTGCGCCGAGTTCTGGGCGCGTGCGCTCGCCGACGAGGGGGGTGTCACCGCATGAGCGCCGTATCGCCGGATCTCCTGGACGCGGTGCGGCTGCGGCTGGCCGGGAGCGGCGCGGAGCCCACGCCCGCGCGGGTGGCGGCGGCCCTGCGCGAGGAGGGGCGGCTGCTCGGCGACACCGAGGTGCTCGGGGTGGTGGAGACACTGCGTTCCGAACTGGTCGGCACCGGCCCCCTGGAGCCGCTGCTGGCCGCCCCCGATGTCACGGACGTCCTGGTCACCGCCCCCGACGAGGTATGGGTGGACCGGGGCTCGGGGCTGGAGCGCACCGCGGTCACCTTCGTGGACGCGGCCGCCGTGCGCAGGCTTGCGCAGCGGCTCGCCGCGGTGGCCGGGCGGCGGCTGGACGACGCCCGGCCGTGGGTGGACGCCCGGCTGCCGGACGGGACACGGCTGCATGCGGTGCTCCCTCCGGTCGCGGTCGGCTCGACCTGTCTGTCGCTGCGGGTGGTGCGCCCCCGGGCGTTCTCCCTCGCGGAGCTGGAGGCGGCCGGCACGGTGCCGCCGGGTGGCGCGCGGCTGCTGCGGGCCATGCTGGACGCCCGGCTGTCATACCTGATCAGTGGCGGCACGGGCTCGGGCAAGACCACGCTGCTGAGCACCCTGCTGGGGCTGGTCGGCCCGCGGGAGCGGATCGTCCTCGCCGAGGACTCGGCCGAGCTGCGGCCCGACCACCCGCATGTGGTCCGGCTGGAGACCCGCCCCGCCAACCAGGAGGGCCGGGGCCAGGTCACCCTGCGGGATCTGGTGCGGCAGGCGCTGCGGATGCGCCCCGACCGGCTGGTGGTCGGGGAGGTGAGAGGCGCCGAGGTCACCGATCTCCTGGGGGCCTTGAACACCGGCCACGAGGGCGGCTGCGGGACCGTCCACGCCAATACGGCGGCCGACGTACCCGCGCGGCTGGAGGCGCTCGGCTCGACCGCCGGTCTGGATCGGGCCGCGCTCCACAGCCAGTTGGCGGCGGCGCTGTCGGTCGTAGTCCACCTGGTGCGGGACCGCGGCGGGCGGCGCAGGATCGCCGAGCTGCATGTGCTGGACCGGGACCGGGCGGGCTTCGTCACGACCGTCCCAGCGGCCGTATGGGGCCCGGAGGGCTTCGAACGGGCGGCGGGCTGGCACCGGCTCCAGCGGCTGTGCGCACGGGGCGGAGGCGCGGCATGACGGGCGCTGGAGTGGACCAGGGGGCGCTGGCGCTGTGCGCCGCGGTGCTGTGCGCGGGGGCGGCCGTATGGCTGCTCACCGGGCGGGACCGGGAGCTGCGCCGGGCCAGGCTGCTGTTCGCGGGCGGCGGGCCCGTCGAGCCCGTCGAGTCCGCTGGTGTCGATCCGGTGCGGCGGCTGTCCGAGACGGCCGCCGGGCTGAGGGAGCGCTGGCGGCTCGGGTACGGCGGGCGGATGGGGCGTGAGCTGCTGTGCCTGCCGGTCGGATGTGTGCTCGCGCTGCTGGGCGCGTCGGTTCTGCCGCTGCTCGGGGCGGTGCTGGCCACTCCGGCCGTCGGCCGGTGGCTGCGGTCCCGGCGGCGTGAGCGGGACCGTGTGCGGCGTGCCGCCGGGGTGATCGAGCTCTGTGTCACCGTGGCGGGCGAGCTGCGGGCCGGGCGGCATCCCGGCGAGGCACTGCTGGCGGTGGACCCGGGGCACCTGAGGGAGCGTTGGGGGCTGGTGACGGCCGCTGCGCGGTTCGGCGGCGATGTGCCGGACGCGCTGCGGAGGGTGGCCCGGCTGCCGGGTGCCGAGGGGCTGACCGGGGTCGCGGCCTGCTGGCAGGTGGCGGTCGACGAGGGGGCGGGGCTGGCCGCGGGGCTCGATCGGGTGGCCGCCGCCCTGCGCGCCGAGCGGGACCAGGGGGACAGCCTGGACGCCAAGCTGGCGGGGGCCAAGGCCACCGCCCTCGCGCTGGCGGTGCTGCCCGCCGTCGGGCTGGTGCTGGGCGGTCTGCTGGGCTCCGATCCGCTGCATGAGCTGCTGCACACCCCGGCCGGCCTGAGCTGTCTGCTGGTGGGCGGCCTGCTGGAGTGGGCGGGCCTGGTCTGGACCGGCCGGATGGTGCGGGCGGCGCGTGAGCCGGGGCGGCCGGTGGCCGATGAGCGCTGAAGTTGTCCACAGCCTGGGGATTTCGCTGTCCGTTCTGGCGGCGGTCGTGTGCACGGCGATGGCGATGGCCGAGGCCCATCGGGAGCGGGGCGTCCGACGACGGCTGACGGCGCTGATTCCGGGTGCGGAGGACGGGCGGCCGAAGCGGGCCCGGCCGTGGCGGCGGTGGCGCGCCGGGGCCGGTGCGGGCGCCCTGCCCGCCTGGGCCGCGCCGGGCGGTGCCCTGACGATCGCCGTGGTCCTCGTCGGAGGGCTGCCGGGGTGGGTGCTGGGGCTCGCCGCTGGCTGCGGCCTCTGGCGGTGGCAGCGGCACCGCCGGGCCACGCCCGGCCGGTCAGGCGGTGACCGGCACCTGGAGGCCCTCGCCGCCCGTCAGCTCCCGCTGGCCGCCGATCTGCTGACCGCCTGCCTGGCGGCCGGAGCGGGCCCGCGGAAGGCGGCGGAGGCGGTGGGAGGTTCGCTCGGCGGCCCGGTCGGCGAGCGGCTCGCCCAGACCGCGGCGGAGCTGCGGCTGGGAGGCGAACCGGCCCACGCCTGGGGGCGCATCGCGGCGCTGCCCGGAGCGCAGGGGCTGGCGCACGCTCTGGAACGCGCCGGGACGACGGGCGCCCCGGCGGTGGAGCCGGTGTCCCGGCTGGCGGCCGAATGCCGGGCCGAGCAGGGGCGGGAGGCGATGAGACGGGCCGACCGCACCGGCGTGCTGGTCAACGCACCGCTCGCGGGCTGCTTCCTCCCCGCGTTCCTGCTGATCGGTCTGGCCCCGGTGATGATCGGGCTCGCCCGCGGCCTGGCAGGTGACGGCCCCTGAGCGCTGGTGAGACCAGCAGTGACAGTGACACGGGCGACAGAGGCACGGATGGCGGCTGTACGGACGACAGCGGCACGGGTGGCGGCTGCCCGGATGGCGGCGACACGGGTGGCGGCAGCACGGACGACGGCTGTACGAGCGACAGCCGAACGAGCGACAGCAACTCGGGCGATAGCGGCACGGGAACAGCACGACGAACGACGACACCGCGGTCAGTGGCACCGCGGACAGGACTGCGGACAGGACAAGGGGGCCGACATGGTGAAGCAGTGGTGGGTACGGCGGTACGCGGCGGCGCGTGCGAAGGCTGATGCGGGCATGGCCACCGCCGAGTACGCGATGGGGACGATCGCGGCATGCGGGTTCGCCGCGGTGCTCTACAAGGTGGTGACCAGCGGGACCGTCAGCGGTGCGCTGCAATCGGTCATCGGACGGGCGCTCGATGCGCAGTTCTGAGGAGCTGAGGACGGCGACGTGGAACGCCCCGCGCGCCGGGAGCGGCGTGCGGGGCGTTTCCGGGCCCCGGGATACCCCGACGGTCGGGGGTGCCCCACGGGCCCGGGACATCTCTGGAGTCCGGGGCGTTCTCAGGACCCGGGCCGTCCTGCCGGTCGGGGGCGCCCCAAGGGCTCAGGGTGTCCCTGGGGCCTGGGCCATCCCCGGGGCCCGAGGCGTTCCCAGGGCCGGGGGCGTCCCGACGGTCGCCGGTGTTCCAAGGGCTCAGGGCGTCCCAAGGGGGTGGGCCATCCCCGGGGCCCGAGGTGTTCTCAGGGCCCGGGGCATCCCGACGTTCGCGGGCGCCCCAAGGGCTCGGGGCATCCCTGGGACCTGGGGTGTTCCCAGGGCACAGGGTGTTCCGAAGGTCGGAAGCGTCCTGAGGATCCGAGGCATGGGGCGGGACAGTGGCTTCGTCACGGCGGAGGCGGCCGTCGCGCTGCCGGTGCTGGCGCTGTTCGCCCTGATGCTGATCTGGGGGCTGATGGCCGCGTCCGCGCAGCTTCAGTGCGTGGACGCGGCCAGAGCCGGGGCGAGGGCGGCGGCGCGTTCGGAGCCGAGAGCGGACGCGATGGCCGCCGCCCGCTCGGCTGCGCCCGATGGAGCGCGGGTCGAGCTGTGGCGGGAGGGGGACCTGGTGCGGGTGCGGGTCCGGACCCACGCGGCCGGACCCGGTCCGCTGGCGGTGAATCTGCGCGGCGAGGCGGCCGCGCTCGCCGAGGACACGGTGGGCGCGACGGGCGGGGGCGATGCGGCCCGGGAGGCGGGGCCGTGAGAGGGGTGCCGTGAGAAGGGCGGACGACCGGGGGTCGGCCACTGTCTGGGTAGCGCTGGCCGCGACAGCCCTGTGCGCCGTGTTCGCGGTCGTACTGGCAGCCGGGCAGGCCATGGTGGCACGCCATCGGGCGGGCGGAGCCGCCGATCTGGCGGCGCTCGCGGCGGCGGACCACGGCTTGGAAGGCGTTCGTACGGCTTGCGGTCTCGCCCGGCGGGTGGCCTCCGCGCAGGGGGCGCGCGTGGTGCGCTGCGCCCTGAGCGGTGAGATAGCGGATCTCACGGCGGAGGTGCGCACCGGCCCCTTCACCCTCCGGGCCCGGGCACGGGCGGGCCCTGCGGGAACTCCCGTCAGCGGACCGCCGTCGGCGCCGGGCGGCGGGGAGCGTTCACTCGGCGGCCGGCGGTTGTTCGGGGGCGCCGGCGAGCAGGGTCGTCAGCAGACGGATGGCGGCCTTCTTGTCGAGCGGGTCGTTGCCGTTGCCGCATTTGGGCGACTGGATGCAGGACGGACATCCCGCCTCGCACTCGCAGACGGCGATCGCCTCGCGGGTGGCCGCCAGCCAGCGGGCGGCCGTGTGGAAGGCGCGTTCGGCGAAGCCCGCGCCCCCGGGGTGCCCGTCGTACACGAAGACGGTCGGCAGCAGCGTGTCCGGGTGCAGCGGGATGGACACCCCGCCGATGTCCCAGCGGTCACAGGTGGCGAAGAGCGGCAGGATGCCGATCGAGGCGTGCTCGGCGGCGTGCAAGGCGCCCCCGAGGGCCTGGGGGTGCACCCGGGCGTCGTCGAGCTGGTCATCGGTGACCGTCCACCACACGGCCCGGGTGCGCAGGGTGCGCGGCGGAAGGTCCAGCTTGGACTCGCCGAGGACCTCACCGGTGATCAGCTTGCGGCGCAGAAACGAGACGACCTGGTTGGTGACCTCGACCGAGCCGAAACACAGCCGCGCGTCCCCCCAGGGGATCTCGGTGGTGGTCTCCAGGATGGAGATCGCCGTGGTGTCGCGGGCCGTGGTCGAGTAGGGCGGAGTGGCCTCCTCCACCAGGGCGACCGAGTCGTCGAGGTCGAGCTGCTTGACGAGATAGCTCCGGCCCTGATGGAGGTGGACGGCGCCCTCGTGGACGGTGGTGTGGGCGGCCGCGGCGTCCACGGTGCCCAGCAGCCGCCCGGTGGCCGCCTCGACGACCTGGACCGGGCTGCCGCCCGCCCCGCGGATGTCGGTGAGGTCGGCGGCGCGCTCACGGCGTGTCCAGTGCCACGCGGTCGCCCGGCGCCGCAGCAGCTTGCGCTGCTCCAGCTGCGGCATCAGCTCCTCGGTGGCGGGCCCGAAGAGTTCCAGGTCGGGCTCGGTGAGCGGAAGCTCGGCCGCGGCCGCGCAGAGGTGCGGCGCGAGGACGTAAGGGTTGTCCGGGTCCAGGACGGTGGACTCCACCGGCTGCCGGAAGAGGGCGTCCGGGTGGTGGACGAGATAGGTGTCCAGCGGGTCGTCCCGGGCGACCAGGATCGCGAGGGCCCCTTCGCCGGTGCGCCCGGCCCGTCCCGCCTGCTGCCACAGGGAGGCGCGGGTGCCGGGATAGCCCGCCACGACCACGGCGTCCAGCCCGGCGATGTCCATCCCCAGCTCCAGGGCGGTGGTGGCGGCGAGCCCCAGCAGCTCACCGGAGTGCAGGGCCCGCTCCAGGGCGCGGCGCTCCTCGGGGAGATAGCCGCCGCGATAGGCGGCGATCCGGTCCGGCAGCGAGCGGTCCACTTCGGCGAGCCGCTCCTGGGCGATGAGCGCGATGAGCTCCGCGCCCCGCCGGGAGCGCACGAACGTGACCGTACGGACGCCCTGGACGGCCAGGTCGGTGAGCAGATCCGCGGACTCGGCCGTGGCCGTGCGGCGCACGGGGGCGCCCTGCTCACCGTGGAGCTCGGTCAGCGGCGGCTCCCAGAGGGCGAAGACGACCTCGCCGCGGGGCGAGCCGTCCTCGGTGATCTCCACGACGGGCACGCCGGTCAGCCGACCCGCGGCGACCGCCGGATCGGAGGCGGTGGCCGAGGCGAGCAGGAACACCGGCGAGGAGCCGTAGCGGGCGCAGACGCGGCGCAGCCTGCGCAGCACCTGGGCCACATGGGAGCCGAAGACACCCCGGTAGGTGTGGCACTCGTCGATCACCACATAACGCAGCGTGCGCAGGAAGGAGGACCATCTGGGGTGGCCGGGCAGGATGCCCCGGTGGAGCATGTCGGGGTTGGTGAGCACGTAGTTCGCGTACTGCCGGACCCACTCGCGCTCCTCGACGGGCGTGTCGCCGTCGTAGACCGCCGCCCGGATGCCGGTGCCCAGCGGGGCGGTGAGGTCGGCCAGCGCGCGCCGCTGGTCGGCGGCCAGCGCCTTGGTGGGGGAGAGATACAGGGCGGTCGCCCCTCGTCCGCTGGGCTCCTCCGCGCCGTCCAGCAGGGTGCTGAGGACGGGGGCCAGATAGGCGAGGGACTTGCCGGAGGCGGTTCCGGTGGCCACGACCACGGATTCCCCGCGCAGCGCGTGTTCGGCGGTGCGGGCCTGGTGGGCCCAGGGGCGCTCGATTCCAGCCGATTGAATGGCGTCGATCACCTCCGGCCGGATCGCCGAGGGCCAGTCGGCATGGGTTCCCTGGCGCGGGGGCAAGTGCTCCGTATGAGTGATGCGCGTGCCCCGGCCCGCCCCGGTGCTCAGCCGACCGAGGACGGCCCGGGGTGAGGGGCGTATGCCCGCCTGCCGCGGGATTTGGTTCTGGGCCATCGACACCGAGTGTGTCACTGGTCTGACGGACAATGGTCTCAAGGCGTCGTGCACGCCTGCTGGTAAGTGATTGAATGCCATCGCGGCTGCCGATCCATGGGGGGCGACCGCTCGATGCAAGGTGCTGGAGGATCCGTGGACCTGTCCCTGTCGACTCGGACCGTCGACGACCGCACGGTCGTCGAGGTCGGTGGCGAGATTGATGTATACACCGCGCCCAAGCTGCGCGAGCAGCTGGTCGAGCTTGTCAACGACGGCAACTACCACCTGGTCGTCGACATGGAGGGCGTCGACTTTCTCGACTCCACCGGACTCGGCGTGCTCGTCGGCGGGCTCAAGCGAGTGCGGGCCCACGAGGGCTCGCTGCGCCTGGTCTGCAACCAGGAGCGCATTCTGAAGATCTTCCGCATCACCGGCCTGACCAAGGTGTTCCCGATTCACACCTCGGTCGAGGACGCTGTCGCGGCGACCGACTGACAAGATCGCCGAAGGAAGACACAGAAGGGGGTTCCGGGCGGCGCTCGCCCGGCCCTCCCCATATGCACGCCCTTACGCCCGAGGGGGATGGCATGGCCACCGTCGAACTCCGCTTCAGCGCGCTGCCCGAGCACGTCAGGACCGCCCGTCTTGTCGCGGCGGCAGTGGCGCGCCGTGCGGGGGTGGATGAGGCCGTGCTCGACGAAGTGCGGCTCGCGGTCGGCGAAGCCTGCACGCGTGCGGTCGGGCTCCACCTGAGCAATGGGGTGGAGGCGCCGGTGCGGGTGATCCTGACCGAGGAGGAGAAGAAGTTCTCCATCGAGGTCGGTGACGAATCCCCGACCTCGGCGGCCCTGGCGACCGGTTCCCACCCGGAGGTGGACGACGAGGCCGAGGGCGAGGACGAGATGGGGCTCGCCGTCATCAGCGGGCTCGTCGACGATGTCGAGGTGACGAGCAGCGAGTCCGGCGGAGTGATCCGGATGAGCTGGCCGACCTCACCCCAGCCTCTGGTGTCCTAGCCGAAGGCTCTGGCGCATTGGGTCCTGGGTCCCTGGCCCAAGGCTCTGGCGCCCTGCCCAGAGGTTCGGGCCCTGCCTCAGCGGTCTGGGCCTTGCTCCCGCCAGCTTCTGCCCTGTCCCAGCGGTTCGGGGCCCGCTCATAGTGGTTCGGGACCCGCCCACAGCGGGCTGGGGCATGCCCGTAGCGGTTCGGGCCCCACCCGTCAGTGGTTCGGGGCCTGCTCCCGCCGGTTCGGCCCTGCCTGCGTGGTCTGGGGCTCTCCCGTGCCGGGCTGGGTCCTTCTCCTGCCGTTCGGTCCTGCCCCGGTAGGCCCCGGGGCCGTCCGTATCGGGCCGGGCCCCTCAGCCTCTGCTTGGCCCCGCCCCGAAGACGCGCGCCTCGCTCGCCGTGGCCGCCGTACCGGGCACCTTTTTCGGGATCTCTGTCCGCCGTCCCTCCCCCGGCCCGCGGGACCACCGGACCCGCCGTTTCATGATCGACGGTCCGGCTGTCGGCATGTCCGCGCCCGGTCGGCCGCATGGCCACCCCGCACCTCTCGGCGCGCGCTTTTTCGATCTCGGGCGTACGCTCTGAACAGCGCTTTTCTCAGCGTCGCGCTACTGCCGCGCGATCACCAATGAGATCATCTATATTGATCATTTATAGAGATCACTTTACATCCGTCAGTGAATTGTCGACCTTCCTTCTTCCGAAGGAATTCATACCGCCAAACCTATTGATCTTCGCTGGTGCGGGCGAATTCCCATTCCGGCGCCCTGTTTTGATCGTGTGACGCTCCCTACAATCCGTCCACATCTCGAGCTCAGGACGCCTGAGCGTGGCGGCTCTTCTGCGGTCGCAGAACTGCTGCGCGCCCATGTGCCAAACGTCAAGGAGGACGAATGGCGGGGCCTCTCACCCCTCATCAGCTGGACCTCACCCCAACCCTGGCCGCCGCAGAGCTGACCAACGACAACCGTGTGATCGTGCTGGTGATCGCCGCCGTCGCGATCGCGGCACTCGCGGTCGCGGTGGTGCTGGTACGACAAGTCCTCGCGGCGGACGAGGGCACGGACAGTATGAAGAAGATCGCCGAGGCCGTTCAGGAAGGCGCCAATGCCTATCTGGCCCGGCAGCTCCGCACTCTCGGCGGATTCGCCGTGGTGGTGTTCTTCCTGCTCATGCTGTTGCCGGCGGACGACTGGTCGCAACGCATCGGGCGTTCGGCGTTCTTTCTGATCGGTGCGGCATTCTCGGCGGCGACCGGCTATATCGGGATGTGGCTCGCCGTGCGCAGCAATGTGCGCGTCGCGGCCGCCGCCCGTGAGGCCACTCCCGAACCACCCACCACACCCGTCAATGGCGATTCGGCCGAGTCCTCGCCCGGTAAGCCGAGCGTGGATCTCACGGCCGTCTCGCACAAGGCAATGAAGATTGCTTTCCGGACCGGCGGTGTGGTGGGCATGTTCACCGTGGGCCTCGGCCTGCTGGGCGCCTCCTGTGTGGTGCTGGTCTACGCGGCCGACGCGCCCAAGGTGCTGGAGGGCTTCGGGCTCGGCGCCGCGCTGATCGCGATGTTCATGAGGGTCGGCGGTGGCATCTTCACCAAGGCCGCCGACGTCGGCGCCGACCTCGTCGGCAAGGTCGAGAAGGGCATCCCCGAGGACGACCCGCGCAACGCCGCCACCATCGCGGACAACGTCGGCGACAACGTCGGGGACTGCGCCGGTATGGCCGCCGACCTCTTCGAGTCGTATGCCGTCACCCTGGTGGCCGCGCTGATCCTCGGCAAGGCCGCCTTCGGCGACTCCGGGCTGGCCTTCCCGCTGCTCGTTCCGGCCATCGGTGTGCTCACCGCCATGATCGGGATCTTCGCCGTGGCCCCGCGCCGCACCGACCGCAGCGGAATGACCGCCATCAATCGCGGCTTCTTCATCTCCGCCCTGATCTCGATGGCGTTGGTGGCGATCGCGGTCTTCGTCTATCTGCCGTCCAGCTACGCGGATCTCGATGGCGTCACCAGCCGCGAGATCCTCGGCCACAGCGGTGACCCGCGTGTGCTCGCGCTTGTCGCCGTCGCCGTCGGCATCGTGCTGGCCGCGCTCATCCAGCAGCTCACGGGCTACTTCACCGAGACCACCCGGCGCCCCGTGCGGGACGTCGGCAAGACCTCGCTGACCGGCCCGGCCACGGTGGTGCTCTCCGGCATCTCGCTCGGTCTGGAGTCCGCCGTCTACTCGGCGGTGCTGATCGGTCTGAGCGTCTACGGCGCGTTCCTGCTCGGCGGCACTTCGATCATGCTGGCGCTGTTCGCGGTCGCGCTCGCCGGTACCGGTCTGCTCACCACGGTCGGCGTGATCGTCGCCATGGACACCTTCGGTCCGGTCTCCGACAACGCCCAGGGCATCGCCGAGATGTCCGGCGATGTCGAGGGCGCGGGCGCGCAGGTGCTCACCGACCTCGACGCGGTCGGCAACACCACCAAGGCGATCACCAAGGGCATCGCCATCGCCACCGCGGTGCTCGCCGCGGCCGCGCTCTTCGGCTCGTATCGCGACGCCATCGCCGAGGCCGTGAGCGAGGTGCACACCTCCGTGGCCGGGGAGATGAATCTGAACCTGGACATCTCGCAGCCCAACAACCTCGTGGGCCTCGTCCTCGGCGCCGCCGTCGTCTTCCTCTTCTCCGGACTGGCGATCAACGCGGTGTCGCGGTCGGCCGGCGCGGTGGTCTTCGAGGTGCGGCGGCAGTTCCGCGAGAAGCCCGGGATCATGAACTACAGCGAGAAGCCCGAGTACGGCCGGGTCGTCGACATCTGTACCAAGGACGCGCTGCGCGAGCTGGCCACACCGGGTCTGCTCGCCGTCATGGCGCCGATCGCCGTCGGCTTCACCTTCGGGGTCGGCGCGCTCGGTTCGTTCCTGGCGGGCGCGATCGGCACCGGCACGCTGATGGCCGTCTTCCTCGCCAACTCCGGCGGTGCCTGGGACAACGCCAAGAAGCTGGTCGAGGACGGTCACCACGGCGGCAAGGGGAGCGAGGCCCATGCCGCGACGGTGATCGGTGACACGGTCGGCGATCCCTTCAAGGACACCGCGGGCCCCGCGATCAACCCGCTGCTGAAGGTGATGAACCTGGTGGCGTTGTTGATCGCCCCCGCGGTGGTGAAGTTCTCTTACGGGGACCATGCCAGCCCGGGGCTGCGCGCGGTCGTCGCGGCGCTCGCCGTCGTGATCATCGTGACCGCGGTCTACATCTCCAAGCGGCGCGGAATCGTCGTAGGTGACGAAGGCAACTCCGAGCGGGTGGCGAAGTCAGCCGACGCGGCGGTGGTGTCCTAACCCCGGAAGGGGCCAGGGGGCCGGGAGTGCCCCCGCGACATGCGGGCGGGCGGTGTGCGATGGCACATCGTCCGCCCGCCTCTCTGTCCGCGGTGCCCCGTCCGCTCGATGAGGCCATGTCCACAACGAGCGGGGTGTAAATCGCTTGAAAAGCATCCATAAGGGGCCCCCGTCGGGTGGGTCTCGCCGGATGGACGTGTATGTTCCGGGGCCGAGAGCCATGGAAGGGACCAATCCGGTGAACAAGAAGCTTGTGGCTGCACTGTCCGGCGGTGCGGCACTCGTACTGGCGCTGACCGGCTGCGGGGGCGGCGACGACGACAAGAAGGTCAACGACTGGGCCAAGTCGGTCTGTGACGAGGTGCAGCCGCAGCTGAAGAAGATCCAGGGCGCCAACACCGCGATCCAGGGTGCGGCCGACGAGCAGGACTCCAAGAAGCTCCAGCAGACCGACGCCCAGGCGTTCCAGGAGATCTCCGCGTCCTACGGGGCGCTCGCCAAGGCCGTGAGCAAGGCGGGCCCGCCGCCCGTCGACAATGGCGAAAAGACCCAGCAGCAGGCGGTCAAGGAGCTCAACGCCACCTCGGGGGCGTACACGAAGCTGAAGGCGGCCGTCGACAAGCTGGACACTTCGGACAAGTCCAAGTTCGCCCAGGGGTTGAAGGGCGTCGCCGACGATCTCGACAAGCTCAGCAAGTCGGGTGACCAGGCCCTCCAGAAGCTCCAGGAAGGAAAGGTCGGCTCGGCGATGGCCAAGCAGCCGGGCTGCCAGAAGCCGAAGACGGCCGGCAGCGCCACGACGTAGTCCTGGGTTCGCCACGACGTAGTCCTGGGCTCGCCACGGCGCTGACCTGGGTTCGCCACGGCGCCGTCCTGGTACATCCCGCCGCCAGGGGGTCAACGCCCCCGCCGTACGCCCCCTTTGGCGGCGCGTCACCTTACCGACGACGCGGGCGATCTCGTTCCGACGAGTGTGTCGCCCGCTGTCGGTGATTGCCCCGACAATGGGGGCGTGAGTACGCACCAGCCCTCGTTCCGCCTCCCCACCGCCGACCCCGAGCGCACCGCCCGCCTCCGCGAGGCGCTGTCGGCCGCCTCCTTCACCGCCGACGGTCTGCTGGATCTGCTCGGCTCGTCCGCCTACGCGGCCCTGGCGCGCGGGGAGACCGTCCCGGCGCTGCGCGCCAGCCGAGGTGGGAGCGGCCCGTTGGAGACCCTGGTGCGGCTCTTTCTGCTCCAGCGCCCGGTGGCGTACGAGCGGGCGGCCGCGGTCCTGCCGGCCGAGGACTGCCTCGCGGACGGCTGGCTGGTGCGCGAGGGCGACGAGGTGCGCGCGAGCGTCGATGTGCGGCCTTACGGCGGGCCCGAGGGCCAGGACTGGTGGATCGTCTCCGACCTGGGCTGCGCGGTCGGCGGTGCGGGAGGGATCGGCGGCCCGGGCGGCGCGCGTGGCCGGGAGGACCGCTCCCGGCTCGTCCTCGGCGTCGGCGGCGCGTCCACCACGCTCGCGGGGCTCACCGTGCCCGCGCCCGTGGGCCGGGTCCTCGACCTCGGCACCGGTTCCGGTATCCAGGCGCTGTACGCGGGCCGCCACGCCACCCGTGTCACCGCCACGGACCGCAATCCGCGCGCCCTGGCCATCGCCCGGCTGACCCTCGCCCTGTCCGGGGCGCCGGAGCCGGATCTGCGGGAGGGGTCGCTGTTCGAGCCGGTCCGTGACGAGACGTACGACCTGATCGTCTCCAACCCGCCCTTTGTGATCTCCCCCCGCTCCCCGGAGGGCAGTGAGCTGGTCTACCGGGAGGGCGGGATGTCCGGGGACGATCTGTGCCGCACCCTCGTCCAGGAGGCCGCCGGGCATCTCGCCGACGGCGGCTGGTGCCAGCTGCTGGCGAACTGGCAGCACGTCGAGGGGGAGGACTGGCATGAGCGGCTGGCCTCCTGGGTCCCGCCCGGCTGTGACGCGTGGATCGTGCAGCGCGAGGTGCAGGACGTCACCCAGTACGCCGAGCTGTGGCTGCGCGACGCGGGTGAGCACCTGGCAGGCCCCGAGGCGTACGCGGCACGTTACGACGCGTGGCTGGACGAGTTCGGGGCGCGGAAGACCACGGCCGTCGGCTTCGGCTGGATCACCCTGCGCAAGTCCGGCGCCGACCGGCCCTCGGTGACCGTGGAGGAGTGGCCCCATCCGGTCGAGCAGCCGCTGGGGGGCGAGGTCATGGCCCACTTCGACCGGCAGGACTTCCTGCGTACGCATGACGACGCGGCGCTGCTGGCCACCCACTTCACGCTGGCGGACGAGGTCGTCCAGGAGCAGGTGGGCCCGCCCGGTGCCGAGGACCCCGAGCATGTGGTGCTCAGACAGCACCGGGGCATGCGGCGCGCGACCAAGGTGGACACGGTGGAGGCGGGCTTCGCGGGTGTGTGCGACGGCACACTGAGCGCGGGCCGGATCCTGGACGCCATCGCCCAGCTGCTCGGGGAGGACCCGGTGGTGCTGCGCGACCGCACCCCGCGGTCCATCCGGCTCCTGGTCGAGCAGGGTTTTCTGCTGCCGGTCGGCGACGACGGCATAGAGGCGCCATGACGGCATAGGGATGCCATGACGGCCTAAGGACGCTGTGGCGGCAAAGGGGCGTGATGGAACGCGCCGGGTGCGTGCAGGGGGCGTGCGCCGGTGGTACAGCGCCCTCCGCCGCGCTCCCGTATGGCAGGAAGCTGCCGTCGGGGACGCGGAAGGGCCCGCTCGGGATGGGCGCGGACGGGCGTGGAACAGGCCGTTCGCGGGTGGTGACGCGGGGGAGCGGCCCGGACGGGCGCCGAGGGCGTACGGACGGGGCCGGAAGGGGGCCGAAGGCGTAGGGACGGTGCCGGACGTGGCCGGATATGGTCCGGACGGGGCGACGCGCGCTGTTCACCCGGGGTTAGCGCTCACGCCTCCCGCGCGTGCCACGCTCCCGCCATGGAGAGCGGACCTGCGATCTTCGCCGGAACGGCATTCGTGTTGTTCGGCGCCGCGCTGCTGCTGTGGACGGCGGCGCGCCTGAGGCTGCGTGCGCCGGTCGCGCATGGTGTGAGTCCTGTCGCTTCCGCGGTGCTCTCCCTTTTCTTCGGCATCGCCGCACTGGGCGGCGGAATCTGGTGTCTGGGTTACGCCTGACAGGGGCCTTCCGCGCTGCCTCGTGCCGGTCCGGGCGGCAGACAGGACGGTTGTCGGGTTACCGTTCGAGTGGCGTTGCGGGCTTTTTCCGTTTGACACGGGGGCGGGATGTACCGTCACACTCCGCAGCGTCACCGTAGAGGGAGGCCGTGTGAGCGTTACCCACGCGGCACTGCCCGTTCACCGAGCGTCGACCGGAGAGAAGAGCGAAGTTGTCCCCGACCACCAGCGAGACCGCACAGGGCGGCCGCCGACTCGTCATCGTCGAGTCGCCTGCCAAGGCGAAGACGATCAAGGGCTACCTCGGCCCGGGCTACGTGGTCGAGGCCAGCGTCGGGCACATCCGGGATCTGCCGAACGGTGCGGCCGAGGTCCCCGACAAGTACACCGGCGAGGTCCGGCGCCTCGGCGTGGACGTCGAACATGACTTCCAGCCCGTCTATGTGGTCAACGCGGACAAGAAGAGCCAGGTCAAGAAGCTCAAGGAGCTGCTCGCCGACTCCGACGAGCTCTTCCTGGCCACCGATGAGGACCGCGAGGGCGAGGCCATCGCCTGGCACCTCCAGGAGGTCCTCAAGCCCAAGGTCCCGGTCCGCCGGATGGTCTTCCACGAGATCACCAAGGACGCCATCCGGGCCGCCGTGGCCAACCCGCGCGAGCTGAACCAGCGCCTGGTCGACGCCCAGGAGACCCGCCGCATCCTCGACCGCCTCTACGGCTACGAGGTCTCGCCGGTCCTGTGGAAGAAGGTCATGCGCGGCCTGTCCGCAGGCCGGGTCCAGTCGGTCGCCACCCGTCTCGTCGTCGAGCGCGAGCGCGAGCGCATCGCCTTCCGCTCCGCCGAGTACTGGGACCTCACCGGCACCTTTGCCACCGGCCGGGCGGGTGACATCAGCGACCCCGGCACCTTCGGTGCCCGCCTTACGGCCGTCGACGGGCTCCGTGTCGCCCAGGGGCGTGATTTCACCTCGCTCGGGCTGCTCAAGGAGGGCCTCAACGTCCTCCACCTGGACGAGGCGGGCGCCCGCTCCCTGGTCACGGCCCTGGCCGACACCGCTTTCACGGTGCGCTCGGTCGAGTCCAAGCCGTACCGCCGCTCGCCGTACGCGCCGTTCCGTACGACGACCTTGCAGCAGGAGGCCAGCCGCAAGCTGGGCTTCGGCGCCAAGGCCACCATGCAGGTCGCGCAGAAGCTGTACGAAAACGGCTACATCACCTATATGCGTACGGACTCCACCACCCTGTCGGACACGGCGGTGGCGGCGGCCCGGGCGCAGGTGACCCAGCTCTACGGCGCCGACTATCTGCCGGACAGGCCGCGCACCTACGCGGGCAAGGTCAAGAACGCCCAGGAGGCGCACGAGGCCATCCGCCCCTCGGGAGACCGTTTCCGCACCCCCGCGGAGACCGGCCTCACGGGCGACCAGTTCCGGCTCTATGAGCTGATCTGGAAGCGGACCGTCGCCTCCCAGATGAAGGACGCGATCGGCAACTCGGTCACCGTCAAGATCGGCGGGCGGGCGAGCGACGGCCGGGACGCCGAGTTCTCCGCCTCCGGTAAGACGATCACCTTCCACGGCTTCATGAAGGCGTACGTGGAGGGCGCCGACGACCCGAACGCCGAGCTGGACGACCGCGAGCGCCGGCTGCCGCAGGTCGCCGAGGGCGACCGGCTCACCGCCGACGAGATCACCGCCGACGGTCACGCGACCAAGCCTCCGGCCCGCTACACCGAGGCGTCGCTGGTCAAGGAGCTCGAAGAGCGCGAGATCGGCCGCCCCTCGACCTACGCCACGATCCTGGGCACCATCCTCGACCGCGGCTACGTCTTCAAGAAGGGCACCGCGCTCGTGCCCTCCTTCCTGAGCTTCGCCGTCGTCAACCTGCTGGAGAAGCACTTCGGCCGACTGGTCGACTACGACTTCACCGCCAAGATGGAGGACGACCTCGACCGCATCGCGCGCGGCGAGGCCGAGGCCGTGCCGTGGCTGAAGCGTTTCTACTTCGGCGAGGGCGCCCAGGGCGGCGCCGCCGAGGCCGGGAACGGCGACGGCGACCACCTCGGCGGCCTCAAGGAGCTGGTCACCGACCTGGGCGCGATCGACGCCCGGGAGATCTCGTCCTTCCCCGTGGGCGACGGCATCGTGTTGCGCGTCGGCCGCTACGGGCCGTACGTCGAGCGCCCTGCCGAGGTCGAGGGCGGCACCGGCCGGCGTGCCGACGTCCCCGACGACCTGCCGCCCGACGAGCTGAGCGTGGAGCTCGCCGACGAGCTGCTGGCCAAGCCGAGCGGTGAGTTCGAGCTGGGCCCCGACCCCGAGACCGGTCGCATGATCGTCGCCAAGGACGGCCGCTACGGTCCGTACGTCACCGAGGTGCTCCCCGAGGACACCCCCAAGAGCGGCAAGAACGCGATCAAGCCGCGCACGGCGTCCCTCCTCAAGTCGATGTCCCTGGACACGGTGACCCTGGAGGACGCGCTCAAGCTGATGTCGCTGCCGCGTGTGGTCGGCGCCGACCCCGAGGGCGTGGAGATCACCGCGCAGAACGGCCGCTACGGCCCGTACCTGAAGAAGGGCACGGACTCGCGGTCGCTGGAGAGCGAGGACCAGATCTTCGCCATCACGCTCGAGCAGGCGCTGGCGATCTACGCCCAGCCCAAGCAGCGCGGCCGGGCCGCGGCCAAGCCGCCGCTGAAGGAGCTGGGCACCGACCCGGTCAGCGAGCGTCCCGTGGTGGTCAAGGACGGCCGCTTCGGCCCGTACGTCACGGACGGCGAGACCAACGCGACGCTGCGCCGCGACGACGACGTGGAGACCATCACGCCCGAGCGCGGCTACGAGCTGCTCGCCGAGAAGCGCGCCAAGGGCCCGGCCAAGAAGACCGCCAAGAAGGCGGCGGCCAAGAAGACGACCGCGGCCAAGAAGACGGCGGCGAAGAAGACCACCGCCAAGAAGACCGCGGCGAAGAAGACGACCGCCAAGAAGACGACCGCGAAGACCGCCGCCAAGAAGACGGCGGCGGCCGAGAAGTCGTCGGCCAACGCCGAGTAGCCGGGCGACGCCGGTCGGTCGGGCAGCCCGCCGGCGGCGGGCAGGAAAGCGGAGCAAGGCGGAGCAATCCACGTGCCATCCACGGCTCACCGCCCGTTTGTTCGGCCGGGGGGCCGTGGATTCATGTGGTCCGGATAGGCTGGCGGGATGACGCGAGAGCAGCCAACGGACGTGACCCCCACTTCCGGCGCCCTTGCCGCGGACTCCCGCGAGCGTGCCGTACGAGCCCTGCTGCGCTATCAGCCCCTGCGGCGGCTGTGGAGCGCACAACTCGTCGGCGGCGCCGGGGACGCGCTCGCCGTGCTGGTGCTGGTGCTGCTGACGCTTCAGGCGTCCGTGGCCGCCGGCTCCTTCGGCGGCGGGTATCGCGGCGCGGCCTTCTCGGTCGCGGTGGTGCTGGGCGTACGGCTCTTCGCGACCGTGCTGTTCGGCGCGGTGCTCCTCGGACCGCTCGCCGCGCTCATCGGTCCCACCGGTCCGCTGGACCGCCGCTGGACCATGATCGGCGCGGACGGTCTGCGGCTGGTGCTGCTCCTCATCGCGCCGCTGTGGATCGACTGGGCCCCGGCCGACGCGGTCGCCTGGCTGCTGATCACGACCTTCGTCGTCGGCGTCGTGGAGCGCTTCTGGACCGTCGCCAAGGACGGCGCGGCCCCCTCGCTGCTCCCGGCGCCGCCCGCCGAGGGCGCCGCCGTGCGCCCGCTGCCCGACCACCTGGACGCGCTGCGGCGGCTCTCGCTCCGTACGAACTTCCTGACGCTGCCGATCGCCGCCGCCGGGCTGCTCGTCGTCACCCTCATCGGCAGGCTGCTGGGCACCGGCGTGGAGTGGTTCCACACCCACCAGGCCGCCCTCGGCTCGTACGTCGGCGCCGGGCTCTTCGCCGCGTCGATCTCGATCCTCACCTTCGTCGAGCTGCCCGGTGCGCAGACCAGCCGCACCCGCTCCCCCCTGGAGGGGCTGCGCCGACCCCGCGCCGCGTCCGGTACCGGCACCGACAAGGGCCGCACCGGAGCCGTTCCGCTGCTGGTGCTCGCCTGCGCCGGGGTGGCCGCCGCGATCGCCGCGGCCGTGGGCGTCGCGCCGCTGCAAGCCACGGACCTCGGTGGCGGGCCGGTCGGCTTCGCCCTGCTCGTCCTCGTCCTGACCGGCGGCCCGGCCCTGGGCATCCGCTGGGCCCCGAAGGTCCTCCCGGGTCTTTCGCGGCGCAGGCTGCTGGCGCTGTCGGTCGCGCTGACCGGGCTCGCGCTGCTCACGGTGGGCCTGGTGCACGACACGACCACCGTGGTGCTGATCGCCCTGCTCGCGGGCGTGTCGGCGGGTGTCGCCGCCAACACCGGCCACTCCCTCCTGGACCAGGAGTCCGAGGAGGCCCGCCGGCCCCGTACGACCGAGCATCTCCAGGCCGTCGTCCGCGTCGGCATCGGGCTTGGCGCCGTCGCCGCGCCGCTGCTCGCCGCAGTCATCGGACCGCACCGGCTCGGCAGCGGCGACTTCGTCTTCGCCCACGGCGGCGCCGCCTTCACGCTGATGCTGGTGGGCGCGCTGCTGCTGCCCGTCGCCGCGCTGGTCCTCGGCCGGACCGACGACCGGCAAGGCGTACCGCTGCGGCGCGATCTGCGCGAGGCGCTGCTCGGCGGGGGCGCCGACGAGGCCCCGGCCACCACCGGTTTCTTCATCGCCGTCGAGGGCGGCGACGGCTCGGGCAAGTCCACGCAGGTGGAGGCGCTCGCCGAGTGGATAAGGGCCAAGGGGCACGAGGTCGTGGTGACCCGTGAGCCGGGCGCCACCGCGGTCGGCAAGCGGCTCCGCTCCATCCTGCTCGACGTCTCGTCCGCCGGGATCTCGCACCGTGCCGAGGCGCTGCTGTACGCGGCGGACCGCGCCGAGCACGTCGACACCGTGGTCCGCCCGGCCCTGGAGCGCGGCGCGGTCGTCATCTCCGACCGCTACATCGACTCGTCCGTCGCCTACCAGGGCGCGGGGCGCGACCTCGCCGCGACCGAGATCGCCCGCATCTCGCGCTGGGCGACGAACGGTCTGGTACCGCATCTGACCGTCCTGCTGGACGTCTCGCCGGAAACCGCGCGGGAGCGCTTCACCGAGGCCCCGGACCGGCTCGAGTCCGAGCCCGCCGAGTTCCACCAGCGGGTACGCGCCGGATTCCTGGCCCTCGCCGCCGCCGACCCGGCCCGCTACCTCGTCGTCGACGCCGGGCAGCTGCCGGAGGCGGTCACCTCCGTGGTGCGCCACCGCCTGGACCAGATGCTGCCGCTGTCCGAGGCGGAGGTGAAGGCCCAGGAGGAGGCCCGTAAGGCCGCCGAGGAGGAGGCCCGCCGCCGCGCCGAGGAAGAGGCCGCCCGTAAGGCCGAGGAGGAGCGGCTGGAGCGCGAGCGCCAGGAGGCGCTCGCCAAGGCGCGCGCCGAGGAGGAGGAGCGCAAGCGCCGCGAGCTGGAGGAGGCCCGCCAGCGCGAGGCCGAGCGGCAGGCGGAGGCGGCCCGTCAGCGGGCCGAGGACGCGCGCCGCAGGGCCGAGGAGGACCGCAAGCGGATCGAGGCCGAGGACCGCGCCCGCGCCGCCGAGGAGGAGCGGCGCCGCCTCGAGGCTGAGGCGGAGGCGCTGCGCCGGGCGGAGGCCGAGGCGCGCCGCCAGGAGGAGCAGCGCAAGGCCGAGGAGGCGCTGCTGCGGGCGGAGCAGGCGCGGCTGGCGGCGGACGCGGCGTCCTCCGGGTCGGACGCGCCGACGGTGGAGACCGAGGCCCCGGCCCCGCCCCCCGAGGAGGACGGCCCCCGCGGCACCGGCGGCCCCCGGAACGCGGCGGGCCCCGCCGCCGGCAGCCCGGACACGACGGAGACGGTCCAGACGCCGCGGTTCGACCCGCGGGCGGGGTACGGCGGCGAAGGCGCCTCCGGGCGTCCCACGGCCGCCGGTTCGGACGCGGACCAGACCACGGTGCTGCCGCCCGTGCCGTCCCAGAACGGCCCGGATGTCGACGAGACCGCCGTGCTGCCGCCCGTACGGCCCCAGGACGGGCCGGAGCGCCGGGGCGGCTCGGACTCCGAGGAGACGACCGTCCTGCCCCAGCCGCCCGCGAACGCGGCCGACGAGACGGCCGTGCTGCCGCCCGTACGGGACGAGGGCACCGCCGACCCGGTGGACCGCGTCCCGCCGTGGCTGTTCCGCCCGGACCAGGGCCAGGGGCAGGACCATGGCCAGGAGCACGGCCAGGGGAACGAGCGCACGCGCGAGATGCCGCAGTACGGCCAGGGCCCGGGCCAGGGGTACGACCAGGGCCAGGCGCGGGCCGGGGCGGAACCACAGCGCCGACGCCGTCCCCGCCCCGAGTGGGCGGAGGAGACCCCGCTGGACGACCTCCCGTCACTGGCCGACGAGCTCCTCGGCCCCCGTGACGACGAGGACGGCCGCCGCCGCTGATCGCGGGGCTGACGGCAGAGCGCTGAGGGCGGTGGGGGCTGAGGGCGGGCCCGCTGGCGGCGGGGCGCCGTTGGAAGCCCACTGACGGCAGGCCGCTGACCGGCCCGGCGCTGGCGGAGGACCGTGGGCGGGGCACTGACGGGAGCCCGATGACGGCCGGTCGCGGCGCTCGTCAGGTGCTGCCGGGCCCGCCGATGGAGCCTCGCCTGGCGGCAGGGCGCTGACCGGCCTGGGGCTGGTGGGACCGCTGACCGGCCGGGCGCGGCCGTTGGCCGTGTCCAGATGGCGGCGGGTGCCGATGGGGGCGCTGACGGTGGTCTGCCGACGGGGTCTGCCGACCGTCCGGGCAGGTGCCGTTGCCGGTGGGCGGCGCTGTCGGTGGGGTGGCCCACAATGGGTTGCCGTAGGTACGAACGGCGGAGGCAGCCATGGCGGTGTGGGACGACCTGGTCGGGCAGGACCGAGTAGCGGCCCAGCTGACGGCTGCCGCGCGGGATGCGGACGTGCTGGTCACGGGGGCGGCCGACGCGTCCGCCGCGGAGCCCATGGCGTCGTCCAAGATGACCCACGCCTGGCTGTTCACCGGGCCGCCCGGTTCCGGCCGGTCCACCGCCGCCCGCGCCTTCGCCGCCGCGTTGCAGTGCGTCAGCCCGGACCGGGCGCTCGGCGGCGCCCCCGGCTGTGGCTTCTGCGACGGCTGTCACACCGCCCTCGTCGGCACCCACGCCGATGTGGAGGTGGTCCGCACGGACATGCTCACCATCGGCGTCAAGGAGACCCGTGACCTGGTCCGCCGTGCTCAGCTGTCGCCCGCCGGCGGCCGGTGGCAGGTGATCGTCATGGAGGACGCCGACCGCCTTACCGAGGGCGCGGGCAATGTGCTCCTCAAGGCCGTCGAGGAGCCCGCGCCGCGCACCGTATGGCTGCTGTGCACGCCCTCGCTGGAGGATGTGCTGCCCACGATCCGCTCCCGCTGCCGCCTCCTCACCCTCCGTACACCTTCGGTGGACGCCGTGGCGGACGTCCTCGTCCGGCGCGACGGCATCGACCCCGGGCTCGCCGCCTCCGCCGCCCGCGCCACCCAGGGCCATATCGGCCGCGCCCGCCGTCTGGCCACCGACGAGCGGGCCCGCACCCGCCGCGCCGCCGTCCTGAAGCTCCCGCTGCGCGTCGACGACGTGGGCGGCTGCCTGAAGGCGGCCCAGGAGCTGGTCGACGCGGCGGCCGAGGACGCCAAGCAGGTGGCGGAGGAGATCGACACCAAGGAGACCGAGGAGTTGCGCGCCGCCCTGGGTGCCGCCGCCGGTACGGGCGGGCGGCTGCCGCGCGGCACGGCCGGGGCCATGAAGGATCTCCAGGACCGCCAGAAGCGCCGTGCCACCCGCACCCAGCGCGACAGCCTCGACCTCGCGCTCACCGATCTGACCGCGTTCTACCGGGATGTGCTGGCCCTCCAGCTCGGCTCCGAGGTCGCGCTCGCCAACACCGACGTACGGGACGCGCTGGAGCGGATCGCGTCGGGTTCGAAGCCCGAGCGGACGCTGCGCCGGATAGAGGCGATCAGGGCCTGCCGTCAGGCGCTGGACAGCAATGTGGCGCCGCTGCTGGCGGTCGAGGCGATGACCATGGCGCTGCGGGCCGGCTGAGTCACCCGTACGGGTTCGTCCCCGGGCGCATGGAGCGTGTCCGGTTGGATACCCTCCGTAAGGGGGCGAATCGGTCGTATCTCCAGGATCCGCTCGGTTCCGAGCGGATCCGCTCGGAAGCGTTTGGAACCGATCTCCAGGATCCGGGTGATCAAGGTGATCCGGCCGGTGCGATCCCGCGACTCGACCGCGAACCGAGGGATCAGCCCATGGACACCCGACACAGCAGCCGCCCGCTCCGGACCCTCGGCGCCGCCCTCGCGGCCGCCGCCCTGCTGCTGTCCGGCTGCTCGGGCGACGCCCCCGCGCCGCGCGCCGCGGCGCTGTCGAAGAAGGCCGTCCCCGCCGCCCTCAAGCCGTACTACGAGCAGACGCTGAGCTGGCGCCTCTGCGGCGGCGCGGACTTCGAATGCGCCACGCTCAAGGCCCCGCTCGACTACACGAGACCCGGCACCGGCCGGGACGTACGGCTCGCGGTCTCCCGCAAGAAGGCGACCGGCCCGGGCCGCCGCCTCGGTTCGCTCCTGGTGAACCCCGGTGGCCCCGGCGGCTCCGCGGTCGGCTATCTCCAGAGCTTCGCGGCCGTGGGCTACCCCACCCGGGTCCGCGCCCACTACGACATGGTGGCGATGGACCCGCGCGGCGTGGCCGAGAGCGAGCCCATCACCTGTCTGAGCGACAAGCAGATGGACGCCTTCACCCAGACCGACCAGACGCCCGACGGCCGCGGTGAGACCGATCGCCTCGTCGCCGCCTACAAGAAGTTCGCCGACGGCTGCGCCTCCCGGTCCGGCCGGATCCTCGGCCATGTCTCGACGGTCGAGGCGGCCCGCGACATGGATGTGCTGCGCGCCGCGCTGGGCGACCGCAAGCTCCACTACGTCGGCGCCTCCTACGGCACCTTCCTCGGCGCCACCTACGCCGACCTCTACCCGCACCGCGTCGGCCGTCTCGTCCTCGACGGCGCGCTCGACCCCACGCTGTCCTCCCGGCGCATCAACCGCGACCAGACCGCCGGTTTCGAAACCGCCTTCACCGCCTTCGCCAAGGACTGCGTGCGCCGCACCGGCTGTCCCCTCGGCACCGGCTCCGTGGCCACCGCCCGCGACCGGCTCGGCGCCTTCTTCGCCCGCCTCGACTCCCACCCGGTCGGCACCGGCGGACCCCGCCCCTTGAGCGAGTCCCTCGCCACCATGGGCGTGATCTCCGCCATGTACGACGAGACCGCCTGGCCCCAGCTGCGCACCGCCCTCCGCTCCGCGATGAGCGGCCACGGCGGCGGTCTGCTCAACCTGGCCGACCTCTACTACGAGCGCGACACCGACGGCTCGTACGCCAACCTCATGTACGCCAACCCCGCCGTCAACTGCCTCGACCTGCCACCCGCCTTCCGCACCCCCGCCGAGGTCAGGAAGTCCGTCCCCGCCTTCGAAAAGGCGTCCCCCGTCTTCGGCAAGGCCCTCGCCTGGGCGGCCCTGAATTGCGCCTACTGGCCCGTCCGCCCGACCGGCACCCCCCACCCCCTGCGCGCCAAGGGCGCGGACCCCATCGTCGTCGTCGGCACCACCCGCGACCCCGCCACCCCCTACCCCTGGGCCCGCGGCCTGGCCTCCCAGCTCTCCTCCGCCACCCTCCTCACCTACGACGGCGACGGCCATACGGCCTACGGCCGCGGCAGCGGCTGCATCGACAACGCGATCAACACCTACCTCCTCACCGGCCGCCCACCCGCCGCCCACACCCGCTGCCACTGACCAGCCCCGTCCCGCCTCCGGGCCCGCCCGGCCCCGTACGGAGCACCCCTCGAAACTGTGTAGACTTGGCGACGCTGCTGCTGCCAATCTGGCTCCGCAGCATGCCGCCTTAGCTCAGTCGGCCAGAGCGACGCACTCGTAATGCGTAGGTCAAGGGTTCGATTCCCTTAGGCGGCTCAGCCGAGAACCCCAGTCCGGACAGTGTCCGGGCTGGGGTTCTTCGTGTCGGCGGGGTCGCGGGGCCGGTTGGCGATCAGCTTGGTGCCCCGGGGGGCGGGGGCGCTCAACTCGTTGTGGGTCGCCGCACGGTGTGGGTGGTCAGCGGTCGAGGACGAGTCTTGGGCAGCCGGGGGCGGCGCGGGAGACGCAGATGAACATGACGTCGTTGGCCGCTCGCTCCTCGCTTGTCAGCAATGCGTCGCGGTGGTCGATCGTGCCCGATTGGACGCCGGTCTCGCAGGTGCCGCAAGTGCCTTCACGGCAGGAGGAGAGGATCTCGATGTCGGCCTCCTCCAGCACCTCGAGGATCGATTTGTCGGGCGGCACTTGGAGGACTTGTCCGGAGTCGGCCAGTTCGATCTCGAAACCCGCGGATACGGCATCCGGGTCGGCATCGAGCGCCGTGAAGCGTTCGGTTCGCAGGGTGCCGGTGGGCAGGGGCGCGCAGGCGGTTTCCAGGGCGTCGAGGAGTGGTGCCGGGCCGCAGGCGTAGAGCAGGGCGCCGGGCGGGCGGGTGGTGACGATCCGGTTCAGGTCGAGGAGTCCCGTCTCGTCCTGCGGGCAGATGACGACGCGGTCGCCGTGGCGGGCCACGAGGTCGTCCACGAAGGCCATCGAGCCCCGGGTGCGGCCGCCGTAGTGGAGCCGCCAGTCGGCGCCTGCGGCGTCGGCCGCGGTGAGCATGGGGAGGATCGGCGTGATGCCGATGCCGCCCGCCACGAAGACGTACGCCGCCGCCGGCTCCAGCTCAAAGTGGTTGCGGGGGCCGCGTGCCCTGATCGGGTCGCCCGCGCCCAGTTTGTCGTGGACGTGTGCCGAGCCGCCGCGGCTCTCCGGCTCGCGCAACACGGCCACCTGCCAGCGGCCGCGGTCGGCCGGGTCGCCGCACAGCGAGTACTGCCGCACCAGCCCGTCGTCGAGCAGCAGGTCGATATGGGCTCCGGCGGACCAGGCGGGCAGCTCGGCCGCGTCGGGGCTGCGCAGTTCGAGGAGCCGGACGTCCGCGGCGGCCTGTGCGGCGGCCGCGACGACCAGCTCCAGTTCGGTCTCCGCGTTCACGCGTCCACCAACTCGGGCTCGGGGTCGGGCGCGTCGGAGTCGGCCCGGCTGTCGCCGTGCGTGTCCGGGTGCGCCAGCAGCCATTCCCACAATGCGATGGGGTCGATGTCCTCATGCTCGGCGCCGCACCAGCAATAGCCGACGAGCACGTCGGTGTGGAGCTTCCACACCACCCGGTAGACGGTCCGCCCCTTGAGCATCTTGGTCGGCGACGGCAGATCCGCGCGTACGGGGGCGGCGGGGCCGACCTGGTTCACGCTGCTCATGGTGTGGCCACCGGCGCCGCCCCGGCCGTCTTCCGCTCACCGCGGGCGACCAGTTTGGCGAGGATCCGGCGGGCGGCCAGGCCGCCGGTGTCGATGTTGATCGACAGCTCCTGGTAGTTCTCCTTCTCGCTCTCGACGACCTCTTCGAGCAGGTCGAGGGCGACGACGTCCTGCATGACCACCGTGTGGTTGTTGGTCGCGAGGAACTCGGTGACCGTCTCGTCGTCGAGCGCGAAGTCGCGCGCGACCATCCAGAAGTCGAGGGTCTCGTGTTCGGTCGAGGGGGTGATCCCGTAGGTCACCTCGACATGGAATGCCTGGTCGTCCGGGCCATCCTCCGGCGGCAGGACGCCGGTCGGGGCGATCCGGCTGTGCAGCAGATAGAGGCACGGCGCATGGTACTCGACGTCCTGCCAGCGGGTGATCCGGCCCTCGATGCCCGTGGACTTGGAGTAGAACGGCGGGCATTCGGCGTCGTCCATATGGCGGCTCACGTAGACGACGTCGGCGTCCTCGTCCACCTCGGTCGTGATCGGCGTCTCGGCGACCTCCGGGGTGCCGATGTAGCCGCCGTGCAGGTAGGTCTCGTGGGAGAGGTCCAACAGGTTGTCGACCAGCAGGCTGTAGCGCGCCTTGAGCGGCTCCATGCCGCGGACGACCGTGTAGTCCGGTGAGTCCAGCCAGGGTGCCCGTGGGATGAGGGCGGTGTCGGCCAGTTCCTGGTCACCGATCCAGACCCACACCAGCGAGTCCTGCTCATGGACGGTCCAGGCGGGGACGCGGGCCGTGCGCGGGATCCGCTTCTGGGCCGGTGCGGCGACGCAGACGCCGGTCTTGTCGTAGGTGAAGCCGTGGTAGCCACAGATGATCTGGTCGTCCTTGAGGTGGCTGCGCGACAGCGGGTACCGGCGGTGCACGCACCGGTCGGCCAGCGCGACGACCTCGCCTTCGCCGGTCCGGTAGAAGACGAGCGGCTCTCCGCAGATGGTGCGGCCGAGCAGGCCGTCGCCGATCTCTTCGCCGTACGCGGCGATGTACCACTGGTTCAAGGGCCAACTGGGCATCGGTGTCTCCTTCTGTCTCTCGACCGGCCGACTGTCCCTCGACCGGCCGAACGCCGCGCCGAACCGCGAGGCGCGGACCGGCGTTCGCCTGGTCCAGGCCCGGAACGAACGCCGGTCCGGAGCCCGGTCCGGAGCCCGGTCCGAGTCCCGGTCCGAGTCCCGCTCCGAGTCCCGGTCCACGCCCCGGTGCGACGACCGGGTCCGCCCAACGGTGGCCGACGCCGCCCTCCGCGGCCTAGGGCACTTCCGATGTCCGGAAGGAATCTCGGCTCGCCCCATCGGAATCTCAGCCCGCGCCCAGCAGACGCCCGCCACCCGCCGGCCGGGCCGGTTCCCAGCCCAGGGCCCGGGAGATGCTGCGGCCGGCCGCCTGTACCGCGGGGGTCAGCGCCTTCGGGGTGAGGGGGCCGTCGGAGCGCACCACGACGGAGAGCGCCGCCACCACCTCACCGCCCACGCCACGCACCGGGCAGGCGACCGAGAACGCGTCCTCCGTCACCTGGCGGTCGCTGCGGGCCGTCCCGGCGCACCGCACGTCGGCGAGCATCTTGCGGAGCACCGCGGGGTCGGTGACGGTGTACGGCGTCCAGCGCCGCAACGGCTCGGCCAGCACCCGCTCCTGAACCTCCCGAGGCGCGTGGGCCAGCAGCACCAGTCCGACGCCGGTGGCCGGAAGGGCGAAGCGCCCGCCGACCTTGGTGAGGACCCGGACCGCGCCACGGCCGGTGATGCGCTCCACGTAGACGACCTCGAGCCCCTCGCGCACGGCCAGTTGCACGTTCTCGTGGGTCGCCTCGTAGAGGTCCTCCATCGCGGGCAGCGCGGTCTCCCGCAGCGCGAGCCCGCGGGGCGCCGCGCACGCCGCCTCCCAGAGCCGGAGTCCGACCTGGTAGCCGCCGTCGGCCTCTTCCAGCGCACCCCATTCGAGGAGGTCGGCGACGATGCGGTGGGTGGTCGTCAGCGAGAGGCCGCTCGCGCGGGACAGCTCCGAGAGGGTGAGCCGCGGCCGGGCGGCACCGAAGGCCCCCAGCACATCGAGTGTGCGGAGGCTGAGGGAACGGGCGTCGCGCCCGCCCGTCGTGGCGTTCTTACCGGGCATGGGCGGCCTCGGGACGCTCGGGCCCCCGGCGGGGGACCGCCGGGGGCGAGGCCCGTCCAACGATGTACCGGCCGGTCCTGTACCGGCCGGAGCGGGCCTCTTCGAGGACGGCCGTGAAGCGCGGGCTCGTCATCGCGGATGACCCGGCCGCGACCGCGGTCCGTACACGACCACCAGCCCGTTGTCGGCGTCGACCTCGACCCGGTCGCCGGTCGCGATCCTGGCGACCGGGTCGTCGTCGAACTCGGTCACCGTCGGGACGCGGGTCACGATCGCGCCGAGGGCGGCCTTCGTGGTCAGGTTGGTGAAGACCATCGCCAGCGGCGCGGTGCCCATCAGACGGGTCGACTGGAAGAAGCCGGACCAGCCCGAGGAACCCTTCGCCCCCGGGAAGACCAGCACCTTGCCGGTGAAGCAGACGCCGTAGAGCTCGTGTCTGCGCTCGATGATGGTGCCGGTGGCCGGGTCGATCCCGCCCCAGCCGGAGATGGTCTCGTGGGAGACCAGGGCCCGGCCCTCGACGCGCCCCGGGACGATGCCGCGGCCGCGGAGCACGAGCCGGGTCCCCGCGGCGCTGGTCATCGGACCACCGCCGCGGGGGCCAGGGAGCCGCGCCAGCGACCGGTCACGGCGGCATCGACGCACTCCTCGGTGGTGCCGAACCAGGCTTCGATGCCGAGGATCGCCGGCAGGTAGTGCGCCTGCTTGGCCGAGTCCGTGGCGAACACCTTGGTGCCCGTGGGCGCGACCCGCGACATGGCCGGGCAGGAGTCGGTCAGGACCCGGCCCCCGGCGCGCTCGATGGTGGCCGTCCACCCGTTGCGGTCCGAGACGGCACGCAGCGCGCGCGGCGTCATGACCCACAGTTCGGTCCCGGCCGACAGCGTGCGGCCTTCGAGCGCCCGCGCGACCCGGCCGATCTGTTCGAGCGAGGCGTGCGGGCAGCCGATCAGCACGAAGTCGACATCGTCGCTGTTCCCGATGGAGTTGAGCGAGTCGTAGATCGCGCGGCGCTCCGCCTCGCCGTAGCGCAGCGGCTCGGGCGGGGCGGCGCCGCCGAAGGCCGCCTCCAGCGTCGGCGCATCGGGGGTGCGCCCCGGGATGTGGTACATCTCGACGCCGCCCGAGGAGGCGGCGGCCGCCCCGAAGTGCTTCAGGTCCGCCAGGTCGGGCTGGCCGAGGTCGCCGACCATGACCGGGCGCGCCTCCTGGACCGCGTCGCCGACGAAGTAGCCGAACATGCCCCAGTCCTGAAAGCCGGTCATCCGCAGCCCGGACTCGATCAGATGGGTGCCGTAGCGGTTTTCCACCAGATGGTTGCCCCAGCAGGGGATCCGGCCGGTGATGCTCGCCGACCCGGTCGAGGCGCCCCCTTCGCAGTTGGTGCGCGCGCCGAGGACCGAGTTGGCGTAGACCACCGCCGAGGACTCCATCCAGGCGATGTGCTCGCCGTAGGTCGGCAGATTGCCCACCTGGTAGGGCGTGCATGTGGCCAGGACGTTGACGCCCTTGGAGCTGTAGAACGACTCGGCGTCGGCCTGGAGCTCGATGTTGCGCTCGGAGTACGGCATGATCCCCAGCGCGTCGTCGCCGAAGCCGTGCTGGAGCTGGCAGGTCGGCACCTTCATCCGCGGCACCTCGATGTCGTCGTCGCAGTCGAGGCTGATCACCGCGAACGCCTTCGACCAGCCGCCCTCCTCGAACAGCTGCGTCTTGGCGGGCGAGGGCTGGGTGTTGGTCCCCGCCACATTGCGGGTCTCGCACAGGTGCGCGGCACCGAGTGCGTCGGCGTATCTGATGAGCAGGTCCATCGCCGCCGCGACGGCATCGCCGTCCCGGCCGTCGCGCATGGCCTTCTCTTCGTCGGTCAGAGCGACCATCGACTCCTCCTCAGCCCTCGACGTTCTCGCGGACGCGGTCGCGCAGCGCCGTCAGATCGATCTGGTGGACGTCCTCGCCCAGGGTCAGATCGAGGGCGTGCGCGGCGGCGAGGCCCATCGCCGAGCACGGACCCATCACCCGGACGCTCGAGAGCGCGGCGGCGTCCCCGTCGACACAGCGGCCCGCGGCCACGAGGTTGCGCGCCCGTGGCGAGAGCATGCTGCGCAGCGGGACGTAGTGGACGTGGTCGGGGCCGAAGGTCTCCCAGACGTAGCCCTCGACCCGGTCGTGCAGCTCGACCGGCCAGGCGGTCCGGGCGACGGCGTCCTCGAACCTCGTCTCTCCCCGCACCTCGTCCAGGGTCAGCCGGTGGGCGGCGGCGAGCCAGCGGGTCTGCCGGCGCCCCGGGAACCCATAGGCGCGGACCCGCGCGTTGCGGAACGCCGCCGGGAACTCCCGCCGGAGGAACTCCACGACCCGGTCCGCCTGGGCGCGGCCCCGCAGCTGCGCGTCGGCGGCCTCGACCGCGCCCAAGGGGGCCTCGACATGGGTCATGTTCATCACCGCCGTGTCGCGGCCGGGGAAGAAGAACGCGAGCCCGTCACGGCGGACCAGGCCGTACTGGGCGGCCTTCTCATCGACCCGGGCCACCAGCTCGGCGGGCTCCGGTTTGCCGGACTCGTCCAGCCCCTCCAGCCGGATCTGCTGGGAGCCCCAGACGGTACGGTCCGGGACCTGGCAGGGCAGCCCCGCCTCCCAGGCGAGCGCCGCGTCGCCGGTCGCGTCGACGACACCGCGGGCGGTGACGCTCACCGGGCCGAAGCGCGTGGCGAAGTCGACCCGCTCGATGACGCCGCCCTCGATCCCGACGCCGCTGACGGAGGCGCCGAGGACCACCCGGATGCCGAGCTCGTCCACGATGTTCTCGAACCAGCGGCCGAGGGCGACCTCGTCGTAGGTCACCGTCTGGGTGTGGGTGCGGTTGTAGTGGAGGTCGTCGGTCTTCTCCAGCGCCGCGAAGAGCTCGCCGAAGATGCCGTGGGTGAGTTGGCGGTAGTCGGGCGCGTTGCCGTAGATCCCGCAGAAGAGCCCGATCATCGAATTGACGCACTGGCCGCCGAGGACCGGGAGCGCGTCGACCAGGACGACATCGCGGCCGAGGCGGCGCGCCTGGATGGCCGCCGAGAGCCCGGCGATACCGGCGCCGACGACGAGGATGTCGGCGTCGAGCCGTTCGGCCGGAGCGTCGGCCGGCTTGGTGACCGTGTGGACGACGAGATCGGACAGGGGGTGGGGCATGGTGTGGTCTTCTCCCGGAAGGTGGTTGGTCAGTTGGCGGCGGGCCGGCGCAGCGTGGCGCCCCGGTCGAGCGGCTCCACGGCCCCGGCGTACACACCGAGCCAGGAGCCGGGCCGCGCCGGCCAGGTCCGTGGCGCGCGTGTTTCGGCGTACGCCTCGATCCGGCGGTTCAGCTCTTCGGCGTCGATCAGGAGGTCGACGGTCCGGTTCGGGACGTCGATCGCGATCTCGTCACCGGTGCGGACGGTCCCCAGCGGGCCCGGCACGCCTCCCTCCGGGGAGATCTCGCCGACGACGACGCCCTTGTTGACGAGGCCCGAGAGCTGCCCGTCGGTCACGAACGCCACTCGCTCGCTCAGGCCGGAACCGGCCAGCGCGAAGACCACGTTGGAGGCCATGCCCATCCCCGGTGTGCCGGTGACGCCAAGACCCCGCAGCACAAGGACCTCGCCCGGCAGCACCTCGCCGCGCTCGATCGCCTCGGTGGCCTCCGGCGCGGACTCGAAGACGCGCGCCGCACCGCGGAAGGTGCGGGCCCGGTTCTCGGTGACCGACAGCTTCACGATTCCGCTGTCGGGGCACAGATTGCCGCGCATCACGACGATGGTGGACTCGGGGCGCATCGGTTCGGCGCGGATCACCTCCGCGTCGACGGGGGCACCGGCGACGGCCTCGGCCATCGATGTGCCCGAGACCGTGATGGCCGAGCCGCCGATCCTGTCGCCGAGCTGCCGGAGCACGCCCCGGGCGCCGCCCGCGGCGTCGAACTCGTCGATGGTCGTGGGCCCGTTGGGCTGGACCGCGGCTATCGGGCCGACATCCCGCCCGATCTCCTCGAAGAGCCGGTGGACATCGATGTCGTACGGCGACTCCGCGGCGATCGCCTCCAGATGTTTGACCGCGTTGATCGAGCCGCTGACCGCGATGACCGCCGTCACCGCGTTGCGGAACGCGGCGGGCGTCATGACCGAGCTGGGGCGCCGGTCAGCCTCGACGGCGGCCATGACGACCGGTCCCGCCGCCCGCGCGGCCGCCCACATCGTCTCGCTGTTGGCCTGGGTGGGGGCCGAGCCGGGCAGCGCCATGCCGAGCGCCTCGGCGACGATGTGCATGGTGTTGGCGGTGCCCATCCCCTGGCAGACACCGGGGCCGGTGATGGCGCGGTCGGACATCCGGCAGAGGTCGTCGAAGCCGATGGCGCCCGCGGCGAGCTTGCCGGCATCGGCGAAGACCTCCTCGATGTCGACGCGGCGGCCGTTGTCGAGGACACCGCAGCTCTGGTAGCCGCAGGCGACGATCACGGTGGGGACGTCGGTCCGCGCGGCCGCCATCAGCTGACCGGGTGTCGTCTTGTCGCACGACGCGAGGCAGATCATCCCGTCGAGCCGCGCGCCCTCGACAACCGCCTCGATGTCGTAGGACACCAGGTCGCGGCCCGAGAGCACATACCCGCCGCCCCGGCCGGCGGCCATGATGAAGTCGGTGGGCGCGACGGTGCGGATCTCGAAGCCCAGCCCGCCGGCGTCGTACACCGACCGGCGGACGGCCTCCGCGACCTCGTCGAGATGGGCGAAGCACGGCGCGAGCCCGGAAGAGGAGTTGACGATGGCGATCTTGGGCCGGCGGATCTCCTCGTCGTCGTAGCCCAGCGCCTTCCACTGCGTACGCGTCGTCGCCCAGCGAGACGACCCGACCGGATGATTGCTGCGCGGCTCGGTGGACATCCCTTGACTCCTTCCTCGTTCTTCGTGGTCGCTTCTGTGGCCAAGGCGTCGGTCAGGAGGGGGCCGCCGTTCTCACCGGAGTCACGCCGGTCGTGGGTGCTTCCACGGACAGCGCCCCCTCCGCCTCGGCCGGCAGCCGGCGCTGGACCCGGCCGAGCACGAACAGCACCAGCACCATCACGGCAGGGCAGGCCGCGAACACGGTGAACGCGCCGTGTGCCCCGAGACCGGCGTCGAGGATGACGCCGCCGAGCCAGGGGCCGACCATGGCGCCGACCTTGGCGACCGAGGAGGCCCAGGCGGCGCCGTTGGCGCGGATGCCCGTCGGGTAGAAGGTGCCGGCGATGCTGGTGATACCGCCATGGCCGCCGTTGACGAACATCTTGGCGCCGATGACGAAGGCGACGTAGACGGCCGGGCCGAGAACTCCGGTGCCCAGTGTCAGCATGCAGACGACGGCCGCGAGCGGCATCCACAGGATGATGCCCGCGCCCTTGCGGTCCACGAACCGGCTGATGAACAGCTGCGCCACGGCGCCCGCGACGCTCGCCAGGGCGGCGATGGTGGCGGCCGCGCTCACGCTGAAGCCCATCTGCTCGTTGATCATCGGGGTCCAGAAGACCAGGAAGTAGATCAGCGCCGAGGAGAGGAGGTAGACCAGCCACAGCAGGGGTGTGATGGCGGCGAGGTGGCCGCGGAAGAGCTGGGTGGGGGTGAACCGCTTCCCCGAGTGCGCCTGCTCCTGGGCCTCGGTGGTGAAGCGGGTCCCGGGCTCGATGGACAGGCCCGGCTGGAAGCGGCGCAGGATGCGGGAAACGCGCTCATCGCTGCCGGGGCGGGCCTTCAGCACCAGGAACTTCACCGACTCGGGCACCAGCGGCAGCACCGCGAGGAGGGTGAGCAGGGAGCAGACGCCGCCGACGACGAACACCGATCGCCAGCCGTACTCGGGGATCAGCCAGTTGGAGACGGGACCACCGGCGGCGCCGCCGAGCGTGTAGCCGACCATGATGATGGAGACGGCGGTCACCCGGAACCGCTTCGGCGCGTACTCGGCCGCCAGGGCCCAGGTCAGCGGGAGCACCCCGCCGAGGAAGAGCCCGGAGACGAACCGCAGGGCGAACAGGTGGGCGTAGGTGTCCGCATAGGCGAAACCGAGCATGAAGAGGCCGAAACCGGCGACGGACGCGACGATGGTGGGACGGCGCCCGATACGGTCCGCCAGATAGCCCATGATCAGCGCGCCGATCATGGTGCCGAAGAGACCGACCGTGGCCAGGGTGCCGAGCTGGGTCCCGGTGAACCCGAAGTCCTTGCGGATGTAGGTGGCGGCGAACGACAGGATCTGGAAGTCGAAGCCGTCGAGAAAGGTGATCAGACAGCAGACGGCGTACATCAGCAGCCAGTAGCGGCTGGCGCGCTGGCGCTCGACGATCGGGGCCACTTCCACGACGGGTCGGGTGGCGCTCATGGCCGTCTCCTCGCCGTCGGGGCCGGCCACGATGGGGACGCGGGTGATGACCACAGCTCTGTCAGGGCATGGGGCATGAGGGCTCCTGGGGAAGGGGGCTGTGCCGCGAAGGCGGCTCTCATCGCGTGCCCCGCACCGTAGGCAGCCCGCTTCACCGGAGGGAATGCCCAGGTCAATAGAGCGTTCGACTGGGCGGCATCAACGGCGTTTATGCGTCGAGGCAGGCCGCGGCGCGGACCATCAGGTCGCGCAGCCAGCTGTGCGCCGGGTCCTCGTCGTGGCTCGCGTCCCACCACAGATGCTCTTCCAGCGGATCGAGCGGTACCGGGCAGGTGAGCGTGCGCAGCCCGTGCGCGGACGCGATCGGTGCGGCGAGCCGCTCCGGAACGAGCGCCACCCGCCGCGTTCCGGTGATGAAGTCGGGTACGGCCCGGTAGCTCTCCACGCGTACGGCGATGCGCGGCCGGATGCCCAGGGCGGTCAGCTGCCGGGTCGCCGGAGCGGCCGAGGGGTAGCCCTCGTCCCGGTGGTAGGGCACCACCCACGGCAGCCGCGCCAGGTCCTCGATGCCGAACGACTCGGCCTCGCACAGCGGATTGCCGGCGGACGCGACGCAGACCCACCGGTCGTGGAAGAGCGGAACCGACGCGACCCCCGGGGTGCGGAAGTGGCCGAGCGGCGGGGAGACCATGGCGTCGACGAGCCGGATCGCGTCGCCCGCGCCACTGCCCAGGGTCTCCCTGATGAGCTGGAGGTGGAGCGCCGCATGGGGTGCCTCGTGGTCGAACAGCCGGGACAGCGGGGGGTCCAGGACCGTCGCCGGGTAGTCGGCCATCAGCAGGGTGAACTCCCGCTCGGTGGTCGCGGGGTCGAACGCCCTGCCGGTCGCGAAGAGCCTTTCGGCGGCCGCGCACACCGTCTCGACCTGCCCGGCCAGCTGCGCGGCGAGCGGCGTCAGGACGTAGGCGCCGTGTACCCGGGCGAGCAGCTCGTCCCCGAAATGCCGGCGCAGCCGGGACAGCGCCGCGCTGACGGCGGGCTGGGTGACGCCGAGGTTCCGGGCGGCCCGGGTGACGTTCCGCTCGCGCAGCAGCGCTCGGAGCGTCACCAGGAGGTTGAGGTCGAGGTTGGCGAGGTGCGTGGGGCGGGACTGCCGTGGGCTCATGGGCTCGGGATTCTGCCGCAGGCAGGCCGGCTCTTTCCATCCTCCGCTCCGGGGATGTCCGGTCGGCCGGGGCCGTCCCGGCGGCCGCCGGCCGTCGGTCCGCGGCCGCGGTGCCGGGCCGGCGGCGTGCCGACGGCGTCCCCATCAGATGCCGAAATCTGGTGCCGAAATCAGATGCCGGAATCAGGTGCCGAACAGCTCCGGGCGCTTCGCCGCGAGCGCGATCAGGCCGCCGGCCTCCAGCATGTCGATCAGGAACGGGTCCGCGGGCGAGCCGGTGGCCCGTGCGCCCGTCGTGGTGTTGACCACCTCGCCGGCCGAGAGGTCGACCGAGAGCACGTCGCCCCGGTTCACCAGGTCCTTGATGCCGGGCACCTCGATGGCGGGCAGCCCCACCTCGAAGCAGTTGCGGTAGAAGGTGCGGGCGAAGGACTCGGCGACCACACAGCCGATGCCGGTGCCCTTGAGCGCCTTGGTCGCGATGGCGCGGCCGGAGGACTGGCCGAAGTGCCGTCCGGTCACCACGATGTCGCCCGCGGCGACCTGGAGGGGGAACTCCGGGTCCAGGTCCTCCAGCACATGCTGCGCCATGACCTCCACGGGCTCGAACACGTACTGCGGTTTCACGAGCCGGTCCGTCGGGATGTTGTCCCCGAACGTCCAGCTCCTGCCCTCGAACCTCACCGGGTGCTCCTCTCGGCGATCTCGCCCGCCACGGCCGACGCCGCCACGGTCCGCGCGGACGCCAGGTACATCTCGGCCCGGGTGCTGCCGTTGCGCCCGGGGAAGTTGCGGGCATGGGTGGAGATCATGGCCTCGCCCGCCGCCATCGCGCCCATGTTGATGGCCTGGTTGGAGCCGGTGCTCGGCGGGAACCACGTGGCGCCGGCCTCGTGCAGCGCGAGCACCAGACCCTCCCGCACGGCCTGCGCGAACACCTCGCGGCTCGACGGCACGATGTTGAAACGGGTGTCCGGGTGGACGGTGTGGCCGTGCAGCACCTCGGCGGCCGTCCTGATGTCCTCGATCCGGCCGCCGCCGTGGCCGCCGAGCTCCGCGTACCGCACCTGGCGGCCGGCCACGTCCGAGACGGCCTTGGCGTTGCCGACCGTCGGCGGGCAGGCGACCTGGGGCACCACATCGCTCACGTCGTACCGCAGCACGGTCGCGGCCTCGCCGCCGTCACCGCGCGGCAGGTCGTAGGGCAGGCCGCCCGGCAGAGTGCGCACGAACGCCTCGGTGACCTCGTCGGGCTCCACGTAGCTGCTCTTGGCGCCCAGGTCCACGCAGAGCAGCGGGAACAGCCAGCGGTCCCAGAAGGCCAGCTGCTTGACGTAGGGCCCGGTGAACTCCAGCGCCTTGTAGTTCATCGTGCCCTCGCCGATCTCCGCGGTCAGCCACAGGGCGATGTCCCGGGGCGTCGTGCCGAGCCGTGGCTCCCCCGTCAGCTCGATCCGCACGGTCTCGGGCACCCGGAACCACGCCTTGCCGTACGGGAGGACCGTGCCGGCGTGCGAGTCGTTGCCGAGCGCCACGGCGAGGGCGCCGAGCGCGCCGTGCACGGGCGTGTGGCTGTCGGAGCCGACGACGATCATGCCGGGCTTGACGAAGCCGCCGCGCACCGCGGCGTGGTGGAGGTTGCCGTTGCCGCAGTCCAGGAGGTTGATACCGGTGCGGCGGGCCCACTCGCGGTTGTGGTGGAGCACATCGGCCTGCTGCTCGGTGGGCGGCGAGTAGTGGTGGTCGAAGACCATCAGGGTGCGCTCGGGGTGCGGGATCGGCAGACCGACCTGCTTGTCGTAGACGCCGGAGGTGAGATAGCCGCTGAGGTCGTGCATCAGCAGCATGTCCACCTCGGCGATGACGATCTCGCCGGGCTCCACGGACGGTTTGCCGCTCGCCCGCGCGAGGATCTTCTCGACCAGGTTCACTTCAACACCTCCGCGGGGTTGGTGATGACGCCGGTGATCGCGGAGGCGGCGGCGGTCGCCGGGCTGCCGAGGTAGATGCTCGACTGGTAACTGCCCATACGGCCCTGGAAGTTGCGGTTGGCCGTGGACAGGGTGGCCTCGCCGTCGGCCATCGCGCCGCCGTTGCCCGCGCAGGCGCCGCAGCCCGCGTTGGTGATCATCGCCCCGGCCTCGACGAGGGTGGCCAGCACACCGGTCTCGGACGCCTTCGCCATGACCGCGCTGGACGCGGGGGTCACCACCAGGCGCACCCCGTGGGCGATCTTGTGGCCCTTGAGGACACCGGCCGCGATCTCCAGGTCGTCGTACTTGGCGTTGGCGCAGGAGCCGATGAAGACCTGGTCGAGACGGGTGCCGCTGACCTCGTCGACGTCCACGACGTTGTCCACGGTGTGCGGGACGGCGATCTTCGGGGTGAGGGCGGTGCCGTCGAGCGTGACCGTCTGCCGGTAGTCGGCCCCCTCGTCGGGCAGCAGCTCCTCGTAGCCGTCGGCGCCGACGCCCGCCTCGTCGGCGAGGTAGGCGCGGGTGGTGGCGTCGGGTGCCACATAGGCGTTCTTGGCGCCCATCTCCATGGCGAGGTTGCAGAACGTCATCCGCTCGGACACCGAGCGGGAGCGGACGTAGGAGCCGCCGAACTCGGCCGAGCAGTAGGTGAGCCCGTCGGCGCCGAGGTCGCCGATCAGCTTCAGCATGACGTCCTTGGCGTAGCTGCCCGCGGGCAGCTCGCCCTCGATCTCGATACGGACCGACTCCGGTACCTTCACCCACAGCTTGCCCGTGACCCAGGCCGCCGTGATCTCGCTGAAGCCGACGCCGGTGCCGAACGCGCCGAGCGCGCCGTAGATCGTGGAGTGGGAGTCGGTGCCGATGACGAACTGCCCCGGGCGGATGAGGCCGTTCTCCATCAGCACGATGTGCGCGATGCCCGCGTTGACGTCGTAGAAGTTCTTGATGCCCATACGGTCGGCGAACTCGCGGCACAGCCGGTGGTCGGCGGCCGTCTTGGCGTTCATCGCGGGCGAGATGTGGTCCATCACCATGGCCACCCGGTCGGGGTCGTACAGCGTGTCGACTCCCATGCGCTCCAGCGTGCGGATGCAGCGCCAGCTGGCCGTGTGGCTCATATAGACGTCCGGGTAGGCGTCCACGATCTGTCCGGGGGCGAGACCGCTCTCGCCCGACGCGCGCTCGATCGCCTTCTGCGCGAACGTCCTGGGTGCGGTGGTGGTCATCGGGCCGCCCCCTCCTGTTCTGTCGTACTGGGTGCGGAGTCCCGCATCAGATGCGGGATGAGGCCGCCGTCGTCGAGGATGTCCTTGAGGCCCTGCGGGTACGGCGCGAAGTGGAAGGTCCGGCCCGCGACCTCGACCGTGCCGGCGTCGTAGTCCACCCACATGTCGCCCTCGCCACCGGCGGCCTTGAGCGCCGCGACCGCGTCGGGGCACTCCACGGCGACCAGGCCGGTGTTGATGGCGTTGCGGAAGAACACCCGGGAGAACGAGGCCGCGACGACGGCCTGGACGCCCGCGCCGATCAGACATGTGGCGGCCTGCTCGCGGGCGCTGCCGCAGCCGAAGTTGCGTCCCGCGACGACGATCCTGCTGGCCCGCAGCCGCTGCTGCACCTCGGGGCCGAGCGGCTCGAAGGCGTGCTCGGCGAGTTCCGCGGGGTCGATGCTGACGAGGTAGCGGCCCGGGATGATGACGTCGGTGTTGACGCTCTCGCCGAAGGTGATGGTGGGGCCGCCGACGCGATGGCGGCCGGCCGCCGCGTCCGCGGCGGCGTCCTGGGTCGGTGTGCTCATGGTGTGTGGTTCTCCTTTTGTCGTCCGTGGCCGGGCGGCAGGCCCGCCGGGGGGAGAGGGCGGGCCTGCCGGTACGCGGGCCCGGATCAGGGGCTGGTCTCCTCCAGGAACCAGTCCGTCGGCACCTCGTGGCCCAGGCCCTCCCGCTCGGCGAGTTCCAGGGCACGTGCGCACACCGCGGCGAACTGCACGCCCATACCGGTGTTGTTGGCGAACACGGTGATGTCGTCGGGGGAGGTGCGGCCCGGTGCGTCGCCGAGCAGCAGTTCGCCGAGTTCGCGGATGTCGTCCCAGGCGAGCCGGCCGCGCTCGACCGGCCCGAGGATGTCGAACTGCTTGTCGTGGTGGACCTGTTCGCGGGAGAGGACGGTGATCCGGTCGGCCCGGTCGAAGGTCGTGTCGTCCAGCTCACGGCGGGTCGCCGTGCCGTCGGGCGAGGTGATCGCCGTGACATGGGTGCCCGGGTCGAGCCAGGCGCCGTCGAAGCACGGATCCATCGCGGCCGTCGCGCAGGTGACGATCTGACAGCCCGACACGGCGTCCCTGCGGTCGGAGACCGGGACGATCCTGCGGCCCGTGCGCTCGCTCCACGTCGCCGCGAACCGCTCGCGGTTCTCCGGTGTCGGGCTGTAGACCCGCACCTCCTCGATCCCGGGGCGCACCAGCAGCAGCGTCTCCAGATGCGCCTCTGCCTGCCAGCCCGAGCCGAACATCCCGGCCACCGTGGCGTCCTCGCGGGACAGCTCACGGATGCCGAGCGCCGAGGTGGCGCCGACCCGCATCTTCTGCACGAAGCTGTCGTGCAGGATCGCCAGCGGCTCCAGTGTGGTGAGGCTGTAGAGGGTCACCAGGCCCACGTACCGCTTGCCGGGGGCCGCCGGGATCAGCCGGCGGCGCTGCACACCGCTCGGCAGGGTCTCGACGCCCGCCATGTCGGAGGTGATCCGCAGGGCCCATACGCCGCTGGAGACGTTGCCGCCCTCCTGCGACTTGAAGCGGAAGCCGAAGCCGGGCCAGCGGTCGTCCTTGACCGGGAAGTACGTGTGGTTGCGGGGGCGGTTGGCGCCCTGGCCGCGGGACAGCTCCCGGTAGGCGGTGGCCAGCGTGTCGAGGCACTCCTCGGCGGTCAGCACCTTCTGGATGTCGTCGTTGGACAGGATCCTCACTTCGCGGCCTCCTCGTGCGTGCCGGTCAGGTTCCGCGCGCCGCCCTCGGTGACGAGCACGGTGTCGGCGAGCGCCGCGTAGTCGCCCGCGGCGAAGAGCACATCGACGGTGACGGCGACGACGGCCCCGGCGGGCAGCGGGTCCGAGGCGGCGCGCCTGCGGTACTCACCGGCCGACGCGAGGTCGGTCTGGTTGACCCAGCGCACCTGTGCGTCGGTGCCTTCCGGCAGCTTCGCGAGCGCGGGGGCGGCGGCTTCCGCGAGCGTCTCGCCCGTCGCGCCCGCCCTGGCGGCATCGACGGCCGCGTCCAGCGCGGCGCGCAGCGTGCCGGCCCAGGCGCTGTCCTCGGCGCCGGCGAGGCGCGCGGCGTGCAGCCAGCCGGTCCGGTACTGGCCGGTGACCTGGACGCCCACCACGCCGTCCGGCGCCTGGGTGGTGTTGGTCTGGACGTCGAGGAACCCCGCGCCACGTACGATCCGCTCGACCGTGGCCGTGCGGGCGAAGGGCGTCAGGCCCGCGCCACACGCCTCGTGCGCCGCCCGTCCGACGACCTCCGCGCCGGTGCGCAGCAGCGCCAGCTCATGCTCGGAGACCACGGCGCGCCGGTCGCCGACCAGGCCCGGCAGCTCCCGCACCTGCCAGCCCGGCAGGGCGGCGCGCACCTCGTCCACGATCGCCGCGGGCCAGCGCGCCGCGTCGGCCAGGCCCACCGTGCCCGCGGGCCGCTCGCCGAGCAGCTTGGTGACGAGCGCGCCGAAGCCGCGACCGCTCTCGATGCGCTCGACGGTGGAGATCCGCCGCATCCAGGGGTGGACGCGCGGCGACAGCTTCGTCAGGAAGACCGTCTCGCCGGAGGCGGGCACGGCGAGCATGCCCTCGTTCCAGTAGATGCAGAGGTTGGTCAGATGGGCGATGTCGTCGGAGGCGAAGACATCGCCGTACACCAGCGCCACATCGACGCCCTGGGCGGCGAGGTCGGCCTGGACGGCGGCCGTGCGCGCCTGCCACTCGTCGGCAGGAACCTCGGCCGGGTCGAGCACCACGAGTCCGCGCTTCACGCCGACACCCCCTTCTCGCTGTGGAACAGCTTGCGTTCGGTGGAGATCAGCACTTCGCAGCCGTCGGCCGTCACCCGCACCGGGTCGCCGAGCACGTGGTATCCGGCCAGCGGGGTGAAGGTGTTGGGGTGGATGATGAAGACCGCGTTCTCGGGCAGGACGGTCTCGTTGCCCTCGATGATCGGGGTCTCGTCCAGGTGCAGACCGTGACCGTGGCCGCGGACCCGGGTGTACTGGCTCGTGCAGTACTCGCCGTAGCCGTGCGCACGGAAGACGTCGTTCTGCGCCTTGGCCACGTCGTGCGCGGTGACGCCGGGGCGCACCGCCGCCATACCGGCCTCCACGGCCTCGTTGAACAGGTCGAACGAGCGGTACTGGCCCTCGCTCGGCTTCCCGACGACGGCGGAGCGGCAGATCTGGAGCCAGTAGCCGTCCATCTGCGGGGTCAGCTCGGTGCGGACCATGTCCCCGGCCTGGAGGACCCGCGGGGTCGGCGCCGTCATACCGCGCACCTCGTCCTTGCCGGAGGCGATCAGCATGAAGTTGTCCTCGGCGCCCAGCTCCTTGATCCGGGCCTCGACCTCGGCGACGATCCGGTACTCGGGCAGGCCCGGCTCCAGTACGTCCACGAACGCGTCCCAGCCGGCGGCGCATACGGCGGCGCTGCGCCGCATCCGGGCCAGCTCCCAGTCGCTCTTGACCATCCGCACCCCGTCCAGCAGGGAGGTGGCCGAGACGATCTCGGTGCCGGGCAGCGCGGTGCGCAGCGCGTTCGCGAGCATCGCGGGCAGCAGTTCGTAGTGGGCGATGCCGATGCGCCGCGGCCGCAGCTCGCGCAGCCGGTCGGTGAGCGGCGCCGGGTCCCAGACGTCGAGGGTGTCCGCGCTGTCGACCCAGCCCCTGCGGCGCAGTTCCGGCAGGTCGCTGCGGCGGGTGGAGAAGGCGGCGACCTCACCGGACGCGGGGAAGAGCACGAAGGACGAACTGCCGGTGACGCGGGCGTCGGCGAAATAGCGCACATTCTCCCGGCGCCAGCCGGGGCCGTACGCGAGAACGGCGTCGAGTCCGTTCTCCGCCATGGCGGCGCGGACTTTGGCGTGTCGCAGAGTGCGTTCCGTGGAGTCGGCTTCAGGGCCGTCGGACGCGGTGGCCGATGCGGATGTCGCTGCATCGCTGACCGTGGTCATTCTTCACCTGCCTGTTTCTTGGTCGTACTGTGCGGTGAATCCGGTGACGGGATGTGGGGCAGAGGGGGAAGAGGGGGAAGAGGGGGAGGCCGCGGCGCCGACGAGGCTTTCGCCGATGTTGTGCGTCCGGTCCGGCTCCAGGAACGCGGCGATCTGCTCGATCGTCTTTCCCTTGGTTTCAAAGGTGGCGACGAGGCCGGAGATACCGGCCAGCAGTGAGATCACCGCGAAGAGAACGAAGAAGATGTAATTGGAGGAGTGCAGGGCGAGAACCCAGCCGATGACGGTGGGAATGACGAGCCCGCCGGCTTTCTGCCATGCGGCGGCCCAGCCGAGCCCGGTGGCCCTGTTGAAGGTCGGATAGAGCTCGCTCGCGTAGACGAAGAGCGTACTGCCCGCTATTCCACTGCCGAAGAACGTCGCGACACAGCCGATCATGATGACGGGCAGTGTGGTGGAGACGGCGCCCCACCACAGGCAGAGAAGACCGCTGAGCAACAGCCCGCAGACAATGGCAGGACGGCGTCCCACGCGTTTGGCCACATATCCGGCGAGCAGCGCGCCCAGCACACCGGCCGCGGTGATGATCGCCGTGTAGGCGAGGCTGCCGATGAGCCCGATTCCCTTCTTCTCCAGAATGGAGGGGAGCCAGGTGGAAAGGCCGTAGAGGAAGGCTCCGGCGCACAGTTCCATGAACCAGAGCGAGACCGTGAATTTCAGATAGCGGCCGGTGAGGAGTTTCCGTACGGAGCCCGCCGTGCGCTGTTCAGGTGCGGACGGGACGTTCGCGGCGGTGTTCGCGGGCCGGGCCGCCGACGACGCCGGCCGCGCGGTCGACAGGGCGAATACCACCCGCTGTGCCTCCGCATGACGCTGCTTGCGCAGCAGATAGCGCACCGACTCCGGCAGGACGGCCAGCATCACGACGCTGACGACGACGGGCGCGATCCCGATGTAGAACATCGAGCGCCAGCCGAACGTGGGCACGACGGCCGTGCCGACGAGCGCGGACACCGGCAGCCCCACGAGCCAGGCCGCCGTGGCGGTCGTGACCAGCGGCGCACGGTGCCGGGACGGTACGAACTCCGTGATGTACGGCAGTACGACCGCGATCTCGGCGCCGAGCCCGATGCCCTGGCAGAACCGCGCCGCCATCAGCGACGGATAGCTCCACGACAGGGCCGCCAGCACGGAGAAGCCGGCGAAGATCAGCAGGCAGACGGCGAGGGGGAACTTCCGGCCCAGCCGGTCGGAGACGATTCCCGCGATCGCCGCGCCGACCAGCATGCCGAGGAAGAGCGCCGAACTGAGGTAGCCCGCCTGTTTGCTGGTGATGTGGTAGGTGGCGATGACTCCCGGCAGGACGACGCCCGTCGTGTTGATGACGAAACCGTCGAGGAAATGCCCGGCGAGTGCGGTCCCATAGATGACTCCGTGCCGTTTGGTGAACGCGGAGTCATCCAGTGCGGTGAGAAGTTCCGACGAGCCGTGCTCGGTCTTCTGTCGGCTGCCGGTCGGGTATGCGTCGGTCACGAACGATGCCACCTCCTTGTGGCTTACGCCCCCTTGATCAGCGGTCGTCAAGGTCCCCCTGGACGTCGGTGAACAACTGTTGAAGCGCCGGCAGAATTTGGTCTTGGAGCTCCTGCGGCATACGCGTGGTGAGTTCAGAGGTGAACTTCGCCAGCGCCCGGTTTCCCGCGTCCAGGGCAGCGGCACCCTCGGCGGTGAGCGCGAGTTGCATCGTGCGACGGCTGCTCTCGGAGGTCTTCCGGGTCAGCAGTCCCTGCTGGACGAGTTTGTCGACGCTCTGCGACATGGTGGAGAGATTCCGGCGCGCCAGTTTCGACAGCGAAGTGAGCGAGGTATTTCCGGCGTCGACCCTGGAGAGGATGCGGTACTGCCGGATCGTGAGCGGTTGTCCGAGCCCGGCGAGAATCTCCGTCTGTAGTCGGGTGAGGCGCCCGCCGAGCGCCAGAAGAACCTCTCCGAGAGTGGCGACGGGCTCCGGTGCGGGCCCAAGGGAATCGTGATCCACCATCAGTTAGGTCTCCATACTGTCCGGTGCCCGAAGTGTTGTTGTGCGAGGAAGTTACAACCGCCCGGATGGGTGGGGCAAGGGGGCGTTCCAAAGAAATTCCGCGGGCGCGGATCCGAAAGTTCGCGGTGCGGGCCGCCGAAGCACGAAGAACCCCGTAGGGCTGCTCAGCAGCCCTACGGGGTTCTTCGTGCTTCGGCGGTCGGTCAGCCGTTGATGGGCGGCTTGGAGGACCAGGCGGTCAGGGACAGGGTGCCGTTGTCCAGGTCCTGGGCGAAGGGGACGGTGCTGTGGGAGTTGCTGCCCGTCGGGGAGATCTGGAGGTACTTCGCATGGGCGGTCGAGGCGCCGGTGGTGGTCCACACCAGGTCGGCCCAGGCGCTCTTGCCCGGTGCGAGGGTGATCGGGTGGGAGCCCGGGTCGGTGGCGAAGTAGGTGCTGCCGTGGCGGGCGGTGGTCTCGATGGCGGTGTGTCCGGCGCCCTCCAGGGCCACTCCGGCGTAGCCGCTGATGACGCAGGTCTCGTCGCCGGTGTTCGTCACCCGCAGGAAGGTCCCCCGGTGGTTCATCCCCGCCTGGGAGATGCCTGCCGTGTCCAGCTTCGCCCGCAGCGTTCCCGGCTGGCATTCGGTGGCCGCCCGCGCCTTGTCGGTCCCGCCGCCCAGGGTCGCCGCCTGCTTGTCCGCCTGGTTGCCCGCCTGGCTGTGGACCGAGGCGTCCGACTGTGACGACCTCGCGGAGGACGACGCGTGGGAGGAGGAGCTCCCCTTGGCGTCGGACGAGGAGTCGTTGCTCCCACACGCGGTGAGGGCGACGGCCGAGGCGGCGGCGATCAGCGCGGCCACCCCGGCCTTGCGGATGCGGCGGTTACGGATGTGGTGCGACATGACGACCCCCAAGGGCTTCCGGTAGGTGCGGTTCCTGCTCACGCACCATCCATGGTGTCGGCCGCCGCTGGCGTTCCCTTAACGACCGCTGCCGCTTCGCTAACGTCCGGCTAACGCTCGCCGTCAGCCCGTGCCGTCAGCCCTCTCGCCTCCCCTGCTGTCACCCCCGCCTGCTGTCACCCCCGTCATCCCTCGGGCGGGGTCCAGTCGGCCACGAGGTCCAGGAGCCCGGGGAAGCGGGCGTTGAGGTCGGCGATGCGGACGTGGCTGCGGCGCTCCAGGCCGTATTGGCGCTGGCGGGTGATGCCCGCCTCGCGCAGGGCCTTGAAGTGGTGGGTGAGGGAGGACTTGGGGCGGTCGAGCCCGAACCAGCCGCAGGTGTGGTCGAACCGCTCCGATTCGAGGAGCAGTTTGCGCACGATCCGGAGGCGGAGGGGGTCGCTCAGGGCGGCCAGGACCGTTTCCAGCCGGATGTCCTCCACGGCCGGCTCGGGGAGCGGGGGCGGGAGGTCGGGGGGTTCGGACAGCGTCCGGATGGCGGGGCGGGTGGTGTGCGGGGTCATGGGCGGGTCCTCGTCGCGCGACTCTCTGTACGAGTCCGATCGTACTGCATGCTGGGTTCGACTGAAGTCGTACTAGCGTCGGGGGGAGTCGTCGTGGCGGACCTATCTTCCCGCGGGCGTACTGCCGGTGACGGTGAGTTACCTCGGTGACGCGGTGAGGCTGACGACGGGAACGACCGTCTTCGGGGCCGTGCTCATGGCGTTGGCCCTCGTCGGGGGCCTGGTGGTCCTGGCCGACTCACCGCGCGTCCGGAGGAATGAGGCATGGGGACATGGAGGGTGGGTAGGCGGGACCCCAATCAGCCTATGCATGCAGCCGATACAGGGAGTGCGACAGTGAACGACACGGCACCCGTGACAATGTCGATGCTGACAGCAGCCGAAGCTGAGCAGGCACATGATGTTCGGGTAAATGACATTGCACTGAAGACAGTTGAGACCGCCGGACCGGCCGATCTGCCTTTGGTGGACGATCCGGCGAAGGTGGCGCCCAAGGACGCGCGGGCGCTGACCAAGACGTTCCTGGACCGGCTGACGGAGCTGGACGAGGGGACGCACGAATACCAATACGTGCGGAACACCCTTATCGAGCTCAATCTCTCGCTGGTCCGGTACGCCGCCCGGCGGTTCCACAACCGCTCGGTGGAGATGGAGGACATCGTCCAGGTCGGCACCATAGGGCTGATCAAGGCGATCGACCGGTTCGACCTGAGCCGCGAGGTGGAGTTCACGACCTTCGCGGTCCCCTACATCGTCGGTGAGATCAAGCGGTTCTTCCGGGACACCAGCTGGGCGGTGCATGTGCCCCGCCGGCTCCAGGAGTTGCGGATCGATCTCGCCAAGGCGAACGAGGAGCTGTTCCAGCGGCTGGACCGCTCGCCCACCACGGCCGAGCTCGCGGAGCACCTTCAGCTGACCGAGGACGAGGTCATCGACGGGCTGGTGGCCAGCAACGGCTATCTCACCACCTCGCTGGACGCGCCCGCCGACCAGGAGACCGGGGCCGCGCGCGTGACCACGTACGCGGACCGGTTCGGCGACGTCGACCCGGCCATGGAGGCGGTGGAGAACCTGCACGCGCTCAAGCCGCTGATGGAGCAGCTCGGTGAGCGGGACCGCCGCATTCTCCAGATGCGGTTCGGCGAGGAGATGACGCAGTCGGAGATCGGCGCCGAGCTCGGCGTCTCCCAGATGCATGTCTCCCGGCTGCTCAGCCGTGCGCTCGGCCGGCTGCGGCGCGGAATGCTCACCGAGGAGTAGGCGCGCGCGTGTGATCGCACGGCCGCCGTATCGGTGATCACAACGGAACACCCGTCGAAGGGGCCCGGCCGGAGATTTCTCCGGCCGGGCCCCTTCGGACTGTCCGTACCTCCTCCGGCTACCAGCGGTACCACCGGCCGCGCCGCCCACCGGCCGTCGGCCGGACGATGAACCCGAGCAGCCAGACGGCCAAGCGCTCCGTTGGGTGTGCCCCGACCTGCCGTCGATCGTCCGCGGCGCCGTCGTGGCCGGTCGCGCCCGCGCGGCGGAGCCGCAGATCTTAACCGGTCCGATTACTCCTGGTGGAGGGATGGCGTGGCGTCTCACCGTGAGCGGAGGCAGGCTGGAGGGGCAGAGGTCAGAGGGTGATACGTCATGATCCAGCCAGCCGATATCCGTGAGTGGCGCGACCAGGATGTCGTCGATGAGCAGGGCCGCAAGATCGGTGTGCTCGAGGCGATCTACGTGGCCACGGCCACCGACGAGCCCGCCATGGCCACCGTCCGCACCGGGCTGCCCACCCGTCACCGTCTGGTGTTCGTCCCGGTGGACGACGCCGTGCTGGGGCCGGGCTATGTGCGGGTCTCCTACACGCGGTCGCTGGTGAAGAAGGCACCCTCGCTCGGCATGGACGATGTGCTGCCCGCGGAGCAGGAGGGGGCGATCTTCCAGCACTACGGGAAGTCGTACCAGTCGGGTCCGGGCGGTGGGCGGCAGCTCGCCCGCCGCTGATGGCCGAAGTCGAGGACGCTTGACGTTCGAGGAGAGGTGTCGGCCGTGGCGCTCTTCCTGTTTCTGGTGATCGTGGCCATCGTGCTGGGCATCATCGGCTGGGTGGTGCACGGCCTGGGCTATCTGCTGATCATCGGCGCGGTGGTGCTGGTGGTCGACATCGTGCTCGGGCTGGTGCGGCTCGTGCGGCGGTCCCGGCGGCGCCGGATCCGATGACGGGACGCGACGAGGCCAGGGTCCCGTTCGGGGCGCGGGCCATCCCCTACGCCCCCGGTACGCTCCGGCCCTCCGGCGACCCGGCGGCGGCCGACCGGCGGGTCCTGGAGCACTACCGGCGGTGGAAGGCGTACTTCCTCCGGTCGGGCGACGAGGTGGGCGGTCCGGGCCGGTGCGCGGTGCTCACCCCCGACGCGGCGCACCCCTTCGTCGCCGAGGCCCAGGGCTACGGGCTGGTGATCACCGCGCTGATGGCGGGCGCCGACCCCGACGCCCACGCCCTCTTCGACGGCATCCTCCGGCATGTCCTGGCCCACCCCTCCGTCAACCACCCCGATCTGCACGCCGCCCAGCAGGACGCCGGTGGCCGCGACGCCGGGGGACGGGACTCGGCGACCGACGGCGACCTCGACATCGCGTACGGGCTGCTGCTCGCGGACCGGCAGTGGGGCGGCGGCCACGGCGACTACAGGGCGCTCGCGCTGCGGCGGATCGACGCCGTCATGGAGAGCGAGGTGCACGGCGCCACCCGGCTCACCAAGCTGGGCGACTGGTCATCCGGCCGCTATGACGAGATCTCCCGCACGTCGGACTGGATGCCGGACCACTTCCGGGCGTTCCGGGCGGCCACGGGCGATCCCCGGTGGGACGAGGTGCTGGCCGCGCAGCTGTCGCTGACCGGTGCGCTGCGCACCCGCCACGCCCCGGCCACCGGGCTGCTCCCCGACTTCGTCGTGGACACCACGTCCGGCGATCCGCGGCCCGCGCGGGGGCAGGTCCTGGAGAGCCCGCATGACGGCGACTACCACTGGAACGCCTGCCGCGACCCCTGGCGGCTCGGCGCCGACGCGGTGACCAGCGGCGACGCACGGACCCGGGCCGTCGCCCGAGGATTCAGCCGCTGGGCGAGAGCGGCGACGGGAGGCGATCCCGCGCGGATCCGGAGCGGATACCGGCTCGACGGCACGGGCTACGGTGACCCGGGCTCGCCCGCCTTCTTCGCGCCGTTCGCGGTCGCCGCGATGACGGACGGTGGAGACGACGATGAGGACGGTGCGGGGGCGCAGGGGTGGCTGGACGCGCTGTGGGCGCGTATGTGCGGCTCCCCGCCCGATCCGGCCCGCGCCTACGCGGCGGGGGTACAGCTCCAGTCGATGCTGGTGGTCAGCCGCAACTACTGGGTGCCGTAAGGGCGCTCGGCCGAACCAGGGGCGTCCGGCCCGTGCGACGGTGACGCGGCGGCCCGCCGGGTCACCGTCTCGCAGAGCGATTCCAGGGCGTCCCTCGCCGGGCAGTCGGGCAGCGTCGACAGGGCCGCGCGGGCCGCGTCGGCCTGACGGACGGTCTCCTCGCGGGTCCGGTCCAGGACCGGGTGGGTGCGCAGCCGCGCCATCGCCTCCGCGTATCCGGCCCGATCGGCGGGTCCGGTGAGCAGTTCGTACAGCTCCCGGTCGGCGCCACCGGCCAGCAGCCGGAGGGGCAGGGTGGGGCGGCGGGCGATGGGGGTCGCCACCTCCTCGGCGAGATGGCTCGCCAGGCCCAGCCACTCGCCGTACCGCGCGAGGGCGTCCGTGACGTCGGCGTCCGCCCCCGAGGCCAGCGCGCCCAGCTGTCCGGAGACGGCGGTCAGCGAGCCGGTCCGGCTCGCCAGCACCTCCAGATGGTGTTCGACGGGGTCGCGGCCGCCGCGCGGGTCGGTCGTCTCCAGGATCTGGCCGGTGACCTGCCGCCGGAACGCCTGGGCCTGGAGCCGTACGGCCTGTGGCCCCAGGTCGGCGAGGAGGTGCGAGGCGCGGGCGAAGAGGAAGTCACCGGTGAGCACCGCCACCGTGTTGTCCCAGTTGGCGTCGTCGTCCCAGTCGGCGTCCGGGCGTGGGGCGCCGTGCCCCGCGGCCGCCTCGCCCCGGACGTGGTCGTGGTAGTAGGTGGCCAGATGGGTCAGCTCGACGACGACGGCGGCGGGCACCACGCCCGGGGCGCCGGGGTTGCCGAACCGCGCCGCCAGCAGCACCAGCAGCGGCCGGAGCGGTCGTCCGGCCGAGCGCGTCAGCTCCCGCGCGGCCTCGGTGATGAACGGCACATCGCTCTTGGTGGCCCGCAACAGGCCCTCTTCCACCGCCGCTTGTCCGGCCCGGAGGCCGTCCGCCAGCGCGCGGTCCCGCACGGTCGGCTGCATGGAGAGAAATGTCTCATATGTCGTTAGCGATTGGTCGCCGGCCGGTCGGTGGCAGATCTCAGCGCGGCGGCTCAGGGGTCCGGCGTGGCCGGGACCCTGGCCCGGATGCGGCTGCCCTGCCCCGGGCGGCTGTCCACGTTCAGCGTGCCGCCCACCTCACGGGCCCGCTCCCGCATGGAGAGCAGCCCGAGGTGGCCGGGGAAGGAGCCCTTGCAGTCGAAGCCCACGCCGTCGTCGGCGACCGTCAACGTGATGGCTCCGGGTTCGCTGAGCAGATGGAGCCGTACGTTCCGGGCCTGCGAATGCTTGGCGACGTTGTGCAGCGACTCCTGGGCGATCCGGTACAGGGCGTGTTTGGCCTCCGGGGTGGTCTCCGGTTCGGCGTCCAGCTTCGCCTCGGTGGCGATGCCGTACCGGGCCCGGAGCGCCTCGACATGCTGGGTGAGCGCGGCGACCAGGCCCTCGGTCTCCAGCGATTCGGGCCGCAGCCGGCACAGCAGGGTCCGGGTCTCGGCGATCGCGGCGTCCGCGAGCCGCCGTATGTACTCGATGGGCTCGGCGAGTTCGGCCAGTTCGGCGAGGTCCACCACCTCCGCGACGGTCTCGTGCACCGCCGCCGGATCGGTCCGCCCCGCCAACTCCACCCGGCTCACCGGCTCGGTCCGCTCCACCGGCTCGGCGCTGTCGATGTCGCGTTCCAGCATCTCGCGAGCGGTACGGGCGCCCAGCGCGATGCCGTAGAGCGCCTGCGAGACCGAGTCGTGCAGCTCGCGCGAGATGCGCTGCCGCTCCTCGTGGACGGCCTTCTCCTGGGTGGCCCCCCGCTGCCGGTCGTTCTCCACCGCGCAGGACGCATGCCCCGCGATCACCTCCAGGAGCGTGATGTCGGCCTCGCCGGGGTCGCGGCCGGGCGGGAAGTGGCAGCACATCGCGCCGATCGCGGTGGATTCGCGCAGCAGCGGCCAGGCGGCCACCGCGCCCCGCGCCGGTCCCTCGCCGTCCGCGCCGGTACGGCCGCCGCCGTGGATGACGGGCGCGGCGCCGGCGATCGCCTCCAGCGCCGGTTTGCGCGAGGGCGGGGTGTGGCCGTGGCCGCCGCCGACCAGCCGCAGATTCGCCGACGGTCCGGGCTCCAGCAGATAGACCGTGCAGCTCGCGGCGCCGGTACGGGCCACCGCGCCCGCGGCCAGGGAGTCCAGGGTCCGCCGTACGGAGGGGCCGGAGGGACGGGGGGACACCGGCGTGCCCCAGGGAGCAGCCGAAGGACCGGCGGGACCGGGAAGGACCGAGGGACCCGAAGCGCCCGGGAGACCTGAAGAGGCCGAGCGGCCCGAAGGGCCCAGGAGACCCGAAGCCCCCGAGGGAGCCGAAGCCCCTGACGCCCCCGCGAACCCGGAAGCCTCCGGAAGCCCCGAGGGCCCCGAGGAACCGGAACAGGAGGCGCCCGGTCCGGCTGCCGCGGACGCCAGCCGGCGCAGATGTTCCCGGTGCCGGATCTGGGCGACCGCATGGCCCGCGGCCGCCGCGAAGAGCCCCACGGTGCTCACATCGGCGTGAGTGAGCACGCGCCCGCCGCCGCGGTTCGCCACCTCGATCACCCCCACGGGGTGGCCGCGCACCAGCAGCGGCGCGTCCAGCACCGAGGCCGGGACCGCGTGCCGGGGGTCCCGGCCGCGGCGGCGCGGCCGCCGTTCGTCGCCGGAGACCGTGGGCCGTCCGGCGCGGATCGCCTGACGGGCGGGGGAGGACCCGCCGGGCGTCAGCGGTCCGCTCGGCGCGGTCCACGGGGCGCCGTCGGTGGCCCGTATCGTCAGGACGTCGCCCGGTTCCAGCACCATCACCCGGGCCATATCGGCGCCCAGGAGCTCACGCACCCGGCGGGCGATCAGCCGGAGTGTCGCGTCGGCGGTCTCGCCCGCCAGGATGTGTTGGGTGACCTCGGCGAGCGCGCTGGCGCTCCGCCTCCGCCGGATCGGGGTCCACCGTGTATTGATCACGCCGACCACCACTGCTCCCTCGTCGTCGACTCGACTGCTTCCGGAGGGGTGAGCTCACCTGCCGGTACCAGGCCGGACTGCACCGCGTAGACCGCCGCCTGGGTCCGGCTGTGCACCCCCAGCTTGGTCAGGATGTGGCTCACATACGTCTTCACCGTCTGCTGGCCGATCCGCAGATCGTGGGCGATCTCCTTGTTGGCCTTGCCGCGCGCGAGCATGGTCAGGACCTCGGTCTCCCGCTCGGTGAGCTGCTCCGGACCGCTCGGCTCCCTGACCTGGCCCATCAACCGGGAGATCGCGGCGGGCGAGACATGGATCTGGCCCGCGGCCGCGGCCTTCACCGCGTTGCGGAGGTCGTCGGCCTCGGCGTTCTTCAGCAGGAAGCCGATGGCCCCCGCCCGGACCGCGCCCATGACCATGGCGTCGTCGAGGGAGCTGGTCAGCGCCACCACCTCGACCTCGGGGAGGTCCTGGCGGATCTCCGCCGTGGCCGATACGCCGTCCATCACCGGCATCAGCAGATCCATCAGGACGACGTCGGGGCACAGCTCCCGGGCCAGCCGCACGGCTTCCCGGCCGTTGGTGGTCTCGCCGACCACCTTGATTTCGTTGTCGAGGCCAAGGATCATGCGCAGGCCCTGCCGGACCACCGCATGGTCGTCTGCGATCAGCACGCGAAGCGCCACTTGGTTCACCTGCCCATGGAGTACCCCGCCACATGAGCGGAGACATACGCGGAAACGGTCGCTATCAGCGGTTCGAAGAGCGGGAGGGCCAGCAGGACGAGGACGCCCGCCGCCCATCCGCCCAGGACGTCACTCACCCAGTGGGTGCCCAGATAGACGGTGGTCAGACCGACGCCGAGCGCCATCACACAGGCGGCCGCCGCACCGGTCCGCCGGTGGTGGCCGGCGAGATAGGCGAGGGTGCCCCAGACGACGACGGCGTTGGCGGTGTGACCGGAGGGGAAGACCATGCCGCCGTGGAGGAGCTCGGCGGTCCCGGGGATCCGGGCCTCGTGCGGGCCGAGCCGCCCGGTGAGGATCTTGACGGCGCCGACGCTCACATTGAGCAGCAGCAGCGCCACGCCCACGACCAGCGGCGGACGCAGGCTTCCGGTCCGCCGACCGCGCCAGACGGCCCAGGCCAGGGCGGCCAGTGCGGTGGGGCCGCGCTGGCCGGTGATGACGAAGGCGTCCAGCACCGGCCGGAGCTGCGGCCACTGTTTGTACGGCTTGAACAGGGCCACCTGCCAGTCGAACCGGACGAGCTGCGAGCCGCTGGACACGGCCGCGAGGACCGCCGCGTAACAGGCGGCGACCACCAGGAAGGCGATCGCGTGCCCGCGGCTCAGCGGGCATCGGATCCGGATCCGTCCAGGGACTCGCATGGGGAGGAAACCCGTCTCGGTATCCCCGTGATTCCATCCGAAGGGGGACTTTTTGCCCCATTCGGCCCCGGGCGACCCCGCACCGGCCCCCCAAGCCCGACCCCCACTGGTCCCGCCCCCATCCGTACCGGCCCATGCGGGGGATCCGCCCGCTACGACGAACGGCCCCCTGCGCCAGAGGGGGCCACGGCCATGCCGAAGGCGGATAGGGGGCGGGCCGGATCAGCCCGTCACTTCACGCACGCACTTCACGCACGCACGTCACCGAGTCACTCCTCCGGGCCGTCCGGCTGCGCGGGCTTGAAGCCGAATTCGGCCGCCCTCGCGACCGCCTCCAGCTGTGAGCGCGCGTCCAGCTTCTCCAGGATCCGGCGCACATGCGTACGCACGGTGGCGTAGCTGATGCTCAGCCGCTCCGCGACCGCCCGGTTGTCCAGACCCTGGCTCATCAGGGTGAGGATCTCCTGCTCGCGCGGGGTCAGGCTCTCCAGGCGCTCGGTCTGCTCGGCGGTGGACCGAGCGTCCTCGCGGTGCCGCGCCAGCACCTCCACCAGCGTGCTGGCCGGGATGAGGGTCTCGCCCTCGGCGGCCGAGCGGATGGCGGCCGCGATCTCGTCGCCGCTCGCCGACTTCAGCAGATAGCCGCAGGCGCCCGCCTCCACTGCGGCCAGCAGCGCCGAGTCGCTGGCGTCGGCGCTGAGGATCACGATCGCGACGGACGGGTCATGGGCCCGGATACCGCCCGCCGCGTCGGCCCCGGTGCCATCGGGCAGCCGGAAGTCGACCAGTGCCACATCGGGCTTCAGCTCCTTGGCCATGGGCACGGTCTCGGCGACCGAGTCGGCCCAGCCGACGACCGTCAGATCCGAGTACTCGGCCAGCAGGGCCCACAGCCCCTCGGCCACCACCCGGTGGTCCTCGACTATCAGCACCTTCGTCAGATCGGGAGGTGCGGTCACGGCTGGGGGTCCCCTTCGGGGGAGTCGGCGGCGCCGAGTGGCGCGTCCGGGGGAGCGCCGAGCGGCACCCAGAACTCCACGGTGGTGCCGGCGCCCGGAGCGCTTTCGATCCGGCACCAGCCGCCCGCGATCTGGGCCCGTTCCTGGATCAGGGATATTCCGAGGTGGCCGGGGCGGGACTCGACCTCGAGCGGGTTGTAGCCCTCGCCGTCGTCGACGATCCGCACCAGGCAGCCGTCGTCGAGCCCGAGCAGCTGTACGTGGACCGTCTTGGCGTGGGCGTGCTTGCGCACGTTCACCAGCGCCTCCTGGGCGGTCCGGTAGATCAGCGCCATCGTCTCGGCCGGGGGGTTGGCCGTGAGCCGGTCCTCCAGCCGGTAGGTGAGACCGGTCTCGGTGCGTATCTGCTCCAGCAGTCCGCGCAGCGCCCCGGCCAGACAGCCGTGCTCCAGGCTGGACGGCCGCAGGTCGAAGATCAGCTGGCGCAGCCGGCTGAGCGAGAGCTTCAGGGTCTCGTCCAGCTTGTCCATCACCCGCTGCTCATCCGGGTCGCGCAGCCGCCGGCGCAGCTGCTGGAGGCGGAGGCTGGCCGCGGTGATCACCTGGATGGTGTCGTCGTGGATATCGGCGGCGATCCGCCCGCGCTCGGCCTCCTGGGCGTGGACCAGATGGCTGAGCAGCGCCTGGCGGTCGCGGTCGGTGACCTCCAGCAGCTCCAGGCTGCGCTCCAGGACGAACTGGGCACGCTGCACCTCGGTGATGTCGCGGATGGTCAGGACGGTGAGCAGGCCCTCCTCCGTACGCAGCGGGCTGATGCTGACATCGGCGGGGAACTGCTTGGTGTCGCTGCGCCGGCCCACCAGCTCCATGCTGTGGCCCACGGGCTCCTCCAGGCTGTCGTCCCATTCGCGCAGCGAGACGGTGAGCGGCTGGTCGGGCAGGAGCGCCTCCACGGCGCGGCCGATCAGATGGTCGCGGTCGTAGCCGAAGAGCGCCTCGGTGCGATTGTTGGCCGCCTGGATCCGGCCGCCGGTGTCCACGATCAGCATCGCGTCCGGGGAGGACTCGATGAGCTGGCGGAACCGGCTCTCGGCCGCCCGCAGCTGGCTGAGGTCGGCGATGAAGACCACTCCGCGGGGCTGCCGGCCCTGGAGGTGACCGCCGCTGAACTGGGCGGGGAACTCGGTGCCGTCGCGGCGGCGGCCGGTCATCGCCGAGGGCGCGGTGAAGACCCGGCCGATCAGCTGCTCGGAGGCGGTGCGGTAGCGCTCGGGAACGAGGTCCCGCAGCCGCTTGTCGCGCAGCTCGGCCGAGCCGTAGCCGAACATGTGCCGGGCGTGGGGGTTGGCGTACTCGATCCGGCCGCGGGGGCCGACGATCAGGACTCCGCACGGTGCGTGGCCGAGCAGCTCCAGATAGGAGTCCTCGAGGCGGTTGCCGACGAGGTCCTCGAACCGCCAGGAGGCGCGCTCGGCGCGGCGCAGCGGCTCCGCGCAGTCGGCCAGGAGCTCCGCGGACATGCTGAACTGATCGCGGGCGGCCCGGATGATCGCCTCGAGGATCTCCTCGGCGGGGGTGCCCTTGACCAGATAGCCGCTGGCTCCGACGGCGAGCATGTTCAGTACGGTCTCGCGTTCGCCGTGAGCGGAAAGCGCCACCACCCGGGCGTCGGGAACCTGGTCGCGGATGGCCCGGACGCTGCTGGGGGCGTCGCCCCGGGGCATATGCACATCCATGATCACGACTTGCGGGCGGTGGTCGACCGCCGCGCGTACGGCCTGCTCATGGTTGATGGCCAGGCCCACCAGCTCGAGGTCCGGGTGGGAGTCGATGAGGTCGGCGAGCGCCTCCCGGACGGCCGGGTCGTCATCGGCCACCACAACATCGATCCGGTTGTCGCCCATCGCTACCCACCTCCCTTGAGGACGGCACCCTGTAGCTCGCGGGTGCTGAGTTCATCGCGCCGGCAGTGCGCCAGCGACGGCATGACCGCCGCCAGCGGTGCGACCAGCACGTTGTAGTGGCTTCCGATGCGGTCGCAGACGGCGACCGCGGTCGCGGCATCCCATACCGCGGCCCAGAAGGCCCAGTCGTGTCGCTGGTGGTGACGCGCCGTGTCCAGGGCAGCCCGGCGCGCCACCGAGGCGGCGACCAGGATCCGGTACCGCTCCTCGGCCGTGGTGGTGCGGTGGACCACCGCCCAGCCCTCGGCGCGGGTCTGGCTGGACGTCTGCTTCCACAGATCGGCCACTCGGTCGATTTCCTCTGGGGAGAGGTCCTCGATATGGGTCAGGAATTGTAGGACTCTTCGTGAGTTTGGGCCGAAAATTACGCTCATAGGACACTCCAGGACGCATGGTACATCTATGGAACTGGTGAGCAGCCCTACGGCCGCCGGCGGCCGGCCACTCCCTGGAACGTGGGTCCGCTCTGCTCGCCGTTCCCGCCGTCTCCCCCGGTCCGGCGCGGTCCGGCCCACGTTCTTCCCCGGTGCCGTCTGCCGTCCCTAATCTCCGTGTCCCTGGGACATGTTGATGCTCGCCTTCGCGATGCCACCGCTCTTCTGGCCGACGAGCTGGAAGGCCACACCGCTCTCATCGGCCGGTGTGATCTTGTACGAGCCCACGGCGGACGCCTTGCCCCGGCTGTCCACCTGGAAGGTCCCGATCTTGCGCTGGCCCTTCGAACCCGAACCCGCGTAGGCGTCCACCGTCTCGCCCGGGGCGAACCCCGCGACATAGAAGCTGAGCGTGGTGCCCGCCCTGCCGCCGAAGGCGCTGGGCTCGGCGGACGGGGTGTACGGCAGCACGGTGAAGCCCGAGCGGACCACGGCCCGGCTCTGGTCGCCGATCGCCATCAGCGTCTGCCGCCCCTTGAGGCCGAACGGCACGTTGAACGCCACATCGCGGATCTGCCCCATGCCGTTCGCCTGGGCGGTGAAGGCCGGCAGCCCGCCGGTGGAGTTGATGTAGACCAGCACCCGCTCACCGGGCGCGAACTTGTTGGCGGACAGCGTGATCCGCTGACCGGCCTTGAGCGCGTACGGCTTGGACTTCATCGCGGGGTACATGGCCAGCATCTGGAACGGCGCGGTGGCCGTGGTCTTGCTGCGCTTGCCCACCAGGACCAGGGTGCTGGAGCCGGTCGGGGCCACGCCCACCTTGATCGCCGCCTGGCCGACGCTGCCGCTGCTGTCGGTGCGCAGCGTGGTCACGGGGATGCCGGTGGTCCGTCCCCAGAAGACGTCGATCGGCTCACCCGGGCGGAAGCCGCGGGCGGTGACCGTCACCACATCGCCGGGGCGGCCGACCATCTTGTTGATCTTCGCGGTGCCGACCGCGCCACCGGTGATCACCTTGGCCTCCGCCGTCTTGCTGCTGCCGCGCTGCTGGGCGACCAGCGTCGCGGGCCGGTTGCCCGCGGTCTCGGGCATGGTGAACCGGGCGTAGATCGATCCGAACCGGTCCGAGCGCACACTGCCGATGGCGCGGCCCTTGGTGTCCGACTTCCGGGCCTTGAGCAGGATGTCCACCGTGGCCTTCTTGTCGAAGCCACCGCCCTCGACCGCGGCGCTGCCGCCCGGGGTGACCAGACCGGGGTTGATCACGATGATCGGCCCGGACGCCTGGGGCACCCGCTGGTTGCCCAGCCTGATGGTCTTGGGCTGCTTGGGCGGGCGTATCTCCTGCTCCTGCCGGGAGTGCTGCCCCTTCTTCGGGGTGCTCCCGCCTCCGCTGCCGGTGGTGTTCAGGGCGCCTCCGAAACCGCCGCGCGCGACCACCTGGACGAGCGATCCTATGATCGCGAAGACCACGAGAGCGAGCAGGACGGTCTTCCAGGTGAGCTTCTTCTTCTTGCCACCGTCAGGGGTGTTCTCCTCGTCGAGGGTGTTCTTCTGGTGGGGGAGGTTCTCCTCGGCGAGGGGGATTTCCTCCGCCGGGCTTTCCTCCTCCGGGACTTCCTCCTCCTCGAGGATTTCTTCCTCGTCTTCGGGGATGTCCTCCTCGTCGAGGATTTCTTCCTCCTCCTCGGGGACGTCCTCTTCCTCGAGGATTTCCTCCTCTTCGAGGGTGTCTTCCTCTTCGGGGATTTCTTCCTCCGCGGAGACGTCTTCCTCCTCGGGGATTTCCTCCTCGTCGGGGGTTTCATCCTCGTTCTCGGGATCATCCCTGTTCTCCGGAACATCCCAGTCGTCGTCGTACTCAGGCATGGCCTTCACCTCCTCTTCCCATGGCTACTGCACACGGTAGATTTCCAGCCTGATGTTGCCCTCGGTCACCGACCAGACGCGGGTGGAATTTCGTAGCGCCTGGAGGATCCAGTTCTCCCGGCCGTCGGAGTTGTTGAGCATCATGGATCTGCGCATCTTGTTCGACATGATGATGTAGTCCACGTTCTGCCATCTCTTCTTGAACAGTTTGTCGCGGACATCCGGGTCGGACGAGGCGTTCCAGTGGGAGTGCGCGTACGGATAGAAGGGGCGGATATCGTGCAGTTCACCCCACAGGTCGTCGTCCATGATGATGCGTGAATTCGGCGGTACATGCTTGCGCACCCAGGCGATCTGGGCATGCTGCATTCCGGTGAGATTGATCTTCGACTGGTACTGGTCGGCGATTTGCGTATGGCCCTCTGTATTGGTGTGGACGAGATATCCGGAGGCCGGCGACGCCAGCAGCAGAAAGGCCGCGAAGGATGGCACGGCGACCCGGGTCACGGAATGCGCACCACGGATGAACCGATTGGCGAACGTGCCCTTGAGCAGCCGGTCCGTCACCATGCCGAGGTTGAGCGCGAGCATCGGGATCAGCGGGGTGACATAGAAGTCCAGCACCACACTGCCGCGCACCAGATAGAAGGCGTATCCGAGGGCCAGCGTCCCGGCGACCAGGAAGCCCAGATTGCGCTTGCGGTCCCGCAGGCCGATCCACAGGCAGATCACCATCGCGCACACCCCGGCGATCAGCAGGAACTTGTCCCGGACCAGCCAGCTGGTCTGAAGCAGTCCGGTGTGGCTGAAGAGGGTGCCCTGGTTACGGTTGAGCTGCCACCACAGGGTGTAGAGCAGCGAGACGTGGTCCGCGGGTGGATTGTTCAGATCGAAGTCGAATCCGCTCGGCAGCAGCTCGTTCTTGAGCAGTGCGTAGGTCACATAGGCGCCGATCGGGGTGGCCGCGGCGAATGGCCAGAGGGTGCTGGTGAACCGACTGCTGGCCGAGCCTTTGACCCTCCGATAGAGCAGATATACGAAGCTGGGCACAAAGAAGATCGCGTTCTCCTTGGTGATCAGGGCGATTCCAAGCGCCATTCCGCCGCCGAACACCGATCTGATCGTGACTTCCCGGCGGAGCAGCATGAAAAGGCTCAGCAGCAGCCAGAAGATCATTAGGTTGTCCAGCAGGACCTGCCGCTGGAAGTAGACCGCGAGCGGCGAGACGTTGAAGAGGAACGAGGTGACGGTGGCGGCCAGCACACTGCCGGACAGCCGCCGGGCGATCTCGAACAACAGATAGACGCTGGCGATATGCACCAGCAGCATCAGAAACCGTCCGGTGTTGATCGCGTTCCCGAATGCCTCGAACTGCTTCGGCAGCGGGAAGGCCCATCCGGCCAGGGTGATCCAGCCCAGCGGGGCGTGGTCGTAGTCGTAGGTGTACGGGGAGAGGCTGGTCTCCCGCACCACCGACCAGGCCCGCTGCATATAGATGCCCTCGTCGGTGAGGTACAGGGGATAGCGGAACAGGTGGTAGCCGTGGCTGACCAGCCCGGTCAGCAGGGAGAGGATCAGGGCGATCCTGCCCTTGGTGCCCAGCGGGGGGAACCAGCCGCGCGCCACGGAGAACCGCGGGCCGCGGCGCGGACGCCGCGCGGGCGCCTCGGCGCCCTTGCCCGCCGCGGTCTTCTTGCCCGCCGCGGCTTTCTTGGTCGGTGCGGTCTTCTTGGTCGGTGCGGTGGGTTTACCTGTCATGGGCTTGCTGCCCGGCACGGTCTTCTTGCCCGGTGCGGTGGTCTTGCCCGTCATCGGCTTGTTGCCCGGCGCGGTCTTCTTGCCTGGTGTGGCGCTCGTGCCCGGCACGGTCTTCTGGCCGGGTGCGGTGCTTTTGGCTGCCGCGGTGGTCTTGCCCGGCGCGGCGCTCTTGGCCGCCACGGTCTTCTTGCCTGGTGTGGCGCTCTTGTTCGGTGCGGTGGTCTTGCCTGGTGTGGCGCTCCTGGTCGGTGCGGTGGTCTTGCCCGGCGCGGTGCTCCTGGCCGGTGTGGTGGGTTTGCCCGTCATCGGCCTGTCGCCCGGCGCGGTTTTCCTGCCCGCCGCGGCGTTCTTGGCCGCCGCGGTGCTCTTGTCGGGCGTGGTCTTCTTGGCCGGTACGGTGCCCTTGGCCGGTGTGGTGCTCGTGCCCGGTGTGGTCTTCTTGCCCGGTGCGATGCCCCTATCCGGCCTGGCGCTCGCGGTCTTCTTGCCCGGCGCGGTGCTCTTACCCGGCGCGGTGCTCTTGTCCGGTGGGGCGCTCTTGTCCGGCGCGGCACTTCTGTCCGGCGGGGCACTCCTGTCCGGTGCAGTGCCCTCGGCAGGCGTGGTGCCCTCAGTCGGCGTGGTGCTCTCGTCCGGCGCGGTCTTCTTGTCCGCCGCGGTCTTCCGACCTTCCGCGCCGAGGGCCGCCGGCCGCGAGGGCGTGGTGTTATCCGACACGCGACTCCGCCTCCTCGGTGGTGGCTCGGTGGGCGCCTACGTGCTGTGTCTTCTCCCAGTCGTGGCGGCCGAGCATCTCGCGCCGCATGGCCCGCAGCGCGGCGTACGCGAGGACCATCTGAAAGGGGAACCAGGCGATGGCCATGCGCACGAGGGCCTTCGGTGAGGCTTCGAGGCCATGGGCGCCGGTGAACTCGTACAGACCGACCGCCTGGACCAGAAAGTGCGCGGCCAGCAGCAGTACGGGCAGATACGAGCAGAGCGCGATCAGCACCGGCACCTTGAGGATCAGGATCATGCCGAGCGAGATCGGCAGATAGAGGCCCAGCAGCGCCTGCCCGCGCGGGAACACCAGGACGTAGAAGGCGAGCCAGCGCTGTTTGCGCGTCGGCATCTTCTTCCACGTGCCCTTCTTCAGGGTCTGCATGAAGCCCTGGCTCCAGCGGGTGCGCTGCCGGATGAAGTGGCCGAGGGTCGGCGGGGTCTCCTCCTTGGTCACATACCGGTCGTCGTAGACGACGCGCACCCGCTCGCCCATGGCGGATATCCGCAGGCCCATGTCGGCGTCCTCGGTGAGGTTGCGGTCGTCCCAGCCGCCGAGCCGCAGCAGCAGTTCACGGGCGAAGAAGACGGTGTTGCCGCCGAGCGGGATCGAGCCGAAGTGGGCGTGGTAGTGCAGCCGGCTCTTGAACCAGAAGAAGTACTCCAGGACGTTGAGGGTCGAGTACCAGTTGGACTCGTAGTTCATCAACTGCACTCCGGCCTGGACCACCCTGACCTTCTCCTGCACCATCACGGTGTTCACCAGGCTGAAGATCTCCGGGTGGATGTCGTCCTCCGCGTCGAAGATCGTCACCACTTGGTTGGCGGTGTGCGGAAGAGCGGTGTTGAGGCCGTGCGGTTTGTTGACCGGCTGGTCGTCGAACACCACGACGCGCACATTGTGGAGCCCCTCCCGCTTCAGCTCGTCGATCTTCTCCTCGGCCTTTTTGATCGTGCCGTCGTCGTCCTGTGAGCAGATCACGAAGACCTCCAGCAGTTCGGCCGGATAGTTGGCCCGCACCACGCGCTCGATGGTGCTCTGGATGACGTCTTCCTCATGCCGGGCGGGCAGTAGGACACTGAAGGAGATCTGGGGCGGCAGGAATTCATCCGGCGCCCTGGCCCTCCGTTCGGCATCCGCCCGGTCCCAGGTGTAGAGCATGAGATAGAGGACATGGGCCGACTGCACGGTGAGCAGAATCGAGACCACGATCAGCACCAGGTAGATGATGGGGACGATCATCGGCTCCGCCTCCCCCAGACCCAACCGGTACTCGACGCGAAGTTGACCGCGAAAGCCGCCGCGATGCCGAGGCAATTAGCGAGCAGCAGATGCATTCCGGTGCGTACCAGAGTCCAGACGATGAGCACATTGACCCCGAGTCCGCCCAGGACCGTGATATTGAACTTGATGAATCGCCGGAGGGACGGATCGCCCGCCGCGAAGGTCCACCGGTCGTTCAGCAGATAGTTGTGAACCACCGCGAGTTCCACCGCTATCGACGACGCAGCAAGCAGCGGCAGTCCTGCCCAGTGATACAGGGCGTAGAGGACCAGCGTGTTCACCACCACACCGCCTCCGCCGACCACCGCGAAGCGCAGGGCCAGACCGGGCATACCGGCCATCGGGTTCCGGGCCGGGAGGGCTCGCGAGAGTATTCCGGTCCGCCTACGGGCATTACCGGCGGTGGTATCCGCCTCTTCGTCCCGCTCTCCGGTGCGCTCGCTGAACGTTCGGAAACGCTGCATCGCGACTCCCTCGACAGGAGGCTCTTATCGCCATTGACCCAAGAGTGCGTCACCCGAAAAGGAGGTAGTACCCGCGCCCGGGGGAGCGGGTGGTACACCTTCGGCGGACCCCTCCGGTCCCCCGTATTGGGGAGAGCCGGGTTCCGGCTATCCGGGCCGGTCCCCCAAAGAAGGGACGGGTCGTTCACCCTCCCGCGGGTGTCAGTACCTGCGGGGGATGCCCAAAGATGAAATGGGCCGGACGGCCTTGCGTCCTGTGCGAGGAGAGTAGGTGACGTAATGTCAGGTCATGTGATGTCACGCCATCCATTCGCCGGCCGGGCCGGAGCGGTCATCGCGGTGATGACTCTTGCACTGGCCACGCCGGCTGCGGCAAGTGATTCCGATTCCGGTGGGCTGCACGATTCCGAATGGGCGCTCACCGCGCTCAAGGCGGAGCGCGCCTGGAAAATCAGCAAAGGCGCCGGAGTGACCGTGGCGGTCATCGGCACCGGGGTCGACGCATCCCATCCTGATCTGCGCGGGCGCGTGGTCCGCGGAAAGGATTTCGCGGGCGGCACCGGTGGCTACAGCACCCGGGACGACGACGAGACGGCCGAGCAGGCCACCCATGCCGCCGGGATCATCGCCGGGACCGGCCGCAACTACCGCGGCGACGGGGTGTACGGCCTCGCGCCCGAGGCCAAGGTGATGCCGCTCGGCGTCTACCGCGACGGAAAACCCCTCGCCGACCCCACCGCGAAGGCCATTCGCCACGCGGTCGGCAATGGCGCGCGCGTCATCGATCTGGCCGTCTCCTTCAAGCGCCCCACCCCCGCGCTGCGGGCCGCGGTGAAATACGCCGTGGCCAAGGACGCCGTGGTCGTGGCCGGCGCGGGCGACAACGGCAAGATCGGCAACCGGCCCACCTACCCGGCCGCCCTCCCCGGTGTGGTCGCCGTGGTGGCCACCGACAAGAAGGGCGCCGTGTGGACCTCCTCCCACCACGGCGGGAAGACCCTGCTGGCCGCCCCCGGCGTCGCCATCCTCACCACCTCCGGCAACAACGACTACTGGACCGGCGACGGCACCGGCTTCGCGGCGCCCTGGGTCGCGGCGGGCGCCGCGCTGCTGCGCTCGGAGCACCCCCGCTGGAACGCCAAGCAGGTCGTCCAGAAGCTGATCGACACCGCTGACCGCAAGGGGTCCGCGGGCCATGACCCGCGCTACGGGTACGGGGTGATCGCCCCGGCCAAGGCGCTGGCCGACCGGGCCGCGCCGCCCGCCTCCGCCGAGCTCTCCGCCCCCCGCCGCCATTCGGACGCCTCCCCGGCCGCCTCCGCCTCCAGAGCCGAGGGGGATGAATCCGCGCTGGTCACGATAGGGGTGGTGGCCGGGGTCCTGGTGGTGCTCGCGGTGGTGGCGGTGGTGCTCATCAGCCGGCGCAGGCCGCCGCCCGACAACTCCCACAACGGCTGAGCCGGGCTGGACTCGCCATGATGATCACGAAACTGCGAGGTCGCGATCGCGGCCCCCGTCCGCCGGCGGGCGGACGCACCTCCCGGGCGGGGCGGGGCGTCGCCCAGCTGATCGTGATGGTGCTGGTGGTCGAGGTGGTGATGGCGGCGACCACGGTCCAGGCCCTGTTCGTGGGCCCGGTGCGAAGGCCCGCCGCCAAGCCGTCGCTCCCCATCGCCAAACCGTTCTTCCCGGCCACGACCCGCTTCTACACCGACCCCCACAACCCGGCCGCGACCTGGGTACGGGACCATCCGCACGACCGGCGGGCGGCGGCCATCTCCCGGCGGATCGCCGCCGAGCCACAGGCCGCCTGGCTCACCGAGACCGATGAGTCCCTGATCGAGGAGCGGGCCCGCACCATCGTCCGCACCGCCGCCGCCGACCGGCGCCTGCCGGTGCTGGTCGCCTACAACATCCCCCAGCGCGACTGCCAGCAGATGAGCTCGGGCGGCGCCGGGGACACGGCCGCCTACCAGCGCTGGAGCGACGCCCTCACCCGGGGGATAGGGCGCGGGCGCGCCATCGTCATCATCGAACCGGACGCGCTCGCCCATATGAGCTGTCTCAAGCGGCGGCAGCAGGCCGAGCGGTACGCGGCGCTGTCGTACGCGGCGCGGGCGCTCCAGCGCGGCGCCCCACGGGCCCGGATCTACTACGACGCCGGAAACTCCGGCTGGCTGCCCCCGTCCACCATGGCCGAGCGGCTGTGGCGCGCCGGTATAGAGCGGTACGGGGACGGGATAGCGGTCAACGTCTCCAACTTCAACACCACCGCCGACGAGGTGCGCTACGGACTGTCCGTGATCAGGGCGCTACGCCTGCCCCGGCTGGGGGTCGTGATCGACACCAGCCGTAACGGGGCGGGGGCCACGCGTAACCACAGCTTCTGCGATCCGCCGGGCCGCAAGCTGGGCCGACCCCCCACGGCCGCCACGGGCATCCCCGGGATCGATGCCTTCCTGTGGGTGAAGCAGCCGGGCCAGGCGGACGGCTGCGCCGCCGGTGCGGGCATGTTCGTGCCCGGCTACGCGTACCGGCTGACGCGCTGACCTCCAGGCCCCCTCCGATCCCCGCTTCGGCGCCGGTCACCCCGTGACCGGCGCCTTTCGTATGCCCTGACCGCCCCGGAGCACCCCCGCAAATCAGACATAACCCATACAAAACGGCCGAATTCTCGTACCTCAATTGAGGTACGCGGAATTCGGCCGTTTGGTGTGCCCGGAATCCCTTCAATTGAGGTACGCAGATTTCAGCCAGGCGTACGGCGATTCCGGCAGCGGTTACTACCTAATGTCGTGAAGCGAAAGGACAAGCCCCGAAGGAGCTCCCATCGATGCACAGAGTCCTCGTCGTGGAGCGCCACCCATTGGTGTTGAGCGCTCTCGCCGATCTCGTAGTCGAGGAGCCCGGACTGGAGCTATCCGGAATTGCAGGGTCGGCCCGAGAAGCAATTTCTCTGGTCCACCATATGCAGCCGGATGTGGTGCTGATCGACGTGGATGAGCGCAGTCGGCAAACGCCGCGGTTGGTCCGCCTGATCGGCGAACTCCTACCGTACGCGCGGATTGTCCGGCTTACCGCAGTCTCCGACCCGCAGATGGAATGTCTGGAATCTCCGACGAAAAACCCCAGCGTCCTGAAAACCGCAGTACCCGAATTCCTCAGGAGCATGAGCGAATGAATTCCCCCATGGACCAGAACAACGCCCCGACCACCGAGACCAAGCGCGCGCCGCGCTCGCAGCGTCTCCGCTTCGGTATCGCGGCGGCCGTCGTCGCTGCTGCTGCCGTGGGTGGCACTGTCACCGCTTTCGCGGTGAACAACAACGATGGCCAGTCGGCCGTCACCACCACCTCCGCCGCCGGCGTCAAGGCCACCGGTGCGGGTGCCGAGGGCCCCCTGTCCACCAAGAAGGGCGACATCGTCGACGCCGACGGTAAGAAGGTCGTCCTGACCGGTGTGAACTGGTTCGGCTTCGAGACCGAGACCTTCGCGCCGCACGGCCTGTGGACCCGTAGCTGGGAGTCGATGCTGGACCAGATGGCCAAGCAGGGCTTCAACACGCTGCGCCTGCCGTACTCGAACGAGATGTTCAAGTCGTCGTCCAAGCCCAATGGCATCGACTTCCACAAGAACCCCGATCTGAAGGGCCTCACGGCTCAGCAGCTCATGGACAAGATCGTCAAGGGTGCCACCGACCGGGGCATGCGAGTGATCCTGGACCAGCACCGTCCGGACCAGTACAGCCAGAGTGAGCTGTGGTACTCCCAGAAGCTCACCGAGGAGCAGTGGCAGAGCGACTGGGTCAAGCTGGCCAAGCGCTACCAGAACAACGACCGGGTGATCGGCGCCGACCTGCACAATGAGCCGCGTGGCCAGGCCACGTGGGGCGACGGCAACCCCAAGACCGACTGGCGCCTGGCGGCCACCAAGGCCGGTAACGCCATCCACAAGGTCAACAAGAACTGGCTGATCTTCGTCGAGGGTACGGACCGCCACAAGAACGAGCAGTTCTGGTGGGGCGGTGACCTCCAGGGTGTGAAGAAGTACCCGGTGAAGCTCGATGAGCCGAACAAGGTCGTCTACTCGGCCCATGACTACGGGCCGGGCGTCTACAACCAGAACTGGTTCACGGCGAAGGACTTCCCGAAGAACATGCCGGCCATCTGGGAGAAGCACTGGGCGTACATCAAGAAGCAGAACATCGCCCCGCTGCTGCTGGGTGAGTTCGGTGGCCGGAAGACCGCTGGTAACAGCTCCGAGGCCGTCTGGCAGAACGCCCTGATGGACTACCTCAAGAAGAACCAGATCAGCTACACCTACTGGACCTGGAACCCGGACTCGGGTGACACCGGCGGTGTGCTGAAGAACGACTGGAAGACCATCGACCAGAACAAGATGAAGATGCTGGCCAAGTACCAGACGCCGCTCCTGGAGCCGAAGAAGGGGAAGTGATCGTCGGAGTGACCCCTTCGGTACACCGCCGATGACCCCATGGCGGATCTCGGCAGTGGTCGGCAGCGAGGGCCCGCAGGCAGCCGCCTGCGGGCCCTCGCCTTTTCACCTCCGGGCTACGGGCTCCCGGGCCCCAGGCTCCCGGCCTCCGGCCCCAGGGCTCCCGGGCCCTTGGATCCCATTCGCCCGGAATCGTTCCGCCGAAAGGGAAGCGGGGCGGCGGCCCGGTGGGTTTCCTTCCCGGGCCGCGGACCGCGCCCGCGGACCGGCCCCCCACCCCAGGGAGGCCGATGATGAAGCCCCGTCCGGCGACCGGCCGGCTGCTCTTCCCCCTGGTCGCGCTCGTGGTGATCGTGGCCGATCAGCTGAGCAAGGCGATGGCGCTGGCCGCCTGGAGCGGCACCGTGGGGCCACAGGACCGGTTCGGGCCGTTCTGCGCGCTGCTGGTACGCAACACCGGGGTGGCCTTCGGCCTCGGCCACAGCAGGCCCGCGCTGATCGTGGTGATCACGATCGCGGGCGCGGTGGCCACGCTGGGCGCGGCCGCCGCGGGGCTGCGGGCCCGCGGCCGGGGCGCGGCGCTGGGCCTGGGGCTGATCGCCGGGGGAGCGATGGGCAACGGCGCCGACCGGATGATCCGGTCGCCGGGCCCGCTGCGCGGCGCCGTCATCGACTGGATCACGCTGGAGGCCCACGGGCCGGTGTTCAACCTCGCCGATGTGGCCCTGATCACCGGGACCGCGCTCATCGCGGCCCTGCTGCTGCGCAGGACCTCCCGCGAACGGGCGGCCACGCTGCCGGGCGCGAGCGCGAGCGGTCCGGGCGCGAGCGGTCCGGCTACGGGCGGTCCGGGTACGAGTGCCCCGGCTACGAGTGCCCCGGCTACGAGTGCCCCGGCTACGAGTGTCCCGGGCGTGGTGCCCGATCCGGTGGCCGTCAGCCTCCGGCCTTGTGCACCGCGCCCTGATCCGCGTCCCGATCCGCCCCCGGCGCCGTCCCGGGGACCGTCTCCGCCGGAATCGTCTCCGCCGTCCCCGGAATCGTCTCCGTCGGCACCGTCTCCGTCGGGACCGGCTCCGTCGGCACCGTCTCCGTCCCCGGGACCGGCTCCGTCGGCACCGTCTCCGTCCCCGGGACCGGCTCCGGCGGCGCCGCCTCCGCCCCAGGCTCCCGGCTCTCCCGCTCCACGAGAGACTTCTCCCGCTCCGCCAGGGACTCCGCGAAGTCCCTGAGCCGGTCGAGCACCGCCTCGTCGATCGTCGCGCGGGCGGCCAGCGCCTCGCTGATGCGCTGGTAGACGGCGAGCTCCCGGGCACAGCGGTGGCACTCGGCCACATGGCCGCGCACCCGGGCCGCGGCCGGCGCGTCCAGCTCCCCGTCCAGGTACGACTGGAGCAGCGGCGCGCCCAGGGGGCACCGGGTGGTCCGGAGCCGTCCGGTGGGCTGCCTGGTTCGCGTGGTGCGTGCGGTCCGCCACCATGTCCATCTGCTCATGCGCCACCTCGCTCCGATTCCACTCCCGCGGCCAGCAGCTGGTTCCGGATCCGCTTGCGCGCCCGGTGCAGCCTGCTCATCACCGTCCCCTTGGGGACGTCCAGCACCTGTGCGGCCTCCGCGTACGACAGCCCGTCCACATGCACCAGCCGCACCACCTGCTGATCCCGTAGCGGAAGCGCCGTGAACGCCGCGTCCACGGCCTCGTCGAACGTCGTGTCGACCACCAGCTCCTCCGGTGTCGCGTCCCGGGCCGGGACCAGCCGCTCCAGCTCCGTGTCCGGATCGTCGAGCAGCCGGGGCCGGCGCTGGCGGCGCCGGCTGACCTCCGCATGCCGCATGATCGTCAGCAGCCAGGCCCGTGGATGTCTCCCGTCAAAACGGCCGACTGCCCGGTACGCCCGTAGTAACGTGTCCTGCACGAGATCCTCGGCGTCCGCCCGCTGGGTGGTCAGCGACATGGCCACGCGCAGCAGCACCTCCACCTCGGGCAGCACATACTGAGCGAACATGCGCTGCTGATGGGCGTCCGGGTCAGCCACGGGGTGCCTCCTCGGATCAAGACCCCCCGGGACGCGACGCACGACATATCACACTCTGTGTAACATCCCGCTCACCACGCCGCATGGGATGATCGGCGATCCGAGTGGCGACTCAGACGTTCAGGGAGATCAGCCGCTTTCCCTCGGCCGTACGGATCTCGAAGCGCTCGATATCGGCACGCTTCATGCCCGCGCCGCCATGGGCCCACAGCGGATCTCTGGCCTCCGGCTTGGGGCTGTCCTTGATCCCGTAGCCCCATTCGGGCACGGTCCAGGTCATCATCGTCTGCTCATGGCCGTCCTTGGAGACCGCGACCAGGCTGCACTCCAGAGGGCCCTTGAGGTTCTTCAGCCGCAGAACGGCATCGGTGCCCCACATCTTGTCCTCCAGTGCGACCGCCGCGTTCACCTTGGTGTCCGGGTCGGTGGCCTGCACCTTGTCGGGCATCCCCTGGAAGAGGGCGCTCTCGGTGGGGGCGGCCGAGACGGAGCTGTCCGAGCCGCCTGAGGTGACCGCGATCGTGCCGACCGGACCGCCGACGATCAGCACGGCCGCCGCGGCGACCAGGTACAGCCCGCGCCGCCGCCGCTTGGCGCGGGACGCGGCCGCCTCGCCGACCATGCGGTGGAGCAGGGTGGGGCCGGGGCGCGCGGTGAGGGTCTCGATGGCGTTGGGAGTGGCGCTGAAGGCATGCGGAGTGTGGCCCGTGACCTGGGGCCGCCCGGGGCTGCCGTGGATCCCGGGGACGTCGGCGGCCAGATCGGCCAGCAGCGGCTCCAGTCCGGTCAGCTCGTCCAGCTGCCGTCCGCATCGGTCACAGCCGGCCAGATGCTCCTCGAAATAGGTGGCGTCCGCCTCGTCGAGCACGCCGAGCACATACGCGCCAACGGCGTCATGTCCCGCGTGGTGCGTCTGCGCTGTCATGCCGTTACTCCTCTCTCCTCGAGCGCGAGCTTCATGGAGCGCAGCGCGTAGAAGACCCGGGACCGTACCGTCCCGCTGGGTATGCCGAGGGTCTGGGCCGCCTCGTTGACGGTCCGGCCCTTGAAGTAGGTCTCGACCAGCACCTCGCGATGGGCGTCGCTGAGGTCCTGCATCGCGTCGGTCAGGGTCATGAGCCGCAGCGCACGGTCGATCTCGTCCTCCGCGGGCATGAGTTCCAACGGGGAGGGGTCGACTTCCTGCGGCCGGGCCTGCCGGCTGCGGTGACCGTCGATCACGATCCGCCGGGCGACCGTGACCAGCCAGGGCCGGATGGAGCCGGTGGCCCGGGACAGCTGGTCGGCGTTCCGCCAGGCGCGCACCAGGGTCTCCTGGACGACGTCCTCCGCACGGTGACGGTCGCCCGCGACCAGACGCAGCACGAACGCGAGCAACGGTCCGGCGTGCTCCTGGTAGAGCGCGCGCATGAGCCGTTCGTCGGGCGTACCACGCCGGGATCTTGACGGACGCTCATCGGCCACGGCGGCGTCGTCGTGCACCTGAACCTCCAGGACCTGACCTGAGTTGGACAACATCAACGGACGACTCCCGGTCTGAGCCCCGGGGGGGATCGGCGGCCATGTCGGCCTCTTCCCCCTTCTCTACGCACGGGGGCAGGCAGCCGCTCAACGCGTCGCGAAGAATTTCCGATCAGCGGTCAGGAGTTGGGCATGGAGGCGTGGGACGGGTCAGGAGACCATCGCGTCCAGCAGCAGGGGCTGCACCTTGCCGTCGAGCATCGCGCCGAGCCCCTCGACCGCGCAGACGTCGGGGTGGTCGGCGATGTTCAGTGGCATTCCGGTGGCCTCGCGCAACAGCGTGTCGAACCCGGGCAGCGTCGCGCTCCCGCCGGCCAGCATGATGCCGCGGTCGGCGAGGTCGGCCACCAGATCGGGCGGACAGTGGCGCAGCACCGTGCCGATGGCGTCCAGCACCGCGGTGAGCGGGGTTCGGATGGCGGTGCGCACGCTCTCGACATCGATCCGTACGGTCCGGGCGAGCCCCGTGGCCACATCCCGGCCGTGCACCTCGGTGCTCTCCGCGGTCTGCGCCCCGTCCGCGACATCCTTGAGCAGCAGATGCAGCGGGCGGACGGCCTGACTGGGCAGCATCAGCGCGTGTTCGTTGCGCAGATGCTGGACGACGGCGTGGTCCACGGTCTCCCCGCCCACCGGCACCCGCTCGGCGGCCACGATCGAGCCCAGCGACAACACCGCGACCTGGGTGGTGGCCGCGCCGCACACCACGATCATCGTTGCCTCGGGCCGTTCCACCGGCAGACCGCAGCCCACGGCGGCGGCGATCAGGGCGTCCACCAGCTCGACCCGCTTGGCGCCGATACCGATGAGCGTCTCCATGGCGGCGCGCTGGGCGAGCGGGTCGGCGTCGTGCTGCACACAGACAGCGGCGCTGACCAGCGGCCGCCGCCGCCAGGCGCGCCGCAGCTTGTTGCCCAGCAGCAGCCGCAGCATCCGCTGGGCCATGGCGATGTCGACGACGGTGCCGTTGGAGACCGGCCGTACGACCCGGATATGCGCGGGTGTCCGCCCGGTCATCCGCTCCGCCAGCGTGCCGACGGCGATCAGCCCGCCGGTGTGGGTGTTCACGGCGGCGACGGTCGGCTCGTCGACGATGAGCCCGGTACGCCTGAGGTAGACACGCGTCCTGGCCGCGCCGAGGTCGACGGCGATGGAGCAGCGGCGCAGTGCCTCGAGACTGATGGTCATGGCAGGTCTCCCCTGTGGGCGGCGTGGCGGGCCGCGGCACGGCGGCCCTCCGCTCTCATCGTGTGGGGACGATCCGGCCCGCTGCCTGTGGGGCTGCGCCGGTCGGGGGAGCGGCCGCACCCCTGGGCCGTCCACGGCGCGTCCTGCTCGGTGCCCTGCTTCGTGCCTGCTTCGTGTCCTGCTTGGTGTCCCGCTTCGTGCCCGCTTCACGTCCCGCTTGGTGTCCCGCTTCGTGCCTGCTGCGTGTCCTACTTCGCGTCCGCGTAGCACTCCACCGCGGCCATCGTGAAGGGGAACCGCACCGGGGTCGGGCCGAAGGCGATCCGGCCGGCCGTCTCGCCCGCCTCGGCGATCGCCTCCCGGACCGTTTCGGCCTCCGCCTCGGGGCAGTGCACGATCACCTCGTCGTGCTGGAAGAAGACGATCTCCGCGCGCAGCCCAGCCCCGGTCAGCGACCGGCGCAGCGCGGCGAGCATCAGCAGGGCCCAGTCGGCGGTGCTGCCCTGCACCACGAAGTTCCGGGTGAAGCGGCCCCGGGCGCGGGCGCTCGCGGTGCTGCCGTACGACGGCTCCTCCTGATCGCGCGGCAGCCCCGCCTCGTCCGCCGGCTCCCCGGCGCCGCCGCCCGCGGGCGGGCAGGTGCGGCCCAGCCAGGTGCGCACCAGCCGACCCTCCTCACCCGCGCGGGCCGCGTCGTCCACATACGCGACCGCCGCCGGGAAGCGCCGCCGCAGCGCCGCGAGATGCTTCAGCCCGTCGCCGGACGTCTGGCCGTACACCGCGCCCAGCAGCGCCAGCTTGGCCAGGTCGCGCCGGCCGGAGAAGGCGCGGTCGGACAGTGTGGCGTACAGATCCCGGCCGCTGCCCGCGACCTCCATCAGCCCGGGGTCGCGGGAGATCGCGGCGAGCACCCGGGGCTCCATCTGGTCGGCGTCGGCCACCACCAGCCGCCACCCCGGATCGGCCACCACCGCGCGCCGCACCACCTTGGGGATCTGGAGCGCCCCGCCGCCGTGGGTGGTCCAGCGGCCGGAGACGGTGCCGCCGGGCAGGTACTCGGGGCGGAAGCGGCCGTCGCGCACCCAGGACTGGAGCCAGGCCCAGCCGTGGGCGGTGTGCAGCCGGTAGAGCTTCTTGTAGCGCAGCAGCGGCTCCACGGCGGGGTGGTCGATCCGCTCGAGCTCCCAGGCGCGGGTCGAGCCGAGCGCGATGCCCGCGCGGGCGAACGCCCTGATGACCTCGGCGGGCAGATCGGGCCGCACCCGGGTGCCGAAGGCGCGCGACACCTCCTCGGCCAGCTCGACCAGGCGCTGCGGCTTCAGACCGCCCGGATAGCGCTCCCCGAGGAGCTCGTCCAGCAGCTCGCGGTGGCGGTCGGCGCGCCAGGGCACCCCGGCGCGCCGCATCTCGGCGGCGATCAGCATCCCCGCCGACTCGGCGGTGGTCAGCAGCCGCATCCGGTCCGGGTGCTCGGCCGCCTCGGTGCGCACCAGCTGCCCCGCGTACACCGCGAGCAGCGCGTCCAGCGGATCGGTGCCCGGCGGCAGCGGCGGCGGACCGGGCTCGAAGAGCGAGGGCTGGGCCCCGGCCACGCGGGGCGGCGGATCCTCGGGGACGGGCAGCCCGTGCAGCCGCGCCCAGGCGGCGGCGAGTGAACGCGGGGCGCCCGAGCGCCCCTCATGGCCGAGGAGCAGCGCCTCGGCCGCCTCGATGTCATAGGCCCGCTCGACCCTGACCCCGGCGGCCAGCAGCCGTGGATAGACCTCGGCGGTGGACCGCCACACCCATCGGTCGGCCTCGGGGCGGGACCGCACGGCCTCGGCGATCCCGCCCTGCTCCGCCGTGACCTCGACAACCGGTCCGGCGGCCGCTCCCCCGGGGCCGAGCGGGCAGAGACGAACACCCCCGTCGTCCGTCTCCGCCGCGGCCCATCTCATGCCGGTGAGTCTGGCAGGGGGGTCCGACAACGGTCCGGCGACGGCCCGAGGACGAGGCCCGCTCAACCCGGAGGGGGACCCGGACGTCATTCATGACGACTGTTCTTCTTCACTCCGGGCAGAAGATTGCGGGTGCCGGGTGATCATGCAGATACGCATGGTGCACGTGCATCTGCTTATGCATCTACCTGCGCATACGCAAATGCATTCGCCCATGCGTTGGCAAAGGAACGCAGCTATGATCCCGGACAGTTGACAGCTGCACGTATGCACGAACAGTGGAGAAGCCCTGTGCGCGACCACCCCTACAACGGCATGGCGGCCGCGGACCTTCAGGGGGTCGTCTGGCAGAAGAGCAGACACAGCAACTCCCAGGGGTCCTGTGTCGAGTTCGCCAAACTGCCCGGCGGGGACGTGGCTGTCCGCAACTCCCGGTTCCCCGACGGCCCGGCGCTGATCTACACCCCGGCCGAGGTCGAGGCGATGCTGCTCGGCGCCAAGGACGGCGAGTTCGACCATCTGGCGCACGATCCCGCCGGTCTGGGCTGATCGCCGCGGACGCGCGACACTGGTAATGGTGAGCGGGGGGACCCGACCCATGTGAGACGGCGATGAACGGCTCGGTCCGCGTCGGACGAGTACTCGGGGTTCCACTGCGGATGCACTGGAGCGTCCCGGTCCTGATAGTGCTGCTCGCTTACGGGCTCGGCCACGAGACGCTGCCCGCGTGGACCCCCGGCCGGACCAGTGCGGTCTACGCCTTCGCCAGCATCGTCGGCGCCGTGCTGCTGATGGGCAGCCTGCTGCTGCATGAGGCCGCGCACGCGGTCGCCGCCCGCCGTAAGGGCGTCTCGGTGGAGGACGTGACGCTGTGGGCGCTTGGCGGCATGACCAAGATGGGACGGCCCCGCACCGCCGGGGTCGCGTTCTGGGTGGCCGTCATCGGGCCGCTCACCAGCCTGGTCATCGGCGGGGTCGCCGTCGGTGCGGGGGTCGGGGTGCACGCGCTCACCGGCTGGGGCGTGCCGACGGCCGTTCTGATCTGGCTCGGCTGGGCCAATCTGCTGCTGGGCGTCTTCAATCTGCTGCCCGCCGCGCCGCTGGACGGCGGACGGGTGGTGCAGGCGGTGATCTGGTGGCGCACCGGGGACAGGGACCGCGCCGAACGGGCGGCCGGGCGCAGCGGGCAGGTCCTCGGCGTGCTGCTCATCGCCGCCGGCTGGATCTCCTTCCTGCGCGGGAACACCGGCGGGCTGTGGCTCTCGCTCATCGGCCTCTTCATGGTGATCATCGCCAACGCGGAGCGGCAGCGGGCCGGAGTCAACACGGCGCTGCGCGGGGTGCGGGTGGCGGACGCGATGACGGCGCCGGTCGCCGCCGGGGCCGACTGGCTGACCGTGGGGCGGTTCATCGACGATGTGGCGGCCCATGCCCGGCATTCGGTGATGCCGCTGCTGGACTTCGAGGGACGGCCCAGCGGGGTCGTCCAGCTGCGCGCGCTCGCGGCGGTGCCGGCCGAGGCCCGGGAGACCCAGCGGGTGCGCGATGTGGCGATTCCGCTGGCGCGGTGCACGGTGGCCGACTCCGGTGAGCTGCTGAGCGAGGTGCTGGAGCGGGCGCGTCCTGGCGGCGGCGGGATGCCGGTGCTGGTGGTGGACCACGGGCAGCTCGAGGGGATCGTCACGATGCACGATGTGCAGCGGCTCTTCCAGCTGCACGGCCTGGGCATCACCACGGCCCCGCCGGAGTCCAGCCGTCCGTGACCGCCCGGCCCAGCGGCCGGTCTCACGCGGGGGGAAGACGGTACCCGGGCGGCGGCGGGAAGCAGCCGTCCGCGTTCCGCGCCGGCTCCAGGAAGACCGCGGCCTCAGGCGGGGGAAGCCGGTCCCGGGCGCGGGAAGCCGGGGCTCACGCCGAGGGAAGGAGGAACACGGCCCAGACGATCTTGCCGCGGGGGGTGCCCACCAGCGGCTGCCAGCCCCAGCCGTCCGTGAAGGACTCCACGAGATGGAGCCCGCGCCCGGACTCCTCGCCGCAGCCCGCCTCGCCCGCCACCGGGCCCACCTCGCTGGGGTCGCGTACGGCGCACACCAGGCGGGAGGGCCCGCGCATCAGATGGAGCCGCACCGGCCGCTCCGGCCCACCGGCCGCTCCGGCGCCGGACAGGGCGTGCCGGAGCGCGTTGGTGACCAGTTCGGAGACGACGAGCGCCACTTCGTCGAGTAGTTCGGGGATGTCCCACTGCCGCAACGTCCAGCCGGTGAACTGGCGGGCGTCCTTGACCGCTTCATAGCGGGCGGGCAGGACGCAGGAGACGGATCCGGAGACGGCGGAGGGGTCGATGACAGTAAGCCCTTGCCACAAGGGTTCCAGCAGGGCCGAACCTTCGCTCCCCATGCGAGCACTCCTGCATCCGTGGCCGTGACGAACTCTGGCCAGATTTCGTACCAGCTAGCACGTGCGCACAACCTATGGTTCCGAATGCCCACGTCAGATGCAAGGGCAGATGCACGTGCACGCGGGCCAGTTGGTCCGATCCGAGGGGTTTTAGCAGGATTTCTGACTCCGTACACTGGCGTACATCCTCGGGTTGAGTAACGACGCGCATACGGCGCGGAGCCCGATCAGTGGCAGACTTCGCCCCCAGGGACCGCGGGGGCGCCGTTCGCAAGGATGCTTTCCGTACAGGGAGGGTCGCGGAAATGGCCGCAGGCGAGTCGAGTGGATCGGTGGTGCGCCGCATCCTCCTGGGCTCACAGCTCAGGCGGTTGCGCGAGGCCCGAGGCATCACCCGCGAGGCGGCGGGCTATTCGATCCGGGCCTCCGAATCCAAGATCAGCCGGATGGAGTTGGGCCGGGTGAGCTTCAAGGCGCGGGACATCGAGGACCTGCTGACGCTGTACGGGGTCACCGACGACGCCGAGCGCACGGCACTGCTCGGGCTCGCCCGCGAGGCCAATGTCGCCGGGTGGTGGCACAGTTACGGCGATGTGCTTCCCGGCTGGTTCCAGACATATGTCGGCCTGGAGGGCGCCGCCTCCGATATCGCCTGCTACGAGGTCCAGTTCATCCACGGTCTGCTCCAGACCGAGGGCTATGCCCATGCCGTGGTCACCCGCGGCCAGCCCCAGGCGTGCTCCGGGGAGGTGGAGCGGCGGGTGGCGCTGCGGCTCGAGCGGCAGAAGCTGCTGGTCTCCGAGCGCGGCCCGGCGTTCCATGTGGTGCTGGACGAGGCCGCGCTGCACCGCCCGTACGGCGGGCGCGGTGTGATGGCCGCCCAGCTGCGCCATCTGATCACGGTCTCCGAGCAGCAGAACGTGACGCTCCAGGTGATGCCGTTCGCCTTCGGCGGGCACGCGGGGGAGAGCGGGGCGTTCACCCGGCTGCGCTTCCCGGAGTCCGACCTGCCCGACATCGTCTATCTGGAGCAGCTCACCAGCGCGCTCTACCTCGACAAGAGGGATGAAGTCGCCCAGTACGAGCGGGTGTTGGAGCGGCTCAGCGCGGACAGCCTCTCGCCCGGGGACAGCCGGGAATTGCTCCACGGGCTCCTTCACGAGGATTGACCCGTCAGTAGGATGACATGACGTCAGGAATATCCCCCCACACGTGCGCGGCCGTCGGTGATCGACACCGCGGCCAGCAGATAGGGATGACATGTCCTACTTCTCCGAGTTGGCCCTTCAGTTCATCGACGGCGAGTGGCGCGGCGGAAGCGGTTCCTGGGACATCGTCGACTTCAACCCCTACAACGGGGAGAAGCTGGCCTCCATCACCGTGGCGACCGTCGAGGAGGTGGACCTGGCCTACCGGGCGGCCGAGCGGGCGCAGCCGGAGTGGGGAGCCACCAACCCCTATGCCCGGCGGGCGGTCTTCGAGCGGGTGCTGCGGATCATCGAGGACCGTGAGAAGGAGCTCACCGAGACGATCATCGCGGAGTGCGGCGGCACCCATGTGAAGGCGGGTTTCGAGCTGCATCTCGCCAAGGAGTTCCTGCGCGAGGCGATCCACCTCGCGCTGCGGCCCGAGGGCCGCATCCTGCCGTCGCCGGTCGACGGCAAGGAGAACCGCCTCTACCGGCTGCCGGTGGGCGTGGTCGGTGTGATCAGCCCGTTCAACTTCCCGTTCCTGCTGTCGCTGAAGTCGGTCGCCCCCGCGCTGGCCCTCGGCAACGCCGTCGTCCTCAAGCCCCACCAGAACACCCCGGTCTGCGGCGGCGGCCTGGTCGCCAAGATCTTCGAGGAGGCCGGGCTGCCCGCCGGGCTGCTCAATGTCGTGATCACCGACATCGCGGAGATCGGCGACGCCCTGATCGAGCACCCCATACCGAAGGTGCTCTCCTTCACCGGCTCCGACAAGGTCGGCCGGCACGTCGCCACCGTGGCCGCCTCCCACTTCAAGCGCACGGTCCTGGAACTGGGCGGCAACAGCGCGCTGGTCGTGCTCGACGACGCCGATCTGGACTACGCGGTGGACGCGGCCGTCTTCAGCCGCTTCGTCCACCAGGGGCAGGTCTGCATGGCGGCCAACCGGGTGCTGGTGGACCGGGCGATCGAGCGGGAGTTCACCGAGAGGTTCGTGGCCAAGGTGGAGACGCTGAAGGTGGGCGACCCGGGCGACCCCACCACCCATATCGGCCCGCTGATCAACGAGGGCCAGGCCGAGGCGATCGCCCAGCTCGTCGACCAGACGATCGCCGAGGGCGCCACCGCGCTGGTCCGGGGGCGCACCGAGGGCAGCCTGATGGGGCCGACCGTGCTCAGCGGGGTCCCGGAGGGGTCGGCGATTCTCGGCCAGGAGGTCTTCGGCCCGGTGGTGACGCTGATCCCGTTCGACGGCGACGACGAGGCGGTGCGGATCGCCAATGACACGGACTACGGGCTCAGCGGCGCCGTGCACACCAGCGACATCGAGCGCGGGGTGCGGTTCGCCCAGCGGGTCCACACCGGCATGATCCATGTGAACGACAGCACGGTCCACGACGAGCCGATCGTGCCGTTCGGCGGCGAGAAGCACTCCGGTCTCGGTCGGCTCAACGGGGAGTCGATGATCGAGGACTTCACCACCACCAAGTGGATCTCCATCCAGCACGGCCGGAGCCAGTTCCCGTTCTGAGGCCGGGAGGGGCGGGGACGGCTCGCGGACAGAAGCTGACCGCAAGCCTTCCTAGCGTGGGGTTCATCGAAGGGCGCCGGACCCGGGCGCCCTCCAGATGAGAGGCGGCAGCCATGCCCGTGATCGTGAGCCCCGAGGCATGTCAGGACGAGCGGGGCGCGCTGCTCGCGTACCTGGAGGCGCAGCGCGGCGGCATCCGGCGCTCGGTGTACGGCCTCACCGAGGAGCAGGCGCGCAGCGTGCCCAGCGCGAGCGTGCTCTCGCTGGCCGGGCTGCTCAAGCACGCGGTCACGGGTGAGCGCGGCTGGCTGCGCGTCCTCCAGGGCAAGGTGGGGGACCCCAGGGACCAGATGGCCGAGTGGGAGCGCACCTTCGAGCCGACCGAGGACGAGACGGTGGAGGCGCTGCTCGCCCTGTACGACGAGGTGGCGCGCGAGACCGAGGAGGCCGTACGGGCCCTGCCGTCGCTGGACGAGACGTTCGAGGCGCTCCGGCTCCCCTGGGACGAGGGCGGCACCCGCACCTGGCGCTGGGCGGTCCTCCACCTGATCGAGGAGCTCGCCCGGCACGCCGGTCACGCCGACATCATCCGCGAGACGATCGACGGCAAGGGCGCCTTCGACCTCGTCTTCGAGACGGGGGCGGCGCCGGAGCCCGACTGGTCGATCCTGGAGCGGTGATCCGCCGGGGCCGGTGACGGCCCAGGGCCTGTCGTCGAAGGGGGCGCCCGGCCGCGAGCGGCCGTGCCGGGCGTCGGGACCAGGGCGGCCCCCTTTGACGACAGGCCCTAGCCTGGTCACCGCGGGGAGCGGGACCAGGATGGAGAAGAGCGGGCATGTCAGCGATCCGGCTGCTGGTGCTGGGGGCCGTGCGCCAGCACGGGCGGGCGCACGGCTATCAGGTCCGTAACGACCTGGAGTTCTGGGGTGCGCATGAGTGGTCCAACGCCAAGCCCGGGTCGATCTACCACGCCCTGAAGCAGATGGCGAAGCAGGGCCTGATGCTCGCGCACGACGTGGCGCCGAGCACGGTCGGTGGGCCGCCCCGGACCGAGTACGAGCTGACCGGGGCGGGCGAGGAGGAGTTCTTCCGGCTGCTGCGGGAGGCGTTGCTGCGCCATGACCAGAAGGTCGACGAGCTGACGGCCGGGGTGGGATTCATCGTCGACCTGCCCCGGGCCGAGGCGATCGACCTGCTCAAGCGGCGGGTGTCGGCGCTGGAGGAGTGGCGGGCCGAGGTGACCCGGCACTGGACGCCGCCGGAGGGCACCCCCGAGGAGTGGGGCCATATCGGCGAGATCATGAAGTTCTGGGTGCACTCCGCGGACAGCGGCGCTGAGTGGACCCGTGGGCTGATCGAGCGGCTCGAGGGCGGGGCGTATGTGATGGCGGGCGAGGGGGAGCGCTCGGTGGACGTCCTGCCGGACGGCGTCCCCAACCCGTACGCCGCGCCCGATACGGACTGAGGAAATCCATGCCGGCCGAGGGCGGCTGACGGCGGCCGTCGGTGTTAATCAAGTTTGACTAGGGACCGCTTCGGGCAGTACCTTCCGGCGCACGTAGTCAAACTTGACTACGCGGTGCGGAGAAGTGCAGAGGGAGAGGGGAAGACCTTGGCCGACAGCGATTCCGCGATCGTCGTCGAAGGGCTACGGAAGACCTACCGGGACAAACAAGCCCTCGCCGGACTCGACCTGACCGTCCCGCAGGGCACCGTGCACGCCGTGCTCGGCCCCAACGGCGCGGGCAAGACCACCTGCGTACGGATTCTGGCCACCCTGCTGCGGCACGACGGCGGCCGGGCCGAGGTCGCCGGGTACGACGTGCTGCGCGACCCCGACCAGGTCCGCTACCGCATCGGCCTCGTCGGCCAGCACGCCGCGGTGGACGAGGAGCTGAGCGGACGGCAGAACCTGGAGATGTTCGGCCGCCTCTACCACCTGGGCGGCCGCCGGGCGGCGGCCCGCGCGGACGAGCTGCTGGAGCGGTTCGGCCTCGAATCCACCGGTACCAAGGCCGTCGGCCGGTACAGCGGCGGTATGCGGCGCAGACTGGACCTCGCGGCGAGCCTCATCATGCGGCCGCCGATCCTCTTCCTGGACGAGCCGACCACCGGGCTCGACCCCCGGGGCCGTACGGAGGTGTGGAACGCGGTCCGCTCGCTGGTGGACGGCGGTACGACCGTGCTGCTCACCACCCAGTACCTGGAGGAGGCGGACCAACTGGCCGACCGCGTCTGCGTGATCGACGGCGGGCGGTCCATCGCCGACGGGACCGCCGACGAGCTCAAGGCCCGGCTCGGCGGTGACCGCATCGAGGTGGTGCTGCGCGACGCGGGCCAACTGTCCGCCGCCGCCTCGGTCGTGGGCATGGCGACCCACGCCGCCGAGGTCGAGACCGACCCCGACCGGCGGCGGCTCGGCGCACGGGTCACCGACCGGGTCGCGGCGCTCACCGAGACCGTACGGGCCCTGGCGTCGGCCGGGATCGAGGCGGAGGACATCGTGCTGCGCCGCCCCACCCTCGACGAGGTCTTTCTGCACCTCACCGGGGAGCCGGCCACGGCGGACACGTCCAGGGCCGACACGGCCACGGCCAGCACGGGCACGGCCACGGCTCGCACGGCCAAGGAGCAGACGGCCAAGGAGGAGAGCTCCGTATGACGACCGCGACTTTCATCGACTCCTGGACCATGACCCGCCGCGGACTCGCCCACTGGGCCCGGCAGCCCGTCCAGGTGGCCGTCCAGCTGGTCTTCCCGGTGATGATGCTGCTGATGTTCGCCTACTTCCTCGGCGGCGGGATGACCGTCCCGGGCGGCGGCGACTACAAGGACTACCTGGTGCCGGGCACGCTCGCGCTCACCATGGTGTTCGGCCTCGAAGGGACGATGCTCGCCATCACCCAGGACCTCAACAAGGGCGTCATCGACCGCTTCCGCTCGATGCCGATGGCCCGCTCGGCGGTCCTGGTCGGGCGCAGTGTGCTGGACATGCTCCAGTCGGCGCTCGGGCTGTTCGTCCTCCTCGGGGTCGGTCTGGCGATGGGCTGGCGCTGGCACGGCGGGCTCGGCGACGGGCTGCTCGCCGTGGGGCTGCTGCTGTGGCTGCGGTTCGCGATGCTGTGGCTCGGCATCTACCTGGGCATGGCCGCGGGACGCCCGGAGATGGTGCAGGCCGTGCAGATCCTGGTCTGGCCGGTGGGCTTCCTCTCCAATGTCTTCGCCTCGCCCGAGACCATGCCCGGCTGGCTCGGCGCCCTCGCGGACTGGAACCCGATGTCGGCGACGGCCACCTCGATCCGCGATCTGTTCGGCGGTCCCGGCGGCGGTGGCGGCTCCTGGTCCGCGGACCACGCCCAACTCCTCGCGGTCTGCTGGCCGCTGGGGCTGATCGCGGTCTTCCTCCCGCTCGCCGTGCGGCGTTACGGCCGCCTCAGCCGCTGACGGCGGCCCGGATCCGGGCGCCGCGCGGTCGCGCCCCCTCCGGTCGTCGTCGGTTGCGGATACGGTGCGGGTATGGGGAACGACAGGTCGGGCACGGGGGCGGAGACGGTGAGCGGGCCCGGATACGCCCTGTTGCTCGCCGCCGGCCCGGCCGGCAAACAGCGACTGATGGACGCGGCCGCCGCGCTGCCCCAGCTCGCCGCCGTACCACCGGCGGCGCTGCTGGGCACGCCCGGCGGCGCCAGCGTCGTCCAACTCGTGGACCCGGTCGACCCGCAGACCGTGCTGACACATCTGCGGACCGCGGCCGCGCATCCGGGCCCGGTGCTGGTCCATCTCGCGGGCCAGCTCACCCTCGACGCGAAGCAGCGGCTGCCGCATCTGGCGCTGGCCCGTACGACGCCGAGGACCGCGCGCTACACGGCGCTGCCCTGGCACTGGCTGGCGTCCGAGCTTGGCGGACGGCCGCCGGGCAGCACCGTCGTGGTCGCCGATCTGGTGGCCGACGAGACGGCCTGGCAGCCGCTGCGGGCCGCCGGACCGTCCGCGCTCGCCGCCGGGCTGACGCTGTACGGCACGGTGGCGCCCGCCCCGCCCAGGCGGGAGACGGCGACGCCGGACTACAGCCGGGCGTTCGCCGGGCTGCTGCGGGCCGCCGCCGAACGACCGCCGCTCGCGCTGCTGCACCAGCGGGCGGCGATGGAGGCGGGGCTGGGCACCGGCCCCGAACTGCTGCTGGACGGCGCTGGGCCGGGCGAGCCGTACCCGGACCCGGACGCCGCCCCCGCCCCGGGGGCCGCCCCGTGGGCCGTGTGGACGGGGCGGACCGGAGCAGGGGCGCAGCCCGTATCGGCCGCACAGCCCGTATCGGCCGGGCAGCCCGTATCGGCCGGGCCGACCGGAGCAGCCGAGCAGGCCATATCGGCCGGGCAGGCGGGGGTGACAGGAGCGGCCGGACCGGCCGGGGCGACTGGACCGGCCGGGGCGACCGGACCCCTCGGCGCGGCCGGACCCGTCGGACCGGCGGTAACCGCCCCGCCGCCCATGCCGCCTGGCCCTCCAGAATCGTTCCGCCCCGCCGATCCCCTGCCGGCGCCCCCTTCGCTGCGCGTGCCCCGGCCGACGCACGCCCCCGTGCCTCCGCCACCTGGACACGCCCCCGTGCCCCCGCCGCCCGGACGGGCCTCCGTGCCCCCGCCGCCCGGTCAGGCGCCCGTGTCCGATCCGCTCTTCGCGACACACATCGCGATATTCGAGGCGGCCAACGCGGGGCGGCACAGCGAGGCGGCCTCGATGGCGGCCGCCTGGGAGCAGGAGGCCCTCCGGACGGCCGGTCCCCGTTCCGACGAGGCGATCCACTGGCTGGAGGTCCGCGCCGATCTCTCCCGTATCGCCGGGGACCCGGCCCGCGCCTGCGAGCTGTGGCTCGCGGTGGCCGACGCGCGGCTCGGCAACGGGGAACCGGCCGGGCACCCCGAGGTCGAGGGGGCCGTGGACCGGGCGCACCACCAGTGGCAGTTCGTCCAGGACCGGGTCAGGGCCGGGGCCCTCGCCCCGCTGCTGATCGAGTTGCGGGGGAGGGTGCCCGGCCGCAGACCCGGTGCGCTGGAGGCGGTCCGGCGCCGGGCCGAACTGCTCCGGGCCCCGGCCCAGACGGGCTGACCGCCGCCACTTCCGGAGCCGACGGCGGCCCGGCGCCTCAGTGGTGGAACGCCGTGACGGTCTTCCCCGTGGGCGCGGGCTGTGACCGCAGCTCGGGCAGCAGCGACCCCAGGTCCGCCAGGAAGAGATCGGCGAGGTCCTCCGAGAAGCCGTTGCGGCACACCACCCGCAGCACGGACAGGTCCTGCCGGTTGGGCGGGAAGGCGTACGCGGGCACCAGCCAGCCGCGTTCGCGCAGCCGCCGGGAGACGTCGTAGACATCGAAGGCGCCGACCCCCTCCGCCGTGGTGAAGGCGAACACCGGCAGCTGATCGCCGCGGCTCAGCAGGGTGAAGTCCCCGAACGCCTCGATCCGCTCGGCGAGCGAGCACGCCACATCGCGGGCCTCCTGCTGGACGGCGCGGTAGCCCGCCCGGCCCAGCCGTACGAAGGTGTAGTACTGGGCGGCCACCTGGGAGCCGGGGCGGGAGAAGTTGAGCGAGAACGTCGGCATGTCGCCGCCGAGGTAGTCGACGCGGAAGACCAGATCCTCGGGCAGCACCTCCGCCGTACGCCACAGCGCCCACCCCACCCCGGGGTAGACCAGGCCGTACTTATGGCCCGAGGTGTTGATGGAGGCGACCCGCGGCAGCTGGAAGTCCCACCGCAGGTCCGGGTCGAGAAACGGCGCGATCATCGCGCCCGAGGCGCCGTCCACATGCACCGGGATGTCCAGGCCCGTGCGCTCCTGGAGGTCGTCCAGCGCCCGGCACACCTCGGCGACGGGTTCGTAGGAGCCGTCGAAGGTGGAGCCGAGGACCGCCACGACGCCGATGGTGTTCTCGTCGCACAGTTCGGTGGCGGCCTGGGGATCGAGGTGGAACCGGTTGCCCTCCATGGGCACCTGCCGCGCCTCCACCTCCCAGAAGTCGCAGAACTTCTCCCAGCACACCTGGACATTGGTCCCCATGACCAGGTTGGGGCGGGCGGTCGCCGGATAGCTCACCGGGTTCCGTTTGGCCCAGCGCCGCTTGAAGGCCATTCCGGCCAGCATGCATGCCTCGCTCGACCCCGTGGTGGAGCAGCCCACGACGGCGTCCGGGTCGGGTGCGTGCCACAGATGGCCGAGCATCGCCACGCACCGCCGTTCCAGTTCGGCGGTGCGCGGGTACTCATCCTTGTCGATCATGTTCTTGGCGAGGCAGTCGGACATCAGCTTGCCCGCCTGCGGCTCCATCCACGTGGTGACGAAGGTGGCGAGGTTCTGGCGGGCGTTGCCGTCCAGCATCAGCTCGTCATGGACGAACTGATACGCGGTCGTGGGCGCCATCGGCCCGTCGGGGAGGCAGTGGCGCGGGGGTTTGCCGGTCATCCCGCTGACCGGATTGGCCTCGTCGTAGACCGGGTTGGTGGAGAACTCGGAGCGTTCGTCCCGGCGTGGGCCGGGAGTGCCTTTATGAAGTGCCACCTTCGTTAAATTAGGCGTATATCTCTCGTATGCCCCGGTCCCGCGCCGTGCCCCGCGCCCGGCCCGCTATCCCGCGCTGCTGAGCGACAGCTTCGCCGCGAAGCCGAGGAACGCCGTGCCCGCGGCCGCTGAGAGCCCCGCCCGCAGTCGCCGACGCCGTTGGAGGGTGGCGGCGAGATATGTACCGCTGAAGATCAGCACCGACAGATAGGTGATGCTGAACAGCTGTGCCCAGGCGCCCAGCGCCATGAAGGACAGCGTCGGATGGGCGTAGTCCGGATCCACGAACTGCACGAAGAAGGAGATGAAGAAGAGGATCGCCTTCGGGTTCAGCAGGCTGATGACCAGCGCTCGGCGGTACGGGCGCTCACCCTCGGCGGATCCGGCGGCCGCGTCCACGGCCCCGTCCGCGTCCCGCTCCGCCGCGGCGCTCCGGGCCGCCTCCGCGGCGCCCGGCCGGCGGCGCCACAGCGTCCGCGCCCCGCGCAGCATGCCCACCGCGAGCCAGGTCAGATAGCCCGCACCCGCGAACTTGACCACCGCGAAGAGCATCGGGCTCGCGTGCAGCAGCGAGGCCACCCCGCCCGCCGACAGCGCCATCAGCACGGCGTCCCCGCACAGCACCCCGGCCGCCGCCCGATAGCCGGTACGGGGGCCACGGCGGGCCGCGACCGACACCACATACAGCGAATTGGGACCCGGCAACAGGACGATCAGCGCCAGACCGGCCAGATACGTTGAAAGATCAGTTATCCCCAGCACAATCGGCAGGATGGCAGCGGCCTCGCCACGCCGCCCAATGGATTTCGCCATCCGGACTTGCACCTCACGCGACGTGAGGACGCACCGTGGAACCCGTACCGAACTGAAGGAGAGCGGACCAGGCCATGAGCTACTCCGTGGGACAGGTCGCGGGCTTCGCCGGCGTCACGGTGCGCACGCTGCACCACTACGACGAGATCGGGCTGCTGCGCCCCGGCGCCCGCAGCGCGGCCGGGCACCGGCGTTACGACGACGCCGACCTCGACCGGCTCCAGCGCATCCTGTTCTACCGGGAGCTCGGCTTTCCGCTCGAGGAGGTGGCGGTGCTGCTCGACGACCCGGATATCGATCCGCAGGCCCACCTGCGGCGTCAGCACCGGCTGCTGACCGACCGGATCGAGCGGCTGGAGAAGATGGCCGCCGCCGTCGAACGGGCCATGGAGGCGCGGAAGATGGGCATCAATCTGACCCCCGAGGAGAAGTTCGAGGTCTTCGGGGACTTCGACCCGGACGACTACCAGGAGGAGGTCGAGCAGCGCTGGGGGAGCACCGAGGCGTACAAGGAGTCCCAGCGCAGGACGGCCTCGTACACCAAGGAGGACTGGAAGCGGATCCAGGAGGAGGCGGACGAGCTCAGCAATCGCTTCCTCGCGCTGATGGCCGCGGGCACCCCGCCGGAGTCCGAGGCGGCGATGGACCTCGCCGAGGAGCACCGGCAGGGGATCTGCCGGAACCACTATGAGTGCGGCCATGAGCTGCACGCCTGTCTGGGCCGGATGTATGTCTCGGACCACCGCTTCACCGAGAACATCGACAAGGCCGGGCCGGGGCTGGCCGCCTATCTCCGGGACGCGATCCTCGCCAACGCGGAGCGGCACGGCTAGGGGCATCCCTGGGCGCTGACCGCCAAGGGCATCCCCGGAGGGCGACCGTGACCGCCAAGGGCATCCCCGGAGGGTGACCGCTAGGGGCATCCCTGGGCGGTGGGGCCGTTGGGGGCCTCCTGGGCGGTGGGAACCAAGGGCACGCACACGGCGTTGATAGCTTTGGGCGGCACACTGCGAAGACCCATCAGTCCGCCCCGACCCTGCGGCCGGGCCGCGCACGAGCCTGCTTCCCTCGACCCAGGAGCCTCACACCCGTGTACACCCTCGCGCTCGGCCCTCAATGGCTGGACCCGGACTATCTGATCGAAACCTTCGGTCTGCTCGGCGTCCTGGCCATCGTTTTCGCGGAGTCCGGCCTGCTCATCGGCTTCTTCCTGCCGGGCGACTCACTGCTCTTCACCACCGGTCTGCTGGTGACCACCGATGTGATCAAGCAGGAGCTGTGGCTGGTGTGCGTGGCCGTGGCGATCGCCGCGATCGTCGGTGACCAGGTCGGATATCTCTTCGGCCGGAAGGTGGGACCGGCGCTCTTCCGGCGCCCCGACTCCAAGCTCTTCAAACAGGAGAACGTGGAGAAGGCGCATGAGTTCTTCGAGAAGCACGGCCCGAAGTCGCTGATCCTCGCCCGCTTCGTGCCCATCGTGCGGACGTTCACGCCGATCATCGCGGGCGTGAGCCGGATGAACTACCGCTCGTTCATCATCTTCAACGTCATCGGCGGCGTGCTGTGGGGCACCGGTGTCACCCTGCTCGGGTCGGCGCTCGGGAAGGTCGACTTCGTGCATCAGCACATCGAGCTGATGCTGATCGCGATCGTGCTGCTGTCGATCGTCCCGATCGTGATCGAGTTCCTCCGGGCCCGCGGCAAGGCGAAGAAGGAGGCCGCCGCCCAGCCGGAGCCCCAGGGACCGGCCGCTGGAGCCCCCTCCCAGGGGCCGCGCGGGCGCCACGCCAAGCGCTGACCGCAGGGGCCGCGCGGACCCGCCCGCGGGGCCACGCGACCCCTCCGCCGTCTCTCCGCCGCTCCTGCCAGCGGGCTTCACACCCGCCACACACCGCCCCCACTCCCCCTCGGCGGTCACCGCCCCGCACAATGGGCTCCGGTGGCCGCCGATGCTGCATCCTCGGCCGCCGGGAATCGAACGGGGAGGGCTGGTGAGGAGCGAGGAGACGTGAGGTCGGATCGTCAGCAGGTGCCGCGTGGGACGGGCGCGGTGGACGCGGACACGGGGGAGAACCAGAAGCCGTTGTCCGACGAGGCACACAGCGCCTTCACACCGCCCCTGGGTATACCCCTGCCGCCGCCACCCGAGGACGAGCACCCGACCTCGGAGTTCGCCGTCCCCGAGGGGCTGACCGCGGATGCTCCCGCCGAACCCGAGGGCTCGGCCTTCGTACCGCCCGCAGGGGTGATCACCCCTTCAAACAACCAGACCACCGGCGGCTTCCCCGCCATCACCCCGCCGAACGGCCTGCCCGTCATCCGGCTGACCAAGGACGCCCCCTGGCAGGACCGGATGCGCACGATGCTGCGCATGCCGATCAGCGAGCGCCCGGCCCCCGAGCGCATCGAGCGGCAGGACGACACGGGTCCGGCCGTGCCGCGTGTGCTCGACCTCACCCTCCGCATCGCCGAGCTGCTGCTCGCGGGCGGCGAGGGGGCCGAGGACGTCGAGGCGGCGATGCTCGGCGTGGCGCACGCCTACGGGCTGGACCGCTGCGAGCCGACCGTCACCTTCACCCTGCTGTCGGTCAGCTACCAGCCCTCGCTGGTCGACGACCCGGTCACCGCCAGCCGGACCGTACGGCGCCGGGGCACCGACTACACCCGGCTCTCCGCGGTCTTCCGGCTGGTGGACGACATCACCTCGCAGGAGGAGTTCACCCTGGAGGAGGCGTACCGGCGGCTCGCCGAGATACGCCGTAACCGCCACCCCTACCCCGGCTGGGCGCTCACCGTGGCCGGTGGAGGGCTGGCCGGCGCGGCGAGCATGCTGGTCGGCGGTGACTGGCCGGTCTTCTTCGCGGCGGCCCTCGGCGCGATGCTGGGTGACCGGCTGGCGTGGCTGGCCTCCGGGCGCGGGCTTCCGGAGTTCTACCAGTTCGTGGCCGCGGCGATGCCGCCCGCCGCGATAGGGGTGGCGCTGAGCCTCGCGAACTCCGGGCTCCAGGCGTCCGCCGTGATCACCGGTGGGCTGTTCGCGCTGATCCCGGGGCGGGCGCTGGTCGCGGGCGTCCAGGACGGGCTGACCGGCTATTACATCACCGCGGCGGCGCGCCTTCTGGAGGTCGGCTATCTGATCGTGGGCATCGTGTGCGGGGTGCTCACGGTGCTCTACGGGGGCCTCCAGCTCGATGCCAAGCTCAACCCGGAGGCGGCGCTGCGCCATGTGGAGCGGCCGTACATCCAGATCCTGGCGGCGATGCTGCTCGCGCTGACCTTCTGCATCCTGCTCCAGCAGGAACGTCACACCGTGCTGTTCGCCACGCTCAACGGCGGGGTCGCCTGGGTGGTCTACGGCGCGCTGGCGGACACCGCGAGCGTCCCGCCCGTGGCCGCCACGACCGTCGCCGCCGGTGTGGTCGGCCTCTTCGGCCAGCTGCTCTCGCGCTATCGATACGCCTCGGCGCTGCCGTACGTCACGGCGGCGATAGGGCCGCTGCTGCCCGGTAGCGCGACCTACTTCGGGCTGCTCGCCCTGGCCCAGGGCAACCTGGACCGCGGCATTCCGCACCTCACCCAGGCGGCGGCACTGGCCCTGGCGATCGCCATAGGGGTGAACCTGGGAAGCGAAGCCGCGCGCCTCTTCCTGAAGACGCCCGGAGCGACCGCCCCCGCCGACCGCCGCGCCGCCAAGCGCACGAGGGGCTTCTGACCGGGGCGGCGCCCGCCCCGGCGGCCGCCGATGTCCCGGATACGCGGGAGGGCGGGGCACCCGACACGGTGCCCCGCCCTCCCGGCGTGATCAGGACTCAAGAACACTCAAGAATTCCGCACGGGGGCTCAGTGGCCGCCCGCGGCCTCGAGACGCTTGATGGACGCCTCCACCTCGGCCTCGGCCTCGGCGCGGCCCACCCAATCGGCCCCCTCGACCGACTTCCCCGGCTCAAGGTCCTTGTAGACCTCGAAGAAGTGCTGGATTTCCAGGCGATCGAACTCTGAAACGTGGTGAATATCACGCAGGTGCTCCACCCGGGGGTCCGAGGCCGGTACGCAAAGCAGCTTGTCATCGCCACCTGCCTCGTCCGTCATCCTGAACATGCCGATGGCACGGCACTTGATCAGGCAGCCGGGGAACGTCGGCTCGTCGAGAATGACCAGTGCGTCCAGCGGATCGCCGTCCTCGCCGAGGGTGTTCTCGACGAAGCCGTAGTCCGCGGGGTAGCTGGTCGACGTGAAGAGTCGCCGGTCAAGGCGGATGCGACCCGTCTCGTGGTCCACCTCGTACTTGTTCCGCGAACCCTTCGGGATCTCGATGGTGACGTCGAACTCCACGGGTGGCTCCTCCATGATCAACACATACGTCTGGTGATTAAGTGTCCCCCACGCAGGTGTGTGGTGGCGAAAGGGGCTGGTCGGTCGTGCCTGAAGCCCGATCGTGGCAGGTCAGGGAGTGGCTGAGGCACCGGCTGAGCCGCGGGCGACGCGAGTTCGACCGGGTGCGCGGCCGTGGGCTGCGCGAGTGGAACCGCGTACGCGCCCGCGCCCGGCGCGAGTGGCGGCGCACGCCCCGGGAACAGCAGCGGACCTGGCAGCTGGTGGCGGTCTCCGCCGCGACCGGTCTGGTGGTCGCCGTGGTGTCGGTGCTCGTGGCCGGGCCCTGGGACGCCGGTCAGCGGACGGCCGAACGGGCCCGCGCCGCCGACGGGCGGGCCCCGGGCGACGGGCGGGACGGCGGTTCGGGTGAGCCCGCGCCCAGCGCGGCGCCCGTGCTGGCCGCGCTCGGCGCGCGGTCCGCGCCCCGGTCGCCGGACAGCGGTGCGGACGCCGTGCCGCCGCCCACCGGGGCGGGGCTCGCCGACACGCTCGAACCGCTGCTCGACGACCCCGCGTTGGGCGATGAGCGCTCGGTGGCGGTGATGGATGTGACCAGCGGTCAGCAGGTGTTCGGCGCCAAGGCGGGCACGGCCACGATCCCCGCCTCGACGATCAAGCTCGCGACCGGGGCCGCGGCCCTCTCCGCCCTCGGCCCGGACCACCGCATCAGGACCAGCGTCGTGGCGGGCGCGGGGAAGAACGACATCGTGCTGGTCGGTGGCGGCGACCCCACGCTCACCGCACGGGCCGTCAAGGGGGACGACCACCCCGCCGCACTGCGCCAGTTGGCCGATGACACCGCCCGCGCCCTGAAGAAGCGCGGTGCGGGCACCTACCGGCTCGGCTACGACACCTCGCTGTACTCCGGGGCGAAGCTCCACCCGATCGGCCCCAACGAGAACCTCTCGCCCGTCGTCCCCCTGATGGCCGATGAAGGCCGTAAGGACGACAGCGACCACGGCCCGGCCCCGCGCGCCGAGGACCCGGCCGCCGACGCGGCCGCCACCTTCGCGTCGATGCTGCGCGACCGCGGGGTCGAGGTGAAGGACGAGCCCCGGTCGCGCAAGGCCGCCAAGGGCGCCCGGACGGTGGCCTCCGTCCGCTCCCAGCCGCTGTCCTCGCTCGTCGAGCGGATGCTGACCACCAGCGACAACGACATCGCGGAGGCCCTGTCCCGGCAGACCGCCCTCGCCGCCGGCCGGTCCGCCAGCTTCGAGGGCGGGGCGAAGGCCGTGACCCAGCGGCTGCGGAAGCTGGGGCTGCCGCTGGGCGGTGCGCGGATCGCGGACGGCAGCGGGCTGGACCGCGCCGACCACGTGTCCGCCGGGCTGCTCGCCCAGGTGCTGGTGCGCGCCGCCGACCGCGACCACCCCGAACTGCGGTCGCTGCTGACCGGGCTGCCGGTGGCCGGTTTCTCCGGCACCCTGCGCACCCGCTACGCCCAGGACGCGGTCGGCCGGGGCGTGGTCCGCGCCAAGACCGGCACCCTCACCGGGGTCAACAGCCTCGCGGGCTCGGTCGTGGACGCGGACGGGCGGCTGCTGGTCTTCGCGTTCATGACCAACGGAACCACCGACGCCAACGGCGCCCAGCGCGCCCTGGACCGGATGGCCTCGGCCCTCGCCAACTGCGGCTGCCGCTGAGCGCGGGGGTGCTCCGGACGCCGGGCGGCCGCCTGTGCGGACCCTGGTGTCCTCCCGGATGGGGCGCGGGCCACGTACCGTGAAGCCATGACGAGCATCGGTGGTGTGGAGATGGTCGACTGGAATCTCGCGGTCGCGACCGCGACCCGGCTGGTGCGCCCGGGGCCCGAGGTGAGCCGCGACGAGGCGCGTGCCGTCGTCGCGGAGCTGCGCCGACACGCCAAGTCCTCGGAGGAGCACGTTCGCGCCTTCACCCGGATGGCCGTCTCCGGCGGCCCGGGTTCCGACACCCCCGTCCTCGTCGTGGACCGCGCGGGCTGGATCAGGGCCAATGTGGCGGGCTTCCGGCAGATCCTCAAACCGCTGCTCGGCAAGGTGCAGGACCGGCGCGGCGGGCTGCCCGGCGGGGCCGTGCTGGGCGCGGTGGGCGGCAAGGTGACCGGGGTCGAGCTGGGAATGCTGCTGTCCTTCCTCGCCTCCCGGGTGCTCGGCCAGTACGAGACCTTCGCGCCCGCCACCCGCGATCTGCCCGGCTCCCCGGGCGGCGGGCGGCTGCTGCTGGTGGCGCCCAACATCGTCCATGTGGAGCGCGAGCTCGACGTGGCCCCGCACGACTTCCGGCTGTGGGTCTCGCTGCACGAGGAGACCCACCGCACCCAGTTCACCGCCGTACCGTGGCTGCGCGACCACATCGAGTCCGAGATCCAGGCGTTCCTCGGCGAGACCGACGTGGACCCGGCCACCCTGCTGGAGCGGGTCCGCGAGGCCGTCCAGTCCCTCAGCGGCGGCGGCCGCCCCGGGGACGAGGGGCACGACGAGGACGGGCGGGGGGCGCCCAGCATCATCGAGCTGGTCCAGACCCCGGCCCAGCGCGAGATCCTGGCCCGGCTGACCGCGGTGATGTCGCTGCTGGAGGGCCACGCCGACTATGTGATGGACGGGGTGGGGCCGGAGGTCGTGCCGACCGTCGCGGAGATCCGGGAGAAGTTCCAGAAGCGCCGGGCGAGCGGCGCGGGCCGGCTGGACCAGGCGCTGCGCAAGCTGCTGGGGCTCGACGCCAAGCTGCGGCAGTACCGTGACGGAGAGCGATTCGTACGGGCCGTGGTGAACCAGGTCGGCATGGACGGCTTCAACCGGGTCTGGACCTCGCCCAACACCCTTCCGACCAAGGCGGAGATCAGCAAACCCGGGGAGTGGGTCGCGCGGGTGCACCGTAAGGCGGAGTCCTAGAACCGGCACACCTCCGGCACACGCGGAAACGGACGAACGCCCCCTTTAATCACTCGTCCGAGGGACCGTTGGCGACGGGTAGGCGTGCGATGCTCGGGGAACAGCTCGCTTCTGTCACCATCGACATACACAGCGTGACGAACAGTCCCCCTCGCACCCCCGAGGCACCCCCTCGAATGACAGATGGGAAACGGACATGGGTCCCCATCCAGCGGTCGCCGCGATACGCCTCGCGGTCCGCCGCGTCCTCCACGACATCCTCGTCGCCCACTCGGCCTCGCCCCCGGCCGCCACCCCCTCCCCGGCCTCCGCTCCCACCTCGCCCCCGGCTCCCTCCCCGGCCTCCGCCCCCGCTCCGGCGCGTCCGGCCGCCGCCCTCCGCGGCTCCGCTCCCCGCCCCGACGCCCCCCTCGTGCTCGCCGCCTGCTCCGGCGGCGCCGACTCCATGGCACTCGCCTCCGCCCTCGCCTTCGAGGCCCCGCGGGCCGGTCTGCGCGCCGGCGGGGTCACCGTCGACCACGGCCTCCAGCAGGGGTCCGACGCCCGCGCCGCCGAGGTCGCCGACCGGATGCGGGCCCTGGGCCTGGCGCCGGTCGAGGCGATCGCCGTGGCCGTCGGCCGGGGCGGCGGCCCCGAGGCCGCCGCGCGGGACGCCCGCTACACCGCGCTGGACGCCGCCGCCGAGCGCCACGGCGCCACCGCCGTGCTGCTCGGCCACACCCGTGACGACCAGGCCGAGACGGTTCTGCTGGGGCTCGCCCGCGGCTCCGGCATCCGCTCGCTGTCCGGTATGGCCTGGGTCTCCGGGACCGGCGGCCGCTACCGCCGCCCCTTCCTCCAGCTGGACCGGCACACCGTCCGCGAGGCGTGTCTGGCCCAGTCGCTGCCCGTCTGGGACGACCCGCACAACGTGGACCCGTCCTACACCCGCTCCCGGGTCCGCCACGAGGCGCTGCCCATCCTGGAGAAGGCGCTGGGCAAGGGCGTCGTCGAGGCGCTCGCCCGCACCGCCCAGCTCTCCCGCGACGACGCCGACGCCCTCGACGCCTGGGCCGCCCGCGCCGAGGCCGATGTGATGACCACCGCACCGGCGGCGGCCGGTGGCGCGCAGGCCGTGCACCTCGACACCGTCGGCCTGCGCGGACTGCCCACCGCCGTCCGCCGCCGGGTGCTGCGCCGCGCCGCCATCGCCGCGGGCGCCCCCGCCGGTTCGCTCTTCGCCCGCCATATCGAAGAGGTGGACCGGCTGATCACCGGCTGGCGGGGGCAGCGGGCCATCAACCTCCCCGGCCGCGTCGAGGTCCGCCGGGAGGGTGGCAGACTGGTCATCCGGCAGGGCTGATCCGCCCGAGCCAGTTGAGCCGGTTAGTCGAACGAGAGTGGCGCGGGTGGACGACAAGGACATGGGCACCGACCTCAAGTCGGTCCTCATCACCGAGGAAGAGATCAACGCGAAGCTGGCCGAACTGGCCGCCGCCATCGACGAGGAGTACGCGGACAAGGATCTGCTGATCATCGGCGTGCTCAAGGGCGCGGTCATGGTGATGGCGGATCTGGCGCGCGCCTTGTCCTCGCCCGTCACCATGGACTGGATGGCCGTGTCGTCCTACGGCGCGGGCACCCAGTCCTCCGGTGTGGTGCGTATCCTGAAGGACTTGGACACCGACATCAAGGGCAAACACGTCCTGATCGTCGAGGACATCATCGACTCCGGACTGACGCTGTCGTGGCTGCTGTCGAACCTGGGCTCGCGCGAGCCGGCCTCGCTGAACGTCTGCACCCTGCTGCGCAAGCCGGAGGCGGCCAAGGTCGCCATCGAGGTGAAGTGGGTCGGCTTCGACATCCCCAACGAGTTCGTCGTCGGCTACGGCCTGGACTACGCCGAGAAATACCGGAACCTGCGGTTCGTCGGCACCCTGGCCCCCCACGTCTACGGCGGCTGACGGGCGCCGCGGCCCCTGGGAACCTGGCGGGGTTTTCCGCCGTTGGAGCAGGGGAAGGCGGTTTTGTTAACAGTCCACGGCGGCGTCGGGTGACAATGCTGGGGTACCGTCCGAAGGTCAGTCTTTTTCGAGACTGAGGATTACACAGCTCATACACCGCAAATACACCGCACGCACAGGCGCCCCTCCAAGGTGCCGTGCCTCACTGTGGCAGGAGGGACGGGGCGGCTTCGCCCCGTATGGATGGACGTGAAGCGCTACTTCCGTGGGCCGGTCATGTGGATCGTGCTGGCCGTCCTCGCCGTGGTCGTGTTGATGCAGGTCGTCGGCTCGTCCGGCGGCTACAAGTCGGTGGACACCAGTCAGGTCGTCAAGGCGATCAACCAGAACCAGGTCCAGTCCGCCGAACTGACGACCGGCGACGAGCACAAGGTAAAGATCGAGCTCAAGGACAACGTCGCCAAGATCTCGGGCAGCAACAAGCTCCAGGCCACCTACATCGGTGACCAGGGCGTCGATCTGGCCAAGACTCTTCAGGCCAATGCTCAGAAGCCCAATGGGATCCCCGATGGGTACAACGTCTCGACGTCGAAGCAGAACCCCTTCGTCGGGATCCTGCTCTCGCTGCTCCCGTTCGTACTGATCGTCGTGGTCTTCCTGTTCCTGATGAACCAGATGCAGGGCGGCGGCTCCCGGGTGATGAACTTCGGGAAGTCGAAGGCCAAGCTGATCACCAAGGACACGCCGAAGACGACCTTCACCGATGTGGCGGGGGCCGACGAGGCGGTCGAGGAGCTCCAGGAGATCAAGGAGTTCCTCCAGGAGCCGGCGAAGTTCCAGGCCGTCGGCGCCAAGATCCCCAAGGGTGTGCTGCTCTACGGCCCGCCCGGTACGGGTAAGACGCTGCTCGCGCGCGCCGTCGCGGGCGAGGCGGGTGTCCCCTTCTACTCGATCTCCGGCTCCGACTTCGTCGAGATGTTCGTGGGTGTGGGTGCCTCCCGGGTCCGCGACCTGTTCGAGCAGGCCAAGGCCAACGCCCCGGCCATCGTCTTCGTCGACGAGATCGACGCCGTCGGCCGGCACCGCGGTGCCGGTATGGGCGGCGGCCATGACGAGCGCGAGCAGACGCTGAACCAGCTGCTCGTCGAGATGGACGGCTTCGATGTGAAGGGCGGGGTCATCCTGATCGCCGCCACCAACCGGCCCGACATCCTCGACCCGGCGCTGCTGCGCCCGGGCCGCTTCGACCGGCAGATCGCCGTCGACCGCCCGGATATGCAGGGTCGGCTGGAGATCCTCAAGGTCCACCAGAAGGGCAAGCCGGTCGCCCCGGACGTCGACCTGTCGGCCGTCGCCCGCCGCACCCCCGGCTTCACCGGTGCCGATCTGTCGAACGTGCTGAACGAGGCCGCCCTGCTGACGGCCCGCAGCGACAAGAAGCTGATCGACAACCACTTCCTGGACGAGGCGATCGACCGAGTCGTGGCCGGACCGCAGAAGCGGACCCGGATCATGAGCGACAAGGAGAAGAAGATCACCGCGTACCACGAGGGCGGTCACGCCCTGGTCGCGGCGGCGTCTCCGAACAGCGACCCGGTGCACAAGGTCACGATCCTCTCCCGCGGCCGGGCCCTGGGCTACACCATGGTCCTGCCCGACGAGGACAAGTACTCGACCACGCGCAACGAGATGCTGGACCAGCTCGCCTACATGATGGGCGGCCGGGCGGCCGAGGAGCTCGTCTTCCACGACCCGACCACGGGCGCGTCCAACGACATCGAGAAGGCGACCACCACGGCCCGCGCCATGGTCACGCAGTACGGCATGACCGAGCGGCTCGGCGCGATCAAGTTCGGCTCCGACAACTCCGAGCCGTTCCTCGGCCGTGAGATGGCTCACCAGCGCGACTACTCGGAAGAGGTCGCCGCGCTGGTGGACGAAGAGGTCAAGAAGCTCATCGAGGCCGCGCACAACGAGGCGTGGGAGATCCTCGTCGAGAACCGGGACGTCCTGGACAACCTGGTGCTGGCGCTGCTGGAGAAGGAGACGCTCAACAAGGAGGAGATCGCCGAGATCTTCGCCCCGATCGTCAAGCGCCCGGCCCGCCCGGCGTGGACCGGCTCCTCGCGGCGTACGCCCTCGACCCGTCCGCCGGTGCTCTCCCCCAAGGAGCTCGCCCCGGCCAACGGTGCCCAGCCCACCTCGGCGGCTTCGCTGACCAAGGCCACCACCCCGGAGGACAGCCCCGAGCACCCCGAGGGCTCGGGCTCCGGCTCGGAGCACTGACCCCCGCCACCGGGGGCGGTGTCCGTCCCCGGTGGCCCCGGAATGAATGCCGCGTCCACCAGGTTCTAGCCTGGTGGACGCGGCATTTACGCGTTCGTGTGTTGTATGTGAGGAACGAGGCAGCTCCATGACCGACCCGGTGACGCTGGACGGCGAGAGCCCCATTGGCGTTTTCGACGAGAAGCGCGCCGAGAACGCGGTCCGCGAGCTGCTGATCGCCGTCGGCGAGGACCCCGACCGGGAAGGGCTGCGCGATACGCCGGGCCGGGTCGCCCGTGCGTACAAGGAGATCTTCGCGGGGCTGCACCAGGAGCCCGAGGACGTCCTCACCACCACCTTCGACCTGGGCCATGACGAGATGGTGCTGGTCAAGGACATCGAGGTGATGTCCTCCTGTGAGCACCATCTGGTGCCCTTCGTGGGCGTCGCCCATGTGGGCTATATCCCGTCCCACGACGGCAAGATCACCGGGCTGTCCAAGTTGGCCCGGCTGGTCGATGTCTTCGCCCGCCGCCCCCAGGTCCAGGAGCGGCTGACCACCCAGATCGCCGAGTCCCTGATGCGGATACTGGAGCCGCGCGGGGTGATCGTGGTGGTGGAGTGCGAGCACATGTGCATGACCATGCGCGGGGTGCGCAAGCCCGGTGCCAAGACCCTCACCTCGGCCGTCCGCGGCCAGCTGCGCGACCCGGCCACCCGGGCCGAGGCCATGAGCCTCATCATGGCCCGCTGAGCGGCGCCACACGGCTCGGCGAGGCATCGAGCCCAGCGGTGGCGCCGTGCCGTGCCCCGGTGGGCCTCAGGCGCGGGCCGTGGCGCTCGGGCCGTTGCCGCCGTCGTTGTCGTCGTCCTCGGGCAGCTTGAGGACCCGCTCCAGGAAGAACGCGGCCGCCACCACTCCCGCGCCCGCGAGGACCGAGCCCAGGGCGTAGATCGCCTGATCGCGGCGGGCGGGCACATCGAGCTGATCCATGGCCAGGAAGACGCCCACACCGCCGTACATCCCCGCGATCAGCGCCGCCACCAGCGCACTGGCCTGCCCGAAGACCACCGCACGGGCGGCCACCATCGGGTCCACGCCCTTGGCGTCGGGCTCGCGCTCCCGCTGGGCGCGCAGCCGGGACCGCAGCGACAGCGCGGTGGCGGTCAGCACGACCGCGATCAGGGCCAGCACGATCGGCGCGGCCACCGGGACGCTGGGCAGCGATCCGAAGGTGTCCCACAGCCGGGCACCCGCCCACGACACCACGCCGGCCACGGCGAACAGCCCGACCAGCACCCCGATCCGAAGTTGCTTCACCGAGCGGTCGCCCCTCAATTCAGTACGTGCCAACGTGTCCGGAACCTATCCGGATCAACGTCTACTCCGGCAGTCGCAGTTCCAGGTCGACGCGGACCCGGACCCCCTCCTGGCCCATCGCGGCCAGCAGCCCCGCGACCGGCCCGCGCCCGGGGACCTCGGCCTGCGGGTCCACGTCGTGCCACGGCACCAGCACGAAGGCGCGCTCATGGGCGCGCGGATGCGGCAGGGTCAGCTGGGGGTCGTCGGACACCACGTCCTGGTACGCCACGATGTCCACGTCGATGGTGCGCGGGCCCCAGCGCTCGTCCCGCACCCGCTCGAACGCCTCCTCGATCGCATGGCCGCGCTCCAGCAGCGAGGACGGCGGCAGCGTCGTCTTGATCAGCACCACCGCGTTGAAATACGTGGCCTGGGTGCCGGGCGCCACGCCCCACGGGTCCGTCTCGTACACCGGCGACACGGCCTTGACCCGCAGGCCCGGGGTGTCCTCCAGCGCGTCGATGGCGCCCTGGAGGGTCTCCAGGCGATTGCCCAGGTTGCTGCCGAGCGAGATCACCGCCCGTTTGGGGTTGCTCAACGTCACATCGGCGGCGTCCACCTGCTCCACCACGGAGATGGGAACGGGCTGCACGGTCGGGTCGCTGCTGCTCATACTCGGCTCCGGGTGATGGTGATGGTCACGTCGTCGAAGGGCACGGTGATCGGGGCCTGCGGCTTGTGCACCACGACCTCGACCTCCCGTACCACGTCGTGCTTGAGGCACCGGTCCGCGATCCGCTCGGCCAGCGTCTCGATCAGATCGACCGGCTCACCCCGCACCACGTCCACGACCTCCTCCGCCACCACGCCGTAGTGGACGGTCTTGCCGAGGTCGTCGTCAGCCGCGGCGGGCCGAGTGTCCAGGCCGAGCACGAGGTCCACGACGAAGTCCTGGCCCTCCTCGCGCTCGTGGGGTAGCACACCGTGGTGCCCGCGAGCCTTCAGGCCGCGCAGCGCGACACGATCCACCTGAATCACTCCTGCTGGTCGTCGGTACGCGGGCACGTCCCATCCTGGCCGGAACGCACCACCCGTCCCCTGCCGTATGCGGGGGTACCTGCCTCGAATCTACCTGCGGGCTCCGACGGCACTCGCCCATGGGGTGGGCGGTGCCCGCTGCCGACGCTCCGCGCCACAGCCTTCTACCCCCACCTCGCGGGGCTCGAACGGGGTGACCTCAGCCCGGCAGCAACCCGTCGTCGGCGGGGCCTTCGGGACCGCCCGGCTCGTCGTCGTCGCTCTCCGCGAGCACCGGGGAGCCGTGGTGCGACCACACCTTCCAGCCGTCCTCCGTCCGGCGGAACACGTTCGTCGCCACGACCAGCTGGCCCACCAGCGGGCCGAGCTGGCCCTCCTCCTCCGCGGGGGCGCCGCTGAGGATGTTCTCGGTGCAGGTCACCAGGGCGGTGTCGGTCATCACCGACACCTCGACATCCGTCAGGAAGAACTGGATGTAGTCCGTGTTGGCCATGATCAGCGCGTAGGAGCGGAGCACCTCGCCCCGGCCGCGCAGCACCGGCCAGCCCGGGTGGACACAGGACACCTCGGTGTCGGGGGAGTCCAGCCACAGCCGCTGAAGGGTGCTGTGGTCGCCCTGCTCCATCGCGTCGTACAGCGCGGTGTTCACCAGCGCCACACGCTCGTTGTCCGTAAGGGAAGTCACAGCGCTCCCGCCGTGGTCTCGGCCGCTTCGATGGCCCGCGCCACGCGCACCGCGTCGGCGCTGGCCCGTACCTCGTGCACCCGGACGGCCCAGGCGCCCTCGCGCGCCGCGAGCGCGGAGACCGCCGCCGTGGCGGCGTCCCGCTCCCGGGCGGGCGGCGGGCTGCCCTCGTCGCCGGCCAGGACGCGGCCCAGGAACCGCTTGCGGGAGGCCGCCACCAGCAGCGGCCGGCCCAGCTCGCGCAGCGCGGCCAGATGGGCCACCAGTGCCAGGTCGTGCCCGGCGTTCTTGGCGAAGCCCAGCCCCGGGTCGACCACGATCCGCTCGGGGTCGATACCGCCCGCGACCGCCCGCTCCAGACCGGTCCGCAGCTCGGCGACCACCTCGCCGACCACGTCCGCGTACACCGCTCGGTTGTTCATGTCGATCGACTCGCCGCGCCAGTGCATGACCACGAACGGCACCCCCGCCGCGGCCACCATGGGCACCATCGCGGGGTCGGCGCCGCCCCCGCTGACGTCGTTGACCAGCCGGGCCCCGGCCTGCACGGCCCGTTCGGCCACCGCGGCCCGCATGGTGTCCACGCTGATCACGGCCCCGGCCGCGGCCAGCTCCCGGACCACGGGGATCACCCGGCGCAGCTCCTCGGCCTCGTCGACGCGGGCCGCGCCGGGCCGGGTCGACTCACCGCCGACGTCCACCAGGTCGGCCCCGGCGGCGAGAAGATCGAGACCGTGCTTGACGGCCAGGTCGGTGTCGAACCACTGGCCGCCGTCGGAGAAGGAGTCGGGAGTGACGTTCACCACGCCCATCACCGCGCACCGGTCCCACTCCGGCAATCCGGCCACCCGGCCCCGCCCATGCAACGTGCTCATGTGCCCAGCCTAGGCGCAGGGGGGCGCCTTCTGGATCAGGCCGCCTGTTGCAGCGCCCGGCCCTCGTCCACGTCCCGATGGGCGCAGGGCCGGGGCTCGGGGCGCCGGCCGCGGCGCAGCAGCCGGGGCAGGGCCAGCGAGACGAAGCCCTCGGCCTGCATCGCGGCCAGGCCGATCCGGGGCAGGTCGCGGGTGTTGCGGAAGACCACGAAACGCGGCTCCCAGCGCGGCTGGAACTTCGCGTTGAACTTGTACAGCGACTCGATCTGGAACCAGCGGGAGAGGAACACCAGCAGCGCCCGCCAGCCGCGCAGCACCGGGCCCGCGCCCAGCTTCTCGCCGCGCGCCAGCGCCGAGCGGAACATCGCGAAGTTCAGCGACACCCGCTCCACGCCCAGCCCGGGGGCGGCCCGCAGCGCGGCCACGATCAGCAGCTCGTTCATGCCCGGGTCGGCGCTCCGGTCGCGCCGCATCAGCTCCAGGGACATCCCGTCCCGGCCCCACGGCACGAAGTGCAGAACGGCCTTGAGGTCCCCGTACGGACCCTCCTCGGCGCCCTCGTCGGCGGCCTTGTGGGCGGTGGCGATCACCGCGTCCCCGTCCGCCGGGTCACCGATCCGGCCGAGCGCCATCGAGAAGCCGCGCTCGGTGTCGGTGCCCCGCCAGTCGGCGGCGGCGCGCCGGATGGTCTCCAGCTCCTCGGGGTCCAGCTCGGCGGCGCGCCGCACCCGGGTCTCGTAGCCGGCCCGTTCGATCCGCTTGACCATCTGGCGTACGTTGCGCATGGCGCGCCCGGACAGGGTGAAGTCCGCCACATCGACGATGGCCTCGTCCCCGAGTTCGAGCGCGTCCAGGCCGGTCTCCCGGGTCCACACCTCGCCGCCGGTCTCGCTGCACCCCATCACCGCCGGGGTCCAGGAGTGGGCCCGCGCCTCCTCCATGAAGCGGGCGATCGCGCCGGGCCATGCCTCCACATCGCCGACCGGGTCGCCGCTGGCGAGCATCACCCCGGAGACCACGCGGTAGCAGACCGCGGCCTTGCCGGTGGGGGAGAAGACCACGGCCTTGTCGCGGCGGAGCGCGAAGTGGCCGAGCGAGTCGCGGCGCCCGTGGGCGGCGAGCAGGTCCCGCAGCCGCTCCTCGTCCCCGGGGGTGAGGCGGGCGGCGGGGTGTTCGGGGCGGAAGGCGAGATAGAGGGTGGTGGCGACGGTCAGCAGGCCCAGCGCGCCGAGCGAGTAGCCGACGGTGTAGTCCGCGCCGTGGCGGTAGTCGACCGGCCCCTCGAAGCCGAACAGGCCCCAGAGGACATGCTCCAGCTGTTCGCTGAGCGACGGACTTCCTTCGATGGTGTCCGGATGCGAACGGACGATGAGCAGTCCCAGGGTGACGCTGACCGCGCCCATGACGACGAAGTTGGCCAGCGCCATCCAGCGGCTGCGCGGATCCGGCAGCGCGGCGAACTCGGCGCGGTAGCGGATCAGCACCCCCATCAGAACGATGGAGAGCACCATGCCGATGACCGAGTGCCGGTAGAGCAGCTGGGCGGCCGCGCCGACGGGCAGCAGCCCCACCGCCGCGACCCAGGCCCGCCGCTTACGCCGTTTGAGGCCGTGGGCCAGCATCAGCAGCAGCAGACCGACCACGATCGAGGCGGCGGCCGCCAGGGAGCTCACGGCGCCGGGCAGCAGCTCGGCCAGGGCGTGCACCCTGCTGTGGCGCAGCCGGGGGAAGACGATGTCCATCAGCCCGATGAGCGTGCAGGCGGTGCCGACGACGGTGGGTACCGCCTCCGGCCTGGGGCCGCGCAGCAGGCGCCGTATCCGGGTGGGAACCTTCCCAGATGTTTCGGCATCTTGACTGTCAGACATGTGTATTCCCGTCGCTTCGGTCAAGAGAATCTTCGGTTCTGTTGCACGGCATCCGCACGATTTGCGCCCTGTAAGACGGCGTTCAAAGGAACGGGGTTCATTCCCCGGTTACGGCCGGGAGGTTCCCCCGGCGGCACGGGGGGCCGGCCGCCCGGCAGAAAGATAGTGATGGGTCTCACGAGCAACAACATCGTGATCGCGGCGGCCGTCGCGGCGTTGCTGCTGTTCGCGGCCACGATATGGCTGTGGCCCCGGCTGGCCGGGCGCGGAGTGGCTCCCGTGCTCGGCCGGGTCGGCATGCTACTGGGGACGCAGCTGTCCGTGTTCGTGGCGTTCGGACTGTTCGCCAATCAGTCCTTCGGATTCTATGGTTCCTGGTCCGACCTCTTCGGTACGCAGGACGATCCGGGTGTCGTGGTGGACCATGACACTCCGGGCACCCGGGTGCGGGTCACCGACACCCGGCGCCTGGCCGTGGCGGGCGACTCGGCGCCCAAGGTCGCCGGACGCCTGGAGAAGGTGAACATCCGGGGGCCGGTCTCCGGGATCGCGAGCCCCGCGTACATCTATCTGCCGCCGGAGTACTTCCGGCCGGAGTACGCCCGGCGGACCTTCCCCGCCGCACTGGTGCTCACCGGATACCCGGGCACCGCCGAAGCTCTTATCAATGGCCTGAAATACCCCCAGAACTCGCATAAGCTGGTCAAATCGGGGAGGATGCAACCCCTCGTCCTGGTGATGATGCGGCCGACGGTCGCCCCGCCGCGCGACACCGAATGCGTGGACGTGCCCGGCGGGCCGCGGACCGAGACGTTCTTCACCAAGGACCTGCCGAAGGCCGTGGCCGATCACTACCGGGTGGGCAAACGGGCCCGTAACTGGGGCGTCATCGGCAGTTCCACCGGCGGCTACTGCGCCTTGAAGATGGCGATGCGTCACCCCGACGCCTACTCCACGGCGGTCGGGCTCTCCCCGTCGTACCAGGCCCCGATCGACGCGACCACGGGCGATCTCTTCGGCGGCAGCGAGCGGCTGAAGCGGGAGAACGACCTGATGTGGCGGCTGGACCACAAGCCCGCGCCGCCGGTGTCGCTCCTGGTGTCCAGCAGCCGGCACGGCGAGGACAACTACCGGGACACCGTGCGCTTCGTGAACAAGGTGAAGCGGCTGAACCGGCGCGGGGAGCCGACCCGCGTCTCGTCGATCATCCTGAGCACCGGCGGCCACAACTTCAACACCTGGAAACGGGAGGTCCCCGCCGCCCTGGAATGGCTCGGCGGCCGCCTGAGCGCTCCGCTATAAGTGCCCTGAGCTGCTGGAAGTGCCCTGAGCTGCCGTCGATCGTCTGCGGCGCCGTCGTGGCCGGTCGCCCACGCGGCGGAGCCGCACATCGACCCAGCCGCGGCGGAGCCGCACATCGACACAGCCCCGTGCCCCCGCGGACCTACACGTCGGCGACGGTCTGGAGCCGGACCTCCCCCCGCGCGATACCGCCCGCGTCGGCGTCGATCGAGCGGCGCAGGGCCTCATGGAGCCGGGCCGGGGTGAGGACGCCGAGGAAGCGGTCCTCGTCCAGGACCGCGATCCAGCCCGCGTCGTGCTGGAGCATCGTGCTGAACGCCTGCTTCAGCGGCGCCCCCACCGGCAGCCATGCCTCCATCCGCCGGGCGTGGTCCCGTACGGTCCCCCGCTCGCCGTCGGCCGCCTCCGCCGGGATCCAGCCGTGCAGCCGCTCCGCGTCGTCCAGGACCACGGCCCAGCGCGCCCCCTCCGCGGCCAGCTTGGCGGCCGCCTTGGAGAGCGGGTCGTCCAGGTGGACCACGGGCGGCTGCTCCAGGTCGCCGGGTTCGATGGGGGTGACCGACAGCCGCTTCAGCCCGCGGTCCGCGCCGACGAAGTCGGCCACATACGGGGTGGCGGGCGCGCCCAGCACCGTGGCGGGGGTGTCGAACTGCTCGATCCGCCCCGAGCCGTAGACCGCGATGCGGTCGCCGAGCCGGACCGCCTCCTCTATGTCATGGGTCACAAAGAGCACCGTCTTGCGCACCTGTGACTGAAGTCTCAGGAATTCGGTCTGGAGATGCTCGCGAACGACCGGGTCGACCGCGCCGAACGGCTCGTCCATCAGCAGCACCGGCGGATCCGCGGCCAGTGCGCGGGCCACTCCGACGCGCTGCCGCTGGCCGCCGGAGAGCTGGTCGGGGTAGCGGTCGCCGTAGACGGACGGGTCGAGGCCGACCAGGTCGAGCAGCTCGGCGGCGCGCTCCCGTCCCTTCTTCCGCTGCCAGCCCAGCAGATGCGGCACGGTGGAGGTGTTCTCGAGCACGGTCTTGTGCGGGAAGAGCCCGACCTGCTGGATGACATAGCCGATCCGGCGGCGCAGGGTGACCGGATCCGCTTCGGCGATGTCCTCGCCGTCCACCAGGATCCGCCCCGATGTCGGCTCGATGAGCCGGTTCACCATCTTCATCGTCGTCGTCTTGCCGCAGCCCGAGGGGCCGACCAGGGTGACCAGCTCACCCTCCGCCACCTCGAAGGAGAGGTCGTCCACGGCCGTCGTGCCATCGCCGTAGCGCTTGGTGACATGTTCGAAACGGATCATGGCTCCCCATTGTTGCCGCATTCGTGGCAGAGATTGTTGCTGTTGTGTGGCGATCGGACGAGATTGTCATCTCCCGGGGTTAGGGTCACCTGGAAATTGTGATGAGCAACCGGCCCGCGACCCGACGGGGGAGGTGAGCGTATGGCCGACGGAAACTGTCTGATCAGTAACGAGTGGATATGCGGTGAGTATGTACGCACACGCGGTCAAGAGCTGACGGACGCGACGCTCGAACATGTATGGATCACACTCGCCTCGGTGGCGATCGGTCTCCTGGTCGCCTTTCCGCTGGCGCTGCTGGCCCGCCGCTGGCGGGCCGTGGCGGGTCCGGTGCTGGGGCTGACCACGATCCTCTACACGGTGCCGTCGCTGGCGATGTTCTCGCTGCTGCTGCCCGTGTTCGGGGTCTCGGTCGCGGTGGTGATCACCGGTCTGGTGCTCTATTCGCTCACGATCCTGGTGCGCAACATCATGGCCGGGCTCGCCTCGGTGCCCGAGGAGGCGCGGGAGGCGGCCCGGGGCATGGGGTACGGCCCGCTGCGGCTGCTCTTCGGCGTGGAACTGCCCCTCGCGCTGCCCGCGCTGATGGCCGGGCTGCGGATCACCACCGTCTCCACGGTCTCGCTCACCACGGTGGGCGCGATCATCGGATACGGCGGCCTCGGCAACCTCATCTACGAGGGCATGCGCAGCTTCTTCAAGGCCGAGGTGCTCACCGCCTCGGTGCTGTGCGTGGCGCTGGCGGTCGTGGCGGATCTGCTGCTGCTCGCCGTCCAGCGGCTGCTGACGCCGTGGGCACGCAAGAGTCGGAAGGGCACCACCTGATGGACATCGTCACCGAGGCGTGGACCTGGCTGGCCACCGGTTCGCACTGGGTGGGCCCCGACGGGGTGTGGCACCGGCTGGGCCAGCACCTCTTCCTCACCTTCGCCTGCCTGGCGATCTCGTGCCTGGTGGCGCTGCCGATCGCCGTGGCCCTCGGCCATATCGGCAAGGGCGGCGCGCTCGCGGTCAACATCTCCAACGCGGGGCGCGCGGTGCCCACCTTCGCCGTACTGGTGCTGTTGCTGCTCAGCCCGCTGGGGACGCACGGCCAGTGGCCCACGATCATCGCGCTGGTGCTGTTCGCCATCCCGCCGCTGCTCACCAACGCCTATGTCGGGGTGCACGAGGCGGACCGGGAGGTCGTGGAGGCGGCCCGCGGCATGGGGATGACGGGCGGCCAGCTGATCCGCAGGGTCGAGCTGCCGCTGGCGTTCCCGCTCATCATGACGGGCGTACGGACGGCCGCCGTGCAGGTCGTGGCCACCGCGACGCTGGCCGCGCTGCCCGGCGGCGGCGGTCTCGGCCGGATCATCACCGCGGGCTTCCGGCTCACCGACACCCCCCAGGTGGTGGCCGGTGCGGTGCTGGTCGCGGCCCTCGCGCTGGTCGTCGAGGGCGTCTTCGTGGTGCTGGGGCTGGCGCTCGACCCGATGCGGCGCAGGACGGGGCGGCGGTCGGCCGCGGCCCGTCGCCCGCCCGCCGACCAGGCACCGGCCTCCCCGGCGCTCACGACGTAGCACCCGCGGGCCGGGCCCTCCCGAGGCCGGACGCGATGCGTGCGTCCCCCAGGATGGACAACGCGGATGGACAACGCGGATGGACAACGCGGATGGACAACGCGGACACCGTGCGGAGCGCGGATGACGCATATATCGCGGACGACGCGGAAAGCGCGGGAAGCGCGGAAGGCGCCGACAACGCCGACGACGCGGCCACAACTACGGATGGGGAATCATGAGCAAGATCTATCGGGCGGCTGCCGCCGTGGCGGGGGTCGCCGCACTGACGGCCGGACTGACCGCCTGCGGCGGGGACAGCCTGGAGAAGTCGGGCGGCGGCGACAGCTCCGGGAAACCGGGCAAGGGCTCGCTGGTGATCGGATCCGCCTCCTTCTCCGAGTCGAAGATCCTCGCGGAGCTGTACGCGGGTCTTCTGAAGGACTCCGGCTATTCCACCTCCATCAAGACGGTGGACGCCCGTGAGCTGTATGAACCGGCCCTGGAGAAGGGCCAGATGGATGTCGTACCGGAGTACGCGGCGACGCTGGCGGAATTCCTGAACCAGAAGAAGAACGGGCCGAATGCCGCCCCGGTGGCCTCCTCGGACGTCAACAAGACGGTCACGGCGCTGAAGAAGCTCGCCGAACCGCGCGGGCTGAAGGTGCTGGACGCGGGCAAGGCCGTGGACCAGAACGCCTTCGCGGTCAGCCGTGAGTTCGCCGGGAAACATGATCTCAAGACGCTCTCCGACCTGGGGAAGTCGAAGCAGAAGGTGACCCTGGCGGCGGGCGACGAATGCCCCCAGCGGCCCTTCTGCCAGCCGGGTCTGGAGAAGAGGTACGGCATCGACATCGCCGGGATCGACCCGCTGGACATCGGCAGCGTCCAGGCCAAGCAGGCGGTCAAGGACGGCAAGGACCAGATGGTCCTGACCACGACCACGGACAGTACACTGGATCAGTTCGGGCTCGTCCTGCTCGACGATGACAAAAATCTCCAGAATGCCGACAACGTACTTCCCGTGGTGAATGCGAAGTCCGCCGGTTCGCAGAAGATCGCGGACACCCTGAACAAGCTCACCAAGGTGCTGACGACCGCCGATCTGAGGCAACTCAACAAGAAAGTTGACGCCGAGCGGCTCAAGCCGGCGGATGTGGCCGCCGACTACCTCAAGGACAAGGGACTGGTGAAGTAGGATCAAATCCCCGTCGGCAAGGGCTCGGGAGGGCTCGGCAAGGGATCACGGGCACACAACCGCCGCATTTGCCAACGGATTGACAACAGATCTGGCCCGGCGGGCACCCAAGCGACCCCTTTGCACGGTAAGTTTCGGGCCATGCCACGTGGACGCCACCGCCAATCCCCACCCCTGCACAGGCTCCTCCCCTCCGCTTCGGTCGCGGTCGTGTCAATAACCTGCGCCGCCGGTGCCTGGCTGGTCGGCGATACGGTCGTGATCCGTGGGCTTGCCGCGACCGCGGCCGGCGCCGCGGTCGTCGGGGCCGTTCTGCTGCGCCGCTGGGACCGCTCGGCCGGCCGCCGGGTCGCGGAGGCCGCGAGCGAGACCGCGCGCCAGGAGATGAAGTACGAGGAGCGGATCGCGGAGCTCGAGGCGGACGCCGAGAAGGCGAGCGAGCTCCGCACCGCGCTCAACACCCGGCTGCGCGCCAAGCGCGCCGAGCTCGCCCGGTTGCGCAATGAACACGCCGAACTGCTGCGCCGCTACGCCACGGCCGAGACCGAGCGGGCCAGCGCCCTGGAGGGGCGCCGCAGGCTCGCGCTGGAGGCCGCGTCCCCGGCGAAGGCGCTGGAGGCCGGGGCCGCCGAGGCCACGGCACCGGATGAGCCGGACGAGTCCGCCGCCCTGCTCATCGTGCCGTCGCCCGCCGCGTACGCCAAGGCCGACGAGGCGCTGAGCCGGCTCAGGGAGAGCGCCCGGCGGCAGAAGGAGCGGCGCGAACAGGCCGCCGCCGAGGGCGCCCGGACCGGGGCTTCGGACAACAGCCGGGACAACAACCCGGACACCAACCGGGACAACAGCCCGGAGAGCGACTCGGAGCAGGCCCCGGAGACGGCCCCGGAGCGCGACGACCGTAAGGGCCGGCGCGAGAACCGGGGCAAGGACGGTGCCGCCACGCTGGGGAAGCCCCCGGCGGCCGGCGGGCAGGACGGCGACGGCCCCCAGGAGCCGCGCGCCCACGCCCGTACGGCCGCCTCGGCGGTGGTGCCGTATGCCGCGGCACGCCGGGCCGCCTCCCGTTCGGAGAGCGGCTTCGACTACTTCGGCACCCAGAAGAAGCACCACCCGAAGAAGCAGAAGCGGGAGCCCGAACCGGCCGCCGAGGAGGACCTCGCGGACGTCATCGGCGACGAGACCATCGCGGAGACCAGGAAGGGCGCCGTGGGCGAGGTCATCGACCTGACCGCACACGACGAAACGGAGCAGATCGACCTCGGGGAGCTGCGCAGCGCGATCTCGTAAGGGGATCGCCCGCGCGGCTCGCCCGCGGGCTCATCGGCGGCTCGTCGGCGGCCCGTCAGGGGCTCGTCAGCGGCTCGTCGATGTTTACTTGTCGATGTCGCCGACGACGAAGAAGAGCGACCCCAGGATCGCCACCATGTCGGCCACCAGGGTGCCCGGCAGCAGTTCGGTGAGCGCCTGGATGTTGTTGTACGAGGCCGAGCGGAGCTTCAGCCGGTACGGCGTCTTCTCGCCCTTGGAGACCAGGTAGTAGCCGTTGAGGCCGAGCGGGTTCTCGGTCCAGGCGTAGGTATGGCCCTCGGGCGCCTTGAGCACCTTCGGCAGCCGCTGGTTGATCGGCCCCGGCGGGAGTTCGTCGATCCGGTCCAGACAGGCGTCGGCCAGCGCCAGGGAGTTGTGCGTCTGCTCCAGCAGGCATTCGAAGCGGGCGAGGCAGTCGCCCTCCTGGCGGATGGCGACTCGCAGGACGTCCTGGAGATCCGCGTAGGCCAGATACGGCTCGTCGCGCCGCAGGTCGAAGTCGACGCCCGAGGCCCGGGCGATGGGGCCGCTGACCCCGTACGCGTGCACCGTCTCGCGGGCCAGCACGCCGACGTCGCGGGTGCGGCCCCGGAAGATCTCGTTGCCGAGCACCAGGTCGTCGTACACGCCCATCCGCGAACGGACCTCGGCCACCGCCTGCCGGGCACGGCCCAGCCAGCCCGCCGGGAGGTCGTCCTTGAGGCCGCCGACCCGGTTGAACATGTAGTGCATCCGGCCGCCGGAGATCTCCTCCATGACGTGCTGGAGGTCCTCGCGCTCCCGGAACGCGTAGAAGATCGGCGTGATACCGCCCAGCTCCAGGGGGTAGGAGCCGAGGAACATCAGATGGTTCAGGACCCGGTTGAGCTCGGCGAGCAGCGTACGGGTCCACACCGCGCGCTCCGGGACCTCCATGCCCAGCATCCGCTCGACGGCGAGCACGACGCCGAGTTCGTTGGAGAAGGCGGAGAGCCAGTCGTGGCGGTTGGCGAGCATGATGATCTGGCGGTAGTCGCGCGCCTCGAAGAGCTTCTCCGCGCCCCGGTGCATATAGCCGATCACCGGTTCGGCGCTGCGGATCCGCTCTCCGTCGAGGACCAGCCGCAGCCGTAGCACTCCATGGGTGGAGGGGTGCTGTGGGCCGATGTTGAGCACCATGTCGGTGCTCTCCGCGGCGCCGCCGATGCCGACCGTCGTCTCCGTCATGCGTACCAGTCTCTCAGCTGCCCGGCGGGCCTTTCCCCTACCCGCCCCTTCCCGTACCAGGGGCTCCGCCCCTGGACCCCGGGGCCCAGGGGCCTGGCCCTGTCGGGCCGCCCAGTCCTGTCGGGCGGCCCAGCCCTGCCGGGCGGGGAAGCCGCGCCCGGTGGCGGAGTCCCGCCGGGCGGTGGAGTCCCGTCCAGGGGTGGAGCCCCGCCCGGCGGGGGAGCCGTGTGCCGATGTGCTGCGTGGTGGGGCCCGGGGTCTGGGGTGGAGTCCCGGTTGTGGGAAGGGGCGGGTGGGGGAAACGGCCCGCCGCGGGCGTCGAGCCCCGTGACACCCGCTACGGCCGGAGCACGTCGTACGGCAGATCCACCGTGTGGAGCAGCCAGGTGAAGGCGCCCAGACCGGCCGGATCGGTCAACTCGGCGGCCTCGCCCGCCGCGCTGAGGGCGTGGACATAGGCGGTGGGGTCGGTGGAGGCCAGGGCGAGCGGGGGACGGCGGGCGTCGAGGCCCAGGGCGCGCAGCGCCTCGCGCTGGGTCAGCAGCCCGGAGCCGGGCCCGGCCGCGGCGGCGCACGCGTCCATCGCGACATGCGCCGTCAGATCGCGGGAGCCGTCGGGGACGGGCCGGACCTCGCGCCCCTCGCGGAAGCCGGTCAGCGTGCCGAAGGGAGGCCGGGCGGCGCGTTCATGGGCGTAGTCGACGGCGACCGCGAACCCCGCCCGCAGGGAGCCCACGGCCCGCGCCCAGGCCGTCTCGCGCGGATGGCCGATCTCGGCGCGCAGCCCCGGTTCGGCGCCCGCCAGGGGCCACCAGCGGGCCAGCCACGCGGCGTCCTCGCCGTCCACCGGGTCGCCCAGCCGCTCGGTGCCGTCCCCGGAGGTGAGATCCACCTCGACCCGGCGCGGCACCCCGTCCTCGTCGGTCTCGGCGATGTCCACCGGGACGTTGTCGAGCCACTCATTGGCGAACAGCAGCCCCGCGCAGCCGTCCGGCGGGGCGTCGAGCCAGGCGATCCGCCGGTCCAGGCCCGTCGGCCGCTCCGCCCGCTCCACCGCGTACGGGCGCAGCCGCCGGCCCAGCCCGTGCGGCAGCCCGGGGGCCAGGGCGAGCACCCGGGTGAGCAGCTCACCGCGGCCGGCGCCCAGGTCCACCAGCGCCAGCTCGGCGGGGCGCCCCAGCGCCTCGTCCACCCGGCCGAGCAGCTTCGCCACGGCCCGGGCGAAGAGCGGGGAGGCATGCACCGACGTGCGGAAATGCCCTGCGGGGCCCTCCGGGCGCCGATAGAAGCCGCCCGCTCCGTACAGCGCCCGTTCGGCCGCCGTACGCCATCCGCTCCACTCATGCTTCTCACTCGCCACACCGCCACGCTATGCGGAGTGGTCTCCACCTTGGGGAGTAGGACCGGGCGGTACGGATCGCCCCTCGGGCTGACCCGAGAGGGTTCAGCGGTGCCTACGCTGGGTGACGTGCAGCGCCTCTACGAATTTCTCCGCAGGCATCCGACAGGGGTGGACACCTTCTGGGCCGTCCTCCTCGTCGGCTTCGGTTTCCTGTGGCTCTCGGAGGCGTCGATGGGCCGGGGCCCCCGCACCGTGGGCGCGCCGATCATCCTGGCGCTGGGAGCGACGATCGCGCTGCGTCGCCGCGCCCCCGAGAAGATGCTGGTGCTGGCGATCTTGTGCGGTCTCGCCCAGATGGCCACGAACCTCAAGCCCAATCCGACCGACTTCGCCATGCTGGTGATCGTCTACACGGTGGCGGTCACCTCCTCGCGCCCGGCCTCCCGCTTCGCGCTGGCGATGGCGTTCGGCGCGGCCCCTCTCGCGACCCTCCGCTGGCCGCACTCCCAGCAGGGCTGGTGGGAGGATGTCGTCTCGGTGGTCTTCGTCTCCATCCCGTTCGTGCTGGCCTGGGTGCTCGGCGACTCGATCCGCACCCGCCGCGCCTACTACGCCCAGCTCGAGGAGCGGGCCGCCCGGCTGGAGAAGGAGCGCGAGGCGCAGTCGAAGGTCGCGGTGGCCGCCGAGCGCGCCCGGATCGCGCGGGAGCTGCACGATGTGGTGGCGCACAACGTGTCGGTGATGGTGGTGCAGGCGGACGGCGCCGCGTACGTCCTGGACAGCTCGCCCGAACAGACCCGGCAGGCGCTGGAGACGATCTCGGGCACCGGCCGCCAGGCGCTCGCCGAGATGCGGCGGCTGCTGGGCGTGTTGCGCACCGGGGAGCCGGGCGAGGAGAACGAATACGTCCCGCAGCCGGACGTCGAGCAGATCGACGAGCTCGTGGAGCAGGTGCGCGGCGCCGGGCTTCCGGTGGACTTCAAGGTCGTGGGCAGCCCGCGCCAGCTCCCCAGCGGGGTCGAGCTGACCGCGTACCGCATCGTGCAGGAGGCGCTCACCAACACCCGTAAGCACGGCGGGCCGGACGTGGGCGCCAGTGTCCGCCTCACCTACTTCGACGACGGCCTCGGGCTGCTGGTCGAGGACGACGGACGGGGCGCGCAGCGCGAGATGTACCAGGACGGCGGCGCCGACGGCAGCGGCCACGGTCTGATCGGGATGCGGGAGCGCGTCGGCATGGTGGGCGGCACGCTCGACGCGGGCCCCCGGCCGGGCGGCGGCTTCCGGATCAGCGCACTGCTGCCGCTGAAGCCGGTCCGTTGAGCGATTCTGTAGGTGCTTCAGGCGTAGGTGCTGTGGGATGGCTGCCCGTCCAGAGGGAGCCGGCCGTCAGGCCAGAGGGAAGGGACCCGTCCGGATGTCGATCCGCGTCATGCTCGTCGATGACCAAGTGCTGCTGCGCACCGGCTTCCGGATGGTGCTCGCGGCCCAGCCCGATATGGAGGTCGTCGCCGAGGCGGGCGATGGGGTGGAGGCGCTGGCGGCGGTGCGCTCCACGGCGATCGACGTCATCCTCATGGACGTCCGGATGCCCAAACTCGACGGGGTGGAGGCGACCCGGCGGATATGTGAACGCGAGGACGCGCCGAAGGTCATCATCCTGACCACCTTCGACCTGGACGAATACGCCTTCTCGGCGCTGAAGGCCGGGGCGGCCGGCTTCATGCTCAAGGATGTGCCGCCGGGTGAGCTGCTCGCGGCGATCCGCGCGGTGCACAGCGGTGACGCGGTGGTCGCGCCCAGTACGACGCGCCGGCTGCTGGACCGGTTCGCGCCGATGCTGCCGGGCGGCGGGGCCGGTGGCTCCGGGGGCCGGGCCCGTCCGGGGCTGGAGCGGCTCACCGACCGGGAGCGCGAGGTGGTGCTGCTGGTCGCGCAGGGGCTGTCGAACGGTGAGATCGCGGCGCGGCTGGTGCTGTCCGAGGCCACCGTGAAGACCCATGTGGGGCGCATCCTCACCAAGCTGGAGCTGCGGGACCGGGTGCAGGTGGTGGTGATGGCCTACGAGACGGGGCTGGTGCGGGCCGGGGGTCCGGCGGGGCCGGCCGGATCGGCCGGATCGGCTCGCTGAGGCGGCGTCCTTACGGTCGACACGGCCGCCTTACCGCTTCGGCGGACGCTCGCCCTGCCGCCCGTCCTCGCCCCCGTCCTGCCGCTCGCGCAGCACCAGGTCGAGCAGTCCGGGGAAGCGCCGGTCGAACTCGGGGCGGCGCAGCCGGCTGACCCGCCTGGGGCCCATGTCGCGCTGCTCGATCAGCCCGGCCGCGCGCAGCACCGAGAAGTGGTGGCTGAGGGCCGCCTTGCCCACGGGCACGTCGAAGGTGCCGCAGGCGTGCTCCCAGTCGGCCGCCGCGGCCAGCTCGCGGACCAGCTGGAGCCGTACGGGGTCGGCGAGCGCCGCGAGCGCGGTCCGCACGGCCACATCGTCGGGGTGGGTGTGCTCGGGTGCGGTCCGGTGGCTTCGGTCGCTCATCGCTGCTCCGCTCCTCGGCGCTCATGGCCCCGGCTCCGTTCGCGCTCGGTTGAGCATCTTAGGCGGAGCTAAGCGCTTAGCTGGAAGTGCCGCGACCTGCCGTCGATCGTCTGCGGCGCCGTCGTGGCTGGTCGCGCCCGCGCGGCGGAGCCGCAGATCGACACGGCCCCGCGCCCCTTCGGGGCGCCACCGAACCGCAGCCGACTTCCGCCGATCCGCTCAGCGCAGAACGCCCTCCAGGAAGTCGCTGCCCAGCCGGGCCACCGACGCCAGGTCGAGCTGGTGCAGCACATAGCGGCCGCGGCGGCGGGTGGTGAGCAGACCGGCCTTCTTCAGCACGGCGATATGGCGGGAGACCTCCGGGGGCGTGATGCCGTACGACTCGGAGAGCTCACCGGTGGTGTGCGGACCGCGGGCCAGGGTGCGGCACAGCCGCATCCGCATCGGGTGGGCCAGGGCCTCCAGGCGGCACTGGACGAGCTCCAGGGCGGCGGGCGGCGGGAGCTCGGGGGTGGCCACCGGGTACTGGATCACCGGGCGCCAGCCGGGGGCGTGCACGACGATGAGATGCGGCCAGCCGAAGGTGGTCGGGATGAAGGTGATGCCGTCGCCGTACGCCCTCGTACGGCCGCCCGCCAGCTTGTCGACGACGATGCTGCCCCCGTCCTCCGACAGCGACAGCGCGGCGGAGGCCGCCACCAGCGCCTCCGCGAGCCCCTTGTGGTGCAGCAGCTCGGCCTTGTGACGGGCGTCGGCGGCCAGCTGGATGCGCACCCGCCGCCAGGTGTCGGCGAAGAACGCCCGGTCGCAGTCCTCCAGCAGCCGCCGCAACCACACCCGCAGCCCGTCCGGGTCCTCCAGCATGCGGTCGGTGAAGGCCGCCTGCCGCGGCCCCCGGGCGGCCGCCATCTCGCGGACCCGGGCCCGTTCGCCCGCGTCGACCAGCGGCGAGGGGGTCTGCCGGGAGTACGAGGTGGAGCAGGCGATCTCGAAGGCGGCCGCCACGAACGTCTCGTCGTCGATCCGGTCCAGCGCGTCCAGTTCCTCCGCGAGCGTCGCCCCGGGGACGGCCGGGAGCAGCAGATCGGAGCGGGCGGAGCGCCACAGGAAGTCCGCCTCGCAGAGCCGGTCCGCGAGATCCGGTTTCAGCCCGGAGGCGGTGGCGGTGGCCCAGCCGTGCAGCCCGGGGTGGTGGGCGGGCTCGGACAGCACATGCAGCGCCGCGCCCAGCTCGGCGAGCGGGGACGGGCTGAAGACGATGCGCTCGGACGGCAGCCCGGCGATGTCGATGACATTGGCCATGAGCCCATGGTGCGGGAGCCCGTCACCCGCGCCGCCCTCGTTTGACGTCCATCGTCAAACGGCGTGACCGGAGCCTGGGGCCGGGCGGACCGTCGAGCCATGTCCCTCACCGAGCAGTACGTACTCGACCTGTACCGGGCCGCCCGGCGCGGTGAATCCGCCCCGCCCGCACCGGGCCGGCACGACTGGCGCACCCTCCGGGAACTGCGGGAGCACCGCGACGTCCGGGCCGCGGTGGCCGGTCGCCAGGGCCGCCGCCGCGGTCGCCATGGCCGCCTTACGGACGCTCTGCGCGCTATAAGGGCGCTACGGGAGGGCCTGGCCGCCCTGCGGCGCCGGTCCGCCGTCCCCGTTCATGAGCTCCCGGACCGTTGCGAGGAAGGCGCCGACCGCGGCCGTGACGTCGTCGGCCGTCCATTCCAGTGCGGGTGAGGCGACCGTCACCTCCGTCATGGCCAGACCGGGCGGCCCCGGCTCCCGCCAGCGACGGAACAGCGTCGTCCGGGTCTCCTCCGCCAGCCGCACCCCCGCCTCGTCCAGCACCGCGGCCGGATACGGCAGCCACACCTGGAACTGGTGGGTGTGCGGCACCTCGGGATGCACCCGGGACCACCCCACCCCCGCGGCCGTGAACGCCTTCCGCAGCGCCTCGGCCACCACCCGCGCGTGTGCCACGTATGACGGGAGCCTCGGCAGCTCGCGGTCCAGGCCGTCCAGCGCGGCCAGCGCCGTCGGCCACTGCTGGAAGAGCTGGCCGCCGTACCGGTGGCGCCACGCCCTGGCCTCCGCCACCAGGGTCTCCGGCCCGGCCAGTGCCGCTCCCGAGATGCCGCCGAGCGACTTGTAGAAGGACACATAGACGGAGTCCGCCAGCGCGGCGATCTCCGGCAGCTCCCGGCCGAAGTGGACCGTGCACTCCCACAGCCGCGCCCCGTCGAAGTGCACCACCGCGTCCCGCTCCCGGGCCGCCTCCACCACCTCGACCAGCTCCTCCCACGTGGGCAGGACGAATCCGGCGTCGCGCAGCGGGAGTTCGAGGGCGAGCGTGCCGAACGGCTCGTCGACGCCGCGGATCTCCTCGGCGGTGGGCGGCCGCGGCTCGCCCGTCGGACGCACCGCGCGCAGTCCGCTCACCGTCACATACGCGTCCCGCTCATGCACTTCCAGATGGGCCAGCGGATGGACCGCCACCACCGGATCGCCGGTGCGCCCCGCCCAGCAGCGCAGCGCGATCTGCTGGGCCATGGTGCCGGTGGGGAAGAACGCCGCGGCCTCCATGCCGAGCAGCCCGGCGACCCGCCGCTCCAGCTCCTCGACGATGCCGTCCCCGTAGACGTCCACCCAGCCGTCCCCGCCGTACGGCGGGGCGTCGGCCGTGGTGCCGGTCGTGGTGCCGGTCGCAGTCGTGGTGCCGGTTGTAAGGGCGGCCGTGAGGGCGGCCAGCCGCTCGGCGATCCGGCCCTCCGCGGGCCCGTGCGCCAGCGTCCGCTCCGAGCCGTGCCAGGCCGCGAGGCGGCGGGCTCGCGCCGCCGCCTCGGTGTCGTCCGCCGTGTCGTCCGCCGCGGCTGACGCCCCGTCCGCCTCGTCCGCCTCGCCGCCCGTGCCGCCCGTGCCGCCCGTCTCGTCCGCCTCGCCTGCCTCGTCCTTCATGGGCAGATCATGTCGCACGGCTGTCCTTCGGACCACAGAGTTGTCCACAGGCCCGGGCGTGCGGCCAAACCCCCCGGAACCACTCGCGTAGCATGGCGGGGAATCGTCCGGTACCCCCTGAGGACTGGAACGGAAGGCCGCTGTCGCGTGAATGCTCAACCACTCCCCGAGCCTCGGGACCGCCCTGCCCGGCTCACGGTCGGGGTCGTCGGCGCGGGCCGTGTCGGCCCCGCCCTCGCCGCCTCCCTCCGGCTGGCCGGGCACCGTCCGGTCGCCGCCTCCGGTGTCTCCGACGCCTCCGTGCGCCGGGCCGCCGCCCTGCTCCCCGAAGTCCCGATCGTCCCGCCCTCGGAGGTGCTGGCGCGGGCCGAGCTGGTGCTGCTCACCGTCCCCGACGACGCGCTGCCCGAGCTGATCGGCGGCCTCGCCGAAACCGGCGCGGTGCGCCCCGGGCAGCTGCTGGTGCACACCTCAGGCCGCTATGGCGTCGGCGTGCTGGAGCCAGCGCTGCGGGCCGGTGCGCTGCCGCTCGCGCTGCACCCCGTCATGACCTTCACCGGCACCCCGGTGGACGTCCAGCGGCTGGCCGGCTGCTCGTTCGGCGTCACCGCCCCCGAGGAGCTGCGGCTGGCGGCCGAGGCGCTGGTCATCGAGATGGGCGGGGAGCCCGAGTGGATCGCGGAGGAGTCCCGTCCGCTCTACCACGCGGCCCTCGCCATCGGCGCCAACCACCTCATGACGCTGGTCGCCCAGTCCATGGAGCTGCTGCGCGAGTCCGGCGTCGAGGCCCCCGACCGGATGCTCGGCCCGCTCCTCGGCGCCGCGCTGGACAACGCGCTGCGCAGCGGCGACGCCGCGCTGACCGGCCCGGTCGCGCGCGGTGACGCGGGCACGGTCGCCGCCCATGTCGCCGAGTTGCGGCGGCACGCCCCGCACGCCGTCGCCGGCTATCTGGCCATGGCCCGTACGACCGCGGACCGGGCGCTCGCGCACGGCCTGCTCAAGCCGGAGCTCGCGGAGGACCTGCTGGGCGTGCTCTCGGACGTCACCGACGCACGCGGCCGGGGAGGTGGCGAGGCATGAGCCCGAAGCTGTGGACCAAGGCGCTGCCCGGGGAGCCTGATGTGGAGCTGTTCCGCCATCGCCCGGAGCTGGACGCGGCGTTCGCCCACTTCGCCGTGCCGGGGCGGGCGGCCGTCGTGATGACCATGGGCGCGCTGCACGACGGACACGCCTCGCTCATCCGCACCGCCCGCGCCCGGGTGGGTGCCAAGGGCCTGGTGACCGTCACCGTCTTCGTCAATCCCTTGCAGTTCGGCGCGGGCGAGGACCTCGACCGCTATCCGCGCACCCTGGACGCCGACCTGAAGGTGGCGGCCGAGGCGGGCGCGGACATCGTCTTCGCCCCGTCCGCCGAGGAGGTGTATCCGGGCGGTGAGCCGCATATCCGGATCACGGCGGGCTCCATGGGCGAGCGCTATGAGGGCGCCTCGCGCCCCGGCCACTTCGACGGGATGCTCACCGTCGTCGCCAAGCTGCTCCACATCACCCGCCCCGATGTCGCCTTCTTCGGCGAGAAGGACGCCCAGCAGCTGGCGCTGATCCGCCGGATGACCCGCGATCTGGACTTCCCGGTCGAGATCGTCGGCGTCCCCACCGTCCGGGAGGGCGACGGGCTCGCCCTCTCCAGCCGTAACCGCTATCTGTCGGCCCAGGAGCGGGACACCGCGCTGGCCCTGTCCCGGGCGCTGTTCGCGGGGCGTGACGCGGGGCTGCTGGCGGCCGGGGAGGGCCCGGTCGGCGCCGAGGAGCACGAGCTCATACGGGTCGCGTCGCCCGCCGCGGTGCGGTCCGCGGCGCGTGCGGTGCTCGACGAGGCGGCGGGGTTCGAACCGCCGCTCGCCCTGGACTATCTGGGCCTGGTCGATCCCGCCGACTTCACCGAGGTCTCCGACGCGCACACCGGCGAGGCCGTGCTGGCCGTCGCCGCCAAGGTCGGCGCCACCCGCCTGATAGACAACATCCGCCTGTGGATCGGAGCCGCCCGATGAGCCGTCCGACCGGGCGGCCGTCGGCCGCCGCCCTCGCTCCGCGCGCCGCCACCCCCGCCACCGCCCTGCGCGCCCCCGCCCCCGGCTGGGCCATCGAGGCCGATGTCGTGGTCGTCGGCTCCGGGGTCGCCGGGCTGACCGTGGCGCTGCGCTGTGCCGCGGCCGGGGCCAGGGTCACGGTGGTCACCAAGGCCCGCCTGGACGACGGCTCCACGCGCTGGGCCCAGGGCGGCATAGCCGCCGCCCTCGGCGAGGGCGACACCCCCGAGCAGCATCTGGACGACACCCTGGTGGCCGGCGCCGGGCTCTGTGACGAGCGGGCGGTGCGGACGCTGGTCACCGAGGGGCCCGACGCGGTGCGCCGGCTCATCGCCACCGGCGCCCGCTTCGACGCCGACGACGACACGGGCGAGATCCTGCTGACCCGCGAGGGCGGCCACCACCGCCGCCGGATCGCCCACGCGGGCGGCGACGCGACCGGCGCGGAGATCTCCCGGGCCCTGGTCGAGGCGGTGCGCGCGGCCGGTATCGACACCGTGGAGAACGCCCTGGTGCTCGATCTCCTCAAGGACGGCGCCGGCCGGACGGCCGGGGTCACCCTGCACGTCATGGGCGAGGGCCGCCGGGACGGCGTGGGCGCGGTACGGGCGGGCGCGGTCGTCCTCGCCACGGGCGGCATGGGCCAGATCTTCTCCGCCACCACCAACCCCGCCGTCTCCACCGGCGACGGGGTGGCGCTCGCGCTGCGCGCCGGGGCCGAGGTCAGCGATCTGGAGTTTGTGCAGTTCCATCCCACGGTGCTGTGGCTGGGCCCGGAGGCGGAGGGCCAGCAGCCGCTGGTCTCGGAGGCGGTGCGGGGCGAGGGCGCCCATCTCGTGGACGCCGACGGGGTGCGCTTCATGCGGGGACAGCACGAGCTGGCCGAGCTGGCGCCCCGTGACATCGTCGCCAAGGGCATCATGCGGCGGATGCGGGAGCGCGGCGCCGAGCATATGTACCTGGACGCCCGCCACTTCGGGGCCGAGATGTGGGAGCGCCGCTTCCCGACCATCCTCGCCGCCTGCCGTACGCACGGCATCGACCCGGTGACCGAGCCCATCCCGGTCGCCCCGGCCGCGCACTACGCGAGCGGCGGGGTCCGCACCGATCTGCGCGGGCGCACCACCGTCCCCGGTCTCTACGCCTGCGGGGAGGTCGCCTGCACCGGCGTCCACGGCGCCAACCGCCTGGCCTCCAACTCCCTTCTGGAGGGCCTGGTCTTCGCGGAGCGCATCGCGGAGGACATCACAGAGGGCGTCACAGAGGGCATCGCAGAGGGCATCGCCGCCGGGGCGGAGCCCGCCGGGGCCGCCGGGCGGACCGAGGGGCCGGGCGAGCGGACGGGGCCGTCGGACCCGGATGCCACCGACACTCCCGACGCCCTCGGGGCCCCCGCCGGCGCGCCCCTGCTCGCCTCGGAGGCCCGCTACGAGATCCAGCACATCATGACCCACGGCGCCGGAGTCCTCCGCTCCGCCGAGAGCCTGGCCCGCGCCGCCGACCGGCTGGACCGCGTCCACGACGACGCCGCGGCGCAGCTGCGGCGGGACGGCAAGACGGCCGAGCCCGGGGTGGAGACCTGGGAGGCCACCAACCTCCATCTCGTCGCCCGGGTCCTGGTCGCCGCCGCGCTCCGCCGTGAGGAGACCCGCGGCTGCCACTGGCGCGAGGACCGCCCCGAGCGGGACGACGCCGTCTGGCGCCGCCACCTCCTGGTCACCCTCCGCCCGGACGGCGCCCTCGATGTCCGTTCCACGGACTCCGAAGCGTTTCCCCCACCGACCACCCCCAGAGCCGAGACGGAGTCCCGCCCGTGAGCAGCAGCACTTCCGAAGACCGTCAACCACCCGTGTCCCTGCCGCTGCTCCAGATCGGCGGTCCCGGTGAGGGGGCGGGCTGCGGCGACGCCTGCGGCTGCGGCGGTGACGACGCCGACGGCATGGGGCTCGACCCGATGGAGTGCGGTCTGGACCCCGATCTGGCCGAGCTGCTGACCGGCGCCGGACTCGACCCCGTGCAGGTCGAGGACATCGCCCATATGGCCATCGAGGAGGACCTCGACCAGGGCGTGGACGTCACCACCGTGGCCACCGTCCCCGAGGACGCCTTCGCCACCGGCGACTTCACGGCCCGGGAGGCGGGCACCGTCGCGGGGCTGCGGATCGCCGAGGCGGTCCTGTCCGTGGTCTGCACCGACGAGTTCGAGGTCGAGCGGCATGTCGAGGACGGCGACCGGGTGGCGGCCGGTCAGAAGCTGCTCAGCGTCCGCACCCGCACCCGCGACCTGCTCACCGGTGAGCGCAGCGCGCTCAACCTCCTGTGCCGGCTCTCCGGCATCGCGACCGCGACCCGTGCGTGGGCCGATGCCCTCGAGGGGACGAGGACCAAGGTCCGTGACACCCGTAAGACCACTCCGGGGCTGCGCGCCCTGGAGAAGTACGCGGTGCGCTGCGGCGGCGGGGCCAACCACCGGATGTCGCTCTCGGACGCGGCGCTGGTCAAGGACAACCATGTGATCGCGGCGGGCGGCGTCGCGGAGGCGTTCGGCGCGGTGCGGGCCGAGTTCCCCGACGTGCCGATCGAGGTGGAGGTCGACACCCTCGACCAGATCCCGCCGGTCCTGGCGGCGGGCGCGGACCTCATCCTGCTGGACAACTTCACCCCGGAGCGGACCCGCGAGGCCGTCGAGCTGGTGGCCGGGCGCGCCGCGCTGGAGTCCTCGGGGCGGCTGACGCTCGCCAACGCCCGTACGTACGCCGAGACGGGCGTCGACTATCTGGCCGTGGGCGCGCTCACCCACTCCTCCCCGATCCTGGACATCGGCCTGGACCTGCGCGGCGCCGAGGTGAGTTGACCCATGCTCCTCACCATCGACGTCGGGAACACCCACACCGTGCTGGGCCTCTTCGACGGGGACGAGATCGTCGAGCACTGGCGGATCTCCACCGACGCCCGCCGCACCGCCGATGAACTCGCCGTCCTGCTCCAGGGCCTGATGGGCATGCATCCGCTGCTCGGCGAGGAGCTGGGCGACGGCATCGCGGGCATCTCCATCTGCTCCACCGTCCCCTCGGTCCTCCACGAGCTGCGCGAGGTGACCCGCCGCTACTACGGCGATGTGCCGTCCGTCCTGGTCGAGCCGGGCGTGAAGACCGGTGTGCCGATCCTGGTGGACAACCCCAAGGAGGTCGGCGCCGACCGGATCATCAACGCGCTGGCCGCCGTCGAGCTGTACGAGGGCCCGTGCGTGGTCGTCGACTTCGGCACCGCGACGACCTTCGACGCGGTCAGCGCCCGCGGTGAGTACGTGGGCGGGGTGATCGCGCCGGGTATCGAGATCTCGGTCGAGGCGCTGGGCGTACGCGGGGCGCAGTTGCGCAAGATCGAGCTGGCCCGTCCGCGCAGCGTGATCGGGAAGAACACGGTGGAGGCCATGCAGTCCGGCATCCTCTACGGATTCGCCGGGCAGGTGGACGGGATCGTCCGCCGGATGGCGCGGGAGCTGGCCAAGGATCCGGAGGACGTCACCGTGATCGCCACCGGTGGGCTGGCGCCCATGGTGCTAGGAGAATCCTCAGTGATCGATGAGCATGAGCCCTGGCTGACCCTGATCGGCCTCAGACTGGTCTACGAGCGGAACGTCTCGCGCGGCTGAGCACCGGCGATCACCTCTTCACCTGCGTGCTCGACCGCATTGACGGCATTCCGAAACGAATTCCCGCGCTCTGGATTCGTCGGGGGCGCTGATCGCTCTTCGCCATTGGGGCGAGGGGCGGTCAAGGGAATGACGGCACTTCGAATTCCGTATTGACAAGCGGAAGGGCCGTCGACCATGTACACCGGCACCCGGATGCGACGGTCCGCCCCCGGGTGCCGGGTCCGGACGGGACCGCCTCGGCGCGGTCCCGTCCGGCACTTCCCCCGTATGGCGGCTTTGCGTCCGTATGGCGGCTTGGTGTCCGCAACGCGCCGCACCGTCCGGCGCTCAGCGAAATTTGTCCGCTTAGCACTTAAAGTCGCCCCATGCCCACGCCATATGGATCCCGCGGCGGAATGGCGTTCAGTGCGGATGAGCTGCGTGTGCTCCGACGCGCCCTCGCCATCGCCCTCCAACCCGACCCCGTCACTCCCTCTGCCGGCCCCCTCGGCCCGGACCGGGCGGAGGAGGTCCAGGACTGTCTCCGGCTCGCCGAGGCGGTGGACGAAGCGGTCCGCGAGGGCGGGCGGCTGCGAGCGTTCCTGCTCGACGAGCTCGCCCGCTACCGCGCCGCTCTGCCCGGTGCCGCCGTCGGCTATCTCGAGCAGCTCCAGGGCGCCCTCGCGGCCGGTTACGAGCCGCTGGCCGAGGATCTGGCCGCGCTCCGCACGCTGTGCGGGTCGGCCGCGGGCGGCGGTGAGACGACGCGCCGGCGCGCGCTGCTGAACCACTGCGAGCGCCTTGCCGAGCGGGGCGTGCGCGCCCGGCTGGCGGAGCGCTCCGGCGCCGTCGTGGAGCCGCGTACGCGCCCGGTGGCGCCCCGGCTGCGCGCCCTGCCCGGCGGGGTCTCGGCGGGCCCCCGGACGGCCGTGCGGGGGCCGGTCCGGAAGGGGGAGGAGGCCGCGCGGGAGGCCGTGCAGAAGGCCGACGAGCCGAAGCGGGAGCCGCGCAAGAAGCCCCCGGCGCCCGAGCACGGCGACCGCGAGGAGCCCAAGCGCCGGGAGCCGGGCCGCCGGGCGCCACGCCCGGGGCGTCCGGTGCCCACGCCGGCGGAGGTCTTCCCGCCCAAGCGCCGCCGCCCCACGCCGCCCCCGGAGCACGATTCGAGGCTCGACCCCGGCACCGGGGCCCGCTCCGCCTGACCCGCGGCCCGGCGCCCCCCCTGGCCCGGGGCCGCCCCGCCCGGGAGCGGTGCCCGGCTCCGGGAGGCCGCGGCGCGCCGCGTAATCTGGTGGTCTCGAGCAAAAGGAGGCCGAGAGCCATGGATTACGTCTCCGCGCTGGTCCCGCCCATTGTGATGGCCGTGGCCTTCACCGCGCTCATCGTGACGATGGTGAAGAGCCAGGGCGGCGCCAACAAGGCCAAGGAGGACGCCGCGGTGGACGCGGCGCTGGCGGCCCACGCCGAGGCGGAACGCCCGGCCCCGGAGCGCGAGCCGTCCTGATCGGCCTGATCGGATCGATCGGGCCACCCGGATCGATCGGGCCACCCGGATCGATCGGGTTCATCGGACCCGTTTGGGCGCCGCCGCCCTTGCGCCACACCACGGTCGCAACACGCCCCGGGACGCATCGCGTCCCGGGGCGTGTGGCTTTTCCCGAGCAAACTCCGTGGACCTCCGGACATTCGGGACATCTCCCACTATTATTCTCGGTGTGCCTCGGCCATTGGGAGATCTCGAAGACGCGGTCATGACGCGGGTGTGGAAGTGGAACCGCCCGGTCACGGTCCGGGAAGTCCTGGAAGACCTTCAGCGGGAACGCTCGATCGCCTACACGACGGTCATGACCGTAATGGACAACCTCCATCACAAGGGGTGGTTGCGCAGGGAGGTGGAAGGCCGCGCCTATCGATATGCCGCGGTCTCCACACGCGCCGCCTACTCGGCCGCACTGATGAACGAAGCGTGGTCGACCAGTGACAACCCCGCGGCCGCTCTCGTCGCGTTCTTCGGGATGATGTCCGAAGAGCAGCGCGACGCACTGCGGGATGCCATGCGTGTCGCACAACTGGGGGAGTCGGGGGAGAGCCCCGGTGAGTCGGGGCGATGACCCGGGGCGATAGCGTCCGGGCATGTCCTCCCCACTATCAAAAGTAGTCACCGTCCGCCGTGCCCGGACCGGCGATGTACGGGCCGTGCGCCGTCTCATCGACTCCTACGTGGACGATCGCATCCTGCTCGACAAAGCCACCGTGACGCTTTACGAGGACATCCAGGAGTTCTGGGTCGCCGAGCGCGACGAGGACGCTGAGGTCATTGGCTGCGGAGCGCTGCACGTCATGTGGGAAGACCTCGCGGAGGTCCGCACTCTCGCCGTCGATCGGACTCTCAAGGGGACCGGTGTTGGGCATCTGGTGCTCGACAAGCTGCTCCAGACCGCGCGCTGGCTCGGTGTGCGGCGCATTTTCTGCCTCACCTTCGAAGTCGACTTCTTCACCAAGCACGGCTTCGTGGAGATCGGCGAGACGCCGGTGGACGGCGATGTCTACAGCGAGCTCCTGCGTTCCTATGACGAGGGCGTCGCCGAGTTCCTTGGTCTCGAACGGGTGAAGCCGAACACCCTTGGCAACAGCCGGATGCTTCTGCAACTGTGATCGCGGGCCCTATGTCCGAATCGCTCCCCTATCACATAGCTCCGGAACATGACCTTCCATGAGCCTTCCCGCTTGGTGGATCGGTCGAACCTTCGCGGGGGGTTTGTGTTTTTCCGGGAAAAGCGGTTTCCTATTCTCTCGTAGTGTAATTACCTGGGGGGTGAGTCATCAGCGGGTAACGCTGTGCCCCCGAGCCCCCCGTTTCCCTGAAAGGAACCCCATGGCACAGAAGGTTCAGGTCCTTCTTGTCGACGACCTCGACGGCGGCGAGGCGGACGAGACCGTGACGTTCGCTCTGGACGGCAAGAGCTACGAGATCGACCTCACCACCAACAACGCGGACAAGCTCCGTGACGCCCTGGAGCCCTTCACCAAGGGCGGCCGGCGCACCGGTGGCCGGGCTGCCGGCGGCCGGGGCAAGACCCGCGCGGCGTCGGGCGGCAGCCAGGACACCGCGAAGATCCGCGCCTGGGCCAAGGAGAACGGCTACGAGGTCAACGACCGCGGCCGTGTTCCCGCGACCGTGCGTGAGGCGTACGAGAAGGCCAACGGCTGAGCGCGTCAGCTATCCCCGGCTCGCCGCTGCCTGGGCAGCGGCCGGGCGCGCGACAATCGGGCTCGGTGGCACTCCGTAGCCGCCGCGCCCACGAGCCGTACGAGATCGGGGGCGCCCCCATCGCCCCCGAAGCCTGCCCTCGGCAGCGTCGGCTCCACCTCGCCCTTCGGGTCGGGAGGTCGCAGCCATACGGCGGCCTCCTGCGGGCACCGCTCTCCGGGCGCCCCGGCGGCCAGGGGCGGTGGCCAGGAGCGGGCGGGGCACGGCGCGGTGATCCGGCCTCCGGCGCCGATCGCGCCCAGGTCCAGGGCCACACCGCCCCACTCCAGCCAGTCGAGCAGCCCCGGAAGCTCGTCGGAGCTGCCCGGGGCCACCAGGAGCCGCATCCAGGCGCCCTCCACCGCGACCGGACCGGTCCGCGGCACGCGCCGCAGCATCGCGAAACCGGCCACGGCCGGTAGTTCGATCACGTCGAAGGCCACCCCCGTGAGCAGTTCGACGGGATCGCTGCCGGCCGTCGGCCAGCCCAGCTCCCGCTCGTACCAGAGTGACCGGGCGGCCGGTGCGGACGGCCTCGCGCCGTGGGCCCTGAGGATCATGTCCAGCAGAACTTCCCGCCCTCCCGCTTGGTTACGCGGGCGATGACGCGCCGCACGCGTCCGTGTGCGCACCGTGCCCACCAGAGGGCCTACAGGGCCGGTGAACGGGCGCAAGGTTGTTCGCCCGTAGCGGATGGAACCGGCCCGTACGGCATGGAGTATCTGTGCTTGCGGGTAAGACATCCCTAGTGGGGAGGGGCGGTCCGCGTGTCGGGAGGAAGCGGCGTTCGCCATCGGCGTACTGGCGGTGGGCGTAGATGCCTGGCCTGCGGGAACATCGTCTCGCACCATCGGGTTGAAGCAGTTGTCGGCTGTTCGGGCAGGAGGCCAGTGCTGTTTGCCCCGCGCGAGCGGGGGTGATCCGGACGGTTGTCGGCAGTTGGAATGAGCTGTCCCGGGTTGCGGGACTAGCATGCGGAAGGACAGGGAGGGGATCGTCCCCGATCTTTCTGACCGCTCTGAGGAGCGATTAACGATGTTCGAGAGGTTCACCGACCGCGCGCGGCGGGTTGTCGTCCTGGCTCAGGAAGAAGCCCGGATGCTCAACCACAACTACATCGGCACCGAACACATCCTCCTGGGCCTGATCCACGAGGGTGAGGGTGTCGCCGCTAAGGCCCTGGAGAGCCTCGGGATTTCGCTCGAGGCGGTCCGCCAGCAGGTGGAGGAGATCATCGGGCAGGGCCAGCAGGCCCCGTCCGGGCACATCCCCTTCACCCCCCGTGCCAAGAAGGTCCTGGAGCTGTCGCTCCGCGAGGCCCTTCAGCTCGGCCACAACTACATCGGTACGGAGCACATCCTGCTCGGCCTGATCCGCGAGGGCGAGGGCGTCGCCGCCCAGGTCCTCGTGAAGCTGGGCGCCGATCTGAACCGGGTGCGGCAGCAGGTCATCCAGCTGCTCTCCGGCTACCAGGGCAAGGAGGCCGCCACCGCCGGCGGCCCGGCGGAGGGCACTCCCTCCACCTCGCTCGTCCTGGACCAGTTCGGCCGCAATCTCACCCAGGCCGCCCGCGAATCCAAGCTCGACCCGGTCATCGGGCGCGAGAAGGAGATCGAGCGGGTCATGCAGGTGCTCTCGCGCCGCACCAAGAACAACCCGGTCCTCATCGGCGAGCCCGGCGTCGGCAAGACGGCGGTCGTCGAGGGGCTGGCCCAGGCCATCGTCAAGGGCGAGGTGCCCGAGACCCTCAAGGACAAGCACCTCTACACCCTGGACCTGGGCGCCCTGGTCGCCGGCTCCCGCTACCGCGGTGACTTCGAGGAGCGCCTGAAGAAGGTGCTCAAGGAGATTCGCACCCGCGGCGACATCATCCTGTTCATCGACGAGCTCCACACCCTGGTGGGTGCGGGTGCCGCCGAGGGCGCGATCGACGCCGCGAGCATCCTCAAGCCGATGCTGGCGCGGGGCGAGCTCCAGACCATCGGCGCCACGACGCTCGACGAGTACCGCAAGTACCTGGAGAAGGACGCGGCCCTCGAGCGCCGCTTCCAGCCCATCCAGGTCGCCGAGCCGTCGCTGCCCCACACCATCGAGATCCTCAAGGGCCTGCGGGACCGCTACGAGGCGCACCACCGCGTCTCGATCACGGACTCGGCCCTGGTCGCGGCCGCCACCCTGGCCGACCGCTACATCTCGGACCGCTTCCTGCCGGACAAGGCGATCGACCTGATCGACGAGGCCGGCTCCCGGATGCGGATCCGCCGTATGACCGCACCGCCGGACCTGCGCGAATTCGACGAGAAGATCGCCGATGTGCGCCGGGAGAAGGAGTCCGCGATCGACTCGCAGGACTTCGAGATGGCCGCGGGCCTGCGCGACAAGGAGAAGCAGCTCCTGGCCGCCAAGGCGAAGCGGGAGAAGGAGTGGAAGGCCGGCGACATGGACGTCGTCGCCGAGGTCGACGAGGAGCTGATCGCCGAGGTCCTGGCCACGGCCACCGGTATCCCGGTCTTCAAGCTGACCGAGGAGGAGTCCTCCCGCCTGCTGCGCATGGAGGACGAGCTGCACAAGCGCGTCATCGGCCAGAAGGACGCCATCAAGGCGCTCTCCCAGGCCATCCGGCGTACGCGTGCGGGCCTTAAGGACCCCAAGCGCCCCGGCGGCTCGTTCATCTTCGCGGGCCCGTCCGGTGTCGGTAAGACCGAGCTCAGCAAGACCCTCGCCGAGTTCCTCTTCGGCGACGAGGACGCGATGATCTCGCTCGACATGTCGGAGTTCAGCGAGAAGCACACCGTCTCGCGGCTCTTCGGCTCCCCGCCCGGATACGTGGGCTACGAGGAGGGCGGCCAGCTCACCGAGAAGGTGCGCCGCAAGCCGTTCTCCGTGGTCCTCTTCGACGAGGTCGAGAAGGCCCACCCGGACATCTTCAACTCGCTGCTCCAGATCCTGGAGGACGGTCGGCTGACCGACTCCCAGGGCCGGGTCGTGGACTTCAAGAACACGGTGATCATCATGACCACCAACCTCGGCACCCGGGACATCTCCAAGGGCTTCAACCTGGGCTTCGCCGCCCAGGGCGATGTGAAGACCGGCTACGAGCGGATGAAGGCCAAGGTCAACGAGGAGCTGAAGCAGCACTTCCGCCCCGAGTTCCTGAACCGTGTCGATGACACCGTCGTCTTCCACCAGCTCACCGAGACCGACATCATCCAGATCGTCGACCTCATGATCGACAAGGTGGACGAGCGGCTGAAGGACCGCGACATGGGCATCGAGCTCAGTGGCGAGGCCAAGAAGCTGCTGGCCAAGCGCGGCTACGACCCGGTCCTGGGCGCCCGGCCGCTGCGCCGGACGATCCAGCGCGAGGTCGAGGACGTGCTCTCGGAGAAGATCCTCTTCGGCGAGCTGCGTCCGGGCCACATCGTGGTCGTGGACACCGAGGGTGAGGGTGAGGAGAAGAAGTTCACCTTCCGCGGCGAGGAGAAGTCGGCGCTGCCGGACACCCCGCCGATCGAGTCCGCCGCCGGTGGCGCGGGCCCGAACCTGAGCAAGGAGGCGTGACGCGGTGTAGTCAGCCGCCGTCATGCCAGGGGCCGCCCCGGACCATCCGGTCCGGGGCGGCCCCCTTTTGTGCGTACGCCTTCCTGGCGGGCCCTGGTGCGCCCTGAGCGTGCCTGGTTGGGGTGCCGGGGTGACGGCCCCGCCCCCGGGTTCCAGGGCCTCTGAGGGCCTGCCAGGGCCCTTTCGGGGTCTGCGCTTACGCGCCCGCCACGATGACCTGGACGCCCTCCGGAACCCCGGTCACCTCCGTGTTGCGCTGGCTCAGCCGCAGGATGGTCAGCCGGGGGAAGGCGGTCAGCCAGCTCAGATCCAGGTCCGCGCCCAGGTCGTAGGCGAGCCACAGCTCGGTCAGCCGCTCGGCCACCAGGCCCTCGATCAGCTGCTGCGGGGTGAGCGCACCGGCTATCTGGACACAGGGGCGGCCGCCCAGCCTGCGGAGCGCCCGTAGCTCTTCCAGGTCCGACACCGGAAAGTCGAGTTCCCGCTCATCGAGATGGGCGATGATTTCCTCGGCGTAACGGTCGGTGTCATATCGCCGCCAGGCGGCCGCGAGCCGCGCCCGTACCGCCCAGGAGGCGCGGTCCCGCAGCCGGACCAGATAGTCGATGGCGCGGTCGTCGGCTATCGAGGTGGCGGTGACGGCCAGCCGGTGGGCTTCCTCATCGGATACCCCGCTGGGATCGGGGAGCATTTCCAGCACGATAGGCCCGATCCAGCCCAGCGCCCGGGCCCCTTCCAGCGAGGTCGGACGTACCAGATCGCGGGTATAGCGATGCACCCGGGAACGCACCTCGGGGTCCAGCTCCGTCGCGTGTTCCAGACATGCGGCCGCCAGGAGTTTGCGATGGCGGGCATGGACGGGCCTGGCGTCTTTACGGGCCGCCAGCAGCCCCTCCAGGAGGTAGGCGCATTCATCGGGACGGGCGAGAGCGACGGACATTCTGATCACTTCTTCCCAGTCGTCCAGGTGTGCGTGGTCGATCAGGAAGTCGAAATCGTGCCGTTCGACGACCGCTCTCGCGCTGAGATAGTCCTGGAACGTTCGGTGCACGAAATCGACCGAACCGGGTGTGGGCTCGCGCAATAGTCCGGTCCGGTTGAGCAGATGGCGGTAGATCTCCTCCGGTGCGCCCTGCCGCTCCGCGTGCGGAATGGCCGGGATGTACCGGGCGAGTGTCTCGATGGCGGCGGCCCGGTCCATTTCGGACCGGCCGTTGACGAGCATCCAGTGCGCCAGCTTCTGGAGGAGCTGGATCTTCGGTTCCTGGGGGAGGTCGATTCCATCGGGCGGCAGCATGGCGCGCTCGCGGTCGCGCCGTTCCAGGAGCATGGAAAGGGCCGCGTCATAGAGGGCTTTCCGGCCCCGTGGCAGATAGCCGCGGCGGTCCCGGTGCAGTGCGCACAGCAGACCGCACATCAGCGGATTGGTGGCCAGCCGGCCGAGGTCCCGGGTAATCCTTACGGCGTCCAGCAGCGTTTCCTCGTAACCGCTCAGCCGGTCCAGATCGGCCGGGTCGGAGATGTCCTGGCGGGCCGCCGCATGCCAGCGCCGGATGAACGCGGTGACGCCCTCTCGGCTGAGCGGGGAGAGTTTCAGCTCGGTGAAGCGCTCGGCGGCCAGCCAGTTCTCCCGTACGGCGGAAGGGCGCGAGGTGACCAGCCAGACATTTCCCGGATAGCGCGCCGGAAGCTCGCGCAGCGCTTCGCGGAGCCGTTCACGCTCCTCCTCCGGGGCCTCGTCCACGCCGTCCACGAGCATCAGCCCGCGTCCGTGGGACAGCACCCGCTCGGCCCATCCCGGCGGCTGGGCGTCGCTGTGCGGATAGCGGATGGCGGACAGGAAGGCGTCCGGTTCCGGGAAGCCGTCGCGGCGGAACCGGCGTACGGGGAGCACGAACGGCACCCGACCGCGCAGCCCCTCCAGCGGGGCCGGGAGGTCGCCACGGGCCACGGACACCGCGAGCCGTTGCACCAGCGTGGTCTTGCCCGACCCCGCCACGCCCCACAGCAGCACCCTGTCGCGTCCGGCGAGGGCCTGTTCCGCGGGGGCGCTGGGGCCTCCCGCGTCGGTCTCGGTCTCCAGGCTGAGATAGGCGGCGTCCAGCGGCCAGCTGTCGGGGGAGTGGGTCAGATCGATGCCGTAGATCGTCAGATGGTCGTGGGCGGCCACGATGTCCTGGGCGTAGCGCTCCTCGAACGCGGCGTCCTCTGCGGCCGCGACGAAGGGGGAGCGGATGGTGAGGAAGCGCAGGATGTGCGCACAGACGGCCTCCCGCAGCGAGGCGTGCGTACGGGCGTCCGCCGGGTCCAGTTCGGCGTCGGCGTCGGGGGCGGCGATGGCGAGATGGCGGGCGAACGCTTCGGGGCCGAGGCGGACAGCTCGTAGGTCGTCCAGGTCGACGGTGCCGAGGGCGTGGAGGGTGCGGGCGAGGGCGTCGGTCAGCTCGGTGCGGGGCTGATCGGTGGTGTCGTCGTCGAATTCTCTCGCTACGTCTTCGATGAGCGCGGAGGCGATCCGGGGCAGGTCCCGTTCGGTGAGCGTGCGGTGGTCGCCCTGGAAGGCGACGAGGGAGGCGATGCGGACGGGCCGGTCCACCGGCCCGTCGGCGACGAAGAGTTCCTGGACCAGTGTGGCTATGGCTGCGGGATCCATGAGGCCCCGTCCCCCCGGTGACTGTTGTTCGCCGTTCAGAAGCCACCAGGGTAGGCACGGTCGGTGCCGGATGGGTGGGGGTTCGGCGTGAGTTCCGGGGGCGGCCGGTCGCACGGAGCGGGGGCGCCGGGCGGTGGGTGCGGTGCGATGCCGGGCGCGGGGGTGCTGTTGGGTGCGCGGTGCGGTGCGGTGCGGCGGGTGGTGGGTGCGCGGTGCGGTGCGGTGTGGCGGGTGGTGGGTGCGCGGTGCGGTGCGGTGTGGCGGGTGGTGGGTGCGCGGTGCGGTGCGGTGCGGCGGGTGGTGGGTGCGCGGTGCGGGTGCGTGGGTGGTTGCTGTGGGGCGCCTGCTGTTCGTGGTGGGTGCCGGGGGCGGGGCCTCCGGGGCGGCGCCCTGGACCGTATATTTACGGCGCCATTAGCCGGGGACTTGCGTGGGCCGGAGATTGGCGCCACAAATACACGTAAGCGTCCAGGACACCACCCCTCCGACCCCGCCCCCTCCCGCCGCGTCGGCGACCACCCGGCGGTGGCACGGCTCCCGGGTTGGCCCCGGGCCCGCCCGGTGACTACCGGTCCGACTCCTCCACCGCGAAGAGCTCATCGGTAGTGGAGACGGTGAAGGCGCGGTCGAACCAGCGGTCCAGGGTGCCGAGGTCGGTGCAGTCGGTGATGCGGTCGCGGGTCTCGGGCGGGGTGGTGATCCCTCGCTTCTCCAGAACGCGCAGCACACCCTGTACCCGCGAATGGACTTCGCCCTCCGCTTTGCCCTTGAGGAAGGTCTCCTCGACGAGGGTCCCCCGGCCGGGGAAGTAGCTACCTACGGCCACGGTGTCGTCAGCCGTTCTCGGCGAAGAGCTCGTCGGCGGTGGAGACGGTGAAGGCGCGGTCGAACCAGCGGTCCAGGGTGCCGAGGTCGGTGCAGTCGGTGATGCGGTCGCGCGTCGCGGCCAGGGTGGGGATGCCTCGCTTCTCCAAGACGCCCAGTACGCCCTGGGCTCGGCCCCGGGCTTCCCCCTCTGCCGCCCCCTCTGCCTTGCCTTCTGCCTTGCCCTCTGCCTTCCCCTTCAGGAAGGTCTCCTCGATGAGGGTGCCACGGCCGGGGAAGTAGGTACCCACGCTCATCTCGTTCCTCCAGGTGATTCCCGCTGGGGTAGTACTCCCCAGGCCGATTTCCAGCAATTCCGAGTAGTAGCTGACGGACTCAGGGTCGGCGGTTCCCATGGCCCGAGCCAGGGCCTTCAGTATGGCCGGGGCATCCTGGTGGCTGCCATGCGTCAAGGCCGAGAAGGTCGCCAGGGTCAGGTCCTGGGCGGCCTCGTCCGGGTCGAGGATCACTGGGACGTTCCCAGGGCCCAGGACCAGTGGATGTACGGACAGCGCCGTCCAGTCGTCCACGCCAACCCGGAAGGGGCCGGTCGCCCACTCGGCGGTTGCCTTGTCCTGGCAGACTACGAGCAGCAGAGCCGGTTGCTTGTATTTCGCCGCCAGATACGACACGTAGTACCCCCAGTTGACTGCCTTGTCGGGGTCGCAGCGCCCTTGGGCCTCGATCGCCAGGAGGAAGTCACCGCCGGCGAACGGCTTGACGCGCAGCACGCTGTCCACGCGACGTTCCAGCGGCCGTATCTCGGTGGCATCCGGGGTGAGTACTTCAACCGCCGCTTTCTCGGGCGGCGACAGATCCAGGATGCGGAACACCGGAGTGAGTAACTCCGGTCGTTCTTGAAAGATGCGATGTGCGGCCTCGTGCCGCGAACTGACCATGTGTGTGAACGTAGGGTCATCGGAGCATGTGCACGGGGCAAATGACCGGTGATCACCCGATTGGGGGAAAGGTCCGTGTGGGGTCAGGCGGCGATCTCGTAAGCGTGCTGGTGGGGGGTGAGCTCGAACCAGAGGAGCTTGCCGCTGATGCCGAAGAGGTCGTCGGCGAGGGGGTAGCCGCCCCAGTTGTCGGCGCACAGCCGGACGATGAGCAGGCCGCGCCCCGAGGTCGCGTCCAGGTTGGCGGCGGCCTCGGTGAGGGCGGTGAAGCGGTCGAGGCGGCTGGGTGGGGCGTCGAAGGGTGCGGGGATGGTGGGGTTGGTGTCCCAGATGCTGACGCGCAGGCGGCTTTCGCAGAGGTGGCGGATGCGGAGTTGGGTCGGGCCGTCGGAGTGGCGGACGGCGTTGGTGACCAGCTCGCAGGTCAGGAGTTCCGCCGTGTCGGTCAGCTCGGCCATGCCGTGGGAGGCGAGGACCGCCCGGAGGGTGGCGCGTGAGATGCGTGCGGCCCGTGGGTCGTTGGGCAGGCGGAGGGAGTACGTCCAGGGGTCGGAGGACGGCGGTACGTTGGCCATGGAGTCTCCCTCGGTCGGGTGGAGTTGGGTGGCTTGGGCCACACCGTAGGGCAGTCGGTGGTAGACCTGCTACGAAATCAGCAGCAAGGCTGCTAATTGAACTCGTGTGGGTGATAGGGGAGAACCGATGCCGCCAAACAACACGCCTACCGTGAGGCAGCGCCGACTGGGCGCCGAACTTCGGAAGCTCCGGGAACGCGCTGGCTTGTCCTCGACCGCTGCTGCCGCGCAGCACGGCATCAACCAGGCCCGCCTGAGCAGTATCGAGGCCGGTCGGTACCCGGTGAGCTCGGGCCGGGTGCGAGCGTTCGCTCGTAACTACACCTGCCCTGATGACGCCCTCGTCGACGCCTTGGCCGACATGACAGGTGGACGCACGCGAGGATGGTGGGACGAGTATCGAGAGCGTCTGCCCGCCGCGCTCATCGACGTGGCGGAGCTTGAGCATCATGCCGCCGAGCTGCGGGTGGCCCTGGCGATCCACATTCCGGCCCTGTTGCAGACGACGGACCACGCTCGCGCGTTGTTCCAGGAGGTTGTGCCACCACTACGGCAGTACGAAGTGGAGCACCGGTTGTCCCTCCGCATCAGACGGCAGGAGATCCTGCACCGCGACGAACCCGTGCGCTATACGGCGATCATCCATGAGGCGGCGCTGCGTATGCAGTTCGGCGGAGCGGATACGGCTCGCGCTCAGTTGACCCACCTCGGCGAGATGAGCGAGGAAGCCAACATCACGGTTCTGGTGGTCCCCTTCGGGCGGGGCACGTTCCCCGGTAATGGTCAACCGATCGACTACGTCCACGGTCCTGTTCCGCAACTCGACACTGTGCAGCTCGACGTCCATCACGGCTGTGAGTTTCTCGACTCGGAGGCGCAGTTGGTCAAGTATCGGACTGTGCTCGAACGTATGGAGGGCGGCGCCCTCGATCCGGCCGCGTCAAGAGACTTCATCCATCGCATCTCGCGAGGAATCTGAAGGGGTTTCGAAGTGCCCATATCTGACTGGCGGAAGTCTTCCTACAGTGGAGACTCGTCCAACTGCATCAACGTCGCCGCTGACTGGCGGAAGTCCACCCACAGCGCGGACGCGGGCAATTGCGTGAACGTGGCGACTGAGTGGCGGAAGTCCACTGGCAGCGGGGACGCGGGCAACTGCGTGGGCGTCGCCGCGAGCGACCTCGCCGTCCTGCTCAGGGAGAGCGACGAGCCCGGCATCGTCCTGACCACCACACCCGCCGCCCTGCGCGCCTTCATACAGGCCGTAAGGGCCGGGAACCTCGACCGGACTCTCGGGGACTGAGACACGTGCCCACGAACCAGTGGCGGAGGTCTTTCTACAGCGGAGAGTCGTCGAACTGCATCGACATTGCCACTGAGTGGCGGAAGTCCACGTTCAGCGAAGAGGCGTCATCCTGCGTCTACGTCGCTGCCGCACGCGACGGGAAGATCAGGCTCCGGGAAAGTGATGACCCCCACATCGTTCTGACCGCCACCCCGGCCGCGTTGCGGTTCCTCATACGCGAGGCCAAGGCCGGCGCGTTCGACCGCGTCCAGGAAGGCGGAGCGTAAGAAGTCGTAGCGGTGATGTAGCCGGCGACATCCGGCGGGCCAGGCCATGGTCCGCTCGATCACCCATGCCATTCGACCCCATGTGGCCGTCTATGCCCGCTTGGTCACCGAGATCGTCGGGGGTGGGTAGCGCGGCTACCGTCCCGATGATCGCGCGTCGTATTCATGCTGCGCCGACAGGACCTCGTCGCTGTGCTCGATCGTCCAATTGTGCAGGCATGTGAAAGGGCCGCGGAACGACTCGCCGAGTGGTGTGAGGGAGTACTCCACGCCGAGCGGGGAGGTTTCGAGCACCCGGCGCCGGATCATGCCGTTGCGTTCGAGTCTCCGCAGTGTCTGGGTCAGTACCCGCTGTGTGACGCCCTCCAGCTGTCGCTTGATCTCGTTGAACCGCGTCGGTTGCTCCAGGACCGCCATGACCATCATCGACCACTTGTCGGAGATCTGATCGAGGATGGGTCGGCTCGGGCATTCGGCACTGAATCGCGGAGTGACCTGGGGCGGCGGGGGTGTGGGGCTGGTATCCATCAAGATCCTTGGTTATCGAAAAGTGCGTTATTGACCGTTCATGGCGCGGAGACCAGGGTTGGTATGCGTTGCAAACCTACTAGCTCACCGCAAACCTTGGAACACTTATGAGTCTTGACCAGTACACGACACTTCGCGGCGTCATCGATGGCGGAGTCGCGCGGATCACCCTGGACAATCCCCCTGTCAACGTGCTTAGCGGAACCCTGATCCGCGAACTGCACGACGCCCTCGCGACACTGCGGGACGACCGTTCGGTCCGCGTCATCGTGTTCTCCAGCGCCAACCCCGAGTTCTTCATCGCGCACGTCGACATCCACATCCTCGACGAGATGGAAGAGCTGCGGGAGATCGCGGACCTCAACCCGGACGCCAACCTTTTCCAGGGGGTCGGTGAGCTGCTGCGTCACCAGCCGCAGGTGACGATCGTCAAACTGGCGGGCAAGGCGCGAGCCGGAGGCGCCGAGTTCGTCGCGGCGGCCGACATGACCTTCGCCGCGCGGGAAACCGCGGGCATCGGCCAGAGCGAGGTGCTGATGGGCATCGTGCCGGGTGGCGGAGGCACGCAGTACCTGCGCGACCGGGTCGGGCGCAACCGGGCGCTGGAACTGCTGCTCACCGGCGACCTGGTGGATGCGGACACCGCGGCCGCCTACGGATGGATCAACCGTGCGGTACCCGCGGACGGGCTGGACGCGTTCGTCGACGGGGTGGCGGAGAAGATCGCCGCGCTCTCCCCGGAGCTCATCGCCGCCGCCAAGCAGCTGGTGCCTCCGGCGGACCTGACCGAGGGCCTGCGAGCGGAAAACGACGCATGGGCCGAGCTGGTGAGCGGGGAACTGCCGGCACGACTCATGACGGGGGCACTGGAGCGAGGTGCGCAGACTCCGGCGGGCGAGCGCGACCTGGAGTCGGTCATGCGAAGCGTCGCTGCCGACCTGTAGGGCGTAAGTCATGGCCTGCTGGACCGACCGGTGCCACCCCCTCGCGTCCCGGTGAGCCCGCGGTCGGCCATGTGACCCACGCCTCGGCGGACAGCTCGCCGACGCACAAACGGCCCAAAGTCCCAGTTGTCGGCCACAACGCGGGACGAACGCGATCGGGCCCGCCGATGATCCGCGGCACGTTCGATCCGTCTCAGCCGACCCTTCGCGAGGCGGCGATCTCACGGCCGAGGACATCAGACCACGACGCGGTACCGGCCCCCGCCGCGGTGCCGTGCGCGGTCCCTGACCAGCGCCGTGGACCGCGCCACAACCAACGCGCCACAACCAAGAGGAGAGACGAAGCAATGAGGGCAGCCTTCTACGACACGCCCGGTCCAGCGAAGAGCGTGCTGCGGGTGCTCGACGTCGAGCGACCCGAACCCGGCCCCGGCCAGGTCCGCGTCCGCGTCGCACTTTCCGCGATCAACCCGGGGGACATGTTCATGCGGCTGAACTCCACCCCGCAGGACTTCCAGCGGGTCGGCGAGCACACCGGCCGCATCCCGCACCAGGACGGCACAGGCACGATCGACGCGGTCGGCGCAGGCGTCGACCCGAGCCGGGTCGGCGAACGCGTGTGGATCTGGATGGCCGGCGCCGGCCATCCGTGGGGGACCGCGGCGGAGTGGACCGTAGTGCCGTCCGAGCAGGCCGTCGCGCTGCCGGACGGGATCTCCGACGAGCTCGGCGCCTGCCTCGGCATCCCGGCGATGACCGCGCACTGGTGCCTGCACGCCGATGGCTCGCCCCGCGACCGCACCGTACTCGTCGCGGCCGGTGCGGGCGCCGTCGGGCACTACGCGATCGAACTCGGCCGGATCGCGGGCGCACGGGTCGTGACGACGGTCAGCGGGCCGGAAAAGGCCGCGTTGGCCAAGGCCGCGGGTGCGGATCTCGTCGTGAACTACCGCGACGCCGACGCCGCCCGGCAGATCCTCGACGGAGTCGGGCCCGTCGACCGGATCATCGAGGTCTCGCTGACCGACAACCTCGAACTGGACCTGGCCGTCACCGGCCCGGGAGCAACCGTCGTGACCTACGCGGCACAGCCCGACGACCCGACCCTGCCGGTCTTCCGGCTCATGTGGTCCAACCTGGTGCTGCGGTTCGCGCTGTTCCTCACCGAACCGCGGGATGCGCTGCTGCGTGCCGCCGCCGAGATCACCGCGGCCCTGCGCGAGGGCGCCCTCACGCCACTGCCCGTGCACTCCTTCAGCCTCGACGACGTCGCGGCCGCACACGAGGCCGTCGAGAACGGCATCATCGGGAAGGCCGTACTCGACCTGCGTTGATCGGTCCACCAGGGTTCACAACGAACTCGTAGCCGCGGCTTGCCGCATCCATCGAGCCGGCCGGCCAACAACGCACCCAGCCGGACGAGATGACTTCCAAGGCGCGACGGCCCGTCGCGTTCGTGACCCCAGGGCCCGGCGCTGAGCGGGTACTTACCGCTTGCCGAGGCTGCAAAACAGAGAGGCGGACCGGTCCCCGACCGGGGTACCGTCATCCGTATGGACTCGTTCCGTCAGATCTACGGCTGACACGCCGTCTCGCCCCGCGCACCGGCGACATCGCCGCTGCGCCGGGCCGTCGTGTCCATCTCGCCGTAGATCTGAAACGAGTGATGTCTCATGTCCCGTCGCCGTGCGCATATCGCCATGGTCGGCATCCCCGCCATCAGCCACACCCTTCCCAGCCTCGAGATCATCCGTGAGCTCGTGGCGCGCGGGCATCGGGTGACGTACGCCAACGGTGCCTCCATGGCGGACGTCATCAAGCCGACCGGTGCCGAGTTCGTGCCGTTCGACTCCACCCTGCCGGTGGCCGACAACGACTGGCCGGCGGACCCGATCGCCGCGATGACCCTGTTCCTGGACGACGCCATGCAGGCCCTGCCCCAGCTGCGCGCCGTGTACGACCGCGATCCGGCCGATCTGTATCTGTACGACATCGGCGCGTACCCCGCCCGGGTGCTCGCCGAGACACAGGGGCGCCCGCTGGTTCAGCTGTCGCCGACGATCGTGGGCTGGGAGGGGTATCACGACGAGATCGGGGCGCAGATCATGAGCCTTCCCGGCGCGGAGGTGTATCAGGAGAAGTTCGCGACGTGGCTCGCGGAGTCCGGTGCGACCACCACGGATCCGAACGCCTTCTCCGGTCTGCCGCCGCGCTGTGTCGCGCTCATTCCCCGCGCGATGCAGCCGAACGCCGACCGGGTGAACACCGAGGTGGTGACGTTCGTGGGACCGTGCCTCGGCGACCGTGCCGACCAGGGCGGGTGGGAGCGCCCCGCCGACGCGGAGAAAGTGCTGCTGATCTCGTTGGGCTCGGCGTACACCCGGCAGGCCGCCTTCTACCGCGAGTGTGTCGCGGCCTTCGGCGAGCTGCCCGGGTGGCATGTGGTGCTCCAGATCGGCAAGTACGTCGACCCGGGCGAGCTGGGGGAGATCCCGGCGAACATCGAGGTCCACAACTGGGTGCCGCAGCTGGCGATCCTGGAGCGGGCCGACGCGTTCATCACCCACGCGGGGATGGGCGGCAGCAGTGAGGGTCTGTACTGCGGGGTGCCGATGATCGCCGTACCGCAGGGCGCCGAGCAGCCTATGAACGCCGACCGGCTCGTGGAGCTGGGGGTGGCCCGCCGTATCGACACGGCGGACGCCGCCGCCGGGGCGCTGCGGGCGGCGCTCACCGAACTCACCACGGATCCGGAGGTGGCACGGCGTTCGGCGCGGCTGAAGGCCGAGGCGCGGGCCGAGGGCGGCACCGGGCGGGCCGCCGATCTGATCGAGGACGCGCTGCGGTGACACGACGATGGCCCGGCCGCCACCAGCGGCCGGGCCATCGTTGGGCGTCGGGCGGCTACTTCACGATCGTGATGCGGTCCGCCTTCGGCGGGTCCAGGGGCGCGGACTGCGAGGAGTGCGCGCCCAGGTAGGCCGTGAACGTGTCCAGGTCGGAGGCGCCGACGAGCTTGTTCTTGCCCTCCTTGAAGACGGGGAAGCCGTCGCCGCCGCCCGCGATGAACTCGTTCAGCGCGACGCGGTAGGTCTTGGCGGGGTCGATCGGCTCGCCGTTCAGCTTCACCGAGTCCGTGACGATCCGGTCCTTGCCGGACTTGGTCAGATCCAGGGTGTAGGTGAGGCTCTTGGAGACCTGGAGGATCCTGGGGGACGCCTCGTTGGAGCCGCTGACCTGCTGCTGGAGCGCGGTGATCAGCTGGGAGCCGGTCAGGTCGATCACGTTCATCATGTTGGTGAACGGCTGGACCGTGAACGCCTCGCCGTAGGTCACCACCCCGTCCCCCTCACTGCCCGACGCCGTGTAGGCGAGGTCGGAGCGGATACCGCCGGGGTTCATGAAGGCGAGCTGGGCGCCGCCCTTGTCGGCCGGGGCGAGCGCTTCGAGCTGGCCGTCGGCGATGACGTCGCCCAGGGGCGTCTCGTACGCGCTGGAGCCGCGGCCGTTGACGTCGGCGGAGATATAACCGACGGGCTTGCCGGCGACCGGGGCGGCCAGCTTGTTCCAGCGCCCGATGAGCGAGGTCATGTCGGGGGCCTTGGGCTGGTCGCGGTCGACGACGTGGTTCGCCGCGTTGGCGCCCTTGACGCTCGTCCGCACGATGTCGCCGGTGCGGCGGTCGTAGGTGAGCGTGGTGTCGGTGTAGAGGCGGCCGAAGGAGGCCGCGGAGGTCACTGTGCGCGGGGTGCCGGACGGGTCCGGGATGGTGCAGGTGTACGCCTGGTGGGTATGGCCGGTGACCAGGGCGTCGACCGTGGGCGTGATGTTCTTGGCGATGTCGACGATGGGGCCGGAGATGCCCTTGCCCGCGCCGCCGTTGTCACAGTCGTAGTTGTATGAGGAGGAGGCGGGCAGCCCGCCCTCGTGGATCAGCGCGACGATCGACTTCACGCCCTTGCGCTGGAGCTCCTTGGCGTACTTGTTGATCGTCTCGACCTCGTCGTGGAACTTCAGGCCCTTGACGCCCTCGGCGGTGACGATGTCCGGGGTGCCCTCGAGGGTGACCCCGATGAAGCCGATCTTCACGCCCTTGTGCTGCCACACGGTGTACGGCTTGAGGATGGGCTTGCCGGTCTTCTCGTCGGTGACGTTCGCGGCGAGATAGGGGAAGTCGGCGCCCTCGAAGGTCTTGCCCTTCTCGTAGCAGCCTTCCTTGGGGTGGCAGCCGCCGTTCTGAATCCGGTTCAGCTCGGTGCGGCCCTCGTCGAATTCGTGGTTGCCGACCGCCGTGACATCGAGGTCCAGCTTGTTGAGCGCCTCGATGGTCGGCTCGTCGTGGAAGAGCCCGGACAACAGCGGGCTGGCGCCGATCATGTCGCCGCCCGCGGCGGTGATCGAGTAGTCGTGGCCCTTACGGGCGTTACGGAGGGAGGTGGCGAGGTATTCGGCGCCACCCGCCGGGATCGTCTTGGTGGTGCCGTCCGGCTGGGTCTCGGCGACGGTGCCCGAGGAGCCCTGCGGGGGCTCCAGGTTTCCGTGCAGATCGTTGAAGGACAGCAGCTGTACGTCGACGGTGCTCCCGGGCCGGTGCTCGTCCGAGGCGGCGGCACTGTCCGCGCCCGCCGGGCTCACGGCGGTCAGCACCCCGGCCGCGGCGGCCAGCACCGCGAATCCCGTGGCCAACCGGCGTCCCGCCCCGCGCCGTTGAGGTCTCGCTGGCATGTCGTCCCCTTGTATGACCCGTGATGGATGGTGCAGCGCAGCTTACGGTCAACGCGCGTAGCGGGGCAGGGGCGGGAGGTTAAGAGCTGGTGGCCGATGGTCAACGGTGTGGGGCGACTTCGCCCGTTCGGAGGAAATGTAACGATAGGCGGTTTGGGTGCCGGTTCGTTATGTGAGCGTGCGGATCATGCAGAACGAACTCACGAAGCGGACGCCCATCCCCGCACAGGGGTCCGAGCTCCCGCCGGGCTTCTTCGAACTGGTCGATGACCTCAAGGCGATCGTCACGCAGGCGAGCGTGCGCGCTCAGCTCAAGGTCAACACCGAGATGATCAAGATGTACTGGGAAGTCGGCCGGACGATCCTTGAGCGGGCTGAGAGGGAGCGGTGGGGCTCCAAGGTCATCGACCGGGTCTCGACCGAATTGCGTACTGCCTTTCCGAACCAGCGAGGCTTCGGCGCGCGGAATCTCAAGTACATGCAGCAGATGGCTCGAACATGGCCCGAACAAATTGGGCAACAAGCTGTTGCCCAATTGCCTTGGGGCCACATCACCCTGCTGATGGGCCGCTGCAAGACTCGCCCTGAGCTGGACTTCTATGCTCAGCGGGCCGTGCAGCAGGGGTGGTCCCGCGTCATGCTCGACCACTGGATCGACGCCCAGCTGCACCTCACCCAGGGCGCCGCGCTCAACAACTTCGACGCCACGGTCCCGGAGGACTCCGACGCAGTCAACGAGGTCGTCAGGGACCCGTACCGAGTCGACTTCACCCGGCTGTCGGGCAAGGTGGCAGAGCGCGACCTTGAGGACGCGCTGGTGCAGCAACTCGTCCGGTTCCTGACCGAGCTCGGGGTGGGCTTCGCCTTCGTCGGACGGCAGTACCCCATCAAGGTCGGGGACGAGGAGTTCCGGATCGACCTGCTCTTCTACCACTGCAAGTTGCACCGCTACGTCGTCATCGAGCTGAAGACCGACAAGGCCCGCCCCGCGCACCTCGGCCAGCTGGGCTTCTATGTCACCGTCGTCGACGACCTGGTGCGGGACAAGGAGCGCGATGATCCGACGCTCGGGATCCTCATCGCGAGGAGCCGCGACAAGGGGACGATCGAGTACGCCCTGCGGAGCAACAACGCACCGCTCGCCGTGAGCACATACGCCGCCCTGCCGCCCCATGTGCGGGAGCTGATGCCCAGCGCCGAGGACCTCTCCCGTATCGCCGACGACATCCTCGACGGGGACGGGGCAGCCGGGTGACCCGCTGGTAACAAATTGTCCAGCAGCTTGCTGCACAATTGGGCCGCCGTAGGCTCGGCCCCATGAATGACGTGGTGAACGAGACATCCGGTGCCCGGCGGCTCGATGTGCTGGAGGAGCTGTCGTCCGCCGAGGCGCGGGATGTGCTGCGGCTGATCGCGGAGGCCGCGCGCATCGACGGGCAGCAGGCCGTGTCCGAGCAGGGGCGGTTGCAGCTGCGAGGGCGGCGGGAGGGGGTGCGGCACCTGGTGCTGCGCGAGCCGAGCGGGGAGCTGGCGGGGTATGCGCAGTTGGAGGACACCGACCCGGTGGAGGCCCCGGCCGCCGAACTGGTCGTGCATCCGGCGCGGCGCGGGCAGGGGCACGGCCGGGCGCTGGGGGTGACCCTGCTGAAGGAGTCGGGGAAGCGGCTGCGGGTGTGGGCGCACGGGGGGCATGCCTCGGCGCGGCATCTCGCGCAGGTGCTGGGGCTGACGCTGTTCCGGGAGCTGCGCCAGATGCGGCGGCCCCTGGGGTCGCTCGCGGAGCTGGGGCTTCCGGAGCCGGCGCTGCCGGAGGGCGTGACCGTACGGACCTTCCGGCCGGGCGAGGACGACACCGCCTGGCTGGCGGCGAACGCTGCGGCCTTCGCCCACCACCCCGAACAGGGTTCGCTCACCCAGCGCGACCTTGACGACCGTAAGGGTGAGCCCTGGTTCGATCCGGAGGGGTTCTTCCTGGCCGAGCGCGGCGGGGAGATCGTCGGATTCCACTGGACGAAGGTGCATGCCGAGGAGCGGCTCGGGGAGGTGTACGTGGTGGGGGTGCGCCCGGACGCCCAGGGCGGCGGCCTTGGCAAGGCGCTGACCTCGGTCGGGCTCCGGCATCTGGCGGCTCGGGGGCTGCCGACCGCGATGCTCTATGTGGATGCCGACAACTTCGCCGCGGTGGCGGTGTACGAACGGCTCGGGTTCGTCACCCATGAGACGGATCTGATGTACCGGACCGAAACCTGAGCGGGATCCGGGCCCGCGGGGGCGAGATCCGGCCCCGCGGGGGTGGGATCAGGGCCCGCGGGGCGGAGATCCGGGCCCGCGGGGGCGGGACCTGAGCTCGCGGGGGCGGGGCCTGAGCCCGCGAGGACGGTGATTCGGGCCCGCGGGGGCGGGGCCTGAGCCCGCGAGGACGGTGATTCGGGCCCACGGGGCCGGGCCTGAGCCAGCGGGGGCGGGCCGGGCGCCCGGGGCGTGAAGAGGGCGGGACCCCTGGGGGATGGGTCCCGATTTCCTACGCGCCATGTGTCCGTTACCGGCGATTCAACCTCGGTTGCGAGCATCACTGAATGCAGCCCGCTGTGCCGAATTCGTCGAACCGGAGGCTCCGTGCCGTTTCCGCACCCGCTTCCGCCACGCCGTATTCGCCTCCGGCGCGGAACAATGAGTTCATGAGCCACACCAGCGGTCCGGCATCGGTTTCCCCGCAGCCCCAGCCTCAGCACCAGCCCTCGGTCGGGTCCATCGCGGCCCACCGGCCGCATGCTGTCGCCATGCGACCGGTGCGCTCGCTCGACCCTGACCTCGACGCCGACCTGGACTCCTACGAGGAGGGCGCGGGGCCGGACGCGGACGGCGGGGAGCTGCCGCAGGGGCGGTTCCTGGACCGGGAGCGCAGCTGGCTGGCGTTCAACGAGCGGGTGCTGGAGCTGGCCGAGGATCCGGCCACCCCACTGCTGGAGCGGGCCAACTTCCTGGCGATCTTCGCCAGCAATCTGGACGAGTTCTTCATGGTGCGGGTCGCCGGGCTCAAGCGGCGCATCGCGACCGGGGTCGCCACCCGCTCGGCCTCCGGGCTCCAGCCGCGCGAGGTGCTGGAGCTGATCTGGAACCGGTCCCGTGAGCTCATGGCCCGGCATGCCGCCTGCTACCAGCAGGACGTCGCCCCGGCGCTCGCGGAGGAGGGCATCCATCTGGTCCGCTGGCCGGATCTCACCGAGAAGGAGCAGTCCCGCCTCTTCACCCTCTTCCGGCAGCAGATCTTCCCCGTGCTGACCCCGCTCGCCGTGGACCCGGCGCACCCCTTCCCGTACATCTCGGGGCTTTCGCTGAATCTCGCGGTCGTGGTGCGCAACCCCGTGAGCGGGCATGATCACTTCGCACGTGTGAAGGTTCCGCCGTCGCTCTCCCGGTTCCTGGAGGCGTCGCCGCAGCGGTATGTGCCGCTGGAGGACGTGATCGCGGCGCATCTGGAGGCGCTCTTCCCCGGTATGGAGGTGCTCGCGCACCACATGTTCCGGGTGACCCGCAACGAGGACCTCGAGGTCGAGGAGGACGACGCGGAGAACCTTCTCCAGGCCCTGGAGAAGGAGCTGCTGCGCCGCCGCTTCGGGCCCCCGGTGCGGCTGGAGGTCGAGGAGTCCATCGACCCGTATGTGCTGGACCTGCTGGTGCGCGAGCTGAAGATCTCGGACGCGGAGGTCTATCCGCTGCCCGGGCCGCTCGACCTCACCGGTCTCTTCGGCATAGCCGCGCTGGACCGGCCGGAGCTGAAGTACCCCAAGTTCGTGGCGGGCACCCACCGGGATCTCGCCGAGGTGGAGTCCGCCTCGCCGCCCGATATCTTCGCGGCGCTGCGCGAGCGGGACGTCCTGCTCCACCACCCGTACGACTCCTTCTCCACCTCCGTGCAGGCGTTCCTTGAGCAGGCGGCCGCCGACCCGGATGTGCTGGCGATCAAGCAGACGCTCTACCGCACCTCCGGCAAGTCGCCGATCGTCGACGCGCTCATAGACGCCGCCGAGTCCGGCAAGCAGGTGCTGGTGCTGGTGGAGATCAAGGCCCGCTTCGACGAGCACGCCAACATCAAGTGGGCGCGCAAGCTGGAGGAGGCGGGCTGCCATGTCGTCTACGGTCTGCTCGGGTTGAAGACGCACTGCAAGCTGTCGCTGGTGGTCCGCCAGGAGGGCGACACCCTGACCCGCTACTCGCATGTGGGCACCGGCAATTACCACCCCAAGACCGCCCGGCTGTATGAGGACCTGGGGCTGCTGACGGCGAACTCGCAGGTCGGCGCGGATCTCTCCGACCTCTTCAACCGGCTGAGCGGCTACTCCCGGCGGGAGAACTACCGGCGGCTGCTGGTCGCGCCGAAGTCGCTGCGCGGCGGGCTGATCACCCGGATCAACAAGGAGATCACCCACCATCGGTCCGGGCGCCCGGCCTACATCAAGATCAAGGTCAACTCGATGGTCGACGAGGCCGTCGTGGACGCCCTCTACCGGGCCTCGCAGGCCGGGGTGCCGGTCGATGTGTGGGTGCGCGGCATCTGCGCGCTGCGGCCGGGCGTCCCGGGGCTCTCCGAGAACATACGCGTCCGCTCGGTCCTCGGACGGTTCCTGGAGCATTCGCGCGTATTCGCGTTCGGGAACGGCGGCGAGCCGGAGGTGTGGATCGGCAGCGCCGACATGATGCACCGCAATCTCGACCGCCGGATCGAGGCGCTGGTACGGGTCACCGACCCCGGCCACCGCGCCGCCCTCAACCGCCTGCTGGATACCGGAATGTCCGACTCCACCTCCTCCTGGCACCTCGGCCCGGACGGCGAGTGGACCCGGCATGCCACGGACGCGGACGGCCAGCCGCTGCGGAACGTTCAGGAGATGCTCATCGATGCCCGGAGGCGACGGCGTGGTTCGACGACATGACCTGCCACCGGCCGGGATGACGGGCGCCGCCGATCCGGCCGCCGACCCGTCCCGCCCCGGGAACGACGGTGTGACGGACCGGGCGGCGGAGGCCGTGGCGGCACCTTCGTGGGAGTCGGTGACGGCCGGAGAGGTGCTCTCGGCGTATCTGCACGCGCAGGCCGGGGACTTCCTCCGCAGCCTGCGGCTGCACCGCGAAAGCGGTTCCGACGTCCAGGAGGCGGCCGAGGCCGCCCGGCTGCTGCGCCGCTCCGCACGGCGGATCAGCGGCGCACTCTACGTCTACCGCCCGCTCACCGACACGGCCTGGTCCGATGAGCTGCGGACCGAGCTGGCCTGGCTGTCCGGCACGCTGGCGCGCGAGCACGCCTACGAGGAGCGGCTGGAGCGGCTGCGCGGCGCCCTGCACCGGCTCTCGGGCGCGGGCGGCCCCTCGGACCGGTCGCCGCAGGGCGAGGCCGAGGCCACGACACCCGGTGAACGGCTCCCCGATGGCGCCGTGGGCGCCGCACACACCGCGAGCGCGAACGCCGCGCATGCCACCGCCGCCAGCGCGGCGCGCACGGCGCGCGGCGGGGTCACGGTCGCGGTCGACGGCGCGGGCGGCCCCTCCGGCGCCCCCGGAGCCCCCGGCTCCGTGCCCCGCTCCCCCCGTGCCGCCCGCCGCAGCGTCTCCCTGGCCGCCGGCGCGCCGGGAGGCGGGGCCGCGGACCCTGTCGGGGGGCAGGGTGCGCGGCCCGGTCCGGCCGATACGGGCGGCGGCGCCGAGGGCGCGGCCGGGACGTCCAGGGACCGGGACGAGGGCCGGACGGCCGGACGCCGCCGTGGCGAGCGCGGCGACAAGGGCGGCCGGGGCACCAAGGGCGAGAAGGGCGAGCGGACCGGCCAGCCGGGCGCGGCCCACCAGCGGGCCGGTGCCGAGGAGGAGGCCCGCGGCGGCGCGCTGACCGTGGGCGCGGCCCGCGCCGGAGCGCTGCTGGAGCGCCAGCTCACCCTGGCCAGGACCCGGGCCCACACCGCGGCCCTGGAGGCGCTGGGCTCCTCACGCTTCCACGCGGTCGCCGACACCGTCGCCCTGCTCGCCTCCGAGGCCCCGCTCGACGACGCCGGCGCCGCCCGCCCCGCCGGACAGGTGCTGCCGCCGCTCGCCGACCTGGCGAACCGGCGGCTGACCGAGGCGGTGGAGGCGCTGCCGCTGATCCGCGCCGGACATCCGTACAACGCGGAGGCGCTGGTCCACGGCCTGGCGGCGACCTCGGCCGCGGACGCCCCGCCCGCCAGCGAGCGCCAGGACGCCCCCTGGCACCAGGTGCGCCATCTGCTGCGGCTGCGGCGGTACGCCCTGGAGGTGCTGGACCGGGCGGCGTGGCAGCAGGACGGGCCGAGCGGGGCCAACGGGACCGGGCCGACCGGCCCCGGCGCCGCGGACGCCGAGCCGCCGCTGTCCGTACGGCTGCTGGCCGCCGGGCAGGCGCTGGAGCGCCACCGCGACGCGGCCGAGGCGGCCGCCGCCGCGGCCGCGGCCGCCCGTACGCCCCGGATCGCCCCGGCGACGGCGTACGCGCTGGGGGTGCTCCACGCCGATCAGCGGCATGAGGTCGAGGCGGCCCGCTTCGCGTTCGGCCGGATCTGGCGGCGCGTGGCCGCCAGAGCCTCCTGACGACGGACGGCGGCCCACGCCACACAACGCACGCCACACAACGCACGACGCACGAACGCACGACGCACGCGGAGGACAGCGAGAGCCACGGAACGGAGAGACGGCGGATGAACCGGCGGAATTCCCATGGTGACGGGGGAGCGGACACCGGGACGGTGCTGGCGGCGGGCTGTGTGCTGTGGCGACGGTCCCCCCACGGCGGCCGCCTGGAGATCGCCCTCGTCCACCGCCCCCGCTACGACGACTGGTCCCACCCCAAGGGCAAGCTCAAGCAGGGCGAGGACGCGCTGCGCGGCGCGGTGCGCGAGGTCGCCGAGGAGACCGGGATGGGCTGCGCGCCGGGGGCGGTGCTGCCCACCCTCCACTACGTGGCCAGGGGCCGCCCCAAGGAGGTCCGCTACTGGGCGGCGGAGGCGGTCGACGACGAGACCTTCGTACCCAACCGCGAGGTCGACCGGCTGGTCTGGCTGCCCCCTGACATGGCCCGTAACCGCCTCACCTACGACCACGACCGCACCCTCATCGACGCCCTGCTGCACGCCCTGCGGCCGTCCTGAACCGGGCCCTGCGTGCTGACCCGAGGCGCTGCCGGGGCCCGGTGCGCTGACGGGGGCGGCTCCCCGTCAGCGCCGGGCTCCGCTAGAGGAAGCGGGAGAGGAATGCCCGGGTGCGGGGGTTGGTCGGGCTGTCCAGCACCTCGCGCGGGGTGCCGCTCTCCAGTACCTGGCCGTCGTCCATGAACACGACCCGGTCCGCCACCTCCTTCGCGAACCCGATCTCATGGGTCACCACGAGCATGGTGAGCCCGTCCCGGGCCAGGTCGCGCATGGTCGCCAGGACCTCGCCGACGAGCTCGGGGTCCAGGGCGCTGGTCGGCTCGTCGAAGAGCATCAGCTTCGGCCGCATGGCCAGGGCGCGGGCGATGGCCACGCGCTGCTGCTGACCGCCGGACAGCTGGCGCGGATACGAGGCCGCCTTGTCGGCCAGCCCCACCCGCGTCAGCAGCTCCGTCGCCGTCTTCCGTGCCTCGGCCTTGGGGAGGCCGAGCACACCGACCGGGGCCTCGATGACGTTCTCCAGGACGGTCTGGTGCGGGAAGAGGTTGAAGTGCTGGAACACCATGCCGATGTCGCGTCGCTGCCGGGTCACCTCGCGCGGGCGCAGATGGTGGACGCGGCCGCCGGACTTCCGGAAGCCGATCAGCCTGCCCTCCACATGGATGGAGCCCGCGTCGATCTGCTCCAGGTGGTTGATGCAGCGCAGGAAGGTCGACTTACCGGAACCGGACGGTCCGAGGAGCACCACGACCTCGCCCCGGCGCACCTCGAGGTCGATACCGCGCAACACTTCGAGCTGCCCGAACCGCTTGCGGACCCGCTGGGCCACGACCATCGGCACCTCCTCGGTGGCCGCCTCGGGGGCGGAGGCCGCCTGGGGGTCCTGGACCGTCATGTCTCCTCCTTGGCGAGGGGGCCGTCCGCCGCCGGGGACGGGGTGTCCGGGCGCCGGCGGAAGAGCGCGAAGGCCCAGAAGCCCTGGGGCGCGTGGCGGGTCGCCCCGCGGGCGTAGTACCGCTCGATGAACGACTGGCCGACGTACAGCACGGACGTCATGACCAAGTACCACAGGCACGCCACGATCAGCAGCGGGATGGTCTCGAAGGTGCGGTTGTAGATCGACTGGACGGTGTAGAGCAGATCGGCCAGCGCGAGCACGCTCACCAGCGAGGTCGCCTTCAGCATGTTGATGACCTGGCTGCCGGTCGGCGGGATGATGAAGCGCATGGCCTGCGGCAGGACGACCCGCCGCAGGATCCTCGCGCGGCCCATGCCGAGCGCGGCGGCGGCCTCCGTCTGACCCTGGTCGACGCCCAGCAGACCGCCGCGCACGATCTCGGCCATGTACGCGGCCTCGTTGAGGCCGAGGCCGAGGATGGCGGCGAGCCAGGGGGTGATGAGCGTGTTGGTCTGCCCGCTGATGAACTCGGGGCCGAACGGCACGCCGAAGGAGATCCTCGGCAGTAGCGCCGAGAGGTTGTACCAGAAGACCAGCTGCACCAGGACGGGGATGCCGCGGAAGAACCAGACGTAGGCGCCGCAGACCGTGCTGAGCACGCGGTTCTCCGACATCCGCCCCACCGCCACGAGCACCCCGCCGGCGACGCCGATGAGCATGGCGATCGCGGTCAGTTCGACCGTGGTGGCGATGCCCTGTCCGATGACCTGGGCTCCGAAGTAGGCGCCGACGGTGCCCCATTCGAAGTGCGGGTTGGTGATCAGGAAGTGGATGAGCTGGGCGCAGAGGACCGCGAGGAGCAGGACCGCGAGCCAGCGCAGCGGATGGCGGACGGGGGACGCCCCGGCCACGTCGACGTCGGGTACGGCGCCGGGCGGGAGCTCGGCCGCACCGGGGTCGTCCCGGGTGGCCGGCGGTTGCGTGGTGGCCATGGTTGGGCTCACCTCCTCACAGGATCAGGACTCGCCGCCGAGGTTGACGCCCGGCTTGTCGAGGGTGTTGGCGGACAGGCCCCACTTCTTCATGATCTTTCCGTAGGTGCCGTCGTCGATGAGTTTCCGGAGCGCCTTGAGGAGCACGTCGCGCAGCGGGGAGCCCTTGGCCACGACCGCGCCCTGGTAGAGGTCGTCGAAGCCGTTGCCCTTGCCGGTGCCGGTCAGTTCGAGCTGGTCCTTGGCCTGCGCCACGAAGTAGGTGAGCGGCGCCTGGGAGGAGAAGAAGGCGTCCGCACGGCCGGAGCGCACGGCCAGGATGGAACCGGGCTGGTCCTTGTAGGACTGGACCTTCACCGGCTTCTTGCCGTCCTTCTCGCAGGTGAGCGCCTGCTTCTTGATGACGCCCTCGGCGGAGCCGCCCGCCATCACCGCGATCCGCTGTCCACAGGTGTCGGCCAGTGAGCCGATGTGGTGCGGATTGCCCTTGGGCACGGCGAAGACGACGAATTCCCGCACCCAGTCGACGAAGTCGTTGGCGCCCTGCCGGTCCTTGAAGTCGCCGACGGGGCCGAGGGCGAAGTCGTAGCGGCCCGCCTTGATGCCGGTGAGCTGGCTGGGCAGCCCGTCCGTGGTCACATGCCGGATCTTCACGCCGAGGACCTGGCCGAGTGAATCGGCGAGGTCGGCGGAGGCTCCGGTGAGGCTGTGGCCGTCCGAACCGGCGATCTCGTACGGCGGGAAGGAGCCGTTGTTGACCGACACCAGCGTGCCGGATGTGCGGTTCTTCGTGGGCAGCAGCGCGTGCAGCGCCTTGTCCTCGGGGAGTTTGGCCGATGCCTTCGCGTCGCCGCCGGAGGAGCCGCCGGCTCCCTCCGCCTGGGGCGGGTTGGCCCCGCAGGCGGCCAGGGCGAGACAGCAGGACAGGGCGGTGGCCGCGGTGGCCAGGGGACGTCTCATGGGGATGCTCACTGGGGCGCTCCGAGGGGGATGACGGTGGGGTCGACGGCGAACCGGCGGTTGGCCAGGACGGGGAGGGCGCGACGGGCCGCGGCGGTGGTGTCGGGAGCGGCGTCCGCCCAGGCCAGGCCGGGGGCCGCGGCGAGGCGGGAGCGGACGGTGCCGAGTGGGTCGACGACGAGGCTGTTGCCGATGTTGCGCGGACCGCATTCGCCGCTCGCCGCCACCCAGCAGGTGTTCTCCAGGGCCCGTGCGGTGATCATGACCTCCCAGTGCCGTTCCTTGGCCGGGCCGCGCACCCATGCCGCGGGCAGGGCGAGCACCTCGGCACCGGCGTCCACCAACAGCCGGGCCAGCTCGGGGAAGCGGATGTCGTAGCAGGTCATCAGGCCGACCTTGGTGCCCGCCACATCGATGACGACGGGCGGCTCGTCCGCCGGGCGGACGTTGGCCGACTCCAGATCGCCGAAGGCGTCATAGAGGTGGATCTTGCGATAGCGGGCGATCAGCTCACCGTCGCGCAGCGCCACCAGGGTGTTGAACACCCGGCCGTCCTCGGACGGCTCATGGATGCCGACCACCACGGTGGTGGCCGACCCGGCGGTGGCGGCGAGCATCTCGGAGACGAAGGGGCCGTCGAGGGGCTGGGCCACCTCGCGGATGCGGTGGCGGTCCTCGGTGAAGCGGGCCAGCACGCCCTCGGGGAGGACGAGCAGATCCGCGCCACCCCGTACCGCCTGGGCGGTGAGCTCCTGGCAGGCGGCCAGATTGTCCTTCCAGTCGGGGGTGGCGGCGAACTGTCCTACGGCGATGCGCATATGTGGTGCTCCGGAGTGGGTCGGAGTGCGGGGGACGGCGGCGAGTGCGGGAAGGGCGGCGGGAGCGGGGGTCGGCGTGCGGGGACGGCGGCGTAGGGCGGGGCTCAGAGCGCGGGGACGGCGGCGAGGGCGGGGTCGGGGAAGATCACCTCGGGGTCGATGGGCTCGGGCCAGACGCCCTGGGCGTACAGCTCCTCGCAGAAGGCCCGGGTCATCTCCGCGTTGCTCTTGGTCCCGTACGGCATCCAGTCGTCGCCGAACAGCCGTGCCGATTCGGTCAGTTCGTGCAGCAGCCACGGTGTGGTGTCGGCGAGCAGCCGGCGCCTGCCGAGCCACCGGCGCTTGGACTCCTCCAGTCCCGCGAGCAGGGCGGCGGGCAGCTCCGGATGGGCCTCGACCACCTCCCGTTTGAGCGTCACCAGATGGATGCCGGGGACGAACCCGGTGGCCTCCCAGTAGGCGCGCTCCTCGGTGCGGTGGTCGTCGAGCAGATGACGGAAGCGGCTGGTCCTGGTGAACAGCTCCCGCGGCATGAAGGGCGAGAGCACCGCGTCCAGCCGGCCCGCGGCCAGCTCGTCCACCAGGGATTCGCCCTCGGCCATGACCGAGACGCCCGCGGGCAGCGGCCGGCCGCCCACCCGGTCCTTGCCGGTCTCGTCGGCGGTCAGCGGTCCGACCAGCCACCGGACGCCCGCGAGATCCACTCCCGCGGCGCGCAGCAGGGCCCGGGTCCAGGTGTTGCCGGAGTCGGGCCAGCCGGTGAGCCCGATACGGGCCCCGGCGAGCTGCCCGAGGGAGCGCAGCGGACTGTCCTCGCGCACCAGGACGCAGCGGTGGCGGAAGCCGCGCATCACGAACGCGGGGAGCCCGACAAGACGGTCGTCCCCCGCCGCGCGGGCCTGGACATAGCGGCTGAACGAGGTCTCACCGCCGTCGAGCCCGGGTTCGGTCAGGACGTCGGGGGTGACGTCCCGCGCATCGACGCGGACCGTGAAACCGGGGATCTCGACGAGCCCGGAGGCGAGGGGTACCAGATGGTCCCAGTCGCGAAGTCCCAGTCTTATCACGGGAGATGACACAGTACGTACTCCTTGCACATGGCATTTTCGGCGCAAAGCTCGCATTCGGCTGCGCGATGCCAGGCAGGCTATTGTTCAGTGATTCCGGTAGACAAGGTCTGTTCTGTTACCGAACATAGTTTTTCCGTGTCGTAATCTGCTGACCGTCCGCCGGCCGACAGGACCCACGAGGGGTGTGCCGATGCAGGAGAACACCGCGGATCCGGCCGTCGCACGGCCGGGGGATCCGGCCTCCGTGGCCGGGCTGGCCGCCCGTATCCCGGACACCAGCGCACGCGGTATCGCGGCCGCCATGACCGATCTCATCCGGGCGGGCGAACTGGCGCCGGGCAGCGCGCTGCCCACCGTGCGCGCGCTCGCCGCCGGGCTGGGGGTGAGCCCCGGCACCGTGGCGGAGGCATGGGCGGTGCTGCGCAAGCACCGGATGATCGCCACACTCGGCCGCCGCGGCAGCGTCGTCAGCGGTCCGCCCACCGTTCCGCATCCCACCCGCTATGAACGCGTCGGGGACTTCGGCGACCATCTCGCACTTGACCTCGCCGTCGCGGCCCCCGATCCCGCCCTGCTGCCCCCGCTGGAGAGTGCCCTGCTCGCCGGGGCACGCACCCCGCGGCTCAACGACTACGCGCGGACGGCCATCACCGACGGCCTGCTGGCGGCGGTAGCGGACAGCTGGCCCTACCGGCCGGACGCCTGGATGGCCGTGGGCGGTGGTTACGAAGGGGTGCAACTGCTCTGCCAGGCCCTGCTGGTGCCGGGGGACCGGGTGGCGGTGGAGGATCCGACGGCGGCCCGGCTGCTGGACATCCTCGAGGCGCTGGACGCCCAGACCGTGCCGGTGGCCTGCGACGACCAGGGCCCCCTCCCCGACTCGCTGGCCCGGGCGCTCACCGCGCGCCCCGCGCTCTTCCTCCATCAGTCCCGGGCGCAGGTGCCCTGCGGCTGGTCGCTCGGCCCCGAACGGGCCGCCGCACTGGCCGGGGTCCTGGAGGGCGCGCCGAACGTCGCCATCCTCGAGGACGACGGCCTCGGCCCCCTGACCACCGGCCCGGTCGCCGTCCTCGGCGCCCATCTGCCGCACCGGACGGCCCTGGTCCGCTCCTACTCCAAGGCGTACGGCCCGGATCTGCGGATCGCCGTGGTCGGAGGGCCGCGCGAGATGGTCGAACGGGCGCGGGTGCTGCGCACCTTCGGCACTGGATGGACCAGCCGGATCCTTCAGGACGCCCTGGCCCATCTGCTCACCGACGAGGACGCGGACCGGTGTGTGCGCGAGGCCGCCCGGCACTATGACGCCCGGCGGTCCGCGCTGGCCGAACGGCTGGCGGAGCGCGGTGTGCACACCGCCAACCGGGACGGTCTGATGCTGTGGGTGCCGGTGGTGGACGAGACCTCCGCGCTGGTCACCCTGGCCGCGCGGGGCATCACCGTTTCACCGGGCAGCCGGTTCTGCGTCTCCTACGCGCGGCCCCATGTGAGGGTGGCCACCAGCAGGCTGACGCGGGACGGGGCGGCGCTCGACCAGATCGCCGAGCTGATCGCCCTCGCCGCCTCCTCCTCCGCCGGCCGGATGGAGTGATCCGCCCCCGGCGCCGCTCAGCGGCGGCGCAGCCGCTTGTCCCCGAGCGCCGGCGGTGTGTAGTAGCTGTCCGCCGGGTTGAGGTCCGTGCCCGGCGGGACGATCTCGTCGATCCGGTCCAGGACGTCCTCGCCCAGCTCCACCTCGGACCCGGCGAGCAGATCCTCCAGCTGCTCCATGGTGCGCGGGCCGATGATCACCGAGGTGATGGCCGGATGGGCCCGTACGAAGGCGACGGCCAGATGCGCGAGCGGGACCCCGGCGTCGGACGCCAGCTCGGACAGCGCGCCGACCGCCTCCAGCTTGCGGGCGTTGCCGGGCAGCGACGGGTCGAACTTGTGCTTCTCCACGGCCGCCCGGCCGCCCGACAGATCGACATCGGCCGCCTTGGTGTAGCGGCCGGTGAGCCAGCCCGCGGAGAGCGGACCCCAGCTCAGCACGCCCATCCCGTACTTCCGCGCGGTCGGCAGCACCGCCGCCTCCACCCCGCGCGCCAGGATCGAGTACGGCGGCTGCTCACTGCGGAACCGCACATGCCCACGCCGGTCGGAGACCCACTGGGCCTCCACGATCTGCTCGGCCGGGAAGGTGGAGGAGCCGACGGCGCGTACCTTGCCCGCTCTGACCAGGTCGGACAGGACCGACAGGGTCTCGTCCACGTCCGTCGCCGGGTCCGGCCGGTGGATCTGGTAGAGGTCGATATGGTCCGTGCCCAGACGGCGCAGGCTGTTCTCCACCTCACGGGTGATCCAGCGCCGTGAACTGCCGCCGTGGTTGGGGTCGTCGCCCATCGAGGAACGGGCCTTGGTGGCCAGGACGATGTCGTCGCGACGGCCCTTGAGTGCCTTGCCGACGATCTCCTCGGACTCGCCCGCGGAGTAGACGTCGGCGGTGTCGACGAAGTTGATGCCCGCGTCGAGGGCGCGGTGGATGATCCGTACCGAGTCGTCGTGGTCGGGGTTCCCCAGGGCGCCGAACATCATCGCGCCCAGGGCGTACTCGCTCACCGAGATGCCGGTCCCACCGAGGATCCTGCGCTTCATGCTGATGCCTTCCTTTGTCTTCCGTGGCCCGCTCTGCCGTCCATGGCCTGTGCCGTCCATGGCGTCCATGGCGTCCATGCCGTCATGCGCCTTCAGCCTCGGCTCCGGGCGGACACCTCACCAGGCCCGGCTCAACCTGGGTCTGCCAGAACCACCTGTACGGCCCAGAATCCGGCGGCGCCCGGATAATGGAGCGATGGGCCATTCCGAACCGGAGATCAAGGGGTTTCTCAAGGCGCACCGCGCCGCGCTCGACCCGGCCGAGCTGGGGCTGCCGGAGGGGGTCGTCCGGCGCCGGGTGCGGGGGCTGCGCCGTGAGGAGGTCGCCCAGCGGGCCGGGATCAGCGTCGACTACTACACACGTATCGAGCAGGGCCGCGCCCCGGCCATCTCGGACTCGGTGGTCGACGGACTGGCGCGGGCGCTGCGGCTGACCCCGTCCGAACACACCTATCTGCGCAACATCACGCTGCCGCGGCGGCGTGGCGGAGTGCCCGACCCCGATCCGCGGCCCCGGGTGCGGCCGGAGATCCAGCAGCTGCTGGACGCGATGGACGGCAGTGTCCCGGCCTATGTCTACGGGCCCGCGATGGACATCCTGGCCTGGAACCGGCTGGGCACCCGGCTCGGCATCGACTACGCCGCGATCCCCGAGGAGCGGCGCAACGGCCCGCTGCTGGTCTTCCTCGACCCCCGGCTCAGGGAGATCCACCCCAACTGGGACGAAGTCGCCGATGACACGGTGGCCGGGCTGCGCGCGGAGGTCGGGCGCCACCCCGGCAGCTCACGGGTGTGCCGGGTGACGCATGAGCTGCTGGAGGGAAGCGAGGAGTTCCGGCGGCGGTGGGAGGCACAGGCGGTGCAGGAGCGGACCCGGGGCGTCAAGCGGTTCCGCCATCCGGAGGCGGGGGAGCTGGTGCTGCGGTTCGAGGCGTTCGTCCTGCCCGCGGATCCGGGGCAGACGCTGTGTACGTACACGGCAGACGAGGGGTCGGCGACGGCGGAGGCGCTGAAGGCCCTGTCGGGCGCGGCGGCGGTGGTCTGACGGCGCGGGCCGGGGTGGGGCCCGGTGGCCTGAGGGGCCCGCCACGTGCCCCGCCCCTCGTCATTTTTGTCGCGTCCCACCTCCTTGACGCGACTGGAAAGTTTCCTTACTTTCATTCCCTCCCACGGTGGCGCCTGTGGCGCGAGAGGGCAATGGAGGTCCGGATGTCCGGCACCGACGAGGGCGGATTCGTCCGCCGTATCGGCCTGTTCCAAGCGACCGCCATCAATATGAGCCAGATGTGCGGCATCGGACCGTTCGTCACCATCCCCCTCATGGTCGCCGCGTTCGGCGGGCCCCAGGCCGTCATCGGCTTTGTCGCGGGCGCGGTGCTCGCGCTCGCCGACGGGCTGATCTGGGCCGAGTTGGGCGCCTCGCTGCCGGGGGCCGGTGGCAGCTATGTCTATCTGCGCCAGGCGTTCCAGTACCGCAGCGGCAAACTGATGCCGTTTCTGTTCGTCTGGACGGCGATGCTGTTCATTCCGCTGATCATGTCCACGGGCGTGGTCGGTCTGGTGCAGTATCTGGGCTATCTGTGGCCGGATATGACGCGGACTCAGGGCGATCTGGTCGGGCTCGGGGTCATCGTCCTGGTCATCGGGCTGCTGTGGCGGGGGGTCGAGCACATCGCCCGGATCACGGCCGTCATGTGGTGCGTGATGATCGCCTCCGTGCTCCTGGTCATCGTCGCGGCCTTCAGCCACTTCGACGCCGGGCAGGCGTTCACCTATCCGGACCACGCCTTCGACCTGGGCAGCGGTCAGTTCTGGACCGGGTTCGCCGCGGGCCTGACCATCGGGATCTACGACTACCTCGGCTACAACACCGCCGCGTACATGGGCGCCGAGATCAAGGACCCCGGCCGCACCCTGCCGCGGGCGATCGTCACCTCGATCGCCGGGATCATGGGGATCTATCTGCTGCTCCAGATCGGCACCCTCGGCGTCGTCGACTGGCATGAGATGACCGACCCCGGCTCGGTGGCCTCCCAGTCCGTGGCCTCGGCGGTGCTGGAGGAGACGTGGGGCAAGGGCGCGGCCGACGTCGTCACCGTGCTCATCCTCATCACGGCCTTCGCGTCCGTCTTCGCCGGGCTGCTGGGCGGCTCCCGGGTGCCGTACGACGCCGCCCGCGAGCGGGTCTTCTTCCGTCCCTACGGCAGGCTCCACCCGCGCCATCGCTTTCCCGCGCTGGGCCTGGCCACGATGGGCGTGGTCACCGCGATCGGCTTCCTGATCGGCCGCCACACCGATCTGGCCACGCTCATCCAGCTGCTGACCACGGTCATGGTGATCGTGCAGGCCCTGGCTCAGATCGTCGCCCTCACGGTGCTGCGCCGCCGCCAGCCGGGGCTGCGGCGGCCGTACCGGATGTGGCTCTATCCGCTGCCGAGCGTGGTGGCGCTGGTGGGCTGGCTGGTGATCTACGGCTACGCGGACAAGAACTCCCCCGGCCGGCACCCCATCGAATGGTCGCTCGCCTGGGTCGCGGCGGGGTGTGTGGCGTTCGTGCTGTGGGCGCGGGTGGAGAAGGTGTGGCCGTTCGGGCCGAAGGAGATCAGCGAGGAGTACGCGGCGGGCGCCGACCCCGACACGGCGGGCGCCGACCCCGACACGGCGGGCGCCGACCCCGATACGGCGGGCGCCGCCCCCGATACGGCAGGGCGCGACCCCGACACGGCAGCCGCCACCGGGGGCGCGGCGAACGCCGCGGGCGCCACGGGCGACGGCGCGGGCATCGCGGGCGACGGCCCGGACGGAGGCGACGGCCCGGAAGGAGGCGTCAGCCCCGGGGCGCCAGCGCCTCCCAGCGCACCGTGACCTCGCCCTGGCGCCAGCGCCGCGGGCCGTCGGCGAGCGGCCAGCCCGCCGCGCGCAGCGTCTGGGCGCTGCGTATCCAGCGCTGACGCGCGCTGAGCGGCGCGTACGGGGCGGCGGCCGCCCAGGCGCGGTCGAAGTCGCGCAGGAAGGTGTGCACCGGTTCGCCCGGCACATTGCGGTGGATCAGCGCCTTGGGAAGCCGTTCTGCCAGGTCGGAGGGGCGTTCCAGGGAGCCGAGGCGGGCCGCGAAGGTCACGGTGCGCGGGCCCGCCGGGCCGAGCGCCACCCAGACGTGCCGCCGCCCGATCTCATCGCAGGTGCCCTCCACCAGCAGCCCGCCGGGCGCCAGCCGTGTGCACAGCCGCCGCCACACGGCGGCGACCTCGCCCTCCTCGTACTGCCGCAGCACATTGGCCGCCCGGATGAGCGCCGGGCGCGCCCCGCCGGGCAGCGGTACCTCGAAGCCGCCGTGCGCGAAGGTGAGCCCCTCGCGCTCGTACGGCCGCGCGGCGGCCACGCGTCCGGGGTCGATCTCGACGCCCACGACGCGGGTCCCGCCCCGTACGGTCCGCAGTCGGTCCAGCAGCTCGACGGCGGTCCACGGGGCCGCCCCGTACCCCAGATCGACCGCCACCGGCGGCTCCCCGGCCCGGCGCAGCGCGGCCCCGTGGGCCGCCGCGATCCACCGGTCCATCCGGCGCAGCCGGTTGGGGTTGGTCGTGCCGCGGGTCGCCGAACCGATCGGACGGGACGGCGGGGGAACGCGGGCGGGCATGGCGCAGAGCCTATGCGGGGGCGGACGCGGCGTGGCCGACGGGTATCGGAACGTCACGCTTTGGCAAAGCGGAAATGGGAACCACCAGTTCCGGTGTTGACGACCGAGGAGGGAGCCCCCCCTGTCAAGGAGGTAACGCGCGGTGAGCCAGCACGCGTCCCGGCTCGGCGGCCTGCGAGGCCGGTCTCATGTACCGTTCGGCACCCCGTCCCACCAGCGGCTTCGCCGTATGCCACGGCGGCCGCGGCGCATCGCCATGCTCAGCGTCCACACCTCGCCGCTGCATCAGCCCGGCACCGGCGACGCCGGGGGGATGAACGTCTACATCGTGGAGCTGGCCAAGCGCCTGGCCGCCATCGACATCGAGGTGGAGATCTTCACCCGGGCCACCACCGCCGCGCTCCCCCCGGCCGTCGAGCTCGCCCCCGGCGTGCTCGTCCGGCATGTGGACGCGGGGCCCTACGAGGGGCTGGCCAAGGAGGACCTGCCGGCGCAGCTGTGCGCGTTCACCCACGGGGTCATGCAGGCGTGGGCCGGGCACCGGCCGGGCCACTACGACCTGGTCCACTCCCACTACTGGCTCTCCGGCCACGTCGGCTGGCTGGCCGCCGAGCGCTGGGGAGTGCCGCTGGTGCACGCCATGCACACCATGGCCAAGGTCAAGAACGCCGCGCTGGCGGAGGGCGACACCCCCGAGCCCGCCGCCCGCGTCATCGGGGAGCAGCAGATCGTCCGCGCCGCCGACCGGCTGATCGCCAACACCGACGAGGAGGCCGAGGAGCTGGCGCGCCACTACGAGGCGGCGCGCGAGCTGGTCGCGGTCGTCCACCCCGGGGTGAACCTCGACCGCTTCCGCCCCGCCGACGGCCGGGCCGCCGCCCGCGCCCGGCTGGGCCTCCCGGCCGACGCGCTCATACCCCTCTTCGCCGGGCGCATACAGCCGCTCAAGGCCCCCGACATCCTGCTGCACGCGGTCGCCCACCTCCTGGAGGATGACCCTTCACTGCGCGAGCGCATCGTCGTGCCCGTGGTGGGCGGCCCCAGCGGCAGCGGTCTGGCCAAGCCCGAGGGGCTGCACAAGCTGGCGGCGCGGCTCGGGATCTGCGATGTGGTGCGCTTCCGGCCGCCCTGTGCGCAAGATGAGCTCGCCGACTGGTACCGGGCCGCGTCCGTGCTGGTCATGCCCTCGTACAGCGAGTCGTTCGGGCTGGTGGCCATCGAGGCGCAGGCATGCGGCACCCCGGTCGTGGCGGCCTCGGTGGGCGGTCTGCCGGTGGCCGTACGGGACGGGGTCAGCGGCACGCTGATCCACGGCCATGACCCCGCCGACTACGCCCGCGCGCTGCGCCCCTTCGCGGCGGAACCGGAGCGGGCGGACCGGATGGGCGCGGCGGCCGCCCGGCACGCCGAGTCCTTCGGGTGGGACACGGCCGCCGCGGCGACGGCGGAGGTGTACACGGAGGCCATGCGGGAGCGGCGTCGCCTACGATCGGGCCATGGCTGACCCCATGGCTGACACCGCCCCCGAGGCCGACCCCCGGGCCGTCATCGAGCGGACGCTGAACGACGCCGAGCTGGAGTGGGAGAGCCCGGAGGACGGCACCTACGTCGTCACGCTCCCGGGCACCCGCAAGCTGTCGACCACCTGCTCGCTGCGGGTCGGCCGGCACTCCCTCTCGGTCAACGCCTTCGTCGTCCGCCATCCCGACGAGAACCACGCGGCCGTCCACCGCTGGCTGCTGGAGCGCAACACCCGGCTCTACGGGGTGAGTTACGCGATCGATCAGCTCGGCGACATCTATCTGGTGGGCAAGCTGCCGCTCGCGGCCGTCACCCCGGAGGAGCTGGACCGGCTGCTCGGCACGGTGCTGGAGAACGCGGACGGCAGCTTCAACACCCTGCTGGAGATGGGGTTCGCCACCGCCATCCGCAAGGAGTACGCATGGCGCACCTCGCGCGGCGAATCGACGCGTAACCTCGAGGCGTTCAGCAATTTGACCCGCGATGCGGCGAAGTGAACGACGGTCCGGGCCCGGTCTCCGCCTGACGTCCGTCCCCGCTGCCTGACATGCATGCGTCCTGACGCGACCCCTTCCGCGCGCCCCTGCCCCATGGCATTCTCACGCCGTCTCTCACCTGAACTGCGTTCACATCCATGGAAGGCGGGGCTGGCTCATGGGCATGGAGATCGGCAGAAGGCGGCTGCTCGGCGGTGCGATGGGCCTGGCGGCGGGTGCCACGGCCCTGGGGGCGGGCGCCCCGCTCCTGAGCGCCACGGACGCGGCGGCCGCACCGCGTACCACTGGCGGGACGGGTGGCGCGGGCGGGACAGGTGATCCGGGCGGGGCCCGTACGTCCCCCCTCTGGCAGGAGTTCCTCGACCGGCCGTACACCCATCCGCAGCTCCCCTACGTCGGCCGCGCCGGATACCTCGGCGGCCGTACGTCCTTCCCCCGGCCGCCCGTGGTCGCCGACGTCCGCGACTACGGCGCCCGGCCCGACGGCTCCGCCGACGCCGCCCCCGCGATCAACCGCGCCATCGAGGCGGCCGGGCGCCGCGGCGGCGGCACGGTCCTGGTGCCCCCGGGCACCTACCGCGTGGACGACGTCATCCGCCTCGGCCACGACAACGTCGTACTGCGCGGCGCGGGCAGCGGCCGCACCACCCTCCACGCGACCCGTAACCTCACCGAGCTGATCGGCCCGTACGGCAGCCGCTACGGCGGGGACAAGTCGTCCTGGTCCTGGGCCGGCGGGCTCATCTGGATCTGCCCGGACGCCCGCCTGCGCTCCCTCACCGACGCGATTCGGGCCCGCGCGTGGCCGTTCGAGGGCTGGACCGGCAACCGGCGCGACGAGTGGCGGACCCTCACCGGCCTCGCCGCCCCCGCCCGCCGGGGCGACTGGACGGTGACCGTCGAGAACCCGTCGGCCCTGCGCCCCGGCGACCGCGTGCTGCTCCAACTCGCCGATGACAACACGCATTCGCTCCTGAGCCATATGGCGGGCGATGTCGAGGGCGCCGCCGATTACCTCTGGACCGACAAGACCAAGCTCACCTCGTACGTCCCCTACGAATGGCCGTGCCGCGTCGCCGCCGTCGACCGCGGGCGCGGCCGGGTGACCCTCGACCGTCCGCTGCCGCTCGACGCCCGGCCCGCCTGGCAGCCCCGGTTCACCACGCTGGTGCCCCCGGTCACCGGCTCCGGGGTGGAGGGCATCACCCTCGACGTCGTCGAGACCCCGCAGGCGCAGCATCTGCTGGACAAGGGGTACAACGGCGTCGCGTTGCAGTGCGCGTGGGACTGCTGGGTGGACGACGTGACCGTCAACAACGTCGACAACGGCTTCCTGCTCGTCGCCGCCAAGGCGTGCACGCTGCGCCGCACCCGGGTGACGGGGCGCGGCAGCCACCATCCCTACTGCTGCCGCGAGGGCTCGCACGACAACCTCGTGGAGGACTTCGTGCTGGCGCGGCGCACCGTCCCGGCCCCGGCCGGGACACAGCTGCACGGGATCAACGTGGAGGGGCTGTCCAGCTACAACGTCTGGTCGCGCGGCCGGATGGAGATGGGCACCTTCGACACCCACCGCGGGATGCCCTTCGCCAACGTCCGTACGGAGATCACCGCGGACAACACGGGGTCGCACGGGGGCGACGCGAGCGCCGGTCCGCTCTACGGGGCGCGGTTCGCCCACTGGAACGTCACGGTCACCAACGAGCGGGCCGGCTGCGTGCGGATCGACGACATCGCGCCGTACAGCGCGACGGTCGGGATCAGCGAGGTCCGGCAGTTCGGCCAGATCGACGTCCCGGACTTCACCGGTCCGCTCCACTCCCGTATCGAGTCCTACGGGCATCCGGAGGCCGTCCAGCCCCGCAACCTGTACCAGGCGCAGCGCGCCCTGCGCTGATATCTCCGGCAGGTACGCACGGCTGTCTCCGGCAGGTACGCACGGCTATCCACGGCCGGTACTCATGGCTATCCCCGGCAGGTACGCACGGCTGACACCTCCGGCTGACATCTCCCGGAAAACACGGTGAGAAACGCGGTGAAGAAATACGGTCCATGACGGCTCTTCATGGTGAACCGGCTCCGGCCGGGAACCATGAAGAGGAGACACAACGGTGCTCATGGACAATCCGTGGCTCACGGTGGCAACGGTCGTGACGGTGGGGGTGCTACGGCTGATGGGGGACGTCATCCGCTGGCTTGCGGCGCGCTCGGGCGAACGGCTCCGGGCGCGCACGCTGGCCGAGTTGGTGAGCAGAACGGAGCCCGGCACGGTGCTCACCGACCGCCGCCCCGACGGCGCGGCGCTGACCATACGGCGCGACACCGACCGTACGGTGGCGTCCGGAGGCGCGGGACGGGGGCGATCGGCGTGAGCGACACGGTCGAGGAGTTCGAGGGCGGCGGGCCGTCCGAGGGGGAGTTCGAGGGGGAGTCCGAGGGGAGAGCGGACGAGGACTTCGACGCCTTCTACGCCCGTACCTACCCCTGGCTGGCCGCCCGTGCGGTGATGCTCAGCGGCAACCGGCAGAACGCCGAGGACGCCGTCCAGGAGGCGTACATCGAGGCGATGCGCCGCTGGCCGGAGGTCAGGACGTACGCCTCGCCCGAGGCATGGGTGACCACCACCATGCGGCGCAAGCTCTCGCGGGACGGGCGGCGCTGGTGGTTCCGCTGGAAGCCGGTCGAGATGACCGTCCCGGCCGCCGCGACCGCCTCCGTGGAGGAGACCGCCGAGGCGCTGGCCGCACTGCGCGCCCTCGGCACGCTGCCGCCGCGCCAGCGCCAGGTGGTCGTCATGCATTCGCTCGAGGGCATGAGCTATCAGGCGATCTCCACCGAGCTGGGGATCTCGGTCGGCAGCGTCGGCAGCAACCTCCACAAGGCCCGTGCCCGGCTCAGCCTGCTGCTCGACGTCTCCCCGGACCTGGGCCGCTCCACCGAGCGCCTGCTCACCCGCACACCGGAGGACCCGCTGACGCTTGCGCTGCACGGCGCCGCGCGGTGGCTGTCGTACGGCTTCCGGGGCGAACAACGGACGCGGGATGGCGTCGCGGACGGTGGTCGTGATGGTGATGGGGGCCGGGTCCGCGGTGGCGGTGCGGACGGTGCCTGTGACGGTGCTGGGGACGGGGCCAGCGACAGTGTCCCGGACGGTGCCCGCGACGGCTGTGTCCCGGACGGTGCCCGCGACGGCAGTGGGCGGGGCCGGGCCCGCGACGGCTTCCGGGGGCGGCGATGATCGCCGCCGCCCGCGCCATCCTCGCCCTCGCCCTGCTCGCCGTCTTCTACGCGCTGGTCGCGGCCATGGTGCTGCTCTGGGCGGCCTTCCTCGCGGCGGCCTTATGGACCGCAGGAGCGCCGGGCGTCCAGACGCCGCCCATGAGCGTCATCACCGCTTGCGCGGCGTTCGCCCCGATCGTCTTCGGCATGGTGTGGGCGGTGATCCGCACCGCCCGCCCCGCCGCCGCGCGCGAGGACGCGGTGACGGTGACCCGGCGCGGGGCGCCGGAGTTATGGGACACGGTCGAGGAGTTGGCCCTCGACATCGGCACCCGGCCGCCCGGCCATATCCGGCTGACCGCCGAGGCCAACGCCTCCGTCACCGAGGACGCACCGCTCCTCGGGCTCGCCCCCGGCCGACGCGTCCTCTACCTCGGACTGCCCCTGCTGGCCGGTCTGTCGCGCGCCGAACTGCGCGCCGTCCTCGCGCATGAGCTCGGCCACTTCTCCCGCCGCCACAGCCGCTTCGGCGTGGTCGCCCACCGGGGCGCGGCGGGGCTGGTCGCCGCCCGACAGGCGATCCAGGACGCGGCGGCCGCCAATGACCTGGTACGGCTGTACGCGGGCGGGCCGCTGCTGCTGCTCAACCTCTACACCTACGTCTTCCGCTGGCTCACCCGCCCGGTCCGGCGGCGCCAGGAGCTGGAGGCCGACCGTGAGGCCGCCCGGGTGGCCGGTCCGGACGCCGTCGCCGACGCGCTGCGCTCCACGACGGCGCTGGACGCGGCGTGGCAGGAGTTCCTCGCGGAATTCCTGGCCCCGATGCGCCGGGCGACGGGCCGGATCCCCGACGATCCGTTCCGCGCCTTCGCCCATATGGTCGAGGCCCCCGAACTGCGTGAGCCGCTGGCCGCGTTGCGCGCCCGCGCCGTCGAGCGGCCCGCCGACCCCGACGACGCGCATCCGGCCCTGGCCACCCGGCTGGAACGGCTGGCGCGCCTGCCCGCCGCGGAACCCGGCACGGCCCCCCTCTCCTTGGACCCCTTCTCCCTGGACCCCCTCGCCTTGCGGCCGCGGTACGCGGTCGCGCTGGGCCGCGTCATGCTGCCCGGCCCGGACGCGGGTACGAGGGTGCCCTGGCGGGACTGGCTCACCGAACTGGCCGAGCACCGCGCGACCCGGATCCTGCCCCCGCTGGCCGAGGCGGTGCGGGAGGTCGAGGAGACGGAGGGGGTGGGGCGCAAGAAAGCAAATCCGAAACCGAAACCGGAGCCGGGAAAGGAGTCAGGAAAGGAGCCGGGACCGGGGTCGGTCACGGCACCGGCGACGGAGCCGGACGCGCTGACGGTCCAACGGGTGCTGTGGCTGCTGGACAGCGGCCGCCGTATGCCGCTCGCCCGCGCCCTCAACTCCCGTCTGCCGCACGGCGAGCGGATGTTCCACGGCGAGCGGACCGAACACGACCCGCTCGGCCCCCTGGCCGAGGCCCTGGCCGTGCTGATCGGGGCGCAGCTGGTGGCGAAGGGGACGGCGTACTGGGCCATGAACTGGACCGGCCCCAGCATCCTCGTACCGCCCGACGGCATCGCCCCCGAGACCATCCGCACCTGGGCCGACACCGCCGTACGGCTGCCCGGTCAGACCCGGCAGCTCGGGCTGCACCTGGCCGCCCTGGGCGTGGACGAACGCGCACCGCTGCCCTCCACGGACCCGGCAGGGGGTACGGTCGACGGCCCGGCGCCGGCGGGGAAGGCGCGACAGATCAGCATCACGCCCGGGATCACCGGCCCCGCGCGCCGACGCATCAAGGCCGTGGGCGGGCTGGCGCTCACCGTGCTGCTGCTGATGACGGGGCTGTCGCTCGCACTGTGGGCGAACAGCGACGATCCGAGCTACCCGAGGGTGCCGGTGACCCGCTGGACCGACCGCTACCAGCCGGGCGGCGGCACCGGCACGGAACCCGCTCCGTTTCCGACCTACCAGCAGCCCACGTTCCCGGCGCGGCCGACGATTCCGACCTTTCAGCTGCCACCACGCTCGGTGCCGACCATCAGGATCGAGCCCGTAATCCCCAGACCCGCACCGTAAGAGCGTCGCCCGTGCCCGAAGCCCGCCCAGGCCCCCACGCCGGGCGGCGCCACCGGCCCCCGCCCTGACCGCGGGTGGGCCGCCATCCGAGCCGCTGTCCACCTAGCCATCGGAGGCGTCACCGACCGCGAGACCGGGGCCCGCCCCGACCGCGGGCGCGCTGCCACCCGAGCCGCTGCGCACCTCGCCACCGGCCCCCACACCTCCCGCATGCGCCGCGTCACCGGAGGCGTCACCGGCCTCGCCCCCGGAAGCACCGGAACCCCCGGAAGCACCCGAAGCCCCCGAAGCACCCGAACCACCCGAAGCGCCGGAACCACCCGAAGCGCCGGAAGCCCCCGAACCCCCAGACCCTCCAGACCCCCCGGCCGCAGGCCGGGACCGCATGGCACGGCCCAGGGCGGCATACCCCCCGGCCGCGACGAGCCCCACCACAGCACTGCTCGCCCAGAGGGCATCCGCGCCGAAGCGGTCCATGACGGCGCCGCCCGCGAGCGGTGCGATGAGCGAGGCGAGGGACCACGACAGGGTGTACATCCCCTGGTAGCGGCCGCGCCCATGGGTCGGGGAGAGCCGGGCCACCAGCCCCATCTGCGTGGGGGAGTTGATGATCTCGCCGAGCGTCCAGACGGTCACGGCCACCGCGTACATCCCGACCGACCCGGCGAAGGCGGTCAGCCCGAAGCCCGCTCCGGTCAGCAGCGCGGAGACGATCAGCAGCGGCGCCGGTTCGCGGCGTTCGAGGAACCGCGTCACCGGGATCTGCACGGCCACGATCAGTGCGCCGTTCGTCGCGATCGCGAGCCCGAAGTCCGTGCTGGACAGCCCGTCCGCCCCCATCGCCACCGGCAGCGCCACGAACGCCTGCTGGATGAGGGTCGCGATCAGAAACGACAGCCCGACCACGGCCATGAACCGCCGGTCCCGCAGCACCGTGCCCAGCCCGACCGCCGGCTCCGGCGCATCCGCTCCCAGGGCGGCGCCACCCGGCTCCGGCCGGGCGGGCCTGGACTCCGGGAGCTTCCCGAAGACGATGAGCGCGCACGCCAGCGTCATCCCGGCGTCGGCCAGGAAGAGCGTGAGATAACCGTGGCGCGCGATCAGCCCGGCCGCCGCCGCGGAGGCGGCGAAGCCGAGGTTGATGGCCCAGTAGTTGAGCGAGAAGGCCCGCACCCGGTCCTTGGGGGCGACGATGTCGGCGATCATCGCTTGCACGGCGGGCCGTGACGCGTTGCTGGTCATACCCACGAGACAGGCCACAACGGCGATGGCGACGGGGTCCTGGACGAAGCCCAGCGCGGCGACCGTGGCGGCCGTGGACAGCTGCGAGACCAGCAGCGTGGGCCGTCGCCCCAGCCGGTCGGTCAGCACCCCGGCGACCACCGCCGACACCGCCCCGCCCAGCCCGTACAGCGCGCCCACCAGCCCGGCGAACATCGCCGAATAGCCACGATCCGCGGTCAGGTACATGGCGAGGAAGGTGGCCACGAACCCGCCCAGCCGGTTGACCAGCGTGGAGGTCCACAGCCACCAGAACTCCCGGGGCAACCCCGAGACGCTCTCCTTCGTGGCCTGCCTCAGTCGAGCGACGGACACCGGACGACTCCCCCCGTGAGCAACACACCTGTAAGTGGCGCAACCAGCACCCGCAACTTACCGATGTGGACCCCGCGCCGCCAGCCAATTGACGGGGTCCGTCAACCGACCCCCGCAGGCGGGTCCAGTAGGCTCGGCGACATGGCCGACGCACCGTACAAGCTGATCCTCCTCCGCCACGGCGAGAGCGAGTGGAACGCGAAGAACCTGTTCACCGGCTGGGTGGACGTCAACCTGAACGAGAAGGGCGAGAAGGAGGCCGTCCGCGGCGGTGAGCTGCTGAAGGACGCCGGCCTGCTCCCCGACGTGCTCCACACGTCCCTCCTGAAGCGCGCCATCCGCACCTCGCAGCTCGCCCTGGACGCCGCCGACCGCCTCTGGATCCCGGTCCGCCGCTCCTGGCGCCTCAACGAGCGCCACTACGGCGCCCTCCAGGGCAAGGACAAGGCCCAGACCCTCGCCGAGTTCGGCGAGGAGCAGTTCATGCTGTGGCGCCGCTCGTACGACACCCCGCCGCCCCCGCTCGAGGACGGCGCCGAGTGGTCCCAGAGCGACGACCCGCGCTACGCCACCATCCCCCCGGAGCTGCGCCCGCGCACCGAGTGCCTCAAGGACGTCGTCGAGCGCATGCTGCCGTACTGGTACGACGGCATCGTCCCGGACCTCCTGGCGGGCCACACCGTCCTGGTCGCCGCCCACGGCAACTCCCTCCGCGCCCTGGTCAAGCACCTCGACGGCATCTCCGACGCCGACATCGCCGGCCTCAACATCCCCACCGGCATCCCCCTCTCCTACGACCTCGACACCGACTTCCGCCCCGTCACCCCGGGCGGCACCTACCTCGACCCGGACGCCGCGAAGGCCGCCATCGAGGCAGTCAAGAACCAGGGCAAGAAGAAGTAAGCCCACACCGGAGAGCCCCCTACTTGCGGTTTCACCGCAAGTAGGGGGCTCTCGCCGCTGTCGAGGGTCCGCCGCAGGGCCGTCATGTGCTGTCGTGTCCCTCCCGGGGCCCGTCGACGCGACCGTTCAGATGGAAGAGAAGCCACTCAAGCCAGTCGGCTGTGACGCCCAGAGACGAGGCCCAGCCGTGCATGGAGCTGACGTAAGTCGCGTAACGGGTCGGCCAGCGACGAGTGCCGGCCGCCTGCCAGCTGGACCACCCGAGGGCATTCAGTGAATGAAGGACCCGACTGTCCAGGATCAAGGCCCGGGCACACCCGACGTCGCGGTCGTCGACGGCCGCGAACCACTTCGTGGAGGAGGATCGCCGCACCCCGCTGAGGACGAACTGCCTATAGGCCCCGCTCAAGTCACCGCTTCGGACCGCCTGGCGCGTGGTCCGGAGAACAGCGGGCAGGCGGGCGTCGGACAGGGCGGCTTCGGTGTAGCGCGGGCCGCGTCCGTTCGTGGTGCCCGAGCCCCAGATCATGACAGCCACGAACAGGTCGCGTAGACCGTCAGGATCGTCGCCGACGCGGTCACGGAGGTCGACCAGATCGCCTCGGCTGATGAGCCGGTCACCACTCGGACTCACACATCCAACGCCGACATCGAGTACGTGTGCCGCTCCGTACGGCTCCAGCCGCGGGTGCCACGTGCTGGGGCGAAAGCGCACTGGCTCCTGCCTGCAATCACGATGGTGGTCAACGAGCTTCTGAAGCTGCTCCATCATGTTCCCCCCGGCCACGGCGACGGCGTGGCGTGCGCCATAGCGTATGGGAAGAAAAGCCCGGAGGAGGTGCCTATCTGCGATCCCGGACGTATCGGGTCAGGGTGGCCGAGCCTGAAGCGGTGTAGCGCAGGGGCGATGTAAGCCAGGAGCGGTCTGTCGGTGCCGAGCAATAGCCTGGGACTGTCAGCCGTGGCGCGCCTGGAGGTTTCATGGAAGCTACCGCTCTCACCAGCCCCGACCGGCTGTGGTTGGGGCAGGAGGTCCTGACGCGTCCAAGCCCCGTCCCCGCGGTCCCGGGAGTCTATGGGTGGCACTTCGAGCAGCCGCCCCACCCGGACTTGGACGCCCGATGCCTGCTCTACGTCGGCATAGCGCCGCGGTACATGGCGAACCGCACCAGCACCCAGAACCTGCGCAAGCGGGTGCGGTACCACTATCGGGGCAACGCGGCGGGCTCGACGCTCCGGCTTACGCTCGGTTGCCTGCTCGGGCTTGAGCTGCGCCGCGTGGGCAGCGGTAAGCGGATGACTTTCGGCAAGGCCGGCGAGGCCACCCTGAGCCAGTGGATGGCGGACAACGCCCGGGTGTGCTGGGTCGAGCGGGGGGAGCCATGGGCCTTGGAGTCACAGCTCATCTCCCGGCTCGACCTACCGCTGAACCTCGACCAGAACGGCCACAACGCATTCCACAGCCGCCTGAAGGAGCTGCGGGCCCAAGCGCGGCAGCGGGCACGGGAGTTGTCCATCAGCGCGTAGGCATGTCGGCCGGGCATCCTCAGGAGGAGGTCAGGCGGGGGTGAACTCGTATTGCAGCTCGTAGAGGTGCCCCGCCTTGGCCATCACCGTGGCTTCGATGGGGCGCTCGCCGTCGCTGTAGACGACGCGCAGCGTCCGCAGGACCGGGAGGTTGCCCGGTAGGTCGAGCAGTATGTACTGCTCCTGGGTCGGTACGCGCGCGGAGACCTTGTCGACGCTGAGGCGGGGCGGGTAGCCCAGCTCCGCCAGGAGGGCCGGGGTGCCGCCCTTGATTTTGCGGCGGTCCATCATCGCCGTCCCGCGAGCCAGCTCCAGCGGGTAGTACGACTTCACCAGCTCCACCGGTTCATCGTCCAGGAGCAGCACCTGCGCTCGCAGCAGTGCAGTGCCGTCCTCCGGGAGGCGCAATGCCTCGGCGACGTCGGCGGGCGGGCGGATCTCGGTGACATCGAGAAGGCGGCTGGTTCCCCGAGCCTGGTGGTCCGCCGCGGCCTCGCTGATCCATCGGTACGGCTCCCCGGGCGCGGCCGGTGCCATGTACGAGGCGGGGCGCATGGTGCGCTGCCGGTGTTCGCGTACGGTGACGGCCGCTCCGGCACGGCCGACCGCGAGCCCCTCGTCCTTCAGGAGTTGCAGGGCCTTCTGCACGGTCGCGTTCGAGGCGGTGAATCGCTCCTTGAGCTGGGCGGTCGAGGGAAGTTTGGCGCCGGGAGGGAGATCGCCGGACATGATCTCGTCGCGTAGGTCGGCGGCGATCCGTTCATGCAGCGATCGCCGGTCCACTGCGTCCTGTTCGGCCTTCGGCACGGTCATCCCATCCTGAGTTCATAGCGCAAGCGCTGGCGTTGGGCGGGCATGGTGATCAGGTCGGCCTGAATGGGTCGTTTGTCCTCGTCGAGCACGACCCGCTCCAGGCACAGCACCGGCTCCTCCGCGCCGGTCCGCAGCAGCTCCCGCTCCCGCGCGTCCGGCAATCGTGCCGTCACGTCCTCACGTACCCGCTGCCCCACATGACCCAGCTCGGCGAGCAGCCCCACCGCTCCGCCGCGGATCTTCGCGGTGCCCGCGAGGCCGGTGCCTGCCGCGATATGAGCTGGGTAGTAGGAGTCGGTCAGTTCGCACGGCTCCTCGTCGAGGTACATGATCCGGCGTCGTACGACGACCGTATCCCCGTCCTCGAGCCCCAGAAGGCGGGCGACGGCAGCCGGGGCCGAAACTTCTCCGGCATGCATGATGCGCTGCGTCCCACGCCTCCCGCGCGCTGCTGCTTCCTCACCCCAAGCGTCGCCCTGACCGCCCGCCTCAACGGGCCGCAGATAGGGCATCGAGGAACTGATCCACGCATCGCTGGCCACTGAGCCCCTCCTCAAGCGTGATCGACACTTGCCGACCTTGCCGCTTTACACAGTAAGCGACCCCTTGGCCACCACCTCAAGAGACTACCTCCCCGCCTTTCGTGAATAGCGATAAGGTGGCTTCGCTCTTGTACCTAGCTCTGAGGTGGTGACTCGCCATGCCCTTGATGCGGCAGCAGTCCTTCACGCGGCGCAAGCCATCCATTCGCGCAACGCGACAGTTCGTCAGCCGCACGCTCTCCGAGTGGGGGTATGTCGACCGCCTGGAGGAGATCCAGTTATGCGTATCGGAGATCGCCACCAACGCCCTCCTGCACGGTGTCCCACCGGGCCGGCTGTTCCGGGTGCGGATCGAGGCCGCCGAGGAGGAGGTACGCATCGAAGTGCGCGACTCCGGCCACGGCCGACCGACCGCCCAATCCCCACGCACGGACAGCGAGAGCGGCCGCGGCCTGCTGCTCGTGGGCGAACTCGCGGACGCCTGGGGCAACGTCGAGCACACGGTCGGCAAGACGGTCTGGTTCGTCGTCAAGGCAACACAAACTCAGGGGCGCGCCCAATGACGGTGCGGCGCGGCCATGCTCACGGCTGCGACTTCGATCAGCTCCACCGCGACGAGATCACCGTTGCGATGAACTGGGTCATCCGCATCTGCCAGGACGTCGTTCGTGACCACAGCCACATGACCTTCTGGGTTCCCACCGGAACCCCGACCGGCACTACGCCCACCACGGACCACCTGATCGACTCGGCCCGCACCGACGTGCTCAACAAGCTCAGGCGCCAGATCGACGGGGCCGAGGCCATCATCGGCAACGCGGAGCACGAACGCGTCAAGCGTCAGCGGTGAGTCACAGGAACCCCGGCGCCGGGCCGGGAGCGGCTTCACGCGGTCGGTGAATCGTCGGCGAGGCCGACGTGGGAGCCGACGTCGTCGTGGTGGGCGGCGTCGAGGATGGCGGTCAGGAGCCCTGGGAAGCGGGTGTTGAGGTCGGCGCTGCGTAGTTTGACGAAGCAGCGGGTGCCTTCCTGTCGGGTGCGGGTGACGCCCGCGTCCCGGAGTACGCGCAGGTGATGGCTGAGGGTGGACTTGGCCACTGGCGCACGCAGTTCGCCCCATCCGTGCTCGCGCTCGTCGGCGAGTACGCGTATCAGACCGACCCGTATGGGGTCGTTGAGCGCCCCCATCACATCGATGAGGGTGATCTCGTCCGTAGCGGGATGTCGCGCGTGCTTCACGGAAGCCATGTTACGTTATTCGATGTTCAACGAACGACGAACAATGAGGTGCCATGAGCGTCAAGCCCCCCGCGGACGACCTCGCCGAACGCGTTGTCATCGTCACCGGCGCCGGATCCGGCATCGGCCGGGCCGCGGCGCGGGCCTTCGCCCGCGCCGGTGCCCGGGTACTGGGTGTCGGTCGGCGAATCGACGCTCTTCAGGAGACCGCCGCCGGGCAGCCCGCGATCGTCGCGTATTCGGCCGATCTGAGCGATCCAGGAGCACCCGGGGAAGTGGTCAACGCCGCGGTTGATCGCTGGGGGCAACTGGACGTGCTGGTCAACAACGCCGGAATCACCAAGATCATGCCGCTGGTCGACACCACCGACACGGGCATCACGGATCTGTTCGGCCTCAACGTCGTCGCCCCCAGCCTGCTGGCGCGTGAGGCGCTGCCGCACCTGCGCCGGAGCCGGGGCTCGATAGTCAACATCTCCAGCACCTACGGTCACCGGCCGATGCCGGGCGGCGCCCACTACGCGGCGTCCAAGGCCGCCCTCGAGCAGCTCACCCGCAGCTGGGCGGTGGAACTCGCCGCCGACGGCATCCGCGTCAACGCTCTCGCCCCCGGCCCGACGGAAAGCCAGGCCCTGGCCGCCGCCGGACTCCCCGACGAGGCCATCGAACAGATCAAGCGCGAAGAAGCCTCGCGCATCCCCCTCGGCCGCCGCGGCGACCCCGACGAGGTCGCCGCCTGGATCCTGCGCCTGGCCGATCCAGCCACCACCTGGCTCACCGGGCAGATCCTCACCGTCGACGGGGGCCTGGAGCTGACCTGACGGCCCTGGGCGTCGCGGAGCATGACGCCAATGTGGCCGACGGCGGTCAGACACTGGTCGGCCACATCACGATGGCGCCGCGTAGCGGCAAACTCGGCGGCCCGAGCAGGGCCGAGGGGCTCAAGACCTCTTAAGGACTTACGCTGAAACCGTCCGCAGCGATCGCGCAAACCCGGGCGGTGAGCACGCATGGCCAAGTACGAGCAGATCGCGGATGCGCTGCGGCAGGGCATTCGCGCGGGGCAGTTGGGGCCCGGGGAGCGGTTGCCGGCGGAGGACAAGCTGGCGGCGCGGTATCGGACCAGCGTGCCGACGCTTCAGCGGGCGTTGTCGGAGCTGGTGGCCGAGGGGCTGATCGACAGACGGCACGGGGTGGGGACCTTCGTACGGACCCCGCGTCGGCGGGTCGAGCGGAGCAATGATCGGCATCAGTGGGAGAAGGACCGGGCACGCCGGTCCAGGGCGGAGCGGCTGAGGACCGGGTCCACCGAGCATGACACCGGTCTTGAGGTGACCGACCTCGCCTTTCACGCCGAGTACCGCGATGCGAAGGCCGATGAGGACCTGGCGTCCGTCTTCCGCATCCCCGTGGGCACCCGGCTGCTGGAGCGGATCTACCGCACCAACTGCCTCGAGGAGGATGCGCCGTTCGCCCTGGTGCACTCGTATCTGGTGCATGACGTCGTCGCCGTCAATCCGGAGTTGCTCGACGCCGCCAATGAGCCCTGGCCCGGCGGCACCCAGAATCAGCTCTACACGATCGGCATCGAGCTCGACCGGATAGCGGAACGGATCACGGCCCGGCCGCCGACCGTGGAGGAGGCCGAAGGGCTCGGCCTCAAGAAGGGGGTTTCGGTGATCGTTCTCAGGAAGATCTGCACGGATATCGGCGGTCGGGTGGTCGAAGTCTCCGATGTGACCTTGTGCGGCGACCGTACGGAGCTCGTCTTCACCACGCCCCTGAAGAGGTGGTGACCATGCCGAACACCATCACCGTCATCACCGCCGTCCACGCCCCGGGCGCCGTGCATCTGCCGGACGCCTACAAGTCGTTGCGCGAGCAGGAGCTGCCCGACGGCTGGGACTGGCAGTGGGTGATCCAGGAAGACGGCGCGTCGGACGCCGTACGGCCCTACGTACCCGACGACGTCCGCGTCAGCTTCGGGCAGGGCCGGGCCGGGCGCGCCGCGATGGCCCGGACGATGGGGCTCTCCCGCGCCGAGGGCGCGTACATCAAGGTGCTGGACGCCGATGACATGCTCACCCCCGGCGCCCTCGCCCGCGACCTCCGCGCGCTCGCGGACCACCCCGATCTCGGCTGGGCCACCTCCCGCGCCCTGGACCTGCTGCCCGACGGCTCCACCGTCGGCTTCGAGGGCGATCCGCCGCAGGGGCCCATCGCGCGCGGCGCCGTCCTCGAGTTCTGGCGGGCGAACGACCACCGCGCCCAGGTCCACCCCGCCACCCTCTTCGTACGCCGCGACCTCCTCCTCGCCCTCGGCGGCTGGATGGCCCTCCCCGCGTCCGAGGACACCGGTCTGCTCATGGCCCTCAACGCGGTCAGCCGCGGCTGGTTCACCGCCGAGACCGGTCTGCTCTACCGCAAGTGGCCCGGCCAGGTCACCAGCCAGTCCGCCCACACGGACGAGGCCGAGCGCGCCGCCCGGTTCGCGGTCGTCGAGGCGCGGGCGCGCGTCCTGGCCGCCATGGACGGCTGGCGGTACGAGGCGCCCTGAAAGCCCGCTCGGGTCGGCACCGATGAGTTTGTGCGGCCTCCCCGGTCTGACAGGAGGAAGAGCTCACCGACCGCTTCTCAAGGAGTGCACCATGAGGAAGATCAGCGCCAGCCTGTTCATCTCGCTCGACGGCGTCGTGGAGGCGCCCGACCAGTGGCACTTCCCCTACTTCAACGACGAGATGGGCGCCGCCGTCGACGCGGTCCTCGGCACCTCCGACACCCTCCTCATCGGCCGCAAGACCTACGACAGCTTCGCCGGAGCGTGGCCGGACCGGGAGGCGGCGGGCGGTGAGGACGCCCACTTCGCCAAGAAGCTGGGCGACGCCCGCAAGATCGTCCTGTCGCGCCAGGACCTCACCTTCACCTGGCGGAACTCCGAGCTGCTCAAGGGCGAGTTCGCGGACGCCGTCACCGCGCTGAAGAATGAGCCGGGCGGGGACATCGCCCTGAGCGGCTCCGTCTCGGTCGTACGGCAGCTCATGGCGCACGGCCTGCTGGACGAGCTGCATCTGCTGGTCCACCCGATCGCCGTCCGCAAGGGCATGCGGCTGTTCGACGAGGGCGAGACCCCGATCCCGCTGCGGCTGATCTCCTCCGCGACGTTCAGCACCGGTGTGCTGTACCTGGTCTACGCCCCGGCCGAGCGCCCCGGCGACGCCGGCTACGACGAGGCCAAGGCGCACCTGCCCCAGAGCGACCAGTAGGCGCCCGCGCCAGCGACCGGTAGGCGCCCGCCCCAGCGACCCGTAGGCGCCCGCACCCTCAGGCCAGGTCAGGTCAGGTCAGGTCAGGCCAGGCCAGGCCAGGCCAGGTCAGGTCAGGGAAGGCTCTCCGCGTCGACCCGTGAAAAGACCAGGTCGCTCTCCTCGGCGACCGGCCCGCGCCAGCGCACCGGCACCTCCGGTGCGCGCCGGAGCGCGTCCGGGTAGCTGCCCGCCGCGTAGTCGTTGGTGAGGCGGTAGACGTGGAAGCCGTGCCCCGTCAGGGCCGCCAGCAGCTCTTCCACGGAGTCGCCCAGCTCGGCCATCCGCTGCGGGGTGACCTCGACGGTCAGTTCCGCGTCGGGGCGCAGCCTGTCCAGCAGGGGGACGAGTCCGCGGACCACGCCGCCTTCCGCCCCCTCCACATCGACCTTGATCACCCTGGCCCGGGTGATCTCGTCCTCGGTGAGGAGGTCGGGCAGTGGCCGGGCCGCGATCTCGAAGGTGGACTCGGCCGGGCCGTCGTAGGGGACGACGCTGTTCGCACCCATGTTGCGCGAGCTGGCGAGGATGAAGGTCAGCAGCTCCTCGCGGTCGGAGACGGCCGCGTTGACCGTACGGATGTTGGCGCAGCCGTTTCGCCGTGCGTGCCTCTGGAGGAGCCCGAGGAACGTCGGCGAGGCTTCGACCGCCACCACCTTCCCGCTTCCCCCGACGAGGCGCGAGGCCAGGACGCTGTAGTAGCCGATGTTGGCCCCGACGTCCACGAATACGTCCCCGGGCTTCAGCCGACGCTGAAGCCACCGGGTCATATGCGGCTCCCAGACGCCGAAGAGGTAGAGGTAGCGCTGGATGAGGTCCTGTGTGTCGACCGCGAAGGTGGCGCCGAAGCGCGTACGGGCCAAGCGGTGCAGGGGGCGGTCCCGCAGGGCGGCGTTGAGGTGGTTCTCGACCAGGGCCCGCTTCCCGGCGCTCCAGGGCGCGTGGCGGACGTATTCGCGGCCGAGGTCCAGAGCGGCCTGGTCGAGCCTGCGGATCACGGGGTCTCCAGGTGGGGAGGGGTGTTCTCATGGTGCGTTCTGGCGATGCGTACCGGCGGTGTGCCCTCGCGGTGCGCTCCCGCCCCGCGTTTTCGCCGCGCGTCCCCTTGGCCGTCGTGGTCGCGCGTTCGCCCGGCGCGGCGCCTTCGTACGCCGCCGCCGCGGCACCCATACCGAGTGTCCCCCACATGGAAGGGCCCGACCGCTGGCGACGGGGGATGCACCAGCGGTCGGGCTCTACCTAAGAGTAACGCGGCCATCGGCGTGGCGAGGCCGACTCCTCGCTTGCGGCGAGGAGTTGTGACCGCGATCACGCAACGTTCGTGCAACGTGGTTACTGACCGCAGGGGGGCGAGTACGAGAGCCGGGGCAGGTATTCGTCCCATTTCTCCGGTGTCAGCACACCCCGGCTCATCGAGCAGATGCGCCGCACCGCCTCGTCCACGTCCAGGCTCCACAGCCGGACCGTGTCGGCGCCGCTGGACACCCCGAGCATCCGGCTGTGCGGGCTGAACGACAGGAAATTGCCGGTCTTGGCGTTGGGGCTCAGCGACTGGCCGATGGAGGCGGCCTTGGCCGGGACGGTGACGTCCCAGAGCCGGACCGTGTTGTCGTTGCCGCCGCTCGCCAGGGTGCTGCCGTCCCGGCTGAACGACAGCGACACGATCGCGTCGGTGTGGCCGGTGAGCGGGGAGCGCAGCCGCGTCGTCCTGCGCGGATCGGTGACGTCCCAGAGCCGGACCGTGTTGTCGTCGCTGCCGCTGGCCAGCGTTTGGCCGTCCGGAGTGAAGACGAGCGCGTTGACGGGGCCGAGGTGGCCCGTGACCGCGCCGCCCCGCGGGGTGGCGTGACGCGGGTCGGTCACCTTCCACAGCCGGATGGTGTTGTCCGCGCTGCCGCTGGCCAGCGTCCGGCCGTCCGGGCTGAAGACGAGGGTGTTGACATAGCCCCGGTGGCCGGTGAGCGGCCTACCGAGCCGGCGTACATGGGACGGGTCGCCGACGTCGTACAGCTGGATGGTGCGGTCGTCATACGTGGTGGCCAGCGTGCGCCCGTCCGGGCTGAAGGCCACCGCGCTCGCGAACCGGGTCCGCAGGGGGATGGGCGGGCCGTAGGCGACGGGGTGGGCCGGGTCGCTGACGTTCCACAGCCGTAGCGCGCGGTTGCCGGTCATCACCGCGAAGGTGCGGCCGTCGGGGGAGAACGTCGGTTCGCGCACCGCGCCCTCCCCGGGCTTGAACGGTTCGCCCAGCGAAACCGGCCGGTCGGGCTGGACCACGTTCCACAGCCGGATCCGCTCGTCGCGCGCGGCCGTGGCGAGCACCCGCCCGTCCGGGCGGAACGCCCCGACCCGGCCGAGCATGTCCGACGTGGGCAGCGACCACAGGCGGACCGTGTTGTCGCCGGTCCCGGTGGCGAGGGTCCGGCCGTCGGGGCTGAAGCCCAGGGCGTACATCTCGCCGCTGCTCCCCGCGAGCGGCTCGCCGACCTGCGACGGATAGTCCGGATCGCTGACGTTCCACAGGCTCGCCGTGCTGTCCTGGCTGGCGGCGGCGAGCATGGAGCCGTCCGGGCTGAAGGACACGGACCATATGGGGCCGGTGTGGCCGGTGAGCGGCGAGCCCAGTGGCTCCGCGCGCCGTGGGTCGTCGACGTCCCACAGCCGGATGGTGTTGTCCGCGCTGCCGCTGGCCAGCGTCCGGCCGTCGGGGCTGAAGGCCACGGAGTGGATCAGATCCTTGTGCCCCTTCAGCACCCTGTCGATCGGCTTCGGATGGCGCGGATCGGCCATGTTCCACAGCCTGACCGTGGCGTCGTCGCCCCCGGCCGCCAGCGTCCGGCCGTCGGGGCTGAACGCCACGGAGCGCACGGCGGCGGTGTGGCCGGTCAGCGCGCCGAGCGCCTTCGGCCGGTCCGGATGGCTCATGTCCCAGAGCCGAACGACGCGACCTTCGGTGGCGGTGGCCAGCGTGCGGCCGTCCGGGCTGAAGGCGAGCAGATAGATCGTGCCGTCGTCGCGGGACAGGGGCGCGCCGAGCGGGCGCGGATGGCGGGGGTCGCGTACGTCCCACAGGCGGACGGTGCCGTCGTCGCCGGCGCTGGCGAGGGTGTGGCCGTCCGGGCTGAAGACCGCACTGCTCACCCAGCTCTTATGGCCGGTGAGGGGCTTGCCCAGCGGTTTGGGGCGCGTCCGGTCGCGTACGTCCCACAGCCGGACGGTCCGGTCGTAGCTCGCGGTGGCCAGAAGCCGCCCGTTCGGGCTGAACGAGGTGAGGTAGACGGCGCCGGTGTGGCCATGGAGCGGTGTGGCCAGCGGCGCGTTCACCACCGAGAGCAGCCGGTTCCTGGTGGCCTCGTCGTGCGGCCGCAAGTGGTGTGCCACCAGGGCGAGTTGGGCGGACAGCGACGGATCGGTGTACTGGAAGCGATCGGCCTCGGTGACCACCTGCTCGAACACCGCGTCGTCCCGTTGCTGCCACGCGACCACCGCCGTACCGGCCGCCAGCACCGCCAGGGCGACCAGAGCCGACACCGCGCCGCGGCGCAGCCACACCGTGCGCCTGCGCAGCCCGACCGACGCGGCCAGGAACTCCACCGCGCTCCGGGTCAGATAGGTGCCACCTGCGGTCCTCGCCCAGGTGTGGGCCTGCTCCAGCCGGGAGCCCCGGTAGAGCAGGGACGAGTCGCGGTTCGAGCCCTCCCAGGCCCGGCCGTCCTCCTCCAGCCGCTGCCGCACCAGATGGTCGTTGCGGTCCTCGTCGATCCATTCGCGCAGCCGTGGCCAGGCGTGGAGCAGCGCCTCATGGGTGATCTCCACGGTCTCCGCGTCGAGCGTCACCAACCGGGCGCGCACCAGCGTTTCGAGGGATTCCTCCGTCTTGCCCGGGTCCGTGGACTCCTTCGCCAGCTGGTGCCGCGTCCCCCGCCTGCGGGTGGCCTGGGTGTCCTCGCCCAGCCTGACCAGCCGGAGGAGCAGCAGCCTCGCGGCCGTACGGGCCTCGGAGTCGAGGCTGGACCAGGCCCGTTCGGCGGTCGCCGCCACCGCTCCCTGGATGCCGCCCGCCGCGCGGTAGCCGGCCAGCGTCAGCCGGCCGGCCTTCCGCCGCTGCCAGGTGGCGAGCAGGGCGTGGGAGAGGAGCGGCAGTACGCCCGCGTCATGCGTCCCGCGCGGGCCGTCGGCGCTCACCTCCCGGACGATCAGCTCCGCCAGCCCCGGTTCCAGCTCCAGCCCCACGGCCTTGGCCGGGCCGGTGACCGCCTCGCGCAGCTCCGCGGTGGTCAGCGGCCCGAGCACCATGTGCCGGTGCTGGAGCGCGTCGGCCAGTTCGGGGTAGCCCAGGCACTGCTCGTAGAAGTCGGCGCGTATGCCGAGGACCACGAGCACGGGGGGCGGCTCGCCGGGGCCGGTGGGTGTGCACGCGGCGTGCAGGAGCTGGATGAACGTACGCCGGTCCGCCTCGTCGGAGCCGAGGGTGAACGCCTCCTCGAACTGATCCACGATCACGACCGGGCGGGCGGCGGGGGATGTCTCGCGCTCCGCCCATGTGGTGACGGCCTCGCGCACCGCGTGCGCGAACCGTGGAGTGCCGGGCTCGGCCGGCAGCACGTCTGCTGCGGCATGGACCGGTGCCGGGCCGTCAGCCTCAGGAACGTCAGGCCCCGGAACGTCAGGCCCCGGTTCATCGGCCGCTCGTCCGTCCGTCCCCGTTTCGTCCGCGCCCCGGTCCTCGGCCCCCGGTTCCTCCTCGGTGGCGACCACCTGCGCGAGTTCGGGGATATGGCGGGCCAGCTCCGTGAGCGGGTCGGCGCCCGGTACGAGTTGGAGCACCCCCCTCGTCCGGCCGTCCCCGCCGTCCGGCGCCTCGGCCCGCAGTGCGGGCACCAGACCGGCGTTCAGCAGCGAGGACTTGCCCGCTCCTGAAGCGCCCACGAGCACGATCAGGCCCCCCGCCGCCTCCGCCGCGCGCAGTTGAGCGACGAGGGCGTCCGTGCTCCGCTCCCGGCCGAAGAACCACCGGGCGTCTTGCTGGCGGTACGAGGCCAGCCCCCGGTACGGGCATACGACACCGGGGACGGCGGCCGGGGCCTCGGCAGGGGGCCCTTCCTCCTCCTCCGCGGACGGGGCGGGGCGCTCGCCGACCGGGTCGGCCACGGCCCGCTCCCACAGCCGCTGCCAGCGGGCCATGTCGTACAGGCCCTTGGACACCGGCACCGGGCGGGCGCGCCGTGCGTCGGGTATCAGGACATGCAGGACGGCCGCGAGCGCGGCGAACTGGGCGGGTACGTTCTTGGCACGTCGCCAGTCGCTGATCCGCTGGGCGGAGACCCGTACGGGACGCCCCCGCTCATCGGTCCGCTGGAGTCTGACGACCGCGTCTGCCACGCTCTTGAGGGGAGGGTTACCGGCCTCCTTGTACAGCAGCGCGAGGCGTTCCGCGAAGGCTGTGCGCGCCCCCGAGTCGGAACTCAAGGTTCCACTCCTTACTTCCCCCGCACTGGTCATCCGGACCGGAAAACTCACTTTATATGGCTGACCAGCGGTGAAACCGGTAGCACAACGCCGGAACCTCCTCGGCGGCAGGCGCAACTGGCAGGATCATGACGCAGTAGCGCACCCACCACGAGCCGCCCAGCCAGGCCATCAGCTCAGCGCACGGAGAGACAACCCATGGCACCGCATGTTCTCGGTCAGCTTTTGTCGGAATCACGAGACGGTGGCATCGGGCTCGTCGTGTGAGCTCGGGAGATCCGTGGAGCCGGCCCCGTCGGGGCGGCTGTCGCATCTACCACGGGTCTGGCCCTTCCCCTGATCCGCACCGGTACGGCGCGGATCGACACCGCTCCAGCGTTCGGCACCGGTCCCCACGAGGGGAGGGACCGGCGCCGGACGTTGTGGCGGTTATGTCGTCCGATATGCCATTTGGCGCGGCATCAGGTGCGGCATCAGGTGTGTCATCCGATACGTCATCCGATGCGTCACCTGGGCGCGGCGGGCCAGTCGTCGGAGCCGCCGCCGTTCCATTCGATCAGCTCGGGGTTGTCGAGGGGCGCGTCCTCTTCCATCACACCCGCACGGTGCAGGAGCCGCCGGAGCTCGTCCGCGCTCACCACCACTCCGGCGTCCTGGCCGTCGATCAGCACGAGGCGGCGGCCGTCCAGCGGTTCGTCCACCACCACACGAGGTGCGGACGGGGTCTTGTCCTCCATTGGTCTCCTAGCGAGGGACCACCGGCTTCAGCCGGTGGGGGAATCGCTTCCCTGGGCCGTGATTTGATATCTTCCTCTTGTCCCGAAAGGGATCGGTTCGGGCTGGACCGCAACCTTCGGGTTGGAAGCCCCCTCCCTCAGGTGGGGGCGGAGTCACAGCACCAGGCTCGCCGCTTCCGACTCCGACCGCACCTCGGGCGGGACGCGCCGGAGGTGCCGACGCAAGACAGCCTGGGAGACACAGGAGTTCCCGGGCGACCGGGAGCCACGACAGAGGGCCTGGGACCGGTCACCGGTCCCAGGCCCTCTGTCGTGTCGGTTGTGTCGGTCGTGCCGGTCGTCTCGGCCGGGCCGAGGTCAGCCGCAGTTGCCGCCGCACTGACACGGGCCGCCGGACTGGCAGCCACAGCCGCAGCTCGAGCCGCAGCCGCAGGCGCCGACGGGGTGGCCGACGGGGTGCGTCGGAGCGGGTTCGGGCTTGGAGAGGTCCGCCATGCGTCTCCTCCTCGGGAGGGGTCATGTCACCTGCCGCCCATGGTGCCGACGACCCGGCGACCGCGCGCAGGGGCGCGTCGACGGCGCTTCGATGCACGCCGTCGCGGAGGCTCACGCCCCTTCGACGTCTCCCTGCGGGGCGATCTCGTCGGCGTGCTCACCGGTGACCAGGTAGACGACGCGCTTGGCGACCGAGACCGCGTGGTCCGCGAACCGCTCGTAGTAGCGGCCCAGCAGCGTGACGTCCACGGCCGTCTCGATGCCGTGCTTCCAGCGGTCGTCCATCAGGTGCTGGAAGAGGGCGCGGTGCAGCAGGTCCATCGCGTCGTCGTCCTGCTCCAGCTGGAGCGCGAGGTCGACGTCCTTGGTGATGATCACCTCGGCGGACTTCGCCATCAGCCGCTGGGCGAGCTGACCCATCTCCAGGATCGTGGCGTGCAGATCGTGCGGTACGGCCGTGTCCGGGAAGCGGAGCCGGGCCAGCTTGGCGACATGCTGCGCGAGGTCGCCGGAGCGCTCCAGGTCGGCGCTCATCCGGAGGCTGGTCACCACGATCCGCAGGTCGGTGGCGACCGGCTGCTGCCGGGCGAGCAGGGCTATCGCCCGTCCCTCCAGGTCCCGCTGAAGATCATCGACCTTCTCATCGGCGGCGATGACGCTCTCGGCGAGCTTGAGGTCCGCGTCGAGAATGGCGGTGGTGGCACGGCCGATGGCCGAACCGACGAGCCGGGCCATGTCGACCAGGCCGTCCCCGATCGAATCAAGCTCCTCGTGGTACGCGTCCCGCATCATGACCTCTTTCACTGACTCTCGGTGACGATCTCTGACAAATTTCTGGCAGATCTCCGTGGCTCATGCCCCCGGGGGCCCCACACTTCCACGCTCCGGCCGAAACGCGTCCGCTTCCGGCATCGGGCGTTAATCACAGCTGACTCCCGGGTGAACTCTCGGCAACGCACCCCCGGCTCGCCCGTGTGACACCGGCCTGTCGAAACGTCCGGAGTGAACCGATACCGACGCCCCGGTGAACTCTCGGCAACGTCTGACCGAGGGGATCGTCACAAGGCTGTGGAGGGGTCTCACCGCCCGCATAACCTGGACGCATGAACGTGAACGCGGCGATCGCCGCAGTGGCGGCGCTCGCCGGGTTGTGCACCGGCGTCATCGCCATGCTGGCGTTCCGCTGGAGTGAGCGCGAACAGGCGAAGCCTACGCGCTCCTCGCTGCATACCGACGCCGTGCTGCCGCCCGGCGTGGACACGGTGCTTTCGGTGCTGCGTTCCTCCGCCGTCGTCCTCGACGAGGCGGACGCCGTCGTCAAGGCCAGCTCGGCCGCGTACGCACTGGGCCTGGTGCGCGGCGGCAAGCTGGCCGTCGAGCCGATGCTGGCGATGGCCCGCGACACCCGGCGGGACGGTGAGATCCGGCAGATCGAGCTGGATCTGCCGCGCCGCGGCACCGGCCGGGGCGGCGACGCGCTCGCGGTCTCGGCCAGAGTGGCCCCGCTGGGTTCCCGGCTGGTCCTGCTGCTCGTGGAGGACCTCACCGAGGCCCGCCGGATCGAGGCCGTACGGCGCGACTTCGTCGCCAACGTCAGCCATGAGCTCAAGACCCCGGTCGGCGCGCTGTCCCTGCTGTCCGAGGCCGTGATGGACGCGTCCGACGACCCGGAGGCGGTCACCCGCTTCGCCGGCCGGATGCAGGTCGAGGCGACCCGGCTGACCAGCCTGGTCCAGGAGCTGATCGACCTCTCCCGGGTGCAGAACGACGATCCGCTGGAGGACGCCGAACCGGTCCGGGTGGACGAGCTCGTCGCCGAGGCCATCGACCGGTGCCGCCACCAGGCGGGCACCAAGCAGATCACGATGGCCACGGGCGGCACCGCCGACCTGCACGTATGGGGCAACCGAGGCCAGCTGGCCGCCGCACTCGGCAACCTCGTCGAGAACGCGGTCAACTACAGCCCGGCCCGTACCCGGGTCGGTATCGCCGCCCGCCGCATCCCCGCGACCGGCGGGGATCTGATCGAGGTCGCCGTGACCGACCAGGGCATAGGCATCTCCGAGAAGGACCGCGAGCGGGTCTTCGAGCGCTTCTACCGGGTCGACCCGGCCCGCTCGCGGCAGACCGGCGGGACCGGGCTCGGGCTCGCCATCGTCAAGCATGTGGCCGCCTCGCACGGCGGAGAGGTCACCGTGTGGAGCGCCGAAGGACAGGGCTCCACCTTCACCCTGAGACTCCCGGAAGCCGGTGCGGCGAGGGACCGGGACCGCTCGCGGAGCCGGACGCGCGAGTCGAGCGAGTCGTACGAGACCGGAGCGGACCTCGATGGCGAGGAGCACGGCCGGCCGTACGAGACCTTCACCAATGAACCACTCTCAGCCCCGGAGGTCCTTCCGTGACCCGAGTTCTGGTCGTCGAGGACGAGGAATCGTTCAGCGACGCGCTGTCGTACATGCTTCGCAAGGAGGGATTCGAGGTCGCCATCGCGACCACGGGCCCCGAGGGCCTCGATGAGTTCGAGCGGAACGGCGCCGACCTGGTGCTGCTCGACCTGATGCTGCCGGGCCTGCCCGGTACGGAGGTCTGCCGCCAGCTGCGCGGCCGGTCCAATGTCCCGGTGATCATGGTGACCGCCAAGGACAGCGAGATCGACAAGGTGGTCGGGCTGGAGATAGGCGCCGACGACTATGTGACCAAGCCCTTCTCCTCGCGCGAGCTGGTTGCCCGGATCAGGGCCGTACTGCGCCGCCGCGGCGAGCCGGAGGAGGTCACCCCCGCGGCCCTGGAGGCCGGACCGGTCCGGATGGACGTGGACCGCCATGTGGTCACGGTCGGCGGCGGCAAGGTGGACCTCCCGCTGAAGGAGTTCGACCTGCTGGAGATGTTGCTGCGCAACGCGGGCCGGGTGCTGACCCGTATGCAGCTGATCGACCGCGTCTGGGGCGCGGACTATGTGGGCGACACCAAGACGCTCGACGTCCATGTCAAACGGCTCCGGGCCAAGATCGAGCCCGACCCGGGCGCGCCTCGTTACCTGGTGACGGTGCGGGGTCTGGGCTACAAGTTCGAGCCGTAAGAATCGGGCCCCGGCCCCGGCCCCGGACCGCCGGACGGAGTCCGGCACGGCGTCCCGAAGCCCGTGCGGCCCGCCAGGGCCGAGCGGTGCGAGGGGCGCACGGGGGAGGGGACTCGGGCGGTGGACCACCGGGCATGAGCCGCGGGGAACCGGCTCATGCGCGAGGGCGGCCCTGGAGGGCTGGAGAGCTCCAGGGCCGCCCTCGCGCATGCCCGCGCGGGCCCGGCGGACCCGTGTCAGTGATCGGTGCCGTTCGGGTTGGGCTCGCCGGAGGCGATGCCGTTCGGGGCGCCACTGCTCGCATCGGTGCCCGGCTGGCCGCTCGCCGTACCGCCCGGCTTGTTGCTCGCCGAGCCGGACGGGGTGCCGCTGGGCGTGCCACTGGGCGTACCGCCGGGGGTCGCCGAGCCCGACGGCTTGGCGGTGGGCAGCTCGGACGGGCCCCAGCCCTCGAAGTAGCTCTTCGCCGGGACCACGAACGCGGTGATCGGGACATTGCCGGTCGAGCTGAGGTCGAAGACGATCCGCTGCGCGTTGCCGTCCTGGGCGGCCTCGCGCCCGTCGCTGATGACGGCGGAGGCGTTGCCCTTGCCGCCGAAGGCCACCGAGCCGCCGGCCGGGACCACGACCGGGCCCTTGCCCTTGGCCGGGGAGAGCTTCACCCGGGCGTCGGTGCCGGGGAGGGAGACGGCCTTGACGGTCTGGTCCTTCTTGCCGTTGTTGAAGAGCCTGCCGGTGACGACGGCCGGGCCAACGGCCTTGCGGTCCGGCTGGGTCACCACGGTGGCGTTCTGGATCTTGATATCGCCGACAGCGGTCGCGGCGTTGTCGGGCTTGACCCCCAGTGTCTGCGCGTCTTTCCCGGCTCCGCAGGCGGAGAGCGGGGCGACCGAGACCACGATGGCGGCTGCGGCGAGGGCGCCGCGTCGAAGGCTGCTGCTCACGGCGGCGGCATCTCCTAGGACGAGGTAAAGGTTGGATCAGCGCGCTTAGATTACCGATCCGCCCTCTTCGGCCCGCACCCGACCCGCCTCAAGGCGACCGGACCCGGGGTGGGGCACCCGTGCGATCCTGGTTACCGGGTGGGTTACGAGGTTCGGGTGTGCCTTACGAGGTGGGTGTGACACCGTCCCGAATATCGGCTCGACGGGTCGCGCGGGAGATTATCGGTAAGGAATCCATGCATGTCCGAGAATTGATCACAGACTTGATCCGCTCTGCGTGATCAAGTTCGTGATCAATTCGCGAATCGGTGCCGGATCCCCCGCTCCTGATCCGAACGGAGTAGCGGAAGTCCATCGACCGGACTCCGGCAAAACGGGACGTACGACCACTCGTCGGGGGCTCTTCCGGTACGTAACGGGCGGGTTTCCCGGTGCCCGGACAGCCGCTCCCACCTGCGAATACCCGGTTCCGCAGGCTCCGTGCAGCACGTTCGTGCCGCACTTGTCAAGCCCCGAGATATGCCCTGACCTGCGAAAACGCCATTCAGAAGAAGGCGTTCCCGTGTTACCCTGGATAGCCACGGAAGGGGTACCTGTCACATGACGTTCAAGGTTGGCGACACCGTGGTCTATCCCCATCACGGGGCCGCGCTGATCGAGGCCATCGAAACTCGCCAGATCAAAGGCGTGGACAAGACCTACTTGGTGCTCAAGGTCGCTCAGGGTGACCTGACGGTTCGTGTGCCGGCGGACAATGCGGAGTTCGTCGGTGTGCGTGATGTGGTCGGCCAGGACGGGCTGGATCGGGTCTTCGAGGTGCTGCGCGCACCGTATGCGGAAGAGCCGACGAACTGGTCCCGTCGCTACAAGGCAAATCTCGAGAAGCTCGCCTCCGGCGATGTGATCAAGGTCGCCGAGGTCGTGCGTGACCTGTGGCGCCGAGAGCGTGAGCGCGGACTCTCCGCCGGTGAGAAGCGCATGCTCGCCAAGGCCCGCCAGATTCTGGTGAGCGAGCTCGCTCTCGCCGAGAGCACCAATGAGGACAAGGCCGAGGCCCTGCTCGACGAGGTTCTCGCGTCCTGACATATCAATGCCGTGGTGCCCGAGTGACTCAGACCTGATCCCGCCAAGTCTGTCGCCGGGCGCTGCGGCATGCGTACCTGCCGGACGCTGTGATCCCTTGAACGCGATCTCCTGAGCCCCCGGTCACCGCACCCTGTGCCGATGGGTGCATCCGCGCCACGGTGCGCGGTGTAGAGGTGTGCCGGGCCCGGGCAGCTGGCTCGACCAGTCGTCACGGAAGGGGCCGGTCGGGGCATCGCGCCCGGCACGCTGTGGCCATACCCATTTCGGCTGAGGAAGCAAACCTGAACGCCAACTCAATGTCCGCAACCCAGGATCACGGCGGCTCCGGAGCGTCCGGTCGAACCGCCCGTACCGCCGCCGTGATCCCCGCCGCGGGCCGCGGAGTGCGGCTGGGTCCGGGCGCCCCCAAGGCGCTGCGCCCGCTGAGCGGCACGCCCATGCTCGTCCACGCCGTACGGGCGATGGCCGGATCCCGTTCCGTCTCCCTCGTCGTCGTGGTCGCCCCGCCGGACGGCGCCGACGAGGTGCGGCTGCTGCTGGACGCGTATCCGCTGAGCGGCAGCCTCACCGACACCACCGAGGTGGTGGTCGTGCCCGGCGGCGAGACCCGCCAGGAGTCGGTGCGCAAGGGGCTGGCCGCCGTCCCCGAGACCGTCACCACCGTGCTGGTGCACGACGCGGCGCGGCCGCTGGTGCCGGTGGACACGGTGGACGCGGTCGTCGCCGCCGTACGGGACGGGGCGCCCGCCGTCGTGCCCGCGCTGCCGCTGGCCGACACCGTGAAGGAGGTCGAGCCGCGCACCGGGGAGCGGGCCGGTGAGCCCGAGCCGGTCGTCGGCACCCCCGACCGCGCCCTGCTGCGCGCCGTCCAGACCCCGCAGGGCTTCGACCGCGCCACGCTCGTGGCCGCCCACGAGAAGATCGCCCTGGAGGGCGACGGTGCGACGGACGACGCGGGCATGGTCGAGCGGCTCGGCGTCGAGGTCGTGGTCGTCCCCGGCCATGAGGAGGCGTTCAAGGTGACCCGGCCGCTGGATCTGGTGCTGGCCGAGGCGGTCCTGGCCCGCAGGAGGGCGAACGATGGCTTCTGACCCGGTGGTGCTCCCCCTGGTGGGCATCGGCACGGATGTGCACGCCTTCGAGAAGGGCCGTGAGCTGTGGTGCGCGGGGCTGCTGTGGGAGGGCGAGCCGTACGGTCTGGCCGGTCACTCCGACGGCGATGTGGCCGCGCACGCCGCCTGTGACGCGCTGTTCTCCGCCGCCGGGCTCGGCGACCTCGGCGCCCACTTCGGCACCGACCGCCCCGAGTGGTCCGGCGCCGCGGGCACCACGCTGCTCGCCGAGGCGGCCCGGATCGTCGGGGACGCGGGCTTCGGGATCGGCAATGTGGCGATCCAGGTGATCGGCGTACGCCCCAAGATCGGCAAACGGCGCGAGGAGGCGATCAAGGCGCTGACGGCGGCGGTGGGCGCCCCCGTCTCGGTGTCCGGTACCACCACGGACGGTCTCGGTCTGACCGGCCGCGCCGAGGGCCTCGCGGCGATCGCGACGGCGCTGGTGTTCCGGCGGTAGTGCCGGTAGCGCCTGTATCGCGGCAGCAGTGCCCGTATCGCGGTGGTGGCACCCGTATCCCGGCGGTGGTTTCGGCGCTTTCCGGCGGTGGCGCTGGCGCTTTTCGGCGGGGGCTCCGGCGCTTTTCCGGCGGTGGCGCCGGTGCACGGGAGGCGGGGGTGCGCGGGCGCGTCCGGAGTGTCACGCGCGTCCGGAGTGTCACGCTTCTGTGTCCCCGTGGTCGAAGGAGCACGGGGCACCGTTCGCTTCCCACTACCCTTGATGCGTGACTATTCGCCTGTACGACACCAGCGCCCGGCAGATTCGTGACTTCGTCCCGCTCAGGCCGGGCTGTGTCTCGATCTACCTGTGCGGTGCCACCGTGCAGGCCGCCCCGCACATCGGGCACATCAGGTCGGGGCTGAACTTCGACATCATGCGCCGCTGGTTCGCCTACCGCGGCTATGACGTGACGTTCATCCGCAATGTCACGGACATCGACGACAAGATCATCGCGAAGTCGGCGGAGCAGAAGCGCCCATGGTGGGCGATCGGCTACGAGAACGAGCGCGCCTTCAACCAGGCGTACGACATCCTCGGCTGCCTGCCCGTGACCTATGAGCCGCGGGCCACCGGTCATGTTCCCGAGATGATCGAGATGATGCGGGAGCTGATCGACCGGGGTCATGCCTATGCCGCCGAGGGCAATGTCTACTTCGATGTGCGCTCGTTCCCCGAGTATCTGAGGCTCTCCAACCAGGATCTGGACGGGCTGCGCCAGCCCTCCGGCGAGGGCGAGACCGGCAAGCGCGACCCGCGCGATTTCGCCATGTGGAAGGCGGCGAAGCCGGGGGAGCCCAGCTGGGAGACCCCGTGGGGGCGCGGCCGCCCCGGCTGGCATCTGGAGTGCTCGGCGATGGCGCACAAGTACCTCGGGCGCGCCTTCGACATCCACGGCGGCGGCGTGGACCTGATCTTCCCGCACCATGAGAACGAGATCGCGCAGGCCAAGGCGTTCGGCGATGACTTCGCCGCCTACTGGGCGCACAACGCCTGGGTGACCATGAGCGGCGAGAAGATGAGCAAGTCGCTCGGCAACTCGGTGCTGGTCTCCGAGATGGTCAAGCGCTGGCGTCCGATCGTGCTCCGCTACTACCTGGGCACCCCGCACTACCGGTCGATGATCGAGTACAGCGAGGAGGCCCTGCGCGAGGCGGAGTCGGCGTTCGCGCGGATCGAGGGTTTCGTCCAGCGGGTGACCGAGAAGGCGGGGAAGGCCGTCCCGGCAGCGGCCGAGGTGCCGCCCGCCTTCGCGGAGGCGATGGACGACGACCTCGGGGTGCCGCAGGCGCTCGCGGTCGTCCACACCACCGTCCGCCAGGGCAACTCCGCCCTGACCGCCGACGACAAGGAGGCGGCGGTCGCCCGGCTCGCCGAAGTGCGGGCCATGCTGGGCGTGTTGGGCCTCGATCCGCTCGATGAGCACTGGGCGGGCGGTTCGGACCGCGGCGAGGATCTGCACGGCGTGGTCGACTCCCTCGTCCGGCTGGTCCTGGAGCAGCGGCAGGCCGCGCGGGCCCGTAAGGACTACGCGACGGCGGACGCGATCCGCGACCAGCTCCAGCAGTCGGGTCTGGTGATCGAGGACACCCCGTCCGGACCGCGCTGGGAGCTGGGTCAGCGCTGAGGCCCTGACCTCCCGTGTTGTGCCGCCCGGCGCCCCGGGCGGCACACTTGTGACCGTACAAATGACCGCACAGACGCCTTCGACCACACAGATGTGTGACGTTCGACGTTCGAGCCGCCTGCTGAGCAGCGCCGAGCAGTGAAGAGACAGGTGACCATTCATGGCCGGCAACAGCCAGCGCAGGAACCGCCGTACCAGCAACAAGAAGGGTGCGACGGTCGGCAGCGGCGGTAAGCGGCGCCGGGGCCTCGAGGGCAAGGGGCCCACCCCGCCCGCCGAGATGCGCAAGGGGCACGTCAAGCAGCGGGTGGCCAACGCCCGCGCCCGCCAGGCCGCCAAGCGACCCGTACCGCGCCGCGGCGGCAAGGGGCCGAACGAGATGGTGGTGGGCCGTAATCCGGTGGTCGAGGCGCTGCGCGAGGGCGTTCCGGCGAACACCTTGTATGTGCAGCAGTTCATCGACAGCGACGACCGGGTGCGCGAGGCGCTGAAGCTGGCCGCCGACCGCGGCGGCATCCACCTCATGGAGGCCCCCAAGGCCGAGCTCGACCGGCTGACGAACGGACTGAACCACCAGGGCCTGGTGCTCCAGGTCCCGCCGTACGAGTACGCCCACCCCGAGGACCTGAGCGCGGCCGCCTTCGACGAGGACGAGGACCCGCTGATCGTCGCCCTCGACGGCGTCACCGACCCGCGCAACCTGGGCGCGGTGGTCCGCTCGGTGTCCGCCTTCGGCGGCCACGGCGTGGTCGTACCGGAGCGGCGCGCGGCCGGGATGACCGCGGGCGCCTGGAAGACCTCCGCGGGCACCGCAGCCCGCACCCCGGTCGCCCGCGCGACCAACCTCACCCGGACGCTGGAGGCTTACCAGAAGGCGGGCCTGATGGTGGTCGGCCTGGCGGCGGACGGCGATGTCGAGCTCCAGGACCTCGAGGCGCTGGACGGCCCGGTCGTGATCGTCGTCGGCAGCGAGGGGAAGGGGCTCTCCCGGCTGGTGGGCGAGACCTGCGACCTGCGGGTGCGGATCCCGATGCCGGGCGGCGCGGAGTCGCTCAACGCGGGTGTGGCGGCGGGCGTCGTCCTCTACGAGGCGGCACGCCGCCGGGCGTAGGCGGGACGGGGGTCTGCTGCGGGCTCCGTTGCGGGGTTGGTGCGGGCCGCCGCGCGAGTCCTGGCAGGGGTGTGCGCTGTCGGCGTCGACCGGTGGTCGCGTGGTCGCCGTCCGGTTGTGGTCCGGTCGTTGTCCGGCCGCTGTGGCGACGTGGTGCGGCCGTGATGCGGCCGCGGTGCGGGCTCGGTGGAGTCGTGGTGCGGCCGCGACGCGTGACCGGTGGGGCCGTGGGCGGGGCGTGGACGCCTCCGTAGGGCCCTGGCCTCCGGGCGATGATCTTGACGGGCCTCGGACAGATCGGGACGTCCCCGGCAGTGTCTTTCCCGTCCGTCACTCGGTTAGTTGGGCGTGGAGACCAGAAACGCCCGCATGCCTTCGCCCCTGGCGGGACGCGCGCGGGGATTTGACGACGAGCCGCAGCTGACCATGGCCAAGGTGCCATGCGATCCGGCGCAGGTCGCCGTCAACGCCCCGAGCTTCCGGGTGCAGCTCAGCACGCCGGTCGTCAGCAGCGCGCTGGCGGACACGACCCGGCTCGCCCGCGTCCCGGCCCCGGGCCGGCGCCGGCCGCCCGTGGTGTGGAGCGGCCGCACCCGCCCCGGCGGGGACACCGCGGCGACCCGGCTGCTCCAGGCCGTGCGGTACTCCGCCGAGGGTCCGGCCGACACTCTGTCCGACGGCCTGAACGACCCTCTGGGCCGCTCCCGGTCCGGCGAGGGCGCCGATGACGTGGTGGGCGCCACGCAGGTGCTGCCGCGGATCGCCTTCGACGACGACACGCCCACGGTCATCGGCCCGCGCAGCCCTCATACGGACAGCGTGCCCCGGTCGTCCGGGCGGCAGCGCCCGGCCGCGGCGGGCGGGGCGAGCGAGGTGGCCAGGGCGGCCGGGGCGGAGCGGCGCGGCGCGTCCTCCGTGCGGCCGGGCGCCACCGACGGCGATGGGCAGGAGCCGGGGCGCGCCCCGCTGCCGCGCCCGCGCCGCCACTCCGAGTCCGTACGCCACGCCTACTACCCCGGGCGCCGGATGAACCTCGGCGTCGTCCTGCTCCCGCTGCGCATCTTCCTCGGCTTCATCTGCGTCTACGGCGGGATGGGCAAGCTCTCCGACCCCGTCTACTTCGACGGCGGCGAGCGTGGCTCGATGGTCACCTGGCTGCGCACGCTCCACCCCTGGCCGATCGCGGAGCCGCTGCGCGACCTGGCGCTGGAGCATCCGGTGGGCGCCGGGCTGACCGTGGCGTTCCTCCAGATCGTGGTCGGCGTGCTCACGGTGCTCGGGCTCTGGCAGCGGCTGGCCGCCGCGTTCGGCGCGCTGCTGTCCGCGGCGCTGATCGTCACCGTGAGCTGGCGTACGGTGCCGGTCTACGACGCGCCCGACATCATCTACCTCGCCGCCTGGAGCCCGCTGATCATCGCGGGCGCGCCGGTCTACTCGGTGGACGCCCGGCTCACCGGCGAGGCATGGCGGCGGCTCGGCCCCCGGGCCGGGCTGTGGGAGCTGCGGCGGCGGGTGCTGCGCCGTGGCGGCGTGATGGCGATGGTGGTCGCCGGGCTGACGCTGCTGATCGGTTCGATGCTGGGTGCCGCCGTACGGTCCTCGGAGGTCGTGAAGGCGCCGGAGCCCAGCGATCTGCCGACGAACAACCTGCCCGGCTCACCGCTGCCCAGCAAGCCCGCGGAGAGCAAGCGCGGCGGGCAGCGCGGGCCGGTGGGCACGGGCACCGGATCGGCCGATGCCCCGTCGCCGCGTGAGCGGCTGTCGCGCCACCCGGAGCCGTCCGCCTCGGACACCGCGGCGTCGACGTCCTCCTCCGGCGTGCCGAGCGCCGAGGAGTCGGCGTCCGGCATCTCCGGCCGCCCCACCGGCGGATCGCGGCCGCGCCCGGGCCTGGGGACCACCCCTCGCACCCCACGCCACCCCCTCGCCCCGACGGCGGACCCGTCGTCGCTGGGCGGCGCCGGGGGAGGGCTGTCCGCGGGCGGCCCGGAGGGCGGCCCGTCGGAGGAGAACACGTACAGCAACACCGACCCGGCAGCCGAGGAGGCCGCCTTGGGCGGCCTCCTCGGCTGAGCCGGGGTCCGCACGGCGCGTACGGCGTTTGTCTGACCTTGCACGGCGCTGCCTGGGCCCAGGGCTGCCTGGCCCGTACGGCGCTGTTTGTGGTCGGCAGCGAGGCTATGGGCGGACGGTGGCCTCGTGGGTGGCTGCCGGTTCGGGCCCAGGCCCGGCACCATCGAAGCGCGGCTTGGCCGCGGCTCAGCTGTGCGGTGTGCTGTCTGTGGGCGGTGACGAGGTCGTGGGCGTTCGTACGACGGACCAGAGGGCGGCTGTCGGCCGGGGCCCGTGCCCAGCATTGCCGGAGCGTGGCTGAGCCGCGGTTCACGGTCCTGTTTGCGTGCGACGGCGAGGCCGCGCGCGGCGGGCGGTCTTGTGGGCGGCTGAGGGCTTGGGCTCGTGCTCAGTATTGCCGGAGCGTGGCTGAGCAGCCGGGGCTTGGCTGTGCGGAGTTGTCGCGGTCGGCGGCGAGTGCGTGGGCGTACGACGGACCAGCGGGCGGCTGACGCCCCGGGCCGCGCTCAGTATCACCGGAGCGGGTCAGCGCGGTTCAGCTCTGCGGTCTGCGGCGAGGCTGCGGGCGGCTGGCGGCCCCGTGGGCGGTCGGCGACCTGGGCCCAGGCCCGGCACCATCGAAGCGCGGCTTGGCCGCGGCTCAGCTGAGCGGTGCTGCTTGCGGGCGGTGACGAGGCCGCGGGTGGCCGACGGCCCTGTGGGCGGCTGTGACGGCCTGGGCCTGCGCTCAGCACCGCCGAAGTGGCTTAGTCGCGGTTCGGCTGTGGGGAACTGCCCGCAGCTGGCGATGAGGCCGTGGGCGGAGGACGGACCAGTGGGTGCGGCCGACGCCCCGGGTCCGGGCCCGGTGCCAGCGAAGCGCGGCTCAGCTGTGTGGTGCTGTGTCCGCGAGCGGTGGCGGGCCCGGCACCGCCGGTGTCGTGCCGAACGAGTCGCGGCTCAGCGGTGCCGCACGGCTGAGCCGTGGGCTCAGCCGTGCGGCACCGGCTCCGAGTCGAAGGGGCCGTGGCCGTGCGGCGGCGGGCCCGCGGCGAGTTCCTTCGCGGCCTCGGTCAGATCCTTGGCGGTGTCGATGGCGCGCCAGTACGCGCCCTGGGGCAGTGGGAAGCCCGCCAGCCGCCGCTCGCGCGCCAGGCGCGGGAAGGTGGTGCGCTCGTGGTCGCCCCGGTCGGGCAGCAGCGCGGTGAAGGCGGCGGAGAAGACGTAGACGCCCGCGTTGATGAGATACGGCGAGGGCGGCGACTCGATGAAGTCCAGGACATGCCCGAACTCATTGGTCTCCACCGCCCCCCACGGAATGCGCGGCCGGGCGAGGGCGAGCGTGGCGGTGGCGCCGCGCTCGTCGTGGAAGTCCGCCATGTCGCGAAGCGAGAAGCGGGTCCAGATGTCGCCGTTGGTGGCGTACCAGGGCCGGTCGGGGTGGGGGAGCCTGGCGGCGGCGAACTTCAGGCCGCCGCCGCGCCCCAGCGGCTCCTTCTCGACGACGGTCGTCACCCGCAGCGGCAGCTCCGCCGCCTCGAGCCAGTCCTGGAGGACGGCGGCGAGGTGGCCGCAGGAGACGACGGCGTCGGTGACGCCCTCGGCGGCCAGCCAGGCCAGCTGGTGGCCGATGATCGGCGTCCCGGTGCCCGGGATCTCGACCATCGGCTTGGGGCGGTCGTCGGTGTACGGACGCAGCCGCGAGCCCTGGCCGCCGGCCAGGACGACGGCTTGTGTGGGGCGCGCGCTCTGGTGGTGATGCCCGGGTTTGCGCTCGTCGTCATCGCTCATGAACCGCACCATATGCGGTGGGGGGACCGCCGTAGGCGGAGCCGGAGCGGGAACGGCGGGAAGAGCGGCAGCGGGCAGCGCGGCAGCGGGCAGCGCGGCGGCGACGGGGCACGCCCGCCAGCCGCGTGGCCCAGGCGGCGCGGCTGACGCGGGTCAGCGGTACGCCTGGGTGATCCCGGAGGCGAACGAGGTGTCGCAGACGGGCCGGGCGTACCCCTGGGCGCGGCTCACACCGCCGTACTTGGCGACCGCGGCGCGGCCGAGCGCGCGGGCGATGGAGGCGCAGTGCTTGGCGAGCGAGGGCCGTTCGGCGGTGGCGACCTGGAGGTGGGTGAGCGCCACGGAGGGGTTCTTCTCCTGGAGCTCGGCGAGCAGGCGATCGCGCAGCAGCTCGTGCGGGGCCCGGTGGGTGGCGTGCGTGGAGGCCCGGTCGGAGGAGGCGGTGAGGATCTGCGACTCGGCGCTCGGCGAGGCCCAGGGGACGCGGGTGACCGCGAGGGTGCCGGAGAGGACGAGCACGACGGGGAGGACGAGAGCGAGCGTTCTGCCGATGCGGCGGGCTGCGGTGTTCACGGGGCGGTTCCTCGCGGGTGGGTGGTACGGAACTGCGGTACGCGGTGATCGTAGCGAGGAGCGACGATTTGGCGACATTCAGTCACCAACCCGGGTGACGGAAAGCCGCTCTTGGCGATCAAAGAGTTGACGTTCGAGGGCGAAATGCTCGAAATGTCGGGGAATTTATCGACAACACAACATCGTGGGAGTGCCCCGCGCCACCGGCCGGGACGCCCGGTGCGAGCACAGCGTGAGCACGGCACGGGCACAACGTGGGCAGCACGGCACGGGTACGACGCGACGGCGCCGCCCGTCCGCGGGGAGCGGACGGACGGCGCCGTCGGAACGACTTCGGATGACCGTCAGGGCATCGGGCTCAGTCGCTGAGCCGCTCGCCGGAGGAGGTCGAGAAGACGTGGGTCTCGCCCGGCCGCGGCACGACGTGCAGCTGAGCGCCCTTCTCCGGCACCTGGCGCCCGTTCACGCGGACCACCAGGTCCTTGACCTCGCCGCCGACCTCGGCGGTGCCGTAGACGTAGCCGTCGGCGCCGAGCTCCTCGACGACGTTGACGGTGACGGCGAGACCGGCCGGGGCGTCGTCGGACGTCTTGGCGAGGCCCTTGGCGGCGCCGCCGTTCTGCTCGACCACGTCGAAGTGCTCGGGCCGGACGCCCACGGTGACCGTGCGGTCGCCGTTGTCCGACGCGGCGCTCAGCGCCTCACGCGAGACCGGGACGACGCTGTTGCCGAACTTCACACCGCCGTCGGTGATCGGCACCTCGACGAGGTTCATCGCCGGCGAGCCGATGAAGCCCGCGACGAAGAGGTTGGCGGGGCGGTCGTACATGTTGCGCGGCGAGTCGACCTGCTGGAGCAGCCCGTCCTTGAGGACCGCGACCCGGTCGCCCATGGTCATGGCCTCGACCTGGTCGTGCGTGACGTAGACCGTCGTGATGCCGAGACGCCGCTGGAGGCTCGCGATCTGCGTACGCGTCTGCACACGCAGCTTGGCGTCCAGGTTGGACAGCGGCTCGTCCATGAGGAACACCTGCGGCTCCCGGACGATCGCCCGGCCCATCGCCACACGCTGCCGCTGACCACCGGACAGTGCCTTCGGCTTGCGCTCCAGGTACTCGGTGAGGTCGAGGATCTTCGCCGCGTCCTCGACCTTCTGCCGGATCTCGGTCTTGTTCACGCCCGCGATCTTGAGCGCGAAGCCCATGTTCTGGGCGACGGACATGTGCGGGTACAGCGCGTAGTTCTGGAACACCATGGCGATGTCCCGGTCCTTCGGCGGCAGGTGGGTGACATCGCGGTCGCCGATCCGGATGGCGCCGCCGTTGACGTCCTCCAGCCCCGCGAGCATCCGCAGGGAGGTCGACTTCCCGCAGCCGGAGGGGCCGACGAGTACGAGGAACTCGCCGTCCTCGATCGAGATGTCGAGCTGATCGACAGCGGGCTTCTCAGTGCCCGGGTACACCCGGGTCGCCTTGTCATACGTGACCGTGGCCATGGTGATATGTCCCTTCACCGGCAGGAACGTGCCGGACGATCCGAGTAAAGGTAGGGGTCTAGTCCACCGGAGGTGGATTGGCGTGACGTTATACCGGCGAGGGCGGCCATGTCTCTAGGTGAGACCCGAGAATTTTTCGAACGGATCACACCACGGGGACGGGTACACTGCTGTGGACGCCGACTTAGCTCAGCTGGTAGAGCACCGCTCTTGTAAAGCGAAGGTCGTCGGTTCGAACCCGACAGTCGGCTCTGGAAACCGCAGATCACAGACGTGACTCTGCGGTTTTTTCTTTGTCTCGGGGCGATCGGGGCGATCGGGGCGGCCGTGGGGTCTCCGCGGGTCTGCCGGGGCGCCTCCGTGGCGCGTCCCGCGGGGTGGCGGCGGGGCCGGTGGCCTGGGGTGGACGCCGGGCTCCGGGGGCGGTCGGGCGGCGAGGGGCGGTTCGGTGCCGGGCGTACGGCGGGGCAGATGATGTTGCCCCTTGCAGCTTCCTGCATCCGCTGTTGCCTATCGGGATTCGATCCGTTGATATGGGCTGAAGCGGATATCAGGGGGAAGAAATGCATGAGCGTGAGTTCCGTGCCTTCGTATCCATCGCCGAGATCGGACGTATGGATGAGGCGGCGAAAGCACTCGATTATTCACAGCCGGCCATCAGCTACCAGATCAAGTGTCTTGAACAAGCCTTGGGCGTGCGGCTTTTCACGCGGGACTCCACCGGTACTCAGCTGACCAAGGCGGGGTGGGCGATTCTTCCGTCCGCGCGGGCGGTGCTGGCGCTCATCGACGACATGAAGGACGCGTGTGCGGCGGCTTGAGGGCGGCATGTCACCGGAAGCCCGGCGGTGCACCCGGTGGGCCGGTCTCGGCCGGTACGGGGTGGATCGCACCCTTGCGGCGGGTCCGCGCCCGTGCATGGACGGCGCTCCGATCGGTGTAAAGCGTGGCGCTGTCGGGGTGGCGCGGTCCGGGGCGGGGTTCGCCGTCGGAGGTGTGAAGAGCCCAACTGACCTGGTACTTTACGGAGTTGCCGGGTGGCGTGCGGGGTTAGCGGGCCGTGATGTGGCGGGTGTTGGTGCATAGCTGACAGCAAGCGGTCATCGGGCACCGTTTTGATTGCGCACCGTCTCCGTACGACTGCGTTGCGCACCCGGAGCGTGATCGTCCGAGCCGTAATTCCGGACAGATGTGCAGCTTGATGTCAATCCCGCGCCCCGGATGCGGAGTGGAATCGGTTTCCGTTCGAGAGTCGGCCGATTTATCCGAACGTTATCAACTATGATGCGTTGACTGAGGCGCGGTCGGCGAACTAATCTCGCCGCCGCACGGCCTAGGGGGCGGCCTTCCGGAGATAACGCACGCTGGTCAACGCGCACTTGAACGTACGTGAATGTACGGCGATGCAGGGGGGAGACGGGCAGTTCGGTTGCCCGTGTCATTCGCGTATCAAAACGCTGGGGAAAACGTCGGGTGTCGTCGATGCGGCCATATCTCGGCCGTCCGCCGCTCGGCGTTCATCGACGGGTTCGCGGCGGTGCTGTCGCGTACCGCATGGGGGAGTCATGTCAGAACTGTCGAATTCGAGTGGAAGATCCGACGGCGTAGAAGAGACGCTCAAGCAGGTATGTGAGCTGATCGAATCGGCGGTGACCCTGCACCGCAGCATTCCGCCGCAGCCCTCGCCCATGGTGCTCGCCACCGATGGAATGGCGGTCGGGCAAGCCGTCGGGCCTCTGCTGGCCGGTGCCAAGTACAGCGTCAGCGTGATCGTTCCGGGCGCTCTGGAGCGGGCCAGGCCGATGCTCGCGCTGATGGGGCGGTTCGCCGCGGCGGCCAAGTCCGGGGTCACCGTCCGGCTGCTGTGCACTCCGCAGGTGCTCGCGGTCCCCCATGGCATCCTCGCCGCGCTGCGCGGCGGGCAGCTGGGCTTCGAGGTCCGGATCACCGACGCCGATCTGCACGGGACCGTCATCGTCGACGGCAAGGCGGCGTTCGGGCGTTCGGGACCCGAGCGGGACGGGCGTTACGCCACCGTCAACACCGACCTCGCCTCCGTGCGCGCGCTGTATCTGATGTTCGCCGGGGCCTGGGGCAGCGCGATGCCGGTCCATGAACATCTGAGGCTGGCCGATCGGCTCCGCTCGGACTCCATGCGGGTGATCCTCGAGCGGCTCCGCGAGGGGCACACCGACGACGTCGCGGCCAAGAAGATCCAGATTTCGCTGCGCACCTATCGCCGCCATGTGGCGGCGATCATGCGGGACGTGGGCGCGAGTTCGCGTTTCCAGGCGGGGGTGCGCGCGGTGGAGCTCGGGCTGCTCTCCCATTCGGGCAGCGAGCTGGTGGATTGAGCGAAATCACGGGGGTGAGGGCAATGAGGGTTCCCACGCCGACGGGGGCCGGGGTCCAGCGACAGCACGATGACGGCGACGGTGACGACGGGCACCCCGGTGACGAGAGGGATCCGGGTGACGGTGGGCGCGCCGGTGACGAGGGGCACCCTGATGACGGCGGGCACTCCCGTGATGAGGGGGACTCCCGCGACGAGGGGGACTCTCGCGATGACGAGCGCCCCGCTGACGACATCACCCAGGAACTGCTGGCGGTCCGGGCGCTCATCGAATCCACCGTGGTCAAACACCGTGACCGACAGCTGCGGAACTCCTGGGTGGCGGCCGTCGAGGCGGACGACAAGGAAGTGCACGCCGCCGCACAGGACCTGCTGCGAACGGCCACGGAACGGGTGGACGTGGTGCTGGCGGCGGAGGCCGCGCATGTGCACGTACTGCACGGCGTCCTCGACGGCTGGCTGCGGTCGGGCGGCGGCACCGTGCGCACCCGGATGCTGTGCGCCCAGAACACCGTGGACTGGGGCTTCGTACAGCGGCATGTGCGGGACGGGAACCCCCTGGAGGTGCGGGTGGCGCGCATACCGCTGCTCGCCGCCCTCATCGTGGACGGCCGGGCCGCCCTGGTGTGCGCGGACTCGGCCGCGGGCCGGCGCGCCTCCACCCTGCGGGACTCGGGGGTCATCGAGACGCTCCAGACGCTCTTCGACGGCATCTGGCGCACCGCGCTGTCGGCCAGCGAGCGCGTCGAGCTGGGCGAGCGATCGCGAGGGGAGTTGGTGCGGCCGATCCTGGAGCGGCTGCGGCTGGGGGCCACCGATGAGGTCGCGGCCCGCGAGTTGGCGGTCTCCGTTCGTACATATCGCCGCTATGTGGCCGAAATCATGGCGTTGCTGGGGGCCAACTCACGCTTTCAGGCCGGGGTACGGGCGGCGGAGCTGGGCCTGCTGCCCATGACACCGCCCCAGGAACCCCCAAAGCCCTGGAGATGATGGCCGGAAACGGCGAGCGGAGCGGGGCCTCCGGGGGCCGGAAACGCCGGTGACCGCGAGGCCCGGCTCGGGTCTGGCAGCTTCCTGTAGTGCCCTTTGCGGAGGGTTCTCGGCGGTCGATACATATGGCGACGAGGGAAATCAGCCCCCGTGCCGCGGCGCGGGGGAGATTCCCCACCGGCGGCATTCAACCCCCGAGAACGCTGCCGGAGCGGAGGTTCGGCCACGGATTCCAGCCGCACCGGACCTCCGCTGAATCGATCGGGCACGAACCGAATGAATCGATCGGGGACGAACCGAACCCGCCGGCGCGGCGGCATCTCATACGCGCGGGAAGCGGGACTGCACGTCCCACACCAGCGGGTTGTCGCCCAGGCCCTCGTGCATATCCGTGAGGTCGGCGATCAGATCGTGCAGGAAGTCGCGGGCCTCGCGGCGCAGCGCCGCATGGTTGAAGGTCAGCGGCGCCTCCTCGAGCGGCACCCAGTCGGCGGTGATGTCCACCCAGCCGAAGCGGCGCTCGAAGAGCAGCCGGTCCGTGGATTCGGTGAAGTCCAGTTCGGCGTGGACCGGGGTGGCCGAGCGGCTGCCGCGCGGGTCCCGGTCGAGCCGTTCCACGATGTCGCACAGCGCCCAGGCGAAGTCGAGAACCGGCACCCATCCCCAGGCTGTGGACAACTCGCGGTCGGTCTTCGTATCGGCGAGGTAGACGTCCCCGCAGAACAGGTCGTGCCGCAGGGTGTGCGCGTCCGCGCGCCGGTAGTCGGTCTGCGGCGGGTCGGGGAAGCGGCGGGAGAGGGAGTAGCCCAGGTCGATCACGCGGTCGATGGTGTCATGGGGCGCGGGGCCGCCCCGCCGCCGGGCGGCCCCGCGCAACGGGGCCGGTGTTCCCGCGCAACGGGGTGCAGCCCCGCGCGGAGTTCAGCCCCCGCACGACGCTCAGCCTCCGCGCCCGCGGCTCTGCGCCTCCGCGCCCGCGGCTCTGCGCCTCCGCGCCCGCGGCTCTGCGCCTCCGCGCCCGCGGCTCAGTGCCCCCGTGCGATCCACTCCTCGAGGTGCGGGGCCTCGTCCCCGATGGTCGTGGAGTCGCCGTGGCCGGTGCGGACCACCGTCTCCGGGGGCAGCGTCAGGAGCCGCTCCCGGATCGACTCGACGATCGTCGGGAAGGACGAGTACGAGCGCCCGGTCGCGCCCGGACCGCCCTGGAAGAGGGTGTCCCCGGAGAAGACCGTGGTCAGCGTCGGGGCGTGCAGGCAGACCGCGCCGGGGGAGTGGCCGGGGGTGTGCAGGACCCGCAGCTGGGTCCCGGCGACCGTGAGGACGTCGCCGTCGGCCAGTGGCTTGTCCGGGGCGCGGTCCGGGTGGCGCATCCGCCACAGCACCTCGTCCTCCGGGTGCAGCAGAATCGGTGCGCCGGTGCGGTCGGCGAGCGCCGGGGCCGCGTCGATGTGGTCGTCATGGCCGTGGGTGGAGATGATGCCGAGCAGCCGGCGGTCGCCGACGGCGTCCGCGATGGCGTCGGCGTCATGCGCGGCGTCGATCACGTACACCTCGTGGTCGTCGCCGATCAGCCATACGTTGTTGTCCACCTCCCAGGTGCCGCCGTCCAGCGAGAAGGTGCCGGAGGTGATGAGGTGGTCGACGCGTACGGGCGGCGGGGTCATCAGAACATCACCACCGAGCGGAGCACCTCACCGCGGTGCATCTTGGCGAACGCCTCCTCGATGTCCTCGAGCCCGATCGTCTCGCTGACGAACGTGTCCAGGTCGAGGCGGCCCTGCTGGTAGAGGTCGATCAACATGGGGAAGTCGCGCGACGGCAGACAGTCCCCGTACCAGGAGGACTTGAGCGCGCCGCCGCGCCCGAAGACGTCCAGCAGCGGCAGCTCCAGCTTCATCTCCGGGGTGGGGACGCCGACCAGGACGACGGTGCCGGCCAGATCGCGGGCGTAGAACGCCTGCCGGTAGGTCTCGGGGCGGCCCACGGCCTCGATGACGACATCGGCGCCGTTGCCGTCGGTCAGCTCCCGGACGGCCTCGACGACATCGGCGCTGCCCGCGTCGATGGTGTGGGTGGCGCCGAGCGAGCGGGCCCACTCCAGCTTCCGCTTGTCCAGATCCACCGCGATGATCTTCGCGGCCCCGGCCAGCCGCGCCCCGGCGACCGAGGCGGCGCCGACCCCGCCGCAGCCGATCACGGCGACGGAGTCACCGCGCTGGACATTGCCGGTGTTGAGCGCGGCGCCGATCCCGGCCATCACTCCGCAGCCGAGCAGTCCGGCCGCGGCGGGCGAGGCCGAGGGGTCCACCTTGGTGCACTGCCCGGCGGCCACCAGCGTCTTCTCGGCGAACGCGCCGATGCCCAGCGCCGGGGACAGCGGGGTGCCGTCGGTCAGTGTCATGGGCTGCTCGGCGTTGTGGGTGTTGAAGCAGTACCAGGGGCGGCCCCGGCGGCAGGCCCGGCACTCGTGGCAGACCGCCCGCCAGTTGAGGATCACGTAGTCGCCGGGGGCCACCTCCGTGACGCCCTCGCCCACGGACTCCACGATGCCCGCCGCCTCATGGCCGAGGAGGAAGGGGAACTCATCGTTGATCCCGCCCTCCCGGTAGTGCAGATCGGTGTGGCAGACGCCGCACGCCTGGATCCGCACCACCGCTTCGCCGGGGCCGGCGTCCGGCACCACGATCGTCTCGATCCTGACCTTCTCGCCCTTGCCGGGGGCCACCACACCGCGTACCTGTTGAGTCATGACAGCAGCGTAAGTGCAGACCACCGGCTACGACAGGGATGACGAGGCTTGTCCGGAACGGGCCGCACCGGTCCCCCGGTACGGCCCGTCCGGGCTTCGTACGGGGATTACTTCACGTTGATCGCGGTCCACGCGGCGGCGACGGCCTTGTACTCCGTGGAGCTGGAGCCGTAGAGGTCGGCCGCGGCGCTGAGGGTGCCGGTGCGGGCGCCCGCGTACTTGGTCGTCGAGGTCCAGTACGTGGTCAGGGCCCGGTACCAGATCTTGATGGCCTTGTCCCGGCCGATCCCGGTGACGGTCGAGCCGTCGTAGGTCGGGCTGTTGTAGCTCACGCCGTTGATCACCTTCGCGCCGCTGCCCTCGGACAGCAGGTAGAAGAAGTGGTTGGCGGGGCCGGAGGAGTAGTGGACGTCGATGTTGCCGAGCGTCGAGGACCAGTAGTCCTTGGACGCCCCGTCCTTGCTGGGCTTGTCCTGGTAGCGCAGCGGGGTGCCGTTGCCATTGATGTTGATCTTCTCGCCGATGAGGTAGTCACCGACGTCCGCGGAGTTGCCCGAGTAGAACTCCACCGCGGTGGCGAAGATGTCGGAGGTGGCCTCGTTGAGACCGCCGGACTCGCCGCTGTAGTTGAGATTGGCGGTGGCCGCGGTCACACCGTGGCTCATCTCATGGCCGGCCACGTCCAGCGAGGTCAGCGCGTTGGCGTTGCCCGAGCCGTCGCCGTAGGTCATGCAGAAGCAGGAGTCCTGCCAGAAGGCGTTCACGTAGTTGTTGCCGTAGTGGACGCGGGAGTAAGAGCCCACGCCGTCGTTCCTGATGCCGTTGCGGCCCAGGAACTCCTTGTAGAAGTCCCAGGTCTCGGCCGCGCCGTAGTGCGCGTCGACGCCGGCGGTCTGGCGGCCGCCGCCCCATACGTCGTCCGCGTCGGTGAACAGGGTGCCGGTTCCCGAGCTGCCCTGGTTCAGGTCATAGGTCTTGTGGTTGCCGCGCGCACCGTCGGTGAGGCTGTAGGTGGAACCGCTCTTGGTGGTGCCGAGGGTCACCGTGCCGCTGTACTTGCTGGTGCCGGTGCCGGTCTCGACGCCCTCCCACTGCGACAGCTTCGCGCCCGTGGTGGCGTCGGTGACGACGTGCAGCTCGCTCGGGGTGCCGTCGGCCTGCGTCCCGGTGACGACGGTCTCCCAGGCCAGGACGGGCGTGCCGGTGGCGGCCCAGACGACCTTCCGCGGCGACTTGGCCTTCTCGCCGGTGGTCGCCTCGGGCGCGGCCTTCAGCGCGGTGCCGGAGGCGGCCGAGGGGGCAACGGCGGCGTCGGTGCTCTTGACCGCTATCCGGGCGCCGGTGGCCTTGTTGACGGAGCGTGCGCCGCTGGTCTTCTCGTGGACGACCAGGTCGCCGCCGAGGACGGGCAGCCCCGCGTAGGTGCGCTCATAGCGGGTGTGAACGGTTCCGTCCGCGTCCTTGATGACGTCGCGGACGAGGAGCTTCTCCTTGGCCCCGAGTCCGAGGGACTCGGCCTGCGCGGAGGCGTCGGCCTGGGCCGCCTTGATCGCGGTGGCGCGCTCGGTGGCGGTCAGCGGAAGCGCCGAGGCGCCTGCCTCGCGCTCCGGCTGGGCGCTGGCCTGGCCGGTCTGCACCCCGATGACGACCATGGCGGCGGAGGCGACGAGCGCCGCCACGCGGATGGTCTTCTTACGGGGGGAGGAAGCGATGGGTCTCACTCGATCTCCTTGCTTTGGGGCCGCCGGGTCGCGGCCCTGTGTAGGGGGTACGGACGGCTATGGGTGGGCCGTCCGGTCGAGCAGGAGTGGTGCGAGTGGTGCACATAGCGGTGCGTGCGGGCCTTACCGCGGCGTCAGAGGACGTGCGGCGGGCCGACCAGAGATTGTCATTGAACGATCGATTGGGGTAGGCGCGTAACAAGAATTTGACTCGACGTTGTTCAAGTGGGGGCGAATTCGGTCAGCGAGGCATCAGGCAACAACGGCTGGTTCATGCCGACTTATGCCGCTACGTCATGCCCCTGCCGCGTTGGCGCCCGCGGTCGCGATGGCGCCGGGTCCCGGCCGATCGCCCAGGTGGCGAGCGCGCCGGACCGTCCGGCGGCCACGGAGGGCGGCGTTGCCGTGTGTTGCTGTGTACGCGACGAGAAGACGATCTGTGCGCCGGGCGGAGCGCGCGGCGCGTTTCCGCCGATGGGTCAGGTCCGGCCGCCACCGTGGCGTGGGCGGGTGCCCGGCCACCGCACCTCCCGAGCCCCGACTCGGGCCCTGCGCCCCCGGTTTCGCAACCCCGGCCGCGCGGGTACGCAACCCCGGCCGCACGGTACGCATCCCCTGGCACGGGCACGGGCACGGGCGCGCGGCCCGGTCCGGGGTGCGGCCCGGTCCGGCGGCGTTGCGGCCCCGGCCGCGGGATGTGCGGGCCCGGCGGGGCGGGGGCGTTGTCCCGGCTCGGGTTGCGCGGTCCCCGCTCGGGGCGTGACGCCGGGTCAGAACTCCAGTACCGCGCGGTAGCGCGCGCGTCCGTGGCGGACGTGGTCGAGCGCCTCGTCCACGCGCGCGACCGGGAAGGTCTCGACGGCCGGGCGGATGCCGTGCCGCGCCGCGAAGTCCAGCATCTGCCGGTTCTCCATCGGCGATCCCACCACCCCGCCGACGAGCCGCTTCTCGCCCAGCAGAAGGCTCAACGGCTGGACGCTGAACGCCCCGTGCGGAACCCCGACCACGCACAGCGTCCCCTGCGGGCGCAGCGCCGCGAGATACGCGTCCCACGGCAGATCGGCCGAGACGGTCGAGAGGATGAAGTCGAACGAGCCCGCGGCCCGCTGAAGCCCCTCCTCCGCGACGATGAACTCATGGGCGCCGAACCGGCGGGTGTCGTCCGCCTTCGCCGCCGTCGAGGAGATGGCGGTCACATGGCAGCCCCATTTGGCGAGGAACTGGATCGCGAGATGGCCCAGGCCGCCCACCCCCACCACGGCGACCCGGTCCGTGGGCCGCACCCCGTTCCGGGCGATCGCCGAGAACACCGTGATCCCGGCGCACAGCAGTGGCGCCGCGTGCTCGGAGGCGAGGGCTTCGGGCAGGGGCTGGACATACCGCCAGTCGCTCGCCCGCAGCCGGGTGGCGAACGCGCCGCGCTCGCCGCGCAGCACCGTGTCGTCCTTGTGCGGACACAGATACTGCCGACCGCTGAGACACCACTCGCAGGCGAAGCACGCCCCGGCCACCGCGCCGATGCCAACGCGCCGGCCGACGGCCAGCCGCGCGCCGTCGACGGCGCTGCCCACGGCCTCGACCACGCCGACCGCCTCATGCCCCGCGACCACCGGGAACCGGGAGTAGCCGTACACGTCGTCCACCATGCCGATGTCGGTCTGGCAGACGCCGCAGTGCGTCACGGCGATGTCGACCTCCAGGGGCCCCAGCGGCTCCGGCTCGTACTCGAGCCGCTGAACGGGGCCACCGGCCCGCTCCACCGCGTATGCGCGCACGGTCATGCGTCCCACCTCAATTTTCTAACTAACTAGTTGGTTGGTTTTTTGTACGCTACGGGACCGTGCCCGTGCCGGCAACTAACCAGTTGGTAACCTGAGCTCCGTGTCTCCCCGGAAAAGCGATGCCACCCGCCGCCGCCTGCTCGACGCGGCCACCGTCGACTTCGCGGCCCATGGCATCGCGGGCGCCCGGGTCGACCGCATCGCGGCCGCCGCGGGCATCAACAAGGCGCAGCTGTACGCCTACTTCGGGGACAAGCTCGGCCTCTTCGGCGCCGTCTTCCGCCTGCACGCCGACAGCGTCGTCAACGCCGTGCCGTTCATGGCGGACGATCTTCCCCAGTACGCCGTGCGGCTCTACGACGCCGTCCTGGAGCGGCCGGAGCTGGTCCGCCTGGCCGCCTGGGCCAGGCTCGAAGGAGTGGTCACCGACAACCAGGTGACCGAGTCACCGGCGGTCGTCGTCAAGCTCCAGGCGATCGCCGAGGCCCAGCGCGACGGGCGTGTCACCGCCTCGATCGAACCCCAGGACGTCCTCGCGCTGGTGCTGGCCATGGCCCTGACCTGGTCCGCGGTCGGCCCGTCCGCCACGGCCGCCTCCGACGACCCGCCCGCGGCCCATGACCGCCGTAAGCAGGCCCTCTCCCAGGCGGTCTCGGGCGCCTTCGGCACAGGCGCCGGCCGTCCTCCGAAAGGGTGACAACGGGCTCAGTCGCCCGAGACCGCTCGCCTACGCTGGAAGCATCGCTCCGTACGAAGGAGGTCCACCGTGGCATTGACGGCCCCCGAGCGCGAGGCGCGCACGGACAGTGGCGAGAGCACCGCTTCATCGGTCGAGGAAGCCTTCGTGGCGTTGAGCGCGGCAGCCCCCGAGGGATGGCGCGTGGAACTGATCGAAGGAGAAATCCACGTGGTGCCTCCCGCTAACGGTGAGCACGAAGAGATTGTGTCCGAGGTCGCGGACCAGGTGACCAGTCGTCGCACGAACAAGGAACTGCGGACGCGTACCGGGCTCGGGCTCCTCGTCCCTGGAGCTTCGACCACCGGCAAGGTTGTTCCGGATATCGTCATCGCACCCAAGGGGAGCTTCGACGACTCCTTGGAGTACCACGACCCGGGAGCGGTGATGCTCGTCGGCGAGGTCACATCGCATTCGACCGCCGACAACGATCGGGGCCCCAAGCTCCGGGGGTATGCGGCAGCGGGCATTCCGTTCTACCTGCTGATCGACCGGGAGCGGAATCAGGCCGTTCTGCACTCCCTGCCCGTCGCCAAGAGGTACACCCGCAAGGTCGAGGTCGACATCTCCCAGCCGCTGTCGCTGCCTGAGCCCCTCGGGTTCGACCTGGACACCAGCGAGTTCTGACCCCGTTCCTCTTCGGTGTTCCTCTTCGGCGTTCCCCTTCGACGCCGGTCAGGGCGAGTGCGACGCAGGCATGGCGAGGGCCGCCCCCGGTGAGTGGGGGCGGCCCTTGGTGATGGCGCGCTGGTGAACCTCAGACGTTGACGCCGAAGTCCTTGGCGATGCCCACGAGGCCGGAGGCATAGCCCTGGCCGACCGCGCGGAACTTCCACTCGGCGCCGTTGCGGTACAGCTCGCCGAAGACCATGGCGGTCTCGGTCGCGGCGTCCTCGCTCAGGTCGTAGCGGGCGATCTCGGTGCCGCCTGCCTGGTTGACGATGCGGATGAACGCGTTCCGCACCTGGCCGAAGTTCTGGCTGCGGGACTCGGCGTCGTAGATCGAGACCGGGAAGACGATCTTCTCGATGTCGGCCGGCAGACCGGCCAGGTTGACATTGATCTGCTCGTCGTCGCCCTCGCCCTGGCCGGTGACGTTGTCACCGGTGTGGACGATGGTCTGGTCCGGCGTGGACTTGTTGTTGAAGAAGATGAAGTGCTGGTCGGAGTAGACCTTGCCGGTCGTGTTGACGGCGATGGCGCTCGCGTCCAGGTCGAAGTCGGTGCCCGTGGTGGTGCGGACGTCCCAGCCGAGGCCGACCGTGACGGCGGTCAGGCCCGGTGCCTCCTTGGTGAGCGAGACGTTGCCGCCCTTGGACAGGCTTACAGCCATGGGGAGTCCCTTTCGTGGTCTCGATGATTCGAGGCGACGGGCGAAGCCGTCGTCACCCTCCACAACGCCATGAACGGGCCGACAGGTTCCAGGTCCCTTTACTTTCTTTGCCAAACCCTGATGTCCGAGTATGACGAGATAACCGGATGACGCCGCCGGGGTCGGCGGGTGACCATGGGGACATGCCCGCGCCCTATGTCATCCGAGGTTCGGTCTCCTTGCCGGAGGCCGAGTTGATGTGGCGTTTCTCGCGGTCCTCCGGACCCGGAGGACAGCACGTCAACACCAGCGACAGCCGGGTCGAGCTGCGCTTCGACCTCGCCGCCACCGAGGCGCTGCCGCCCGTATGGAAGGAGCGCGCGCTGGAGCGGCTGGCGGGCCGGCTGGTGGACGGGGTGGTGGCCGTACGGGCGTCCGAGCACCGTTCGCAGTGGCGCAACCGCGAGGCGGCCGCCGTAAGGCTCGCGTCACTCCTCGCGGAGGCGACCGCTCCGCCGCCCAAACCGCGCCGCCCCACCCGGATCCCCCGGGGCATCAACGAGCGGCGGCTGCGCGAGAAGAAGCAGCGGAGCGACGTCAAGCGGGGGCGTACGGGGCGGGGATGGACGTAGCGCCGGGGCCCGCACCTGCCTGGCCCCCCACGATCCTCGGCCACGTGCCTGGCCCCTCCTGATCCTCGGCCACCTGCCCGGCCCCTCCTGATCCTCGGTGGCCCCTCCTGATCCTCGGCGCGCTCACCCCAGCGTCCGGTAGCGCCCCCTGAAGTACGTCAGCGGCCCGCCCTCCGTGGCCGGTGTCGCGGCGCCCAGCACCCGGGCCACCACCAGCGTGTGGTCCCCGGCCGTCACCCGCTGTTCGGTGCGGCACTCCAGCGTGGCCAGCGCGCCCACCGCGAGCGGGGCGTCCGTGTGCTCGCCGCGCACCACGGCCATGTCCTCGAACAGCAATCTGTCGCTGATGCGCCCCTTCATCGCGAATCGTCCCGCGATGTGCCGCTGACCTTCCGACAGGACCGATACCGCCCAGTGGGGCTGTCGCTCCAGTAGCTCATCCATCCGGGACTCGTTGCGAACGCTCACCATCACCAGCGGCGGGTCAAGTGACACTGACATGAACGCGGTGGCCGTCATGCCGACGTCCTCGCCGCGCGGCCCCTCCTCCGGGTCGTGCGCGGTGACCAACACCACGCCCGCGGTGAACCGTGACAGCGCGACGCGGAACTCGTCCTCACTCACCCCACCAGCATGGGGGACGCCGGGCTCGGCTGGGCTGGAAGAAGTCGTCGGGAACACCCTTCGACGCTAACCGCCCCCGGCCGGTCCCCGCATCGGGCGTCGGGACCACTCCGGGCCTAGGTCGCCGGCCGTAGACCGGGCCCCGGCCCGCGGGGCGCTCCGGCCGTCCGGGGGGCCGCCTTGCATGGGCGGGCGCCACCATTCCGGGATTTGCGTTCACAAAAGATTGGAGCGCTCCCATACGCTCAGTTAAAGAAATGAATACAGTCTGTGACATGAGTCACAGCAGGCAGTAATTGTTGACCCTGTGTACCGAGTGGGCAGCTCGCTGTGATTCAGTGACCGTGGCAATCGGACGACAAGACGCCAGGAGTTTGCTGTCGAGGTCTCGGGGGAGTGCGATCGATGGAGACCGAGTCGGAGCCGTACATCCGCCTTGCGACACTGCGGCAGCTGCACCAGGTGGTCGCCGATCTGAACACCGCCCGCAGCTTCGCGGACACCCTTCAGGCCGTCGCCGACGGTGTCATCACCGGGCTCGGCTTCGAGCTGTCGGCCGTCAACCTCGTCCGCCAGGACGGAGACCTCGTCGTCGCCGCCGTCGGCGGCAGTGCCGGGGCCGAGGCGCTGATGGCCGGGCGGGTCGGCCCCCGCTGCTCCTGGGAGCGCCGGCTGTCCATGGGCGACCGCTGGGGCGATCTGCGCTTCATCCCGTACAGCGAGGGCTGGGTCCTCGACGACGACGATGTCCCGCAGTGGCACACCCCCGGCCCCGCACCGCGCTTCCCCGATGAATGGCACCCCATGGACCGCCTGTTCGCCCCGCTCTACGCGGGGGGCGCCTCCGGCGGCGAGCTCATCGGCGTCCTCTCGGTCGACAAGCCGCGCAACGGCCGCCGCCCCGGCGCCTGGGGCCGCGAGGCCCTCCAGATGTACGCCTTCCACGCCGCCGTGGCGATCGGCAACGCCCGGCTGCGCGGCAATATGCAGCGCGCCCTGCTGCGCCTGGAGCGCGAGCAGCAGGCGCTGCGCGCCAGCGAGGAGTCCTTCCGGCAGGCGTTCGAGTACGCGCCCAGCGGTATGGCCATCGCCGAGATGGGCGGCGATCAGCACGGCCGGCTGCTGCGCACCAACGACGCCCTGTGCCGGCTGCTGGGCCGCCCGGCCTCCGCGATGCGCCGCTTCTCCTTCTCCGACCTCGTCCACCCCGAGGACATCGGCACCCTGCTGCGCACCTCCGCCGAGGGCGGCCGCGCCGAGCTGCGCCTGGCCCGCCGCGACGGTTCGTACGTCTGGGTCTCGCTGCGCAACTCGGTGGTGGCCGACGCCGCCGACGGCCCGCGCTTCCTGCTCACCCATGTCGAGGACATCGAGGAGCGCAAGCGCCATGAGCTACAGCTCGCCCACCGCGCCAGCCATGACTCCCTGACCGGCCTGCCCAACAGCGCAGAGCTGCGCGCCCGGCTGGCCGCCCGGCTGTGCGCCACCCCGCCCCGGCCGGGCGGGGGGTACGAGGACGAGGCCGACTCGTCCGGCGACGGTGGAGCGGGCGGGGTCTATGTGGACGCGGCGGGACATCTGCACGGCTTCGACGAGTTCGAGTTCTTCGGCACCCCGCCCCCGGTCGAGAGCGCCCCGTTCGACGGCCATGTGCACACCATCCCGCCCAACGAGGACTCCAGCGTCGACGACGGCCACAAGGGGCTCGCGGTGCTCTTCTGCGACCTCGACGGCTTCAAGTCCATCAACGACCGGTTCGGGCACCATGCGGGCGACGCCGTGCTCATCGAGGTCGCCCGCCGGCTGACCAACGGTGTGCGGGAGGGGGACACGGTGGCCCGCCTCGGCGGCGACGAGTTCGTCGTCCTCGCCGACGGCCTCGGCCGGGCCGACGCCCAGGACCTCGCGGTCCGGCTGCGCAACGCGATCACCCCGCCCATCCGGGTGGACGGCCGGGCCGTCCGGGTGGGCGCCAGCTTCGGTATCGGTTGGGCCGGCTGTGGAATGTCTGCCGAAGAGGTGCTGCACTCCGCTGACCAGCGGATGTACATCGAGAAGCGGTCACGCTCCAAGGAGCGCCGCCGGGCCGGGTGAGGTAGGGGGGCGGCCGGTCGCGGTAGGCTGCGCCGATGCGGCCCTGCCGCCGACAGTGAACCGATCGTGAATATTGGCCATCCGGACAGCACACGCCCTGTTGAGGCCCTCTCGACCCTGATATGAGCTGTCGTGGCGCGTTCTGATCCTGCGCCGATGGCCATATGCATAGGGGAGTGACGAGGGATGACGGCCGGCAACAACGGCTCGGGCACACCGGAGAACGACGACCCGTTCGCCTACCTGTACCGCTCGGAGGGCGATCAGGGGACCGAGGGCGGTCAGTCGGGCCAGCCGGGTGCCGCCCCCCGCACAGGCGGCTACGGCTACCCCGGTCCGGCCCAACCGGGGGTCCCCCGCACCTCCTACAACCAGGTGCGTGCGGTGGGCGAGCGCAACTACGGCCAGCAGGTGCCGAATCAGCAGCCACAGGGCTACGGCCAGCAGGGCGGCTACGGTCGGCAGAACGCCCACTACGCCGCCCCCGAGACCCTGCCCGGCGGCGCCCCCCGCCAGCCCGGGGCCGCCCCGCGCGGCGGCCATGGGGGAGGTGGCCGCGGCCCCAATAACAAGGGGCTGCTCATCGGCGCGATCGCCGTGGTCGCGGTGGTCATCGTGGGCATCGGCGTCGCCATGATCACCAATGGTGACGACAAGAAGGACGACCAGGCCGACCCGACCGGCCAGCCCACGGCCGGCTCCAGCGTCCGGCCCGGCGAGCCCTCCGGGCCCGCCAAGGGCGGGGACGAGAAGCTGCCCACCGAGGACGCCGCGAAGATGCGGCTGACCGGTGGCGCGGCGGCCGCGACCACCATCCAGGGCGCCAAGGCCGAGGGCGGCAGCTACGTCGCGGGGCTCAACACCCCGGGCGCGTCCGCGACCTGGAGCCTGGACGTCGACAAGCCCAAGACGTACCGGCTGTACGTCACCTACGGCGTGCCCGGTGCGGACCAGAGCATGTCGCTGACGGTCAACGGCAAGAAGGAGGCGCGGCCGCTCAACATGAAGAACTTCGCGGGCGCGCCGAAGGGCGACTACGAGAAGGGCTGGACGGAGACCTGGTCGATCGTCCAGCTCAACAAGGGCACCAACACGATCACCGTGTCGTGTGAGGCCGGCGACAAGTGCGACGCCAACATCGACCAGATGTGGCTCGACAACAAGGGCTAGGGCAGGGGTTCCGAGCGCTCGGCGGCGGCCACCGCCCCGGCTCTACGCCGCCGCCGGGTGCTCCGTCACCTCGACCCGCGCCAGCGTCTCGTCGTAGACCGACCGGTCGAACTCGCCCGCCACCGGGGCTCGCACGGCCGCTGCCGACAGCGCCACCGAGCGGGCCAGCCGGTCCGGCCACGGGGCCTCCTCGACCAGCCCGGACAGCAGCCCCGCGACCGCCGCGTCCCCGGCGCCCGTCGGATTGCCCGCCAGCCGGCGCGGCGGGGTGGCGCGCCAGGCGCCGTGGGCGGTGACCGCGAGCATGCCGTCCGGGCCGAGTGAGGCGGCCACCGCGCGCGCCCCGCGGCGCCGGGCGTCGCGCGCGGCGCGCAGCGGGTCGGTGGAGCCGGTGAGCCCGGCGAGCTCCTCGGCGTTGGGCTTGACGAGATCGGGGCGGGCGGCGATGCCTCGGCGCAGCGGTTCGCCGCTGGTGTCCAGCAGGGTGGGCACGCCCGCCGTATGCGCCTCCCGGATGAGCTGGGCGTACGTACCGACGGGGACCCCGGGCGGCAGGCTGCCGCACAGCGCGACCGCCGACGCCTCGCGCAGCAGCCGGCCGTAGACGTCCATGAAGGTGGACCACTCGGGGGTGGTGACGAGCGGGCCGGGCTCGTTGAGCTGGGTGGTGTCGCCGGTGGCGGCGTCCACGACGCCGATGGTGCGCCGGGTGGTGCCGGTGATCGGGACCAGCGCGTCGGTGATCGTGCCGCGGGGCGCCTCGGGGCCGTCGCCGGGGGCGGCGATCTCCGCGAGCAGTTGCCGCAGCACCACGCCGGTGACCCCGCCGGCGAAGCCGGTGACGACGGTGTCATGGCCCAGCGCGGCCAGCACCCGGGCCACGTTGACGCCCTTGCCGCCGGGCCGCTCGGTGGCCTCGGTGACGCGGTGTGTGGTGTGCGGGCGCAGTTCCGGCACCCGGTAGGTGATGTCGAGGGCGGTGTTGAGCGTGACCGTAAGGATCACCCTGGCATCCCCTCTCCCGTCCCCCCGCCGGACGGAGACTCCTGTGCTGAATGCGACTGTGCGCCGAGACGCGCCCGTTCCGTATGTGCCCGTTCCGTGTGCGCCCGACCCGTGCCCGAGCGATCATGCCAAAACGAGTGGCTTCGGCCCAGACCTCCGTGTGGTTCAGGACACGGTCATCGCTGGCTGAAATCAGGGCGCTTCAGCCCAGTTCGGGATGGACCACCCAAGCGCCCCGGCGCATCACGCCCCGCAGCCGGAAATCGTCGTCGAGCACGACGAGATCGGCGTCCTTGCCCACCTCGACCGAGCCCACCCGGTCGGCGATGCCCAGCAGCCGGGCGGGGGTGGCGGACATCGCCCTTACGGTCTCCACGACGCCGAGCCCGTCGATCGTGACGGCTCGCCGGAAGGCCCGGTCCAGGGTGAGGGTGGACCCCGCGATGGAACCGGCCGTCGGCCCGCCGCTGATCCGCGCCACGCCCTCCTTGACCTCGACCTCCATGGGGCCGAGCGGATAGCGGCCGTCGCTCATGCCCGCCGCGCCCATCGCGTCGGTGATGAAGGCGACCCGGTCCGCGCCCGCGCGGTGGAACGCCAGCTCCAGCATGGCGGGGTGCAGATGAGTGCCGTCGTTGATCAGCTCCACGGTGACCCGCTCGTCCTCCAGCAGCGCGGCGACCGGGCCGGGGGTGCGGTGCAGCAGCGAGGGCATCGCGTTGAACAGGTGGGTGGCCACGGTCGCGCCCGCCCGGATGGCCTCGATCGTCGCCTCGTACGTCGAGTCGGTGTGGCCGACGGCCGCGAGGACCCCGCTGTCGGCCAGCAGCCGTACGGACTCCAGCCCGCCCGGCAGTTCGGGGGCGAGGGTCATCATCCGCGCGGTGCCGCGCGCCGCGTCCACCAGCTTGCGGACATCCGCCGGATCGGGCGCGCGCAGCAGCGAGGGCTGGTGGGCGCCGCAGCGGTGGGGGGAGATGAACGGGCCCTCGAAGTGGATGCCCGCCAACTCGCCCTGCTCCACCAGCTCCGAGAGGGTGGCGGCCTGCCGGGCGAGGTCGTCCAGATCGCCGGTGACGGTGGAGGCGAGCATCGTGGTGGTGCCGTGTGCCCGGTGCGTACGGATGGCGGTCATCGACTCCTCGGGGGTGCCCGCCGAGAACGAGGCACCGCCGCCGCCGTGCACATGCAGGTCCACGAAGCCGGGGACGATCCAGCCGCCCGGCAGGTCGAGCGCCCGCTCGCCGTGGGCGGCCGCGGAATCCGCCTGGCCGTGCACCGGATCCGCCTGGCCGTGCGCCGGATCCGCCTGGCCGTGTGCCGGATCCGCCTGGCCACGCGCCGGATCCGCCTGACCCGGCGCGGCATCCGGCGCGGGCCCCACCGCGGTGATGCGCGTGCCCTCGACCGTCACCCGCCCGTGGTCGACCACGCCTTCCGGCAGGACCACCCGGGCGCCCGTGAGATGCGTTCGCTGGACCATCAGGCGGTTACCTCCGTGGAGAGTCGATCCCAGGCGAGCAGACCCGCGCCCAGGCAGCCGGCGGTGTCCCCGAGGGCCGCCGGGACGATACGGGGAAGCTGCTGGAAGGTGAGCCGCTCCTCGACCGCGGTGCGCAGCGGTGCGAACAGCGTCTCCCCGGCCTCGGCCAGCCCACCGCCGACGATGAGCACACCGGGGTCCAGCAGGGTGAGCCCGGTGACCAGGCCGTCGGCGAGGGCGCCCACCATCTCCCCCCACACGGCCGAGGCTCTCGGATCGCCGGACCGGACGGCCTTGGCGCAGTCGGCGGCGTCCGCCGCCGGATCGCCGCTCGCATCGGCCCAGGCGCGGCCCACCGCCGCCGCCGAGGCGAGCGTCTCCAGGCAGCCGGACTGACCGCAGCCGCAGGCGGTGCCGCCCGGCCGGACGACGATATGGCCGATCTCGCCGGAGGAACCGTGTGCTCCGGGGTCGATACGGCCGTCGATGCCGATGGCGCCCGCGATCCCGGTGCCGACGGAGACGAACAGGAAGCGCCGGGCGCCCTCGCCCGCTCCTATGCGCCCCTCGGCCAGCCCGCCCATCCGGACGTCGTGCCCGAGCGCGACCGGGATCCCGCCCAGCCGCTCGGTGAGCAGCGCCCGCAGCGGGACATCGCTCCAGCCGAGGTTGGCGGCGAAGACGGCCACCCCGCGGTCCTCGTCGAGGACTCCGGGCACACCGACCCCCGCGGCCAGCGGGGGTCCGCCGAACCGCCGCTCGCCGATCTCGCGCAGCTCGGCGGCGAAGTCGAGGATCGCGGCCACGACCGCCTCGGGTCCGCGCTCCCGCTCGGTGGGCCTCCTGGCCTCATGGAGGAGTGTGGTGTCCGCCCCGATCAGGGCGGCTTTCATACCGGTGCCGCCCACATCCAGGGCGATGACGTGTTTCACATGGAACAGTCTCCCGCGATCCACCATGAGAGGTCTAGTCCACTCGCCGCTTCTCGTCGTGAGATCACGCCGGTGCCGGTAAGGGAGTTGGTATGAACCGGACCCTCCGGTTGTGCGCCGGTGACGCATCCCACTGACGCGTGTAGCACCCCGCTCACCTGGGCAAGGGGAACTCCGATATCGAAGCGATATGCCCATGGTGTAGACCTTGTGGAGGTTTGCAAGGCAGACTCGCTCGACCTCGGGGGAGGACCCTGGAGGAAGAATCAAGCCAAGGGTGGGGAAACAGCGGTGCAGCGGCGGCGGTTCCTGAGTCTGACAACGGCGGGTGTCGCGGCGGTGACGACGGCGCCAGGGCTCACGGCCTGTGGCGGCGGCTCCGGTTCGGACGGTGATGTCACGCTGAAGGTGGTCGCGGCCGACTACGGCGACAGCACTGGCAACAGCTCCCAGAAGTACTGGGACAGGCTGACCCGGGCGTTCGAGACCAAGAACAGCGGGATCAAGGTCGACGTCACCGTCTACGGCTGGACCGATGTGGACCGGCGCGTGGCCGAGATGGTCAAGAGCGGTCAGGCCCCGGACATCGCGCAGATCGGCGCGTACGCCGACTACGCCGCACAGGGCAAGCTCTACCGCGCCGACGAGCTGCTCGCCATCCCCACCCAGGCCGGTTTCATCAGCTCGATCGCCCATGCGGGTGAGGTGCGGCGGGTGCAGTACGGGGTGCCGTTCGTGGCCAGCGCCCGGCTGCTCTTCTACAACAAGAAGCTCTTCGACCGGGCCGGCATATCCTCCGCCCCCACCAGCTGGAACGAGCTCAAGGAGGCGGCCGTCCAGCTCAAGGCCGACGGGGTGAAGATCCCGTACGGGCTGCCGCTCGGCCCCGAGGAGTGCCAGGCCGAGACCATGATGTGGATGCTCAGCGGCGGTGGCGGCTACGCCGACCCCAACGGCAGCTACACCATCGACTCCACCGAGAACATCGAGACCTTCGAATGGCTGCGGGACGAACTGGTCGGCGCGGGCCTCACCGGCCCCGGCTCCCCGGCCCGCACCAACCGGCAGGACACCTTCGACGCCTTCACCCGCGGCGAGGTCGGCATGCTCAACGGCCATCCGACCCTGATGCAGCAGGCGTCCGGCCACGGCATCAGCTACGGCACCGCGCCGCTGCCCGGCCGCAAGGGCAGGTCAAGTTCGACGATGGGCGTCGCCGACTGGCTGATGGCCTTCAAGCACAACGGCCACCGTAAGGAGATCGGGAAGTTCCTCGACTTCGTCTACACCGAGAAGAACGTCCTGGACTTCGTCAGCGAGTACGACCTGCTGCCGGTGACCACCGCCGTCGAGCGGACGATGCTCGGCGACAGTGAGTACAAGCGGCTGTGGCGGTTCCTGGACGAGCTGGAGAGCGCCGAGTTCTACCCGGCCGACAAGACCTCCTGGGCCGAGGTCAGCAAGCTGATCAAGGAGAAGATCGGCTCGACCGTGGCCAAGGGCGGCGACCCGACGAGCGTCCTGGGCCAGATCCAGCGCGAGGCCGACGCCATGGAGAATGCGGGGGCATGACAGTGGACACGTCCGGCCCCGGCCCTTCCGACGACCCCGCCGAGCGGGTCGAGGACCGGGCGCAGGGTCAGGCGGAGGACCGGGCGGAGGGCCGGGCGCGGGACCGGGCGGAGGGCCGGGCGCGGGGTCAGGCGGAGGACCGGGTGCAGGGCCAGGCGGAGGACCGGGCGCGGGGCCAGGCGGAGGACCAGACGCCGGGCCAGACGCCGGACCAGGCGCAGGACCGAGAGTCGGGCACGGGCGCCGGGCTGTCCGAACGCGATCGGGACGTGCTCGCCGTGGAACGGCGCGGCTGGCCGGGCCCCGGCGCCAAGGAGCGGGCGATACGGGAGCGGCTGGGCATCTCCCCGACCCGCTACTACCAGTTGCTGAACGCGCTGCTGGACGACCCCAGGGCCCTGGAGCACGACCCGGTGACCGTCAACCGGCTGCGCCGGATCAGGGACGAGCGCCGCGAACGGCGCTGACGTCCGCCGGGGGGAGGGGGCGCCGGGACGGCCGGGGCCGTTCACCGGCGGGATGCCCGGGAGCGGCCCGCGGTCCCACCGGGCCCGGTAGGGTCACCGCCATGGGCAGTGCTATGGGCAGTCATCCCCTCCCCGTACCCACCACCTCCGCCGGCCGTGAGGGCCTCGCCGCTCTCCTCGAACGGCCCGGCCGCGCCGTCGTCGGATTCGACTTCGACGGCACCCTCGCCGAGATCGTCCCCGATCCCGACCAGGCCCGCGCCCACCCCGGCGCCGTCCCCGCGCTCTCCCGGCTGGCCCCGAAGGTGCGCTCCGCCGCGGTGATCACCGGCCGTCCGGCCGAGGTCGCCGTCCGGTACGGTGGCTTCGCCGGGGCCGAGGGGCTGGACGGGCTCGTGGTCCTCGGCCTCTACGGCGCCGAGCGCTGGGACGCGGCGAGCGGTGCCCTCCAGGCGCCCGAACCGCACCCCGGAGTCGCCGCCGTCCAGGCCGAACTCCCCGCCGTCCTTGAGGAGCACGGCGCCTCGCAGGGCACCTGGATCGAGGACAAGGGCCGCGCCGTCGCCGTCCACACCCGCCGCGCCGAGGACCCCCAGGCCACGTTCGAGCGGCTGCGCGCGCCGCTGCACGCCCTGGCCGAGCGCCATGGGCTGATCGTCGAGCCGGGCCGGCTGGTGCTGGAGCTGCGGCCGCCGGGTATGGACAAGGGCGTCGCGCTGATGGAGTACGTACGGCGGACGGGCGCGGAAGCCGTGCTCTACGCGGGCGACGACCTGGGCGACCTGGCCGCGTTCGCGGCGGTGGAGCGGCTGCGTGCGGAGGGTGTGCCGGGGGTGCTGGTGTGCAGCGGCAGCACGGAGGTGACCGAACTCGCCAAGCGGGCCGATCTGGTCGTGGACGGCCCGGCGGGTGTGGTGGAGCTGCTGTCGGCCCTGGCCGACGCGGTCGGCGGCGACGCGCCGTAAGCGCCGTAGGCGCCATACGCACCGTAAGGCCGACGCGCCCGGCTGGACGAAGTGCGCCCGTCCACAGCGCCGTCTACCCGCCCGTCTACAGCGCGCCCCTCCACGGCACCCGTCCACAGCGCCCGCCCAAAGCGCCCGCCCACAGCGCCCGTCCACGGCACCCGCTCACAGCGCTCGGCTACGGCACCCGCCCACAGAGCCCGCCCACAACGCTCGGCTACGGCACCCGCCCACAACGCCCGGCTACAGCGCCTCCAGCTGGGCCAGGAACCAAGCCTGCGGCGGCAGCGCGGTCGCGGCGGCGGCGAGGCGCTTCGTACGGTCCGCGCGCTCGCCGTCGCTCATGCGCAGCGCCTCGTGCAGCGCCTGGGCCGTGGCCTCCACGTCGTACGGATTCACCACCAGCGCGTCCTCGCCGAGCTCCGCATACGCCCCCGCCTCCCGTGACAGCACCAGCGCGCAGCCCCGCTCGGAGACCACCGGGACCTCCTTGGCCACCAGGTTCATCCCGTCCCGGATGGGGTTGACCAGCGCCACGTCCGCCAGCCGGTAGGCCGCGAGCGAGCGTGCGAAGTCGTCCTTCACATGGAGGGCGACCGGGGTCCAGCCCTCCGTGCCGTACTCGGCGTTGATCTCCTCGGCGATCCGCCGCACCCGCTCGGTGTAGTCGCGGTAGACCGCGAGGTCCTGGCGCGAGGGGTAGGCGAAGGCCACATGGACCACGCGCTCCCGCCATTCGGGACGGGTCTCCAGCAGCCGTCGGTAGGCCAGCAGCCCGCGCACGATGTTCTTGGACAGCTCGGTGCGGTCCACCCGGACGATCGACTTCCGGCCCGGTCCGATCTGCGCCCGCAGACTGGTCAGCCGCTCGTCCACATCGGCCTGCCGCGACCGCTCCCGCAGGAAGTCCGCGTCCGCGCCCAGGCCATGGACGCCCAGCCGGGTCTCCCGCCCCTCGAAGCGCACGGCCGTCGCCGTGCTGCCGCCCTCCTCGCCGCCGTCGCCATCTCCGTCCCGGACGATCTCCGCGCCCAGCACGGCCGCACAGCAGTCGGCGAAGGCGGTGGCCCAGCGCTCGGTGAGGAACGCGGCGCGGTCGCCGCCGAGGATGCCGCGCAGCACATCCGCCGCGACCTGGTCCGGCAGCAGCCGGTAGTAGTCAGGCGGCGCCCAGGGGGTGTGCGAGAAGTGGCCGATCCGCAGATCGGGGCGGCGCTCGCGGAGCATCGCGGGCACCAGCGCCAGGTGGTAGTCCTGCACCAGGACGACGGCCTCGGCCACCGCCTCCTGGGCGAGCGCGTCCGCGAAGGCCGCGTTGTAGCTCTCATAGGCCGCCCACTGCTCGGCGAACTCCGCGTCGAAGACCGGCTCGACCGGGGTCTGGTAGAGCAGATGGTGGATGAACCACAGCACCGAATTGGCGATGCCGTTGTACGCGGCGGCGAAGACATCCGGCGCGATGTCGAGCATCCGCACCTGCTGGCCGCCGGTGTCACCGGGGTTCAGATGGCTGGTCCCGGCGCGCCGGGCCGCCTCGCGGTCGCCCTCGCCGAGCGCCGCGCACACCCACACCGCTCCCGAGTCGGAGCCGATCGCGCTGAGGCCGGAGACCAGCCCGCCGCCGCCGCGCTTGGCGGTGAGCGAGCCGCCCTCGCCCAGGCCGTACGAGACCGGGCCGCGGTTGGACGCGACCAGGATCGGGGCGGTGCGCGGAGCTCCCATGTCGCGAGCCTAGCCATGTGCGACCCCGCGCAAACGTACGTACGGTTTCTTGCCCCGTAGGTGCTATTCCGGTTCTGGCGGTTCTGGCCATGCGGACGCCGCCGCGCAAGCGGATGGGCGCTCTCCCGCGATCCCCGCAGGCGCCTTCGCGTGCCGCCCGGGGGCCATCACGCCGCGCGCCGGGCCGCGTACTCCGGGATCTCGATCATCGGCGGCCGCTCCTCGGTGTCCACGGCCGTGGTGCGCGGCTCGAAGCCGCTCTCGCCCCGGTCGAACTGGGTCAGCCGCGGCCGCACCAAGTGGCCCCGGGCCAGCCGCAGCTGCGCGGTGCGGTAGATCGCGGCCGCCATCCGGCCGAGCGCCAGCCCGTCCTGGTGGCGGTGTTTGCGCACCCCGATGTCCACCTGGCCGAGCGCGTCGAGCCCCACCGTGTGCAGCGCGTCGACCAGCAGCCCCAGCTCGACCCCGTAGCCGACCGGGAAGGGCAGCCGCTCCAGCAGCGAGCGGCGCGCCGCGTACTCACCGCCCAGCGGCTGGACGAACCCGGCCAGCTGGGGCCAGTGGAGGTTCAGCAGCGGGCGCGCGACCAGCTCGGTGACCCGGCCGCCCTGGCCCGCCAGCTCGCCGAGCGGGCGGTCGTACATGCCCTTCACCAGCTGGAGCGTGGGGTCGGTCAGCAGCGGACCGACGATCCCGGAGACGAAGCGCGCGTTGAATTCCCGCAGGTCGGCGTCGATGAAGCAGACGATGTCGCCGCTGGTGGCCAGCAGGGACCGCCACAGCACCTCGCCCTTGCCGGCCACCGCGGGCAGCCGGGGCAGCAGCGAGTCGCGGGGGACGACGGTGGCGCCCGCCGCCGCGGCGACCTCGGCGGTGCGGTCCGTCGAACCGGAGTCCAGCACCACCAGCTCGTCCACCAGCGGCACCGCCTCGCCCATCAGCTCACGGCGGATCGTGCCGGCGATCTCGCCGACCGTGGCCTCCTCGTTCAGGGCGGGCAGGACCACGCTCACCGTCGTCGCCGAGGTCCGCTTCGCGGCCAGCAGGCGATCCAGCGGACGGTCGTCGGCCGACCAGGAGCGGCGCTCCAGCCAGCGCTCCACCTCATCCAGCACCTGTGTGTCTCCCTGCTGTGGTCGCTCTGCTGTGGTCGCTGTGACCCATCTCGCGCTTCGGACGGCTATCTCAACCATCCGGGCCTTCGGTTACAGTCTTGAACAACGCACGTGACCGTCGTATGTCGGGGTCGACCCCGGTGTTCACCGACGATGCCCGTGTTGACAAACGCTCCGGGTCCGCCCGGCGCCATACCGCTCATCCAGAGGGGCAGAGGGAACGGCCCGTTGAAGCCCCGGCAACCCTCCAGCTGATCTCGCATTCCACCGCGAGGCTCCCAGCTCGGGAAGGTGCCAATTCCGTCTCGTGGCGAAATGCGTCCCGAGGAAGATGAGGAGAAAGGGCCTCGCCATCCATGGCTGTGCAATCAGTAGAAAGCTCAACCACTTCCGCCTCCTCCTCCAGCTCTGCCGCCTCCGGTGCTTTCGGCCCCGCCGTGGCATTGTCCTGCCGGGAGTGCGGTGAGCGGTTCGAGCTGGGCCCGATTTTCGCGTGCGAGGTCTGTTTCGGGCCGCTCGAGGTCGCGTACGAGCTGCCGGCCGGCGATCCGGAGGGGCTGCGCCGGCGGATCGAGGCCGGTCCGAACAGCATCTGGCGCTACGCCCCGCTGCTGCCCGTCCCCGCGGACGTGGCGGACCTGCCCAGTCTGAACCCCGGCCTCACCAAGCTGGTCAAGGCCGACAACCTCGCTCGTGAGCTCGGTGTCACCGGTGAGCTGCACATCAAGGACGACTCGGGGAACCCCACCCACTCGTTCAAGGACCGGGTCGTCGCCATCGCCGTCCAGGCCGCCCGCACCTTCGGCTTCACCACCCTCTCCTGCTCCTCCACCGGCAACCTCGCCGGCGCGGTCGGCGCCGCGGCCGCCCGCGCGGGCTTCCGCTCCTGTGTCTTCATCCCGCACGACCTGGAGGCCGGCAAGGTCGTCATGGCCGCGGTCTACGGCGGTGAGCTGGTCGGCATCGAGGGCACCTACGACGACGTCAACCGCTTCTGTAGCGAGCTGATCGGCGACCCGGTGGGCGAGGGCTGGGGCTTCGTCAACGTCAACCTGCGCCCGTACTACGGCGAGGGCTCCAAGACCCTGGCGTACGAGATCTGCGAGCAGCTCGGCTGGCGGCTGCCCGACCAGATCGTCATCCCGATCGCCTCCGGCTCCCAGCTCACCAAGATCGACAAGGGGCTGAAGGAGCTGATCGCGATCGGTCTGGTCGAGGACAAGCCCTACAAGATCTTCGGCGCCCAGGCCGAGGGCTGCTCCCCGGTCTCCGCCGCCTTCAAGGCCGGCCATGACGTCGTCCGGCCGCAGAAGCCGCAGACCATCGCCAAGTCGCTGGCCATCGGCAACCCCGCGGACGGCCCGTACGTCCTGGACATCGCCCGCCGTACGGGCGGCGCGGTGGAGGACGTGAACGACGAGCAGATCGTCGACGCCATCAAGCTGCTGGCCCGCACCGAGGGGATCTTCGCGGAGACCGCGGGCGGGGTGACCGTCGGCGTGACCAGGAAGCTGATCGAGGACGGCCTGCTCGACCCGTCCCTGACGACCGTCGTGCTCAACACCGGCGACGGCCTCAAGACCCTCGACGCCGTGGCCCCCACCACGGGTCCCTCCGCCATCATCCGCCCCACCCTTGACTCGTTCCGAGAGGCTGGCCTCGTATGAGCGTCAACGTCCGAATCCCGACCATCCTGCGCACCTACACCGGCGGTCAGGCCGAGGTTCCCGCCGAGGGTGCGACCCTCGCCGAGGTCCTGGCGGACCTGGAGAAGAACCACCAGGGGATCGCGGCCCGCGTGCTGGACGACACCGGCAAGCTCCGTCGCTTCGTCAACGTCTACGTCAACGACGACGACGTCCGCTTCGCCGACGGCCTGGCCACGGCGACCCCGGACGGCGCGGGAATCTCGATCATCCCGGCGGTGGCGGGCGGCTGCTGACGCCTCGTTCGCCCGTTCACCCCTTCTCACCTTTGGCATCGCCCCGTCCCGGGACAACCGGACGGGGCGATTCCGTGTGTGGAATCGCGATACAGTTGCCCGGATTCCCCGAGGGCGCCGGGTCCGGAGCCGCATATGAGAACTCGTCAAGTTGTGCGTAAAGTGTGCGCGCGAATTGTCGGGTTGGCTCTTTATGTCCAGCCCGGCTTGCCCGAACTTCACATAATTTCTCACTTTTAACCGTTCGACCGTGCCCAGAATTCTCGTCCGATTGACCTGTTGCAGAGGGCGTTGGGACGGATACATTCAGCGGCGGTCGACGCGTTCCGGCGCACACCCCCCACATCCGGGGGGTGAGGTCTGACCCGGGTCCGCGGAGTGCGGTCCTGCGCAAGGGCCAGCAATAGGGGAGTTAGGAATGGCTCAGGGCACCGTCAAGTGGTTCAACGCGGAGAAGGGGTACGGCTTCATCGCGGTCGACGGTGGTGCGGACGTGTTCGTCCACTACAGCGCGATCCAGATGGACGGGTACCGCACCCTCGAGGAAGGCCAGCGGGTCGAGTTCGAGATCTCGCAGGGCCAGAAGGGCCCGCAGGCCGACATGGTCCGCGTGGCCGTAGGCTGACGCGCCGACGCGACGCAGCTGAATCGAACAAACCGAAGGGTCCGTCTCCCGTAACAGGGTACGGACCCTTCGGCATGCCCGTCGCCCGGCCCGCCCGCTTCGGGCACCCACGCCCTCCCGGTCCCCCTTCGGGCGCTTGCGCCCTCCCGTCACCCGACCACCACCCCTCACGGACGCCCCTCGGGCGCTTGCACTCGATAGGCCCGAGTGCTAATCATTGGCGTTAGCACTCTGACGTTGAGAGTGACAGAAGGACCGGGTCGGTGAGGCCCGCCAGGCCGTGCGGAGCAAGGAACCGCGGGGCAGGCAGGCCGTCCGTCGCGGGCGCCAGCGCGGTCCGGAGCAATCCGCCCCCACGGCCTAACGGCCTGGGAGGTACCCCCTAAGTCTTGGGAGGACCACTTCACATGGCCAAGATCATCGCGTTCGACGAGGAGGCACGGCGCGGCCTCGAGCGCGGGATGAACCAGCTCGCCGACGCCGTCAAGGTCACCCTCGGCCCCAAGGGCCGTAACGTCGTCCTCGAGAAGAAGTGGGGCGCCCCCACGATCACCAACGATGGTGTATCCATCGCCAAGGAGATCGAGCTCGAGGACGCGTACGAGAAGATCGGTGCCGAGCTGGTCAAGGAGGTCGCGAAGAAGACGGACGACGTCGCCGGTGACGGCACGACGACCGCGACCGTCCTCGCCCAGGCGCTGGTCAAGGAGGGCCTCCGCAACGTCGCCGCGGGCGCCAACCCGATGGCCCTCAAGCGCGGCATCGAGAAGGCCGTCGAGGCCGTCTCCGCCCAGCTGCTCGAGCAGGCCAAGGACGTGGAGACCAAGGAGCAGATCGCCTCCACCGCCTCCATCTCCGCCGCCGACACCCAGATCGGCGAGCTCATCGCCGAGGCGATGGACAAGGTCGGCAAGGAAGGCGTCATCACCGTCGAGGAGTCGCAGACCTTCGGGCTCGAGCTCGAGCTCACCGAGGGCATGCGCTTCGACAAGGGCTACATCTCCCCGTACTTCGCGACGGACATGGAGCGTATGGAGGCGTCGCTCGACGACCCGTACATCCTGATCGTCAACTCCAAGATCAGCAGCGTGAAGGACCTCCTCCCGCTGCTCGAGAAGGTCATGCAGTCGGGCAAGCCGCTGCTGATCATCGCCGAGGACGTCGAGGGCGAGGCCCTGGCGACCCTGGTCGTCAACAAGATCCGTGGCACCTTCAAGTCCGTCGCCGTCAAGGCCCCGGGCTTCGGTGACCGCCGTAAGGCCATGCTCGGCGACATCGCCATCCTCACCGGTGGCACCGTCATCTCCGAGGAGGTCGGCCTCAAGCTGGAGAACGCCGGTCTCGACCTGCTCGGCCGCGCCCGTAAGGTCACCGTCACCAAGGACGAGACCACCATCGTGGACGGCGCCGGCGACACCGAGCAGGTGCAGGGCCGCGTCAACCAGATCCGCGCCGAGATCGAGTCCTCGGACTCGGACTACGACCGCGAGAAGCTCCAGGAGCGCCTGGCGAAGCTGGCCGGCGGCGTGGCCGTCATCAAGGCCGGTGCCGCGACCGAGGTCGAGCTCAAGGAGCGCAAGCACCGCATCGAGGACGCGGTGCGCAACGCCAAGGCCGCCGTCGAGGAGGGCATCGTCGCCGGTGGTGGCGTGGCCCTGCTCCAGACCGTCTCGGTCTTCGAGAAGCTGGAGCTCGACGGTGACGAGGCCACCGGTGCCCAGGCCGTGCGCCTGGCCCTGGAGGCCCCGCTGAAGCAGATCGCGGTCAACGCCGGTCTCGAGGGCGGCGTCGTGGTCGAGAAGGTGCGCAACCTGACCCCGGGTCACGGCCTCAACGCCGCGACCGGTGAGTACGTCGACCTCATCGCCGAGGGCATCATCGACCCGGCCAAGGTCACGCGCTCCGCGCTCCAGAACGCCGCGTCGATCGCCGCGCTGTTCCTCACCACCGAGGCCGTCATCGCCGACAAGCCGGAGAAGGCCGCCCCGGCGGGCGCTCCGGGTGGTATGCCGGGCGGTGACATGGACTTCTGATCGACTCGGCGCGTTCGTTCGCCGGTCGGTCGTACCGTCCGATACGTCGGGGCGGCACCCTCTCCCAGGGGTGCCGCCCCGACGGCGTTTTCGGGGTGCCGGGCTCCCGGCCCTCCGGGGCTTACCCCGTGTAGCCCGTGGGTCCCGTGGAGTCCGTGGGTCCCGTGGGCCCCGTGGCGGCATCGAGGGCGGTGCGCAGATGGCCGTGCGCCTCGGCGAGCAGCTTCTCGGCGGTCGGGGCGTCCACCCCGCCCAGGATGGTGAGGATCGCGTTCTTCACCTCGCCGTCCGTGGCCGCCAGCGCGCTCTCGATCCGCTGCTCGGAGGCGCCGGTCGCCAGGAAGACGATTCTTCGGGAACGGGCGCGCAGCTTGTCGTTGGAGGCGCGCACATCGACCATCAGATTTCCGAAGGTCTTGCCCAGCCGGATCATGGTGATGGTCGAGATCATGTTGAGCACCAGCTTCTGGGCCGTGCCCGCCTTCAGCCGGGTCGAGCCGGTGAGCAGCTCCGGCCCCACGACGATCTCGATGCCGTGGTCGGCCGCGGCGGCGAGCGCCGAGTCGGCGTTGCAGGACAGCCCGACGGTGAGCGCGCCGCACCGCCGGGCGTATCGGACCGCGCCCACGGCGTACGGGGTGCGGCCGGAGGCCGAGACGCCGATCACCGTGTCATCGGGGCCGATCCGGAGCCGTTCGAGGTCTCGGGCGGCCAGTTCCTCGCTGTCCTCCGCGCCCTCGACCGAGGTCACCACGGCGTCCGGACCGCCCGCGATCACCCCGACGACCTGCTCGGGCCGGGTGTTGAAGGTGGGCGGGCATTCGCTCGCGTCGAGCACCCCGAGCCGTCCCGCGGTGCCCGCGCCCGCGTAGAGCAGTCGGCCGCCCCGGGACATCCGCGCGGCGATGGCGTCGATGGCGGCCGCGATACGGGGGAGCTCGCCCGCGACGGCGGCGGGGACGGCGGCGTCCTCCGCGTTCATGATCCGGGCGATCTCGAAGGTTTCGAGCCGGTCGATCTCGGCGAGTTCGGGGCGGAACGCCTCGGTGGTCAAGGTGTCGAGCTGGGCGCGGAGCCGTGCGGAGTCCTGGTCGGCCGTGGAGTGGGCGGGGTTGGCTGAAGGGTCGGCCGAGGGGTCGGCTGCGGAGTCGGTGGAAGTCATGGTGCGGCTCTTTCCGGTACGTCAGCGTGAAGGTGGGGGTGACGGTGGCTGAAAGAGCAGCCACCGGGCGAACAGTGACCGAAAAACAGTGACCGGGGCGGGACCGGGATGGGATCCGGATGGGACCGGGGCGGGACCGCCGGGGCGGGACTGGGGCGGGATCGGCGTGGGGACCGCCGGGGTGGGATCGGGTTGGGACCGGCCGGGGTGGGGCCGGGCTGGGATCGGGACGGAATCGGGGTTGGGACCGGCCGGGCTGGGATCGGGACGGAATCGGGGTGGGGCCGGCCGGGCTCAGCGGTGCCCGGGGCGCGGATCGTGGCGGTGCGCCAGGGCCTCGTACGACGCGGAGAGGGCGGGCGCCGCCGATTCGTACGTCCGCTGGGCGACCCCGATGAACAGGCAGTCCACCACCAGCAGCTGGCTGGTGCGGCTGGACATGGCCGCCGGGCGCAGCTCGCTCTCGCGGGCGGTGGAGGTGGTGAGCACCAGGTCCGCGTACTGCGCGACCTCGCCGTTCGGCCGTCCGGTGATCGCGACGGTGGTCGCCCCGCGCTCGAAGGCCACTCGCAGCGGCTCGATGACGTCCGTCGTACGCCCGGAGTGGGTGATCGCGATGGCCACGTCGCCGGAGTGCAGCTGGACCGCGTTGGTGACCGCGAGGTGCGGGTCGGCGTGGGCATGGGCTATCAGCCCGATACGCAGCAGCTTCTGGACCAGGTCCTGGCCGACCAGGCTGGACGCCCCGACCCCGTACACATCGATCCGGCGGGCCGCGGCCAGCGCCGAGACGGCCGCCTCGACCTGGCTGGTGTCCAGACCGGCGGCGGTGTCCGCCAGGCACTGCTGCTCCTCGCGCGCCAGCTTGGTGACCACGTCGGCGATTGGATCGTCGACCGCGATGTCCGCGGTGACGGCGGGGGCCCGGCCGGCGGCCTGCTGCGCGGCGAGCGCGGCGAGCGCGAGGCGCAGATCGCGGTATCCGGGGTAGCCGAGCAGCCGGGAGGTGCGCACGACGGTGGCCTCGCTGGTGCCGGTCCGCTCGGCGAGCCCGGTGACGGTGAGGGCCGCGCAACCGGCCGGATCACCCGCCACGGCCTCGGCGACGCGCTGCATGGAGCGGGTCATGGAGGGGCCTAAGGTGCGGACCTTCGCGGCGAGGGCGGCCGGGGCAGGCGGGGTGGGCGGAATCGGCGGGGTGGCGTCGGGCTGCGGTGGAGGCATGAAAGTTTCCTTCAGATGGCTACTCATCCGCGAAAACTATTTCCGGCCACGGACTCCGTCAACCCTCCCGACGGCCGCGCGACCCGCCGGTGAACAGGGACTGTCGATGAACAGGGACTGCCGATGCACAGGAACCACCGGTGAATAGGGACCACCCCGCCGGTGAACAGGCACCGAGGCGAAATGAACCGGGCGGGAGTGAGCCCGGGGACGAAACGAACAGGCGGCGGAAGGAAGCAAAGGTGACAATGGGACCCATGAAGCTCGAACAGGCACTGCACGCGGCCCGCGCCCTCGTCCTGGCCGACCTCGCCGCGGGGGAGGTCGCCCGGGCCGACATCGTCTCGCTGGTCGAAGACGCGATCGCGCATCGGCGGTGGTGGGTCGAGCAGTGGCCGGAAGGCGTCGCGTATGTCGCCGGTCTGGTCGCCCAGGACGTCCAGGACGCCCTGCTGGAACGGTACGGCCGATGGCCGCTGTGCCCGGTCTGCACCCAGGGCGGCGACCTCCACGCTCTCGATGTGGAGCCCGAGTTGGGCTCCGACCCGCACTGGGTCTGCGGCAAGACGGCGGTCGCGGTGGCCCGCGTGGGATCGCTGGGCACCACCCTCTGATGGCCGTACTGATCGACCCGCCCTCATGGCCGGGCCACGGTCGCCTGTGGTCCCACCTCGTCAGCGATGTCTCCTTCGCCGAACTCCACGCCTTCGCCGCCCGCATCGGCGCCCCGCGCCGGGGCTTCGACCGCGACCACTACGACCTGCCGAGCGAGCTGTACGCGAAGGCGGTACGGGCGGGCGCGGAGGAGGTCGGCAGCAAGGAACTCCTCCGCCGCCTCAAGGCCGCGGGCCTCCGCCGCCCCAAGCGGGCCGCGGGCCGCCTGGGGCGATCCGGCTCCTAGCTCCTACGGTTCGATCGGGCCGGGCTGGTTCGATCGGGCCGGGCTTCTACGGTTCGATCAGGCCGACGCGGATGGCGTAACGGGTCAGCTCCAGCCGGTCCTTCAGGCCGAGTTTCTGTAGCAGGTTGGCGCGGTGGCGCTCGACGGTCTTGACGCTGATGACGAGCAGGTCGGCGATCTGCTGTGAGCTGTGCCCCTCGGCGACCAGCTTGAGGATCTCCTCCTCGCGGCTGGTGATGGGCCGCCCGGGGATGCTCTCGCCCTCCTGGAGGCGGCCCAGGTAGTTGCGGATGAGCGCGTTGACGGCGCCGGGGTAGAGGAACGGTTCGCCGCGCATGGTGGCGCGGCAGGCTTCGACGAGATCGCGGTCGGCGACGGACTTCAGGACGTACCCGGAGGCACCGGCCGCCAGCGCCTCGAAGAAGTACTGCTCGTTGTCGTACATGGTCAGGATGAGGATCCGCGTCTCCGGCTGGCTGCGGGCCAGTTCCCGGGCGGCCTGGAGGCCGGTCATACGGGGCATGGCGATGTCGAGGATCGCCAGGTCCGGCCGGTGGGCGCGGGCGGCCTCGATGGCCTCGGCGCCGTCTCCGGCCTCGGCGACGACGGTGAGGTCGGGTTCGCCTTCGAGGATGAGGCGGACTCCGCGGCGGACCAGGGCGTGGTCGTCGGCGAGGAGGATGCGGGTTTCGGTCGCCTCGGGCATGGTCACTGGCTCCGGTGGGGGACGGGGACGGTCAGGCGTACGTCGGTGCCGCCTCCCGGAGCGGACCCGAGGTCGAGTTCGGCGCCGATGAGCAGGGCCCGTTCGCGCATGCCGCGGATGCCCGCCCCCTCGGCGGCGTCGCCCAGGCCCCGGCCGTCGTCGCGGACGCGCAGTTCGACGCCCGCGGGGCCGCGGTTGAGGGCGAGCTCCGCGCGGTGGGCGGCGGCGTGGCGCGCGACATTGGTCAGGCTCTCCTGGGCGACGCGGTAGAGGACGAGTTCGGTCTCCGCCTCCAGCGGCGGCAGATCGGCGGCGATGCGGTGGTGTACGACCAGGGTGGCACCGGTGAACTCGTTGGTGAGGGCCTTGAGGGCGCTGGTCAGCCCCAGCTCCTCGAGAACGCCGGGGCGCAGCCGCCGCGCGATGCGGCGGATCTCGTCCAGGCTGGTCCGGGTGGTCTCCTGGACCTGGTGCAGATCCTCGCGCAGATCGGGCGGCGCGTGGCCCGCGGCCCGGTTGAGTTCGAGCAGGACGGCCGTAAGGCTCTGGCCGACCTCGTCATGGAGTTCCTGGGCGATCCGATGACGCTCCGACTCCTGGGCGGACAGGGCGCGGGCGGCGCTGGTGGCGCGCTCGGCCTCCAGCCGGTCGAGCATGGCGTTGAACGTCGTGATCAGCTCGGCGACCTCGCCGCGCCCGCCCACGGCGGGGCGCTGTGCCGGGCGCAGCAGATCGATGGTGGTCATGGCGCGGGTGAGCCGCTGGAGTGGGACGAGGCCGATACGCAGCAGCAGCCCATTGGCGATCAGCATCACGCCCAGCCCTCCGGTGAGCACGGCGGCCTCGGTGAGCAGCACCGGGGTGGAGACCGTGACCGGCCCGAGCAGCAGCGCGGTGGCAATGATCAGCACCACGGCGTTGAGCAGGAAGATCCGCCAGAACAAGGACATCGTGTGCCGTCTGCTCCTTTTGGTCCTTTTGGCGGGGTGGGGTGGGTGGGTTGGCGGGTTGGTGCGGTGCGGTGGGCCGGTGGCTGTTGGTGGCGCGCCAGTTGCCTCTTCTCTATCACCCGTGGCCGTTGTCCCGGCCGGAGGAAGGGGCGGGGCCGGGACGGGTGTCGGGATGAGGGCCGGGACGGGCGTCGGGGTGGAGACCAGGAGCGGCACGGAGATGGGCGCGGGCGAGGGGACGGGCGTCGGCATGGGGGTCGTCCACCGGCGGAGATGGGGGTCGGCCCCGATGGTGGGGCGCGTGGCCGACGTGTGACCGTGGTAGTGACGCCGTGCAGGCCCGTCCGTGGGAGGAGCAGCGATGGCAGCGCCCGGAGACATCCAGCTGCACGAGCTCGAGGAGCGGATGGCGCGGAGTGACCCGCGCTTCGCCCGTGGCCTGGGAGAGGGACGGCCCCGCCGTCCCCGGGAGTACCGGCGTGGACCGGCGTGGGTGCTGCTCGCCGTCTCACTGGCGATGCAGGTGGCCGGGATGCTGCTGCCGCAGGGTCTGCTCCTCGCGGCGGGCCTGGTCGTGGCGGGTATTGCGGCACACCAGTTCGTATCCCCGCCTGGACGCCGATCCGATCGGCCCTGGTGGCGGCTGCCACATTCCCGGCATGGCACGAACGGGCCCGCGCCGAGGCACGGATGAGCCCGAGCAGAGGCACGGACGAGTCCGGGTCGTAGCGTGCCCGAGCCCGCGCTGGAGTGCGACCGAGCCCGCGCGGATGGGTGACCAGGCCCGCGTCGGTGGGTGACCGAGCCCGCGCCGGACGGCGAATTGCCCTTTGACGAGGGGTGACTTGCCCTCGGACGAGGGGCAACGGCCCTTGGACGAAGGAGAAGGAGGACGCATCCGCCTCGTACACCGCGACCGCCGCGACCGCCCCGTACACCGCGACTGCCCCGACCGCCGCGGCATCCCGGCCCGTTCCCGCCGATGAATCTGACGAAGCCGAAGAATCTAACGAAGCTGACGAACCTGATGAAGCCCACGAACCTGATGTAGCTCACGAAGGTGGTGACCCGTGGGACATGCCGACACTCTGCTCGCTCTGGGCGGCGCCTTTCTGGCCGCCGCTGTCCTTGCCCGCCTCGGCAGCCGGATCGGGCTGCCGACCATCCCGCTGTTCATGCTCGCCGGGATCCTGCTGGGCCCCCACACCCCCGGCCTGGTCCTGGTCGAGGACGCGCGCGACTTCGAGATGCTCTCGGCCCTCGGGCTGGTGCTGCTGCTGTTCTACCTGGGCCTGGAGTTCCACCTCGACGATCTCCGGAGCGGCGGCCGGCGACTGCTGGCCGCGGGCGGGATCTACCTGCTGCTGAATGTCGGCGCGGGCCTCGGGTTCGGGTTCGCCCTCGGCTGGGGTGCCCGGGAGGCGCTGGTGCTCGCGGGCGTCCTGGGCATCTCGTCCTCCGCGATCGTCACCAAGATCCTGATCGACCTGGGCCGTATCGCCCGCCCGGAGACGCGTCTGATCCTGGGCGTGATCGTGGTGGAGGACATCTTCCTCGCGCTCTACCTCGCCGCGCTCCAGCCCGTCATCAGTGGTGCCCAGGGCATCCAGGAGACGGTTCTCCAGGCGGGCAAGGCATTCGGGTTCCTGCTGGCGCTGGCGGTCGCGGCCCGCTACGGCACCCGGCTGATCGGGCGTCTGATCTCGGTCCGCGACAACGAACTGCTGGTCATCACCTTCCTCGGCACCGCGGTCCTGGTGGCCGGGGTCTCCGAAGTCCTCGGCGTCGCGGATGCTATCGGCGCCTTCATGGCCGGGCTGATCCTGGCGGGAACCCGTTCCGGTCCGCGGATACGCGAACTGGTGCACCCGCTGCGCGACGCCTTCGCGGCCATCTTCTTCTTCGCCTTCGGGCTGGCCATCGACCCCGGCGACATCGCGTCCGTCGCCGCCCCGGTGGCCGCCGCCGCGGCGCTGACCATCGTCATGAATGTGATCGCCGGACTGCTGGTGGCGCGCCTCTACCGCTACGGCCCCGAGCCCGCCGCGGACATCGCCACCACGCTGCTGGCGCGCGGGGAGTTCGCCCTGGTCCTGGCCGCCATGGCCACCAGCGCCGGACTCGATGCGAGACTGGCGCCGTTCATCGCCGGTTACGTCCTGGTTCTCGCCGTCCTCGGCCCCGTCGTCGCCGGACGCGCGCACCTGCTGGCCTGCGTGCTGCGGTCGGTGCGCACGGCCCCGCCCGACGACCGACCGGACCCCGCCTCGGCTGCCCCCGCCCCGGCATCGGACGCGCCCGGCGCCAGCGGCTCCGAGACTGCCGGTGCCGGATCCCGGCCAATGCCATCGGCTCCGGTGTCATCCGCACGGGTGTCATCCGCGGGGGTGTCATCCCCAGGCGAAGCGGAACGGTGACACCGGGTCCGCCCGGGACGGGGCGGGAGGCGCCCACCGTCGCGTCGAAGCGGCCCCACCGAAGAAGGCGCCGAAGCCCAACGCCCCCCCGGCGGCTCGGCCGCGCCGCACCAGAGAAGCCACCGGTCCCGCGCGCCCGGGTCGCGCGCGTCCGAGCCCGGCACATCGGAATCGGCACGCCCGAGCCCAGCCCCCGATTCCGGCGCGGCTGAACCCCGTACTCCGTGCATCCGAACCCCGCGCACGCGAACCCAGCACCCGTGCCCGGCGCAGCCAACTCCGCCCACGCGAATCCCGCGCAGCCGAGCCCTGCACCGGCACCCCGCGCCGAGCCCTGCCCCTCACCCCTGCGCGCCCGAGCCCAGCATCCGAGCCGATTCACTCGAGCCCGGCGCGGCCGGACCCCGTGCACGCGAACTCCGCAGGCCGAACCCCGCCCCGAGCCCGGCGCGGCTCAACCCGGCACGCGACCTCCGCGCACCCAAGCCCGGTACACCCACCCGCGCGCCCGAACCCAGACGCACACGCCCCCCGCTCCCCCCGCCCCCGCTACCGCGTCTCCGAACGCTGCGACGGCCGGGAGCCCGGGTCGTACGAGGCGGCAGGTGCCGAGGACGCGATGACGCGTGAGGCGCCCGCCGCGTGGTGCAGCCGCATCGCGGCGACCGTCGTCACCGCGCCCGTACCGGCGAGCGCGGCGCCCGTCCAGGCGACGGCCGGGTAGCCCCAGCCCGCGTCGATGACGAGGCCGCCGAGCCACGGGCCCACCGTGTTGCCGATGTTGAAGGCCGAGGTGTTCGTCGCGCCCGCGAGTGTGGGGGCGGAGTTGGCCAGGTTGAACATCCGGGCGTTGAGCGCGGGCGCGGTGAGGAAGGCGGTGAAGCCGAGCATCAACGCCAAGGTCACGGCCGCGACCGCGCTGTGCGCGGTGAGAGCCAGCGCGCTCAGCACGGCCGTCGAGGCGACGATGCCCCAGAACATCGTGCCGAACAGATGCGCGTCCGCGATCCGCCCGCCGATCACCGTACCCAGCAGCGCGCCGACCCCGAACAGCGCGAGCACGGTCGGCACCCAGCCCTCGTCCAGCCCCGCCACATCCGTCAGCAGCGGCCCGAGGTAGGAGAACAGGCAGAAGACCGCGCCGCCGCTCAGCGCGGTGGCGGCCAGCGCCAGCCACACCTGCCGGTCGCGGTAGATGCGCAGCTCGGCCCGCAGCCGCGGCTGGTCGTCCCCGGTGGGCACCTTCGTACGCGGTACGAGGGTGGCGACTCCGATCAGCCCGAGCACCGACAGCCCGGCCACCGCCCAGAAGGCGGCCCGCCAGCCGGCGTGCTGCCCGAGGAGCGCCCCGGCCGGGACTCCGGCGATGTTCGCGATGCTCAGCCCGCCGACCATCACCGCCATCGCCTTCGCCCGCGCGTTCACCGGCACCAGCGATACGGCCACCGCGGCGCCCACGGCCCAGAACCCGGCACACGCCAGCGCGCTCACCACCCGGGACGCGAACAGCACCCCGTACGACGGCGCCACCGCCCCCGCGACCTGCCCGAGCCCGAACACCGCCAGCAGCGCCATCAGCGTCGTCCGCCGCGGCAACCGCAACGTGGCCGCCGCCAGCACCGGCGCCCCGACCACCATCCCGATCGCGAAGGCCGATATCAGCAGCCCGGCCGTGGGAATCGACACCCCCATGTCCCGCGCGACGGGTTGCAGCAGCCCCGACAGCATGAACTCGGACGTACCGAGCGCGAACACGGACAGCCCGAGGACGTAGACCGCCAGGGGCATGCGGGGGCGAGCGGAAACCGTTGGGGAGGAGGGCATGCCAGGCTCAACATCGTGGAACGACGTCGGCATTCCTGCGCGGAACATCGGGATGTGCGCTTCTCGAACGTTCACTCGATGGTGTGGACTGATGGTTGTGACCTGGTTTCGTCACGCTGAGTGAGGAAGGATGGAGCTGTGAACCCGCTGGGGGAGGCGGGTCGAGGAGATCACTGGGGGGTGGTCGACATGACGGAGGAGACGACCAGCGAACTGAACGGCCCGGGCACACCGGACGAATGGGCCGCCTATCTGGCAACAGCAGCACCGGGGCCGGAGACCGCGGCCGTACTGCCGGTCCTGGACGCGGAGAAGCTGTCCCGCACCGGTCGGATCGATGCACTGAAAGCTCTGGAGCGTCACACGGGATGGATCCAGGCGCACCAGGCCCAGATCCTGGCCGCGTTGGAAGCGGACGCCGACGCGGAGCTACCGGCGGCCGTACGGGAGCGCGACGCGGAGGCCGTCTGGAACTTCACCTGCGAGGAAGTCGCCTGTGCGCTGAAGTTGTCCGGCACGACGGCCGCAAAACGCCTGGAGGTCGCCCGCGAGCTCGACCGGCACTACCCCACCACGCTGGGGATGCTGGAGCGCGGAGAGATCTGCTACATGCAGGCAGTAGCCGTCACCGAGGCATGCGCGGTCCTGGACCCGGAGGTGGCGGGGCAGGTCGAGGCCGTCTTGGTGGAGAAGATGCCAGGTTTGGCCACCGGCCAGACCCGCCGCGCTCTGTCCCGCGAAATCCTACGAGCCGATCCGCACGGCGCCGAGCAGCGCCACCAGGCCCGTAAGCGCGAGCGGCAGATGGTCCACTACCCGAAGGACGACGGCATGGCGCTTTGGGGCGCCACCCTCCCGGCCGAACAGGCCGCCGCCATGAACGCCGCCGTGGACGCCCACGCCGGCACCCTGCCCGACGAGGGCCGCACCTTGGAGCAGAAGCGGGTGGACGCCCTGGTCGACCTGGTGCTCAACCGCACCGACCCGGGTGCGGCGACTCCAGGTGCGCGGCCTTCAGGCGAACCGGCTTCGAGCGGGCCAACCCCGAGCGGGTCGGCCCCGGACAGGCTGGGCCCGGACAGGTCGGGCCCGGGCGGGCCGATCACAAGTGGCCCGATCACGAGTGGCCCGATCACGAGTGGGACGACCGCAGGTGGCCGCTCGGCGGCGGTGGTCCAGGTCACCGTCCCCTTGGACGTCCTGATCGGCGACAGCGACGACCCGGCCCAGCTCAAGGGCTACGGCCCGATCACCGCAGGGCAGGCCCGGAGGATCGCCTTCGCCAAGGGCACGGTCTGGCATCGCCTGATCATCGAACCGAAGACGGGGATGCTGATCAAGACCGACCCCACCACGTACAAACCCACCGCCGAAACGGAGCGTCATGTCATCGCGCGCGACGCCTACTGCACCTTCCCTGCTTGCCGCATGCCCGCTCGCCGCTGCGACCTGGACCATGTCGAGCCGTTCAACCACCACGACCCGGCGGCGGGCGGCCAGACGGTCCCGGAGAACCTCGGGGCGTTGTGCAGACGCCACCATCGGATGAAGACCCACCACCCCGGCTGGGCGGTGAAGCGCGACTCCCGAACCGGCACCACCACCTGGACCGCTCCCACCGGCCACAGGTACACCAACCGACCCCATGACTACCGTCACTGATCGGCTTGGTTCCGTTCGTCGGCGCCCTGCTCGCCACAGACAAGGAGCCGTCCACCCCTGCCCTCTGCGACCCGGTCTCAAGGGCGCTTGAACGTGAGGGTGAGCCCTCGGGTGCCCTGGACCTGGCCGGTGCCTATGAGCTGGACGCCGCCACTCGCGGTGACCTGGAAGGACAGCTGGGCCTCCGCGAGTGGGAGGGTGCCGCCGCGGGCGGCGACGTCGGCGAAGACCTGCTGGAGGGCGTCGACGGTCGCGGCGAGGTTCTTGCGCAGTGGGCCGAGCGGGACCATGCGCAGCTCGGGGTTGCCGCCGCCGAGGATGCCCATCGAGTCGTCGTCGCCGTCCTCGGTCACCTCGACCCAGAAGGGGAGTGCCTGGTCATCGAGGTGTACTGCGTTGTCGTCCATGCTGCCCCCCTGGCGTGCGCGGATGGTGCGTCAACTCTAGAGCCACGAACGGCGCATATTACGCACCGAGCAGTTCCAGCTCCGTGGTCATGTTGTGGCGGGCGGGGGCCTCCCAGCGGTCGTGGGCCGCCGGGGTGCGGAAGAGGTGGGGCAGGCCCAGCAGGTGGCGGAGGACGTCGGCGCGGCCCTCGCGGAAGGTGTCGTCGGGGACGAAGGCGTACTCCTCCCGTACCGCCGCCGCGTAGGCGCCGTAGTCCTCGGGGGAGCCCGCCAGGACGGCGAGGTCGGCGTCGCAGAGGACTTCGCCGTTGGTGTCGCCCTCGGCGGGGTCGTGGTCGCGGGTGAGGAGGACGAGGCGGACGGTTTCGGCCGTGCGGGGGGCCGGGACGGCGGCCTCGGTGAGGGCGCGTTCGGCGAGGCGGGCGCTGCGTTCCTCGTTGGTCGAGCGGTCGGGGAGGTAGACGGCGTCGTGGAACCAGGCGGCGAGGCGGATGGCGGCGGGGTCGGGGGCCTGGACATGGGGCAGCAACTCGTCCACCCGGTCCAGGACCGCGAGCAGGTGGTCGGTCGTGTGGTAGCGGCGCTGGGGTTCGGCCCAGCGGGTCAGGAGGTCCTCGCCGTACGGAACGGGAGACGGAGTCTTCGCTTCCGTCGTCGCTTCCCGGGCGGTGGTGAGGAGGTCCGCCCAGCGGGTGAGCAGCGCGTCATGGGCCGGATGGCGGGCGGGTGCGGGTGCGGGCATGGGCCAATTGTGGGGTACGGGTTTGACCTCTTGTGCGGTGTGGCAAGCTGTGGGGCATGTCTAGACCAATTCTCGAGGTAATCGCCCTGAACCCGGCGGACGCGATCGCCGCACAGGCCGGAGGGGCGGACCGCCTCGAACTGGTCACCGACATGGCCGCCGACGGGCTCACCCCGTCCCGTGAGACCTTCGCCGCCGTCCGTTCGGCCGTCGACCTGCCGGTGCGGGTGATGCTCCGCGCGTCCGACGGCTTCGCGGCCGGGGACACCGCCGCGTTCGACGCGCTGTGCGAGGCCGCCGCCGTGCTGCACTCGGAGGGGGCGGACGAGTTCGTCCTGGGCTTCCTGACCGACGACGGTGGGGTCGACCTGGCCGCCGTGACCGCGCTGGCCGAGGTCGTGGGCGCGGGCGGCGGCGTGGACGAGAGCCGCTGGACCTTCCACCGGGCCATCGACCGCGCCGCGGACCGTGACGGGCTGCGCAAGCGGCTCGCCGACGTCCCCGGCCTCGACACATATCTCACCGCCGGGGCGGCGCGCGGCGTCGACGACGGTCTGCCGACCTTGGTCGAGGAAGCGGCGCGGGCCGGTACGCCGGGCTACGAGCCGCGCGTCATGGTCGGCGGCGGGCTCCGCCTCGACCACCTGCCCGCCCTGCGCGCCGCCAGGATCGACGCCTTCCACATCGGCGGCGCGGCCCGCCCCTCGGGGTGGTCGGGCCCGGTCGACGCGGCCGTGGTCGGCCAATGGCGCACGGCCCTGGACGCGCCCGTCCCGGTGGGCTGAAGAGGGGCCAACCGCCGCAGTGATGGACCACCGCTGCGGATGATTCGGCTGAGCGGGGCAGCCGGCGACGGTGGGAGGGGGACGGGGTCGGAGGGGTGGGGTCCTGGACGCTTACGTGTATTTGTGGCGCCAATCTCCGACCAACGCAACGATCTTCGGCCGTCGGCGCCGTAAATATACGGTCCAGGGCCCCGCCCCGGAGGCCCCGGCCCCCGGCCCTCCCACGCGCGGAAACCGCACCCCGCACCCCCGCACCCCCGCACCCGCGCACCCCGCCCCGGACCCGGACCCGTCAGGCGGCCAGTCGCTCCGGCAGGGGTGCGCCGTGGATGACCGTCAGGCCCGAGACCGCGCGGGTCAGGGCGACGTACAGGCGGCGCAGCCCGGTGCGTTCGTCGGGTTCGCCGTCGACCACGGCGGCCGGTTCGTCCAGTACCACGTAGTCGTACTCCAGACCCTTGGCCAGGGTCGCCGGGACGAGGGTGAGGCGGGCCTCGGCGCTGGTCTCCTCGCCGGGAGAGAGGTGGGTCAGGCCCGCCGCGTCGAGGGCCTCGGCCAGGGCCGGGACGCGGGCGTCGGCCGCGATCAGCCCGATCGAGCCCTCATGCCCCAGGGCCTCACGGCAGGCGGCGAGCACGGCCGCGTCCAGCTCGTCCGGTTCCACGGCCCGTACGGAGAAGTCGCCCGCCGCCTCGCGGATCGAGGTGGCCTCCGAGAGGCCGGGGGCGATGGCGGGCAGCAGCCGCGAGGCGTACGCGATCACCTCGCGCGGCACCCGGAAGCCCTGGGTCAGCTCCTCGACCGCCGCCCCGTCCTTGCCCAGATGGGTCAGGGCCTCCTCCCAGCTGGCGGTCGCCCAGGGGGTGGTGCCCTGGGCGATGTCGCCGAGCACGGTGGCCGAGCCGGTGCTGCAACGGCGGCCGACCGCGCGGTACTGCATGGGGGAGAGGTCCTGAGCCTCGTCCAGGACCACATGGCCGAGGGACGGGGTGCGCTCGATGAGGTCGGCGGCCTCGTCGATCAGCACCAGGTCCGCCGGGGACCACTTCGCGGACTTCACCCCGCGCCCGGGCTTCGCCCACAGGATGGTCTTCTGCTCGTCGGCGTCGAGGATGCCGTCGGCGTGGGCGGCCAGGAAGTCGGCGTCGGAGAGCAGCCGCAGCACCAGCTTGGCCGGGTCGACGGGCGGCCAGATCGCCTTGACGGCGGCCTTCACGGCGGGGTTACGGGCCACCGCGTCCTGGACGCGGTCGTCGGGGGCCTCGCCCGCCTGCTCCATCCGGATGAGCACGGCGTGCGCGATGCGCTGCGGAAGCGCCTCGCGGGCCGCGCCGTAGCGGATGTCGCGGGTGAGCAACTCCTCGACGATCTCCTCCAGTTCGTATGCGGGCACCCGCCAGCGGCGGGAGCCGCGCACCACCACACAGGGTTCGGCGGGGGCGGTGACATGCGAGCGCAGGGCGCGGCGCAACACCTCGGCCAGCCGCGCGTCGCCCTTGATACGGGCCGCGTCGGCGGAGTCGGTGCCCCGCGACTCGGCGCCCAGGGACGGGCGGGTCACCAGGTCCTCGACGGTCGCCTGGGCCACTTGCAGTTCGCCGAGGGCGGGCAGGACCTGCTCGATGTAGTGGAGGAAGGACCGGTTCGGGCCGATGACCAGGGTGCCGGAGCGGGCCAGCCGCTCGCGGTGCGCGTACAGCAGATACGCCACCCGGTGCAGCCCCACGGCCGTCTTACCGGTGCCGGGCGCCCCCTGGACGCAGATGGTGCCGCCGATCCCCTGGCGGACGATCTCGTCCTGCTCCGGCTGGATCGTCGCGACGATGTCCCGCATCGGGCCGACGCGCGGGCGCTCGATCTCGGACTGGAGCAGCTTGCTGGTCTGCTCCGCCTCCTCGGGGTCGGAGAGCCTTTCGTCCTCGTACGCCGTCAGCTCGCCGCCCGTGTAGCCGAAGCGGCGGCGCAGCCCGATGTCCATCGGCGCCTTCTTGGACGCCTGGTAGAAGGGCTGGGAGACGGGGGCGCGCCAGTCGATGACCATGGGGTCGCCGTCCCCGTCGTGCACATGGCGGCGGCCGATGTAGAAGCGCTCCCCCGCCGCGCCCTCCGCCGACTCCGCGCCCGGTGTGTGCAGATAGTCCAGACGGCCGAAGAAGAGCGGGGTGTCGGCGAGGTCCGCGAGGGCCTTGATGCGCTCGCTGACCTGGTGGTGCAGCGCTTCGGCGTTGACCCAGTTCGCGGAGACGTCCCGGAGGTCGAGGGCCTCGACGTCGGCGCGCATGGCGCGCAGCGCGGCGCGGGACGCCGTCAGATGGGCGCGCTCCCGCGCGAGTGGGTCCGCGAGTGGGTCCGCGAGAGGATTCGCGAGGGGGTCCGCGAGCGGGCCTGTCAGGGGGTCTGACAGGGGGCCTGGGTGGTCAGGGGCGTGCGAGGGCACGGCGTAGCCTCCGGCGAGCGAGTACACAAAAGCGAGTGCACGAAGTGGGTGCGCGGTACGGATGACGCGCGGTACGAGATGCCGCCCGGTTTCCGTCCGGGCAGCGGCTCTCCCCGTTCGGGACGCGGGAGGCGGCAAGACCGGCGATTGTAGCCAGGGCATGTCGGGGAGGCGAATGAATTATGACCGGCCCGGGGGAGTGGGGCGGGCGGGCTCATGGGTCGGCTCGTGGGCAGGCCCCCGGCCCCAGGTCACGCCTTGGCCCACCGGTCACGCCTTGGCCCCCGGCCGTGCCTTGGCCAGGTGAGTCGGCAGGGCAGTCGGCGATCACCCGTCCCGCACGGCAGAAGTCATGGGGGACGGGTGAGTGGGGACGGGCGAGTGATGACGGGTGACGGTGCCGGAGCCTGCGCCGGACCTCAGACCTCAGACGTCAGACCTCAGACGTCCTCGTCCGCCAGCAGCGCGCTCGCGTCCACGATCCGGTACGCGTACCCCTGCTCGGCCAGGAACCGCTGGCGGTGCGCCGCGAAGTCCTGGTCGATGGTGTCGCGCGCGACCACCGAGTAGAAGATCGCCGGGTGGCCGTCCGCCTTCGGGCGCAGTACGCGGCCGAGCCGCTGGGCCTCCTCCTGGCGGGAGCCGAAGGTGCCGGAGACCTGGATGGCGACCGTGGCCTCGGGGAGGTCGATGGAGAAGTTGGCGACCTTGGAGACGACGAGCACCGACAGCTCGCCCTCCCGGAAGGCGTCGAAGAGCTTCTCCCGCTGGGCGTTGGTGGTCTCGCCCTTGATGACGGGCGCGTCCAGGTGCTCGCCCAACTCGTCCAGCTGGTCGATGTACTGGCCGATGACCAGCGTCTGCTGCCCCTTGTGCCGGGCGACCAGCGCCTCGGTGACGATCCGCTTGGAATCGGTCGTGGCGCAGTAGCGGTACTTCTCGTCGGTCTCGGCGGTCGCGTACGTCAGCCGCTCGGAATCGGTCAGATTGACCCGGACCTCGACACAGTCGGCGGGCGCGATATAGCCCTGTGCCTCGATCTCCTTCCAGGGCGCGTCGAAGCGCTTGGGTCCGATGAGCGAGAAGACATCGGACTCGCGGCCGTCCTCCCGGACGAGCGTCGCCGTGAGCCCGAGCCGCCGCCGGGCCTGGAGATCGGCGGTGAACTTGAAGACGGGCGCGGGCAGCAGATGCACCTCGTCGTAGACGATCAGGCCCCAGTCGCGGGAGTCGAACAGCTCCAGATGCGGATAGATACCCTTCCGCTTGGTGGTGAGCACCTGGTACGTGGCGATGGTGATCGGGCGGATCTCCTTCCGCGTACCGCTGTACTCACCGATCTCCTCCTCGCTGAGCGAGGTACGGCGCACCAGCTCGTGCTTCCACTGCCGGGCGGAGACGGTGTTGGTGACCAGGATCAGCGTGGTCGACTTGGCGGTGGCCATCGCACCCGCCCCCACCAGCGTCTTTCCCGCACCGCAGGGCAGTACGACAACACCAGAGCCGCCGTGCCAGAAGCCCTCCACGGCCTGCTTCTGATACGGCCGCAGCGCCCAGCCGTCCTCGCGCAGCTCGATGGGGTGCGCCTCGCCGTCCACATAGCCGGCCAGGTCCTCGGCGGGCCAGCCCAGCTTCAGCAGCGTCTGCTTGATCTGGCCGCGCTCGGAGGGGTGGACGACGACGGTCTCCGGGTCGATCCGGGCGCCGACCAGCGGCTGGACCTTCTTGGACCGCAGGATCTCCTCGAGGACCGGGCGGTCGCTGGTCTCCAGGACCAGACCGTGGGTGGGGTGCTTGAGCAGCCGCAGCCGCCCGTAGCGGGCCATGGTCTCCGCGACGTCCACGAGGAGGGCGTGCGGGACGGGGTAGCGGGAGTACGCGACGAGGGCGTCCACGACCTGCTCGGCGTCGTGCCCGGCGGCGCGGGCGTTCCACAGCCCCAGCGGGGTCACCCGGTAGGTGTGGATGTGCTCGGGCGCCCGCTCCAGCTCGGCGAAGGGCGCGATGGCGCGGCGGCAGGCGTCCGCCTGCTCGTGGTCCACCTCGAGCAGGAGCGTCTTGTCGCTTTGGACGATGAGGGGTCCATTCACGCGCCTGGGTCCTTTCGTGCTGCCGGCCAAAGAACCAGTGTCCCCCATCGAGAAGGCGTGGCGGAGAGCCACAGGGATACTCCGGGCGGCTACGGGCAAGCGGCGAAGACGGATTGGATCGACGGGGGCACGACAACTGGGCCCGAGCTACCTGGGCGGGAGGGAGTCCCTGTGATCAGCATCGCTGGATGGGAGATCCGGCGGACGGCGGACAAGAGGACGACGGTGAAGCGGGCGGCGGAGAGGAAGTCTGCGGAGAGGAAGTCGACGGAGGGGAAGTCGGCGGAGAGGAAGTCGGCAGAGAAGCGGACGGCGGCGAAGCGGACCGGGGAGGGTTCCCGGCCGACCGGGAACCAGACGAAGGGGAGCGGCAAGGAGAAGGGGGCGCGGACGGGCGGGGGGCCGACGAAGGGGGCCTCTGGGACCGCGAAGCAGCAGGCCGCGAGGCAGCAGGCCCCGAAGCGGCAGACCGCGAAGCCTGGGTCCGCGAAGCCTGGGTCCGCGAAGGCCCGGACGACGAAGGCTCAGTCCACGAAGGCCCAGTCCACCAAGGTCCAGTCCACGAAGGCACGGACCACGAAAGCCGCCCAGCCCGCGAAAGCCCAGTCCACCAAAGCCCGAACCGCCGAGTCCCAGGCCCTGGAGCCTCAGGGCGTCCCGGAGAAGGCGCTGCTCCAACGCAAGTCGTTCGGCGCGCGCGTCGCGCGGGGGCTGGTGCTGCTCGTGGCGTTCGTCTGCATGGTCGGCTTCGCGGCGGCGCTCGCCAAGGCCACGCTGGTGCCCTCGCCCGATTCGGTCGACCTCGTGCACACCAATCTGCATCCGGGGCGGTCCCTGCGCACCTACATCGACCAGCCCGCCTTCCGGGACACGGTGAAACAGATCGGCGGCAATGTGCTGCTCGGCGCGCCCTTCGGGGTGCTGCTGCCGATGCTGGTGCCCAGGACGCGGGGCGCGGTGCGGGTGGCGGTGGTGACGGCTTTGGTGATGGTGGCCGTCGAGACCGTTCAGGGGCTGATCGTCGAGGGCCGGGCCTTCGACATCGACGACGTGATCCTCAACACGACGGGTGCGCTGCTCGGCTATGTCGTGGTCGGCCGTCGGCTCGGCCATGCCCTGTATCCCCGTCGCCGCCACTGGTGGCACCGGTGGACCCGGCGCGGGACCCAGCCACCGCCCACCGTGTGACCTGCCAGTCCGTGGCTGCGGCAGTGGAGGCGAAGGTGGAGGTGGCTGTGGCCGTGGCCTATGTCGCGTCCTCGGCCAGTTCGGCGGCGCCCGTGATGCGGTGCAGGGGGTACGTACGGATCTCGTCCGAGGTGTGGTCGTACGCGGTGACGAAGCCGCCCTCGACCCGGACCGGGGCGATCACGCGCTGGGTGGCCGCGCCGTTCGCGTTGACGTAGCCGATCCAGACGTTGGAGCCGGTCAGGGCCGCCGCCTGCATGGTGGCGAGGGTGTCGGCGGAGGTGGTGCGGGGCAGCCGGTCGCCACCGGCCCCGGAACCGCCCCCGGAACCGCCCCTGGACCTGGCGCCAGACCGCGAACCCGCCCCTGAACCCACCCCGGAATCCGCCCCTGAACCCACTCCGGAATCCGCCCCGGAACCGGTCCCGGAACCATGCGGCCCGGCCTCCGGCCCCGACCCGGCTCCGGACGCGGCCACCGTTTTGTGGGGCGCGGTCGCGGCCAGGTCCCCGGCACGGATGGCGCGTACCGCCGCGCCCAGCAGGGTGGCGTCGGGCAGCGGTGGGCCCTCGGGGACCGGGACGGGCGGCGTACGGGGCGGGGTGCGCTGGGCCTCGGGGCGGCTGATCAGCACATCGCCCTCGGCGGACTCGGCGGCCGGGGCGTACCCCATCGCCCGCAACCCCTCCAGCAGCGTGTCCGGCGGCGCCTGCGCGGCCAGCACGGTGGGGGCCAGGCGGCGCAGCCGCAGCCCCGCCGAGCGGCGGTCGGCGAGGATCTCGGCGAGCAGCGTGTCGTCGTCGCAGCGCAGATACGCGGAGGCGGCGCCGATGCGCAACCGGCCGTGCTTACGGGCCACGTCGTCGACGAGGTAGCTGAGCGGCTGCGGTACCGGGGTGCGGGAGTGCGCGGCGAGGAAGGTGTGCACATCGTCGGCGGTCCGCCCGGCGTCCAACGCACGGCGTACGGACTCGGGCGTGAAGCGGTAGACGGTCGCGCCGCCCTTGGACTCGACATCGGCGAGGACGCCCAGTGTCTCGGCGAGCGGCCGTTCCAGGGGGCCGGGCGCGACGGCGGTCAGGTCGGCCTGGAGCAGGACTTGGTCGAGGGGCTCGGGGAGCAGCGGCGCGAGCAGCCGCGCGGCGTGCGCGGACGCGGTGTCGCTCCCGGAGGTGGGCGGTTCGTCCGGGTGGCGTTCCAGGAGGGCGCGGCCGTGGGAGGAGAGCGCGGCCCGGCCGGTGATCCCGAGCATCTCGGCCTCCGCGATGGTCCAGCGGGCCAGCCGCGAGCGCAGGTCTTCGCTGGTGGGTGAGGTGGCGCCGGGGGCGGACCCGGTGGTTCCGGTAGGCGAGGTGATGCCGGGTGTGGTTCCGGCGGTTCCGGCGGTTCCGGTGGGTCCTGTGCTTCCGGTGCTTCCTGTGCTTCCTGTGGACGATGCGGCCCCGGGGGCGGCCGCGGCGGCGGCACCGCGGTGGCCGGTCGGTCGCTCCCACCGCAGCCGGGCCAGCAGAACCTCAGGGGCGGCAGCGGCACCGGGCGGCAGGGTGGCCAGGAGTCCGAGGATCCGGCGGCGGACCTCGGGGGCCGGGGAGCGATCCAGGTCGGGGCCGAGCGCCGCGAGGGTGCGGCCCCTGCCGTCCCGGCCGCCGACCAGCCCCGCCGTACGGGTCGCGGGCAGCCAGGCGGCGGCGAGCCGTGCCCAGCGCTCCTCGGCGGGCAGCCGTAGCCAGTCGTCGTAGGCGGGGGTGGGGGCGTAGCGCTCGTCGGTCTCGCCGTCGGAGGCCAGCAGCCCGGCCGCGTACGCCAGCTCGATCCAGAAGGCGGCCACCGGTTCGGACACGTCGAGTGCCACGGCGGTCCGCTTGAGGTCGCGGACGCTCAGCCCGCCCGCGCGCAACACGGGCGGCCCGGCGCTCTCCCACTGCCCGAGCAACTCCTCGACGGTGGCCAGAGCGGTGAAGGTCTGGCCCGCGGCGGTGTTGTCCACAGCCTGTGGATTGTGTTCGGTGATGGGCGAGAGCGGCGGGGCCAGCGGCTCGGGGGCGCGGTGCGCGCGGCCGTGGCGCAGATGCAGGGCGACCTCGCGGGGCAGTACGACATTGCGCGGCCCGGACGGCAGCAGCAGCCCGTGGTCCAGCAGCCAGCCGACGGGCGGCGTGGGCGAGGCCACGGACGCCTCACCGTACGGCGGCCCCCAGGTCAGCTTGGCCAGCACGGCCAGCGCGCCCGCCGGCGCACCGTCGAGCAGCGCCGCCATCCGGGCGCGGTCCTGGAACAGCTCGGCCAGAGCCGCCACCGCCGTGACCGGATCGTGCGTGGGCGCCAGCCCGTCCCCCGCCAGCAACTCCTGCAACCGGCCCGGCGACATCCCGGACGCGGCCTCCTGCATGGTCGGGCCGAGACCGGTCGGGGAGGGAGAGGTGGGGGAGGGGGCGAGCAGTTCGCGGGCGGTACGGACGAGCCGGAGCCGATCGTCACCACCCCAGACCAGGGCCTGCTCGCGCAACGTGGCCACGGCACGCGGCAGCTCTGCCGCGATCGTGGCGCGTTCGTCGGGGCTGAGGGGGGTGGCGATGCGCGATGCGGCGCCGACGCCTGCGGCGGTTTCGGCGGCCGGGGTGGGGGTGGGGGTGGGGCCGGATGCGGGCCCGGTGGCCGCGGTGGTTCTGGCGCCTGGCGCGGGCCCGGTGCTTGGCGTGGTTCCGGTGGGAGAGGGGGTTCCGGTGTTTGGCGTAGGCCCGGTGGCCGAGGGGGTTCCGGTGTCGGACGTGGGCCTGACGGCCGAGGGGGGCCCGGCGGCCGAGGGGGCCCCGGTGTTTGGCGTGGTTCCGGTGCCTGACGTGGTTCCGGTGTCGGACGTGGGCCCGGCGACCGAGGGGGCCCCTGCGTCCGAGGGGGCCCCTGCGGCCGAGGCGTCACTCGGGCCTTGGGCGTTCCCGGTGCTCGGGGTGCCTTCCGGGCCCTGGGTCTCCCCGGGACGCCGGGCGTCCTCGGGGCCCGGGGCTTCGGCTGTGCCCCGGCCGTACTTGGGGTCCTGGGTGTCCCCTGGACCCTGGGCGCCCCCTGGACCCTGGGCGTCCTGCGGCCCCCGGGCGCCCTCCCGGCCCCGGGTATTCGCCCGGCCTCGGGCGTCCTGCGGACCGTGAGCGTCTGCCGACCCCCGCGCGCCCCCGGGATCCTGGGCGTCGTCTGGCCCCCGGGCGCCCCCCGGCCCCCGGGCATCGTCCGGACCCCGCACGTCCCCCGAACCCCCCGAGGCCCGCGCGCCCCGCGCGTCTTCCGTGCTGGCGTCGCCCGTCAGCAGATCGCGCAGGGTTTCGTACGGGCATGGGTCGGGTGCGATCGCGAGGGCCTCGGCGGTCTGTTGGGCGAATCGGTCGAGCCGCTCCACGGCTCGTACCACCGAGGCGCGGGTGCCGGCCCGGGTGGCGAGCTGGGTGAGGTCGTTCGGCACCGGGGAGAGCAGATCGGGGCGGGCGCTCAGCAGGGCGGCGAGGGCGTCGTCGGGCCGGGTGCGCAGCTCCTCGGCGAGGGTGCGCGGCACCCCGCGGCCGCGGTCGCTGTGGCCGCCGTTCCGTGGGCCGACGGTGCCTGGGCCGCGGCCCTGTGGGCCGCCGTCCCCGTGGCCGGTGTCTGCGGGCAAGTCATGCCTCCCGGTTGCGCGAGCTGGTCTCTTCGGGCATTTCAGCCCTCCCGATTCCATGAGCTGCTCATTCGATCCACAGTACCCGCGGGGTGCGGGACGCAGGGGATGCGGCGGGATTCCGCTTCCGCGCGGTAACGTCGGAGCGGACTGATACGCCGACGGTGCGCATTCTCAGGGGTCTTGGTGGGGATCGAGAGCGAGAAGCTCGTCTATGACTATCTGAGCCGTGTCGGTGACCTGGCTCAGCAGCAAGGTCTGTCGTCCGGTGAACGTATGCGGCTGGTCTCCGGACTCCGTGCCGATATCGACCATCGCCGGGCCACCGGAGGGGCGGACAGCCCGGCCGGGGTGAAGCGGATCCTGTCCAAGCTGGGCTCACCGGCCGACGTGGTGGCCGCCGCGGGCGGGCGCCCCGACCCGGGCTCGGGAACGGGCGGTGAGCCGGGCGGCGCCGAGAGCGGTGGCACGGCCGCCGGGGTCGGCGGTGGCGCGGCGCCGCGGGGAGCGGCCGGGGCGGCGCGGGCGGCCCGCGACAAGCTGGCCGGGCTCGCCAAGAGCAGCGGTCTCACCGGTAAGGTGCCCTCCCCGCGCGAGGAGGACGCCCCGGGAGTGCCCGGCGCCGGCCGGAACGGCGGGCGGAACGGGAGCGGCCCGTCCGGGGGCGCCCCGGGCGACGGGGCCACCTCCCTGATCAAGCCGAGGCCCGCCACCCCCGCCACGCCCCCGCCGGGCGCCGCCTCGCCACCGCATCTCGCGGGCGAGGACGAACTGGGCCCGCGCGAGTCCAACATGGACTGGTGGCATGTGGAGCCGGGTCCGTTCGCCCAGCCCGAACGGTCCGACGCGCAGTACGGCGCGGTGGAGGGGTTCACCGGCGGGATCGAGATCCCCGAACTGCTCGGCAAGGGCAAGTCGCCCGAGCAGCAGCGCCAGGAGCGGCGGGAGGCCGAGGAGAAGGCGGCGGCGGAGAAGGCCGCCACCGAGGCCAAGGCCGCCGAGGAGGCGAAGGCGAAGGACCAGGCGAAGGCCGAGGCCGGAGCCAAGAAGCGCGGTGCGCTGCGCCGTGTGCTGCTCGGGCCCGGTAAGGCGGGCGGTGAGCCCGCGGCCGGGGGCGGCGTCGTCAAATGGCTGGCCGGGCTCGGCCCGGTGCTGCTGGTGGCGGTCGGACTCCTCGTGGCGGGCGCCGGCCTAGGCAACTTCATCCTGATCGCCTTCGGCTGGGTGATCGCGTACTACGGCACCTACCGCCGTTCCCCGGCCGAGGCGAAGTGGGCCGCGCTGGGTGTGCCGGGCCTGGTCGCGGCCGGGGCCGTGGTCTGGCTGTGGGGACGGTCCGACGGCAAGTGGGGCGAGCCGATCCCCAAGGACGGCTGGCAGGACGTCCTGACGGAGACCTGGCCCTACGTCGTCCGCGGCGCGGCCATCGCCTCCGTGCTGTTCCTGCTGTGGCGCGCCCGTCGCAAGGGCTGACGACGGGCGCCCCGTCGCCCATGAGCCCCGTGCCTCGCGCGGCGGAGCCGCGTGCCCCGCGTGGTTCAGCCATGTGCCCCGCGTGGCTGAGCCCCCGTGCCCCGGCGCGGCTTAGCAACGCGCCGTTTCGGCCCACGCGCCGTTTCGGCAACGCGCCGCTTCGGCCGCGCCCGTTTCGGCAACGCGCCGCTTCGGCCGCGCCCCGCCTTCGGCCACGCCCTGCTTCGGCCGCGTGCCGCTTCGGTCCCGCGCTGCTTCGGCCCACGCCCTGCTTCGGTCCCGCGCCGCTTCGGCCGCGCCCCGCCTTCGGCAACGCCCCGCTTCGGCAACGCGCCGCAGGCAACCGCCCCGCAGGCCCCGCCCCGCTCAGCCCTTCTCGGCTCGCCAAGGCGTGCCCGGGACGACGAGGGGGCTGCCTGTGACCGGGTCCGGGACGACCACCGACTCCAGGCCGAAGACCTCGTGCACCAACTCCGCCGTGACGATGTCCTCCGGGCGGCCGCGGGCGACGATTCGGCCCGTCTTCATCGCGATCAGGTGGTCGGCGTAGCGGGCGGCCTGGTTGAGGTCGTGCAGGACGGCGACGACCGTACGGCCGCGTTCATGGTTGAGCTGGCGCACCAGGTCCAGCACCTCCACCTGGTGGGAGATGTCCAGATACGTCGTCGGCTCGTCCAGCAGCAGCAGATCGGTCTCCTGTGCGAGCGCCATCGCGATCCAGACGCGCTGCCGCTGCCCGCCGGACAACTCGTCCACCGGGCGGTCGGCGAGCGCCGTCACGTCCGTGCGCTCCATGGCGTCCGTGACGGCCCGTTCGTCCTCCTCCGACCACTGCTGCCACCAGTGCTGGTGCGGCTGGCGGCCGCGGGAGACGAGATCGGCGACAGTGATCGCCTCGGGCGCGACCGGGGTCTGCGGCAGCAGCCCCACCGACCGGGCGATCTTCTTCGTGGGGATACGCGCGAGATCCGTGCCGTCGAGCAGCACGGCGCCGCCGCGCGGCCGCAGCAGCCGCCCGAGGGCGCGCAGCAGGGTGGATTTGCCGCAGGCGTTGGGGCCGACGATGACCGTGACCTCGCCGTCGGGTATCTCCAGGTCCAGCCCGTCCACGACGGTCCGGTCCTCGTAGGCGAGGGTCAGCTGATGTGCGGTGAGCCGGTTCGCGGTGGCGGGGCCCGCGGGAGGACCCGCCTCCTGGCTCGTTCCCGTCGTGGACGCCGAAGCGGTCATGCGGCGGTGCCTCCCTTACGGCCGCGTCCCCCGGAAGACAGCAGCAGGTGGATCAGATACGGGGCGCCGACCGCGGCCGTCAGCACACCCACCGGCAGTTCGGTCGGCGCGAACAGCTTGCGGGCCAGCAGATCGGCGGTGACGACGATGAACGCTCCGGTCAGGGCCGAGCACAGCAGCGGGATCTGGGCGGTCCGGGTCATCCGGCGGGCGATCTGCGGGGCGAGCAGCGCCACGAAGTCCACCGGGCCGGCCGCGCCCGTCGCCATCGACGCGAGCACGATGCCGAGGGACGCCAGACCCAGCCGCACCCGCCCGAGCCGTACGCCGAGCGCGGTCGCCGTGTCGTCGTCCAGCGACACCGTGCGCTGCGCCCGTGCCGCCCACAGCACACCGGGCAGCAGCACCAGCAGCGCCCAGCCGAGCGGAGCGGCCTCGCCCCAGCCGCGTCCGTTGAGCGAACCGGTCATCCACACCTTCGCCTGCTGGGCCACCAGATAGTCGCCCTTGGTCAGGAAGAGATGGGTGATCGAGCGCAGCGCGACGGCGAAGCCGATGCCGATGAGCACGAAGCGGGCGGCGTGCAGCCCGCCGCGCCAGGCGAAGACGTACACCAGCGCGGCGGCGGCGAGACCGCCCGCGACGGAGAGATAGGGCAGGACCGTGAAGGAGCCGATCCCGTAGGTCATCGCGCCCACGGTCACCGCGCTCGCGCCCTGGCTGACGCCGATGATGTCGGGGCTCGCGAGGGGGTTGCGGGCCACCGTCTGGATCAGCGCGCCCGCGATCCCGAAGGCGGCGCCGACCAACAGGCCGAGCGTCATCCGGGGGAGCCGCAGCGTGCCGACGACGAGGTCGTTCGGGGTGGCCGGGCCGAGGCCCCACTGGGTGTGCAGGACGGCCTTCACGGCGTCGGCGGGCGCGACGAAGCTCTCGCCGACGCACAGATACGCCACACAGACGGCGGCGGTGGCCAGGGTCAGCCCGATCGCGACGAGGGCCGAGCGGCGATGCAGCAGGAACGATCCGCCACGTGCGCCGTACCCACCGCGCGCACCGCCTCCACCGTGCCCGGCGCTCACGCCGCGCCCGCCGCCCTTGACGCGGATCAGGCCGTACCCGGCGGGGCGGACGCCCGTACGGCCACCCGGCCGGGCACCCGTACGCCCCGTACGCCCCGTACGGACGGCACGGCCTTCGGCATCGTCGTCGGTGCGGCTCTCGGTGCTGGTCATGCGGCCACCGCCTTCCGGCGGACCAGCGTGACCAGGAAGGGCACCCCGATCAGCGCGGTCATCACACCCGCCGGGACCTCGCTCGGCGGGAAGAGTATCCGGCCCACCACATCCGAGACCAGCAGCATCACCGGGCCGATCAGCGCGGCCATCGGCAGGACCCAGCGGTGGTCGGTGCCGACGATCGCGCGGGCGATATGGGGGACCGCGAGGCCGATGAAGGCGAGCGGACCGGCGGCGGCGACCCCGACACCGGTGAGGATCGTGGCGCCGAGGGCCGCGACGATCCGTACGGCGGCCACGTTCTGGCCGAGCCCCTTCGCGACGTCCTCGCCGAGTGCCAGTGCGTCGAGACCGCGTGCCACCGCGATCACCAGCACCGTACCGACCAGCAGGAACGGCCAGATCTGGCCGACGAGCGCGGTGTCCCGGCCGGCGAGCGAGCCGATCTGCCAGAAGCGGAACTCATCCAGGGCCGCCGCCTTCGTCGTCAGCACGCCCGTTGTCACGGACACCAGCAGCGCGTTGATCGCGGCGCCGGAGAGCGCGAGTTTGACCGGGGTCGCGCCGCCCCGCCCGCTGGTGGCGATGGCGTAGACGGCGACCGACGCCAGCCCGGCGCCCGCGAAGGCGTACCAGACATAGCCGGTGAGCGTGTGCACCCCCGCGAAGGCGATCGCGAGCACCACACCCACCGAGGCCCCCTGGCTGATGCCGAGGATGCCCGGGTCGGCGATCGGGTTGCGGGTGACACCCTGCATCACGGTGCCCGCCATGGCGAGCGCCGCGCCGACCATCAGCCCGATGAGGGTGCGCGGCAGCCGCAGGGACCGCACGATGTCGGCGGCGTCGCTCGAACCGCCGTGCAGCAGCGCGTCCAGGACCGCGCTCGGCGCGATCTGGCGGCTGCCCACGGCGAGGCTCAGCAGGACGGCGAGCAGCAGGGCGGCGACGGCCACGGCCGTCCAGCCGAGACGACGGCGGACCAGGGAGGCTCTGGGAGGGCGGCTGCTGGCCCGGTCGGCGGTCATCGCTTCCGTTCGTTCGGCTCGCTCGTCGGCTACGAAGTTAGGCGAGGCTAAGTGTATGGGGTGGACCAAGGCACAATGGCGGGCATGTCTTCGCAATCCGCTCCGTCCCCCGCCGCCACCACCGAACCGGGTCTCGCCGCGGACGCCGGGTCACACACGGTGACCGTCGGCTTCGACCTCGACATGACCCTCATCGACTCCCGACCGGGCATCAAGGCGACGTACGAGGCGCTCTCGGCCCGGACCGGCGCCTATATCGACGTCGACCTCGCCATCACCCGGCTCGGGCCGCCGCTGGAGCAGGAGTTGGTGCACTGGTTCCCCGATGAGCGCATCGAGGAGATGGGCGAGCTCTACCGCGAGCTCTACCCGGAGTACGCGATCGGGCCCACCCCGGCCATGACCGGGGCCCGTGAGGCGATCGAGGCCGTGCGGCGGGCCGGGGGCCGGGCCATCGTCGTCACCGCGAAGCACGAGCCCAACGCCAAGCTGCACCTGAGCCACCTGGGCATCGAGGCGGACGCGGTCATCGGCTGGCTGTGGGCCGAGGCCAAGGCGGAGGCGCTGCGGGAGTACGGGGCGACGGTGTACGTCGGTGACCACACGGGTGACGTACGGGGCGCCCGTACGGCCGGTGCGCTCTCCGTGGCGGTCGCCACCGGGCCCTGCGCGGCGGATGAGCTCCTTACGGCCGGCGCCGATGTCGTCCTGGACGATCTGACGGCGTTTCCGGCCTGGCTGACGGGCCATATGGACGGCCGTACGGACATGGGCGGTCGTACGGACGTGGACGGCCGTACGGACATGGGCGGTCGTACGGCGACGGCGGGCTGATGGTTCCTGGCTGCCCAGGGTGTTTCAGCCCCTCGGGGTGTTTCAGACCCCGGGCTGATTCACCCGGACGGCGGTACGGACGGCGGTGACACCTGGGCGGGCGCCGAGGCTTCCCGCCGCTGTGCCGCGATGGAGCGCAGCAGCCCGACGGCGGCGAGCGCGAAGCCGACGCCCATCAGCATGCATACGAAGTACGCCACCGACGGCAACGGATCCGCGCCCAGAAAGAGCGGTGCGACGGTGACGAGGGTGGCCACCGCTCCAATGGCGAAGACAATGACGCCGAACCGGATGAGCCGGTCGCCGGGAAGGGGCGCCTCCCGGGGGCGGCTGGGGGCGCCACCGTTGTGCGGGGTTTCATTACTCACCGGACCAGGGTAGATCCGTGCCAGAGCGCGCATAGGAACCACCCGGGTACGTCTTGTCACCAGGCTCGGGACCATTAGCCTTGGTGGTGGCGGGTCTTACGACCCGCTGTAGTGCTATCGAGAGCTGTTTTTCCGTGTTTTCCGACGAGCGACGAGGACGAGACAGACGTGCCTACCGGCAAGGTCAAGTGGTTCAACAGTGAGAAGGGCTTCGGCTTTCTCTCCCGCGATGACGGCGGCGACGTCTTCGTTCACTCGTCGGTGCTCCCAGAAGGCGTCGACTCACTAAAGCCGGGACAGCGCGTGGAATTCGGCGTGGTGGCCGGAAATCGCGGAGATCAGGCACTGTCCGTCACCATTCTCGAGCCGACCCCTTCCGTGGCGGCCGCTCAGCGGCGCAAGCCGGACGAGCTGGCGTCCATCGTCCAGGACCTGACCACCCTTCTGGAGAACGTGACGCAGCAGTTGGAGCGCGGCCGCTATCCCGACAAGGCCCATGGCCACAAGATCGCTGGCATGCTGCGCGCGGTGGCCGACCAGCTCGACGTATGACCTGATCCGGCGCGTGGACGTATGACGCGCCGACGGTATGAAGCGCTGGCGTATGACGCCTGACGTATGACGCGTAGACGCCTGACGCACTGACGTATGAGGCGCAGACGTATGACCTGAACGGCCCGGCGGCACGTATTCCTCCCGGCATGTATGACGTTCCCGGATGGATACCCGCCAGGCCGAGCCTGACAGGTATCCATCAGCGGGAACCTGACGGGTATCCAGCAACGGGTATCCACCAACGGGAATTCGCCGGAACGCCGGAATGTCAGACGGCCTCCAGCGCCCCGGGGCCGAGGGGCGGCACCAGTCCCTCGGCCGCCGCGCGGGTCAGCAGCCCGCGCACCGCGGCGTAGCCGCTCTCGCCGAGGTCGGCGGTGAACTCGTTCACATACAGCCCGATGTGCTGGTCCGCGACGGCCGGGTCCATCTCCTGGGCGTGTTCAAGGACATACACCCGCGACGCCTCCGGGTCGTCCCAGGCCATTCGCACCGATGTCCGGGCGGCGTCGGCGAGCTCCCGCAGCCGCTCGGCGCCCAGTGAGCGCTTGGCGATGATCGCGCCGAGCGGGATCGGCAGACCGGTGGTCCGCTCCCAGTGCTCGCCCATGTCAGCCAGGCAGTGCAGCCCGTAATTCTGATAGGTGAACCGGGCTTCGTGGATGACGAGCCCGGCGTCGACCTCGCCGTCCCGCACCGCGGGCATGATCTCGTGGAACGGCAGCACCTTGATCTCGCCGATTCCGCCCGGCACCTCGGCGGCGGCCCACAGCCGGAAGAGCAGATACGCGGTCGAACGCTCGCTCGGCACCGCGACCGTCTTCCCCGCCAGGTCCTTGCCGGTGGGTTCCGGCCCCTCGCCGGGCCGCCGAGTGAGCACCAGCGGACCGCAGCCGCGTCCGAGCGCCCCGCCGCAGGGCAGCAGCGCATAGTCGTCCAGCACCCATGGCAGTACGGCGTAGGACACCTTCAGCACATCGAACTCACCGCGCTCCGCCATCCCGTTGGTGATGTCGATGTCGGCGAAGGTGACATCGAGCGCGGGCGCGCCGGGGACGCTGCCGTGGGCCCAGGCGTGGAAGACGAAGGTGTCGTTGGGGCACGGCGAGTAGGCGATCTTCAGAGGCTCGGTCAGGGGCTCAGTCACTGCCGGGTTCCTTCCGGGTCAAAGGTCCAGGTGCCGAGGAGGGGGGCGATGGTCGCGAAGGCGCTCGTGAGCGCCGCCATCGCCTCCCCGATCCGCCAGGCGGCGCGGTCGCGCGGCCCGACGGCGTTGGAGACCGTTCGTACTTCCAGAGCGGGCACGGCCTGCGCCGCGGCGGCCTCCGCCACGCCGAAGCCCTCCATGGCCTCGGCGACGGCGTGCGGATGGCGGCGCAGCAGCGCGGCGGCCCGTTCGGCGCTCCCGGTCACGGTCGACACGGTGAGCACGGTGCCGCGCACGGCGTCCGTCGCCTCGGCGACGGCGGCGACGAGCGGGGCGGGCGGAAGATGTTCGACGGTTCCGAAGCCCAGGTCGGTGACGGCGGCGAAGCCGTCGGGGGTCTCGGCGCCCAGGTCGGCGGCGACGATCGCGTCGGCGACGACGACGGAGCCGAGGCGCGCGGCGGCGGAGCCGCGGCGCGGGGTGGTGGGTGCCGGGGAGGTAGGCGCTGCGGTCGTGGGCGGCGTGGTGGCGGGCGCTGCCGTGGCGGGCGGCATGGCGGTGAAGCCGCCGCCGATACCGGCCGATACGGCGAGGTCGTAGGGGGTGCGGGCGACCGCGGCCGCGGTCAGCGCGGCGGCGGTGCCGGCCGCCGCGGCCGCCGGGCCGACTCCGGCGGCCAGGACGTCCACGGTGAGTGGCCGCCCGGTGGGCGGCACCGGGCTCAGCCGGTGGATCACGCCGCCGGGGACGGGGAGTTCGGCCACCTCGGGGGCCGTGGCGGCGATGCCCCGTACGACGGCGTCCCGCTCGGCGGGTACGGCCGTGACGATCAGTACGCGCATCAGCGGCTCCCCCTTGTCACGGCTCGGCCGGTGCCCCGGCGTGTCCGGTCCTCCTGGCCTTCCCGGTGTGTCCGGTTCTCGCGGTGTCCTGGGTTCTCCTGGCGGGCCCGGGCCCCGTACGACGGGGTCTCGTACGACGGTGCCCCATACGACAGGGTTTCGTCAGACGTCGCCTCGTCGGACGTCCCGCCCGGAGTTCCGCCCGGGGCTCCGCCCAGGGCTTCGCCCGGAGGGCCGTTCGTCAGGAATCCCGTTCCAGTGTGAACCGCCAGATGCCCTTGACGCCCTGGCTGCTCTTGCCGAGTTCGGCGATGGTGATCGTGACCTTCTTCTCGAGCGTGGTCTGGCCCGTCTGCGGGTTCTGCCGGGCGAAGAGCGTGTCGCTGTCGAAGCTGCGGTACGTCTCCTTGCTCGCCTCGGCCATGACCGGGTTGTTGGCGATCAGGCCCCAGCTGGACTTGGCGATCTCGGGGTCCACCCCGATCCGTACCTTGTCCCCGGGGGTCACCTTGATCGTCTTCTCGGGCTTGGCCGACAGACAGTCCTTGAACTTCTGTGAGCTCAGGTCCTTGCCGTCGCCGTAGCAGCCGTTGCTCGCCTCGGCCGTCACGGTGTCCGAACCGACCGTCACCGTTGCCAGCGGGGTCGGCTTGTCGCAGGCGGAGAGGGCGACGAGCCCGAGGGACACGGCACAGGCGGCGGTGACGGCGCGGCGGCCCTTGCCCCTGGAAAACAGCGCAGCGGTCATGCGGGCAGGCTATCTGGCCGCCCCGATCGCCTCGCGCGCGGGTCGGGCCACGGTCCGGGGTAAGCGTCAGGTCACAGGCTCGCGCACGGGGCGGGTGACAGGCTCGCGTGCAGGGCGGGTGACAGGCTCGCGCGCGGGGCGGGTCACAGGCTCGGGTGCAGGGCGGTCCGCTCGTGTTCCCGCGCCGGTCAGGCGACCCGTGGATACGGCGCCCCCTGCCGGGAGGCGCTCAGCAGCCCACGGACGCTCAGCGCCGCGCCCAGCGCGATCACCGCCGCGGCGACCGCCATCCCCAGCACCCCGTGGAGCGGCAGCGCGATGCCGATGGCGCCGCCGACGACCCATGCCATCTGGAGCGTTGTCTCGGAGCGGGAGAACGCGGAGGTGCGGACCTCCTCCGGGACGTCACGCTGGATCAGCGCGTCGAGCGACAGCTTGCCCAGCGCCTGGGAGATACCGGCGGTGGCGGCAACGGCGGCCACCGTCACCGCGCTGTAGAAGGCCGCCGATACGACGATCACGGCCAGGGCCGAGCTCAGCACCACCGCGATGATCAGCTCCGGGCCGCGCGTCCGCAGCCAGGCGCCGATCGCGGTGCCCAGCGCGTTGCCGCCGCCCGCACAGACCGCGGCCAGGCCGAGCGAGATCTCCGGGCCGAGCCCGCCCAGCGGCTGGTCGCGGAGGAGGAAGGCGAGGAAGAGGGTGAGGAATCCGGACAAGGTCTTCAGCGCGGCACACGCCTGAAGGGCGTGCAGGACGGAGGGGCCGACCGTACGGAGGCCGGGCCGGCCCGACCGGTTCCGCCAGAAGGCGGCCCTGCCCAGGGCGGTCCTGGCCCCGCCGACCCTGGCCTTGGGCTTGCGCACCGTCACCGGCAGATGCAGATGGTGCTGTCCCGAGGTCAACTGCGCCTTGGCCTCACCCTTCGCGGAGTCCACCTTGTGCGGCAGGGTGAACGACAGGAATCCGCCCAGCAGGAAGATCACGGACGCCCCGTACAGCGGCCAGCCCGGACCGATCTGATGCAGCCCGGCCCCCAGCGGGGCCGCCACACCGGTGGCCAGCAGCCCGGCCAGGGTCACCCGTGAGTTGGCCTTGACCAGGGAGAAGTGGGGTGGGAGCAGTCGTGGCACTACGGCGGAACGGACGACTCCGTACGCCTTGGACGCCACCAGCACGCCCAGCGCCGCCGGATACAGCTCCAGACCACCGCCCACCACCGCGCCCGCCATCGTGAGCGCGAGCACCGTACGGGTCAGCATCGCGCCCGCCATCGCCGCGCGGCGGCCGTGCGGCAGACGGTCCAGGAGCGGGCCGATGACGGGGGCGAGCAGCGCGAACGGCGCCATGGTGATGACCAGGTAGAGCGCGACCCGGCCGCGGGCCTCGTCGGTCGGGACCGAGAAGAAGATCGTGGAGGCGAGCGCGACGGTGATCAGCATGTCGCCCGCGGAGTTCACCGCGTGCAGTTCGATCAGCTTGCCGAGCCCCGACTCCCCGGCTCCATGGGCGTGGGTGGCCCGGCGGATACCCCGCCCGGCCGCGGTGAAGGGGAGGCGGAGCGCGAAGGGAAGACGGAGCGCGTGGACGACCCAGCGGCCCGACCGTTGGGTCGGGCCGCCGCCGTACCATCGCTTTTCTGCCACCTGACCATGGTGCAGCCAACACGGCCCGAGCGTCAGACCTTCGACGGCTTTCCGGATGGCGGCGTCGCCGAAGAGGACCGGCAACACCCTGCTGTCCAGCGGAGATGCGGTTTCCCCGGGGTGGGCGGACGGGGGCCGCGCGGCGCCGGGGCCGGAGGCGGGCATGAGACGGGGGTAGGGGCGGCGCGGCCGGACAAGGTAGCGTGCGTAACCGCGCCACCGAGGGCCGTTCCTGGCCGTGTGCCGAGTAGCCATCCCGCAGAATGGGACGTACAAGGTGCGCCCCAAGGCCCGGATGGGGGTGGACGTCGACGCGGCCCCATGGTCCGCTCCGTCCGCGGTCCCGCGTTCCGGCCGTACGGCTGGCGCACCAGGTCAGACGGCTGCGACGGCGTGGAAGAGAGAATCGATCCTGTGAGTGCGATGCGAAGCCGTACCCCCGACCGCCTGTGCGCCGAGGCGGTCGAACTCGCCCGCGAGGCGGCCATGGAAGCCGCCCATCCGGGGAAGATCGCCGAGTATCTGGGCGCCGTCGCCGAGGGTGACCGCGTCGTCACGCATCTCTTCGAGAGCGCCGAACCGGGCTATCGCGGCTGGCGCTGGGCGGTCACGGTGACCCGCGCCTCCCGCGCGAAGGCCGTCACCCTGGACGAGACGGTGCTGCTCCCCGGCCCCGACGCGCTGCTCGCGCCGGAGTGGGTGCCCTGGAGCGAGCGGCTGCGCCCCGGCGACATGGGGCCGGGCGATCTGCTCCCCACCGAGGCCGAGGACCTGCGCCTGGAGCCGGGCTACTCGGGCGAGGACATCCCACCGCCCAACTCGGTCGTCTCGGAGGAGATGCAGCAACTCGCGGCGGTGGAGGATGCCGACGTCACGGCCGGCGCCCCCGCAGCGCAGACCGCCGCGCCCAGCACCGGCTCGATCGCGGCCGTCGCGGAGGAGCTGGGCATGCGCCGCGCCCGGGTGCTGTCCCGCTACGGCCTCCACGTCGCGGCCGACCGCTGGGACGAGGCGTACGGTCCCAAGACCCCCATGGCCCAGGCGGCCCCCGGCACCTGCGCGTCCTGCGGCTTCCTGGTGTCCCTCGGCGGCTCGCTCGGGCAGGCGTTCGGGGTGTGCGCGAATGAGTTCAGCCCGGCGGACGGCCGCGTCGTCTCCCTCTCGTACGGCTGCGGCGCCCACTCGGAGGCGGCCGTGATGCCCAAGCCTCCCCGCCCGGCCCCGCCCGTCGTCGACGAAACCGTCGTCGAGCCGCTCCCCCTCCACCCGGACCGCACGGGCGGCTCCGTCGAGCCGGACACCCCACCGGAGGAACTGGGCCACAGCTGAGGCGGCCCCCCTGGGCCGCCGCCCCGGCGCCCCTCGCCGGACGCGCCGCCGTCACGGAGGCGGCGGCCGCGAGCCCGCGCGGTCGCCGATCCACCGCGCGGGCCCCCGCGCCCGCGGCCCGCGCCCCTCGGCGGACGGCCTCGCACGACGCGGTGCGCTTTCGGTTGGCGGCTGCCGCGAGTCTCCGCTGTGGCTGATGCGGGCCGGGCCGGTGATGGCGGCTGGTCCCCGCCCCTCGGGGTCCCACGCGCCGCGGTGGTGGCTTCGCGACGCGGCCGGGGCGCGCCTGGCCGGTGCGCCTTTGGTCTGGGGCTGTGTGGCCCCGTGCCGCGCTGGCCTGTGGGGGTGTTGGCTGTTGCCCGCCGTGGGCGGGCTGGGGTTCTGCGGGCCCCGGTGGGTGGTCTTGTGTGGTGTGGCCTGGCTGCGCCGGGCCCGGTGCGCCTTTGGTTTGCGGCTGCCGCGAGTCTCCGTCGTTGCTGACCCGGCCGGTGATGGTTGTTGCCCGTTGCGGTCCCGGCGATGGTTTCGCGATGCGGCCGGGCTGCGTCTTCGGTGTGGGGCTGCGTGGCCCCGTGCCGCGCTGGCCTGTGGGGGTGTTGGCTTGTTGCCCGCCGTGGGGCGGGCTGGGGTCCTGCGGGCCGGGCGGCCTCGCACGACGCGGCCGGGCCGCGCCTGGCGCGGTACGCCTTCGACCTGCGGCTGTGTGAACCGGCGCCGCTGCTGACTCGCAGGGGTGGCCGTTGGCCGCTGCCGCCGCTTCGGGCGGGGGCCTGCGCCCGGCGGGTGGTGCGGCGTGTCCGCGTTCCCCCGGTGCGTGCCTACGGTCCGCTTGCCGCTTCCCCGTCGGGCCTCAACGGCGAGCCCGGCCGTATCTGTTCCGCCCATGCGGCGTCCGTTCCGCCCCTGCGGCCTGCGGGTGGCCTCCCGGTGGGGAGGGGCTGGCGGGTCGGTCCGTGCGCTTTCGGCTGGCGGCTGGAAGGGCCGGGGCGGCAGCGCCGCCCCGGGGCGGGGGCGCGGCGGCGTCCATGGCGGTGGTGTGAGGCTTGGTGGTGGCCCGAGGTGGCGGGGACCCCGCAGCGCGGGTCAGGCCGGTTCTCGCGGGGGAGGTGGGGAATCCGGTTGTGTGGGGCCCGAGGCGTCGTTCGGGCTCGGATAGCGGTACGTTCGCGGCTAGCAAGGGCGACACGCGAGGGAACGGCGAGCGCGGTGGGGTGATCCGCACCGCGGGGGACTCGGCGGTGTGGCGCCGCGGCGCGGGACGGACCCCGACCAGGAACTCCGGAGGCAAGACGTGAGCAGCACGGCGATGGTGCGAGGCGCGACCGAGGACGTGGACCCGTTCGGGACCGCGCGGCTGCGGCGCGGCGTGCTGGACGCCTGGGCCGCGTCGCCCGCCCGGTTCCGGGAGGACGCCAACGCCGAGGAGGACCTGGCGCTGGGCGGCCACCGCGACCGGCTGGTCGTGGAGCTGGCCCAGAACGCGGCGGACGCCGCCGCCCGCGCGGGGGTGCCCGGACGGCTGCGGCTGACCCTGCGCCCGGCCACCGACGGCGAGCCCGCCGTGCTGGCCGCCGCCAACACGGGGGCACCGCTGGACGCGGCCGGGGTCGAGTCGCTGTCCACCCTGCGCGCGTCGGCCAAGCGGGACGAGCCGGAGAGCGCGGTCGGGCGGTTCGGCGTCGGCTTCGCGGCGGTGCTCGCGGTGAGCGACGAGCCCGCGGTCGTGGGCCGCACCGGCGGGGTGCGCTGGTCGCTGGCCGAGGCGCGGGAGCTGACCCAGCGCGCCACCGCCGCCGCCCCCGGCCTCGCCGAGGAGCTGCGCCGCCGCGACGGCCACGTACCGCTGCTGCGGCTGCCGCTGCCCGCCGAGGGGATCGCCCCGGACGGCTATGACACCGTCGTGGTGCTGCCGCTGCGCGACGGCGCCGCGCTGGACGTGGCGGAGCGGCTGCTGGCCGGGGTCGACGATGCGCTGCTGCTCACCCTCCCCGGCCTGGCCGAGGTCGTGGTGGAGACGGTCGAGGGCACCCGGACGCTGCGCCGCCGCGAGGAGGGCGCGTACACCGTCGTCGAGGACAGCGGCCCGCGCGGTACGACGCGCTGGCGCACCGAGAGCGCCGGTGGGCGGCTGGACCTGGAGCTGCTCGCCGACCGCCCGGTGGAGGAGCGGCTGCGCCCGGTGTGGTCGGTGACCTGGGCGGTTCCGGTGGACGCGGAGGGCGCGCCGACGCGGCCCGCGACCTCCCCGGTCGTCCACTGCCCGACGCCGACCGATGAGCCGCTGGGCATGCCCGCCCTGCTGATCGCCTCCTTCCCGCTGGAGCCCACCCGCCGCCACACCGCCCCCGGGCCGCTCACGGACTTCCTGCTGGATCGCGCGGCCGAGGCGTACACGACGTTGCTGCGCGACTGGCATCCGGTCTCGGTCGGCACGATCGACCTGGTCCCGGGCCAGCTGGGCCGGGGCGAGCTGGACGGGGAGCTGCGCCGGCGGGTGCTGGACCGGCTGCCGAGGGTGCCGTTCCTGCCCAGCGCAGCCGCACCGGCGGTGGGCGCGGGCGCGGAGGCCGTGGAGGGCTGGCTGGGCTCGCCGGACGCGCTCGGCCCGGACGCCGCCCAGGGCGGCCCCGCGGCGGGGGAGCCGGCCGCCGCCCCGTCGGCGCCGCCCGCTCTCGCCGACTGGGACGACGATGTGCTGGCGCGCGGCGGCGCCGAGGGCGAGCCGTACGCGCTGCGGCCCCGGGACGCCGAGGTCGTCGAGGGCGCGGGCGCGGAGACGGTGGAGGTACTGGCCGAACTGTTCCCGACGCTGCTGCCCGCGGGTCTCGAACGCCGCTCGGAGCTGCGGGTGCTGGGCGTGGCGCGGGTGCCGCTGGGCGAGCTGATCGACCGGCTCGCGGGCGTGGAGCGCACCCCGGTCTGGTGGCGGCGGCTGTACGACTCGCTGGGCGGAATCGACCCGGACCGGCTGAGCGGGCTGCCGGTGCCGCTGGCGGACGGCCGGACGACGATCGGGCCCCGGCAGGTGCTGCTGCCGCTGCCGGGCGAGGCCGACGGCGATCTGGGCGACCTGGAAGCCGTGGAGATCGCGCGGACAGTCGAGACGGCTGGGACCGCCGGGACCGCCGAGACCACCGAGACCGGTGGGGCGGCGGAGACCCCCGAGCGCGGCGGTACGGTCGGCGAGACGCATCGCACCCTCGCCCGCCTCGGCCTGAAAGTTGCACATCCGGACGCCGCCCATCCGCTGCTGGAGAAGCTCGGCGCGACCCCCGCCACTCCCCGCGCCGTGCTGACCACCCCGCAGGTGCGGGCCGCCGTCGCGCATTCGCTGGAGGCGGAGGACGAGTACGACCCGTTCGCGGAGGAGGGCGAGGCCCTGGGCGCGGCGCTGGACGCGGACACGCTGGCCGACACCGTCCTCGGCCTGGTCCAGCAGGCCCGGCTGGCGCCCGGCGACGAGCCGTGGCTGGCCGCGCTCGCGCTGCCGGACGAGGACGGAGAGCTCGCCCCGGCCGGTGAACTGGTCCTCCCCGGCAGCGCCTTCGAGCAGGTGATGCGGGAGGGCGAACTCGCCGCGTGTGACGCCGAGCTGGCCGAGCGCTGGGGTGAGCAGCCGCTGGCCGCGGTCGGTGTGCTGGCGGGCTTCACGCTGGTCAGGGCCACCGATGTGGTGCTGGACCCGGATGAACTGGAGCCGCGCGACGGCGACTTCGCCGAACCGGACGACGTCGGTGTGCTGGACGCCGTCGACGTGTGGTGCGAGGACGTGCTGGACCGGCTGCCACAGACGCCGGTACCGCCGGTGGCCACCGAGATCGTGGCCGTACGGGACCTGGACCTGGTGGACGACGACGCCTGGCCGCGGGCGCTGGCCATGCTCGCCCAGCCGCCGCTGCGCGACGCGCTGACCGCGCCGGTGCGGGTGCTGCTGCCGGACGGCACGACGGAGATCGTGCGCTCGTACACCGCGTGGTGGCTGCGCGGCCATCCGGTGCTTGACGGCCGCCGCCCCGCCGGGCTGCGCGCGGCCGGGGGCGATCCGCTGCTGGCCGGGCTGTACGAGTCGGTGGACGCGGCCGGGTTCGAGGACGAGCAGGTGCTGCGGGCGCTGGGGGTACGGACCTCCGTCGTCGCGCTGCTGGACGAGCCGGGAGGCGCCGCCGAGCTGCTGGCCCGCCTCGCCGACCCGGACCGCGAGGTGACCCCCGCCCAGCTGCACGCCGTCTATGGGCAGCTGGCCGACCTGGAACCCGAGCAGGTGACCCTGCCGGACGAGCTGCGCGCCGTCGTGGACGGTGAGCCGGCGGTGGTCGAGGCGGGCGAGGCGCTGGTCGCGGACGCCCCGGACCTGACGCCGCTGGCCGAGGCGGACGGCCGGGCGCTGCTGCCCGTACGGCCGGCGCGGGCGGCGGAGCTGGCCGAGCTGTTCCAGGTGCGGCGGCTGAGCGAGGCGTACCCGGCGCGGGTGACCTCACAGGGCGATCCGCACGAGGTGCCCGAGGCGGTCCGCGAACTCCTCCCGGGCGCCCCGCTGTCGTACATCGAGCATGAGGAGCTGCTGATCGAGGGCGCCGAGGGCGAGGCCGAGCTGGACTGGCGGTATGTGGACGGCACTCTGCACGCCTCGACGGTCGAGGGCGTCGCGGCCGGTCTGGCCTGGGCGGCGGGCCATTGGGCGCGCCGGTTCGAGGTGGCGGCCCTGCTGGAGGATCTGACCCGTACGGAGGAGCTGGCGCGGGCGCGCTGGTTCGACTGACGGACGTCAGGGCTTGTGCGCCGGACGTCAGGGCTTGCGCGCCACGCCCGCGAAGATCCACAGCTCCTCGGCCTCCGCCTCGGCCCTGGCCTCCTCGCTCCCGGGCTTCCAGCGGTGCGGCATCACCACGCCCGGATCGATGAGCTCCAGTCCGTCGAAGAACGGCAGGATCTGCTCCTGGGTGCGCCCCTGCACATGGATGCCGCTGCTGCGGTAGAGGGTGGTCACCGCGTCCGAGACGCCGGGGCGGGGGTCGAGCGCACCGTGCGAAAGCACGAGATAGCTGCCCGAGGCCAGCGGCTCGACCAGTTGCCGCACGATCTCGTACGGCTTCTGCTCATCCGAGATGAAGTGCATGATCGCGTTGAGCGACAGGGCGATCGGCTGGGACAGATCGAGGGTGTCGGCCAGGTCCTCGGAGGCCAGGATCGCCCGCGGGTCGCTGACGTCCGCGTGGATGTAGGCGGTGCGGCCCTCGGGCGTGGAGAGCAACAGGGCCTGGGCGTAGGCCAGCACTATGGGGTCGTTGTCCGCGTAGACGACGCGCGAGGACGGGGCGACCTCCTGGGCGACCTGGTGGAGGTTGGGCTCGGTGGGGATCCCGGTGCCGATGTCCAGGAACTGCCGGATGCCCGCCTCGCCCGCGAGCCAGCGGGTCGCGCGGTGCATGAATGACCGGTTGGCGCGGGTCCACGGCTTGACCTCGGGCCAGACGGCCTCGACCTGTTCGGCGGCGTGGGTGTCGACCGCGTAGTGGGTCTTACCGCCCAGGAAGTAGTCGTACATGCGGGCCGAGTGCGGCTTGCTGGTGTCGATTTCATCGGCACGAAAGCGGTTACCGGTCATATCCCTCACATTACTGGTGAGTTGACGACCACAAGCCGGTAGTTCCCGAACAAAGTGCCCCTCGCGAGGCTTCCACAACATTGTGAACGAACCGTGAAGATCGTACAGTTGGCCCATCCGGCTCCGCCCGCGCGTCCCCGCGGCGGAGCCCTCAACTTTCCGTGTGCGCCACAGACGGGTGAGCGGGCGCGCCATCAGGAGGGGAGCGCGCCCGCGCGCCGGGCCGGGGCGCCGGGCCGTCGCCGGGAACGGCGGGGTCCGGCGCCGCGCCATGCCGTGCCAGGGGGGCGGGTGCGTCGGCTGTTCTGGGTGCTGGGGGCGGGTGCGTCAGCCGTTCCGCGCTTCGCTGTTCCGTGCCTCGTCGCTCCGCGAGCCGCGGATCGCCGCGTCCCGGGCCCGTACGTACCAGACGCCGAGCAGCCCGAGGCTGCCGCCGGCCAGACAGGTCCACAGCCACCACAGATGTCCGTGGTCGTCGAACCAGCCGTAGAAGGGCAGCTGGACGAGGAAGAGGACGAACCACACGATCGTGCCGCCGGTGATCGTGGCCACGACATTGCCCTCGAGGGGCTCCGGCGCCTCGTGCTTGGGGGTCCACTTCGTCATGGCCACAGCTTAAGGGGGCCGGTCGCGGGCTCGGTCGGGGTGGTGCGTGGGCCGGCCGGGGCGGTACCGGGGCCGGTTTGGAGATCGGACCTTGATAGTTTCATACTGAATACTTCTGGGTCTGAGTGGAATGTCTTGTTCGATCATCCAAGGTCATCCAAGAGGACCCCACTGTTGATGTTCACGCACCACTGAGGTCCTTCATGTCCCCCTCGGCCACCGCGCCGGTCGGCGCCGGCGAGCAGCAGGCTCCGACTCCCCCCGCCAACGGCATCGACAAGTTTTTCAAGATCAGCGAACGCGGCTCCTCGCTCTCCCGGGAAATCCGTGGCGGACTGGCCACGTTCTTTGCGATGGCCTACATCGTCGTACTGAACCCGATCATCCTCGGGGCCGGAACGGACAAGTTCGGGCATCAGCTCAACAACGGTCAGCTGGTCACCGCCACCGCCCTGATCGCGGGCCTGACCACGCTGCTCATGGGGATCATCGGCAACGTCCCCATCGCGCTCGCCGCGGGCCTCGGCATCAACGCCGTCGTCTCGCTCCAGCTCGCGCCCAAGATGAGCTGGCCGGACGCGATGGGCATGGTGGTGCTCGCGGGTCTGGTGCTGATGATCCTCGTCGCCTCGGGGCTGCGACAGCGGGTGATGGACGCGATCCCGCCCGGGCTGCGGCGGGCGATCGCGATCGGCATCGGGCTCTTCATCGCCCTCATCGGCCTGGTCGACTCCGGCTTCGTCAGCCGTAACCCCGACTCCGCGCACACCACCGTCCCCCTGGGCCTTGGGGTGGCCGGGCGGCTCCAGGGCTGGCCGGTGCTGGTGTTCGTGGTCGGCCTCGCGCTCACGTTCATCCTGATCGTCCGCAAGACGCGCGGCGCGATCCTGATCGGCATCGTGACCATGACCGTGGTCGCCATCGTGATCAACTCCCTGGCCCGGATCCCGGACGCCCAGTGGGGGCTGACCGTCCCCACGGTCCCGGAGAAGGTGGTCGACACCCCGGACTTCGGCCTCATCGGCCATGTCAGCCTCTTCGGCGGCTTCCATGAGGTCGGCCTGCTCACCGGCTGTCTCTTCGTCTTCACCGTGCTGCTCTCCGGCTTCTTCGACGCGATGGGCACGATCATCGGCGTCGGCGAGGAGGCCGGGCTGACCGATGAGCGCGGTCAGCTGCCGGGCATGGGCCGGATCCTGATGGTGGACGGTGTCGCGGTGGCGGGCGGTGGCTTCGGCTCGGCCTCGGCCAACACCTGCTTCGTCGAGTCCACGGCGGGCGTCGGGGAAGGGGCGCGCACCGGGCTCGCGAACATGGTGACCGGCGGTCTCTTCCTGCTCGCGCTGGTCTTCACCCCGCTAGCCAAGGTGGTGCCCTCGCAGGCCGCCACCCCCGCGCTGGTGGTCGTCGGCTTCCTGATCATGGCGGCGAACGTCAAGGAGATCGACTGGAGCGACTCCACGATCGCGATCCCGGCCTTCCTGACCATGATCTCGATGCCGTTCACCTACAGCATCACCAACGGGATCGGGCTGGGCGTGCTCTCGTTCCTGCTGCTGCGCATCGCCACCCGGCGGACCCGGGAGATCCCGTGGCTGCTGGGGGCGGTGGGGCTGTGCTTCCTGGTGTACTTCCTGCTCAACCCGATCGAGCAGGCGCTCGGCGTCTCCTGAGCCGAGGTCTTCCGGGTCGGTACCTCCCGATCCGAGGTCTCCCGGGTTGAGACATCCCGCTTTGAGCGCCCTGGGTCAGATGTGTCCCGGGGCGCTCATGTGTTGCACCATGCGTTACTACCCGGAGTCAACTCACTCGTTCGGGTGAAATAGAAATAGGGAAGTAACCAGGGTTTTCATTAGGCGAGGTAATGAGTTATGCTAAAGACCATGCCGGATCTGTCCCGCCCCCAGCACCAGGCGGAGGCGCCCCCCGATGACGCGGCCGCGGTCAGCGCGCTGCGGTCCGGAGTGATGCGTCTGTCGCGGCGGCTCAAGCACCAGCGGGTGGACGAATCGCTCAGCCCGACCGAGATGGCGGTCCTGGGCACGTTGGCCCAGTGCGCTTCCGCCACCCCAGGCGAGCTGGCCCGTAAGGAGCATGTCCAGCCGCCGTCGATGACCCGCATCGTGGCGCTGTTGGAGGCCAAGGGACTGGTCAGGCTCGAGCCGCATCCGGAGGACCGGCGGCAGAAGGTCGTCTCGCCGACCGAGCGGGCAGAAGCCATGCTCGAAGAGAGCCGACGCAAGCGCAACGCCTGGCTGGCCGAGCTGGTCGGGGAGCTGACCGAGGACGAGTGGGACGTGCTGCGCGCCGCCGCGCCCGTGCTGGAGAAGCTCGCGCATATGTAAGAACGAACCGAGGCAGCCAGGAGGCGAACACATTTGAGTACGGGACCCGGAGCAGACTCCGCACCCGCACCCGCACCGAACAACCCCGCAGACTCGGCACCCGGCCCCGCGAGCGCCGCCACCACGGCATCCACCCGGGGCGGAACCTTCCGTTCGCTGAGGATCCGCAACTATCGCTTGTTCGCGACCGGTGCCGTGATCTCCAACACCGGCACCTGGATGTCGCGGATCGCCCAGGACTGGCTGGTCCTCAGCCTCACCGGCTCCTCCACCGCGGTCGGCATCACCACCGCGCTCCAGTTCCTGCCCATGCTGCTCTTCGGCCTGTACGGCGGGGTCATCGCGGACCGGTACCCCAGACGGCTGCTGCTGCTGTTCACCCAGGCCGCGCTGGGGCTGTGCGGGCTCGCCCTCGCCGCCCTCACCCTCAGCGGCCATGTGCAGGTCTGGCACGTCTATCTGATCGCGTTCCTGCTCGGCATGGTCACCGTCGTGGACAACCCGACCCGCCAGGTCTTCGTCAACGAGATGGTCGGCCCCAAGGACCTGCGGAACGCGGTCAGCCTCAACTCCGCGAACTTCCAGTCCGCCCGGCTGATCGGCCCGGCCGTAGCCGGTGTGCTGATCACCGCCGTGGGCAGCGGCTGGGCCTTCCTGATCAACGGGCTCTCGTTCGGCGCCCCGCTCATCGGGCTGCTGCTGATGCGCACCGGTGAGCTGCACAAGGTCGAGCGGACGCCGCGCGGCAAGGGGCAGCTGCGGGAGGGGCTGCGCTATGTCGCCGGGAACCCCGAGCTGATCTGGCCGATCGTGCTCGTCGGCTTCATAGGCACCTTCGGCTTCAACTTCCCGATCTGGCTCAGCGCCTTCGCCGACGATGTCTTCCAGGCCGGACCCGGTACGTACGGCCTGCTCAACACGCTGATCGCGATCGGCTCGGTGACCGGTGCGCTGCTCGCCGCCCGGCGTGTGGTGGCCCGGCGGCGGCTGCTGGTCGGGGCCGCGCTGCTGTTCGGCCTGCTGGAGGCGGTCGCGGCGGCCACCCCGTACTTCTGGCTCTTCGCGGCGCTCATGGTGCCGATCGGGATCTTCAGCCTGACGTTCAACGTGACCGCGAACTCCAGCGTCCAGCTCGCGACCGATCCCGCGATGCGGGGCCGGGTGATGAGCCTGTTCATGATGGTCTTCGTCGGCGGCACGCCGATCGGCGGCCCGCTGATGGGCTGGCTGACCGACACCTGTGGCCCGCGTATCGGCTTCGCCGCGGGCGGTCTGATCTCGGCGGCGGCCGCGGCCGCGGTGGGGCTGATCCTGGTCCGGGCCGGCGGACTGAGGGTGAAGCTGGACCTGCGCCGTGGGCATCCGCATATGGTCTTCGTGCCCCGCGCCCCGGAGGCGGAGGACAAGGAACTGGCCGCCACGGCCTGAACGCCCCCCGCCCCCGCCGGGGCTCTGCCCCGGACCCTGCTGGGGCTGCGCCCCCCTTCGGCCCCGCCGGGGCTGTGCCCCCTCGGCCCGGCCCCCGCCGGGGCTCCGCCCCGGACCCCGCTCCTCAAACGCCGGAGGGGCTGGGGTGAACGCCGTGGGGCTGAGTTCCCGAAGCTCCGTGCGCGAGACTGGGCGGATGAGACTCTTCGCCGCCGTGTTGCCGCCGGACGCGGCCGTCGCCGAGCTGGCCGCGCGGGTCGAGGCGCTCCGGGCGCTGCCGGGGGCGGACGGGCTGCGCTGGACCGAGCGGGAGGGCTGGCACTTCACGCTCGCCTTCTACGGGGAGGTGGCCGAGGAGGTGCTGCCCGAGCTGCACACCCGGCTGGCCCGCGCCGCCCATCGGCACCACCCCCATGAGCTGCGGCTCGCGGGCGGCGGCCGGTTCGACGACCGGGTGGTGTGGGTGGGCGTCGACGGCGACAGCGAGGCCATGCGGCGGCTGGCCGACTCCGCGGAGGCGGGGGGACGGCGGGCCGGGGTCCCGATGGACCGGCACCGTCCGTACCATCCGCATCTGACCATCGCCCGTGCCCGTACCCGCTCCGCGCATCACCGCCCCACCACCGGCCTCGCGCCGTACGTCGACGGGCTCGCCGACTTCGCGAGCCAGGAGTGGACCGTGGGTGAGCTCAGCCTGGTGCGCAGCCATCCGCCGGACCCGGGCGTCCCCGGGCGGCAGCCGCGTTACGAGGCGATCGCGGCCTGGCCGCTGGGCCACTGAGCGGTCCGGCTAATCTCGACTCGTGGACCCCAAGACCAGAAACATGATCATGAGCGGCGCGCTGGTGCTGATTCTCGTCGTCGTCGCCGCGGCGGCCGCCATAGGAGGCTGAAACGGGAGGGGGCGTGGGCCGCGCACGGCCCACGCCCCCTCTTCGCTGGTCGCCGCCACCGGCTACCGCCTCGGACGGCTGCCAGGCCGCCACCGGCCACCGCCTCGACGGCTGTCGCCCCATGGCTACCAGGCGAACGCCTCCGGTGACGGCCCAGGACCCGGGAAGATCTCGTCCAGCTCCGTCAGCAGCTCCTCGCTCAGCGTCAGCTCCGCGGCGCGCACCGCCGATGCCAGCTGCTCGGCCGTGCGCGGGCCCACGATCGGACCGGTCACCCCGGGCCGGGTGAGCAGCCAGGCCAGGGCCGCCTCGCCGGGATCGACGCCGTGCTTGGCCAGCGCGTCCTCGTACCGCTGGACCTGATCGCGCACCGCCGGGTTCTTCAGCGCGTCGGCGCTGCGCCCCGATGTGCTGCGCGATCCGCCGCCCTCGCGCTCCTTGCGGAGTGCGCCGCCGAGCAGTCCGCCGTGCAGCGGCGACCAGGGGATGATGCCCACGCCGTAGCCCTGCGCGGCCGGGATGACCTCCATCTCGGCGCGGCGCTCGGCCAGGTTGTACAGGCACTGCTCGCTGACCAGCCCGTACGAGCCGCGGCGGGCCGCGACCTCATTGGCCTGGGCGATATGCCAGCCGGCGTGGTTGGAGGAGCCCGCGTAGATAATCTTGCCCTGCTGGACGAGGACGTCGATGGCCTGCCAGATCTCGTCCCACGGGGTGGAGCGGTCCACGTGGTGGAACTGGTAGAGGTCGATGTGGTCCGTGCCGAGCCGCTTGAGGCTGGCGTCCACCGCCCGGTGGATGTTGACGGCCGAGAGCTTGTCGGTGTTGGGCCACGGCTCGCCCTCGGCGGCCATGTTCGCGTACACCTTGGTCGCGAGGACGGTCTTCTCGCGCCGCCCGCCGCCCTTGGCGAACCAGCTCCCGATGATTTCCTCGGTGCGGCCCTTGTTCTCGCCCCAGCCGTACACATTGGCGGTGTCGAAGAAGTTGATGCCCGCGTCGAGCGCGGCATCCATGATCGAGTGGCTGTCGGCCTCCTCCGTCTGCGGACCGAAGTTCATGGTGCCGAGGACGATTCGGCTGACCTTGAGACCTGTGCGTCCGAGCTGCGTGTACTCCATGGGATCAGCCAAGCCGTTGGAGTGCGCTCTAATCAAGGGGGCCGGGCCGGGGCGTCGGCGGCGGCCGGTCCTGGAATTCCCCGTGGAAAACCCGAAGGCCCGCTTTTTGGCCCCCCGTGCGGTCAAAAAGCGGGCGTCTTTGGGGTTTTTCTGGGCTCCGGTCGAATGTGCCGACCGAAGGCGATCAACGAATATGGCAGCCGAATACGACCACCCTTTCCGGATCAGCGGGCGGCGCGAGCCTTCATAAAGCCGAGAACGCCGAGGGCCAGGGCCACCACCGCGCCGATCAGGACCATGTAGAGCCCCGGTCCCGCGGTCATTTCGTACAGCTTGGCGGCCTGCTCCGCCGCCTTCTCCGCGACCTCCTGCGACACTCCCTCGTCGTCCTTCAGCTTCTGGACGACCAGCCGCTCGGGGTCCGCCATGTTGATGACCGCGACGATGGCCATGACCAGCCCCAGAACGCCGCCGACCAGGTAGAGCGCCGCCTTCTTGGTGACCATGGCAGCGATGAACAAGATCGCCGCGACCAGGGCGATGATCAGCGTGATGATGCCGTCGCCGTCGATGCCCTTGATGCCGCCGGTGGCGCCCTCGGCGTCGGAGATCACCCAGTTCACCATGGAGCCGACCAGCGCGATGACCGAGCCGACGATCGCGAAGATCGCGATCTTCTTGGACGGCGCGGCCGGTGCCGCACCGTGGTTCGCGGCACCGGCGGAATGGGCGGCCGGTGCGGTTTGCGCATAAGAGGACTGGCTGTATTCGCTCATGGGCTCAGACCGTAAGCGGGGCCTTTCTGCATTGCAATGCCGCCGCCCGCTATGCCGCCAATGACCGATAAATTTCTCGCCGAAATAATCCCCGGATGAGGTCAAATAATCTCGGGGTTATTTCGGGGTCTCCGCCCGCACAAATAATTGACAGACGTTATCTGCCCGTGATCGCGGAAGTCATGCCCGGGTTGGGTTCATGGGGGGAGGGGGAGGAGGCGGAGGTTCATGGGCGGGTGGAAGTCTCGCCCGGACGGCGGCGTGCCCGGCCGGAGGCGTGCCCGGACGGCGGCGTGCCCGGACGGAGGTTTCGCCCGGTCGGAGGCGTGCCTGGACGGCGGCGTACCCGGATGGCGGCGCGCCCGACGGAGGTTCGCCCGTACGGCGGCCGCGCCCGAACGACGGCCGTGCCCGCACGGCGGATCGTCCGCGCCGGAGGACGCGTGGAGGCGGAGCCCAGGCCGGGCTGAGGCCATGCGTGGCCGGTGGGAGCCCCTCGGCGTGGTTCCGGCGCGGTACGCCTCCGGCGGGATGGCAGGCTTGGGCCCATGCGTCCGCTTCCGTTCGTACTCGGTGCCGCCGCGCTGCTGGCCATGACCGCAGCCGCCCCGGCCGCCGCCGGTGACTCGTCGTCGCCGTCCCCCTTCACGATCGAGGATCCACGGATCACCGAGTCCAGCGGCCTCGCCGCGAGCCGAGTCCACCCCGGCGTCTACTGGACGCACAACGACAGCTCGGACGGGCCGTACGTCTACGCCGTCGACGGCAGGACCGGGAAGACGGTCGCACGGGTCACCCTGCGCGGCATAGGGGATCCCCGCGATGTGGAAGCGATCTCGATAGGGCCGGACGGCAATATCTACGTCGGCGACATCGGCGACAACCTGGGCGGTCAGTGGTCCCATGTGTGGATCTACCGCTTCCCCGAGCCGAAGCGGCTGGCGGACACCACCGTCACCGCGACCCAGTTCACCGTGCAGTACCAGGGCGGGCCGCGCAACGCCGAGGCGCTGATGGTCCACCCCGGGACGGGCCGCGTCTATATCGCCAGCAAGAGCGACGAGGACGGCGGGCTGTACATCGGACCGGAAAAGCTGAGCCCCTCGGGGGTGAATGTCTTCCGGCGGGTCTCCGACCTCGACCTGGAGGTCACGGACGGGGCGTTCTCGCCGGACGGCACCCGGCTGGTGCTCCGCGGCTATTTCTCGGCCGCAGAGTACCGCTGGCGGGACGGAAAGCCGACGCGGCTCGACAAGGACCCGGGGCTGCCGCTCCAGCGGCAGGGCGAGTCGGTCACGTTCACCCCCGACGGCGGCACCCTCATGTACGGCACCGAGGGCGCGGGCTCCAAGGTGACGCCGGTGGACCTCGGCGGGGAGCTCCTGCCGGACGCCACGGCGAAGGAGCAGAAGAAGAACGGGGAGTACTCCGATCGCGTCGACGGCAAGTTCACCGACGACGAGAAGAACGGCAATCTGGTCAAGGTCGGGTTCACCTTCGTCGGTGCGCTGATCGTCTTCCTCGGCCTGCGCAGGCTCTTCCGCCGGAACTGATCCCGATCGTCCGCGCATACGAAGGGGCCCGCGGCCGGTGGTCGGCCGCGGGCCCCTTCATACGGGCTCCAGAACGTCTCAGAGGTGCTCGATGACGTAGTCCACGCACGCCGTCAGCGCCTGGACGTCCGCCGGGTCGACGGCCGGGAACATCGCCACCCGCAGCTGGTTGCGGCCCAGCTTGCGGTACGGCTCGGTGTCCACGATGCCGTTGGCCCGCAGCGCCTTGGCGACCGCGGCGGCGTCGATCTCGTCGTTGAAGTCGATCGTGCCGACGACCTGCGACCGCTTGGCCGGGTCGGCCACGAACGGGGTGGCGAACTTGGACTCCTCGGCCCAGCCGTACAGCGTGCGCGACGAGGTCGCGGTGCGCCGGACCGCCCAGTCCAGACCGCCCTGTCCGTTGATCCACTTCAGCTGGTCGTCGAGCAGGAAGAGCGTCGCGAGCGCCGGGGTGTTGTACGTCTGGTTCTTCAGCGAGTTGTCGATCGCGGTCGGCAGCGAGAAGAACTCGGGGACGTGCCGGCCGGAGGCGTGGATCCGGGCGGCACGCTCCAGCGCGGCGGGCGAGAACACGCCGAGCCACAGACCGCCGTCCGCCGCGAAGGACTTCTGCGGGGCGAAGTAGTAGACGTCCGTCTCGGCGATGTCGATCGGCAGACCGCCCGCCCCGGAGGTCGCGTCCACCAGCACCAGCGCGCCCTCGTCGGCGCCGGCCACCCGCTGGATGGGCATGGCCACACCGGTGGAGGTCTCGTTGTGGGTGAAGGCGTAGACGTCGGTACCGCTCTCGGCCCGCGGCTCCGGGTGGGTGCCGGGGTCGGAGGAGATCACCGTGGGCTCCTCCAGCCACGGCGCCAGCTTCGCCGCCTTGGCGAACTTCGAGGAGAACTCGCCGAAGGACAGATGCTGGGACTTGGAGTCGATCAGCCCATGGGTCGCGATGTCCCAGAAGGCGGTGGAACCGCCATTGCCCAGGATGACCTCGTACCCCTCGGGGAGTTGGAACAGCTCGCGCACGCCCTCCCGCACCTCGCCGACCAGGTTCTTCACCGGGGCCTGGCGGTGGGAGGTGCCGAGCAGGGAGCTTCCGGTCGCGGCCAGGGCGCTGAGCGCCTCGGTGCGCACCTTGGAGGGGCCCGAGCCGAAGCGTCCGTCGGCGGGCTTGATGTCATCGGGAATCCGGATCTCAGCCACGAGCCGAAGCCTAATCCGTCGGCCCCCGCCGTCCGACCGTCCGTCCAGCGGCTGAGACGGTGTGTCCACATTCGATGGGCGCTCGAGCCGGTGCCGGTATAGAGCGCGAGCCTGTGCAGGTGTGGAGCGCGAGCCTGCGCAGGTGTGGAGCGCGAGCTGTGCCGGTATCAGGACGCGATCTTGTGCCGGTATGGGGGCGATCGCGGAGCATGGCGGCCCCGAGTCGACCATGAATCGGAATTGGACATTCTCAACTGCCCCCTCGCCGTGGACCATGGAGGCATGGCTGATCACCAGGCAGACGAGCTGGAGCAGGCGCTGCGACGGGCCGTCGGCGGGGACGTGTCCTTCGATACGGCGAGCCGGGCGCTGATGACCATGGACGCGTCGAACTACCGGCGGGTGCCCGCCGGGGTGGTCGCGCCCCGCGACGCCGACGATGTGGCGGCGGTGCTGGCCGTGTGCCGGCAGCGCGGGGTGCCGGTGGTCGCCCGCGGCGCCGGGACCTCCATCGCCGGTCAGGCCACCGGGCTCGGCGTCGTCCTCGACTTCACCCGCCATATGCGGAGCGTCCGCTCGCTCGACCCCGAGGGGCGGACCGCCGTCGTCCAGCCGGGCGTGATCCTCGATGACCTCCGTAAGGCGGCCGGCGCCCATGGGCTGACCTTCGGCCCCGACCCGTCCACCCACAGCCGCTGCACCCTCGGCGGCATGATCGGCAACAACTCCTGCGGCTCCCACTCCGTGGCCTGGGGCACCACCGCCGACAACGTCCACGAGCTGGACGTCCTCACCTACGGCGGGGAGCGGGTGCGCGCCGCCCAGGGCCTTCATGACCTGCCCGCCCGGCTCCGCGACGGCATACGGTCCCTGGCCGGCCAGCATCTGGCCCTGCTGCGCACCGGCTTCCCCGAGCTGCCCCGCCGGATCTCCGGCTACGCGCTGGACGAGCTGCTGCCCGAGAAGAACGCCGACCTGGCCCGCGCCCTCACCGGCAGCGAGGGCACCCTCGGCGTGGTGACCGAGGCGACCGTAAGGCTGGTGGAGGCGCCCGGCGCCCGCGCCCTCGCCGTGCTCGGCTACCCCGACGAGAGCGCGGCCGCCGAGGCCGCGCACACCCTGCTGCCGTACGGTCCGCTGACCGTCGAGGGCATGGCCGCCGATCTGGTCGCCGGGACGACCGGGCTGCCCAAGGGCGGCGCCTGGCTGTTCGTGGAGGTCGGCGGCGCCACCCGCGAGGAGGCGCTCTCCCGCGCCCAGGAGGTGGCCCGCGCGGCCGCCGAGGCCACCATGGACCACACCGTCGTCGCCGACCCGGCCGGGCAGCGCGCCCTGTGGCGGGTGCGCGAGGACGCCTCCGGGACCGCCACCCGACTGCGTATTCCGGGCAGGGAGGACAGCGGCGAGGCATGGCCCGGCTGGGAGGACTGTGCGGTGCCGCCGCCCCGGCTCGGCGCGTATCTGCGCGACTTCCGCGCCCTGATGGCCCAGCACGGGCTGCGCGGCACGCCGTACGGGCACTTCGGGGACGGCTGCATCCACGTCCGCATCGACTTCGACCTGCTGACCGAGCCCGGGATCCGGATCTTCCGCGCCTTCTCCTCCGACCTCGCCGACCTCGTCGTCGCCCACGGCGGCTCGCTCTCCGGCGAACACGGTGACGGGCTGGGCCGTGCCGAGCTGCTGCCGCGGATGTACGGGCAGGAGATGGTCGGCCTCTTCTCCCGCTTCAAGGACCTGTGGGACCCGGAAGGCGGCCTCAACCCCGGCGTCCTGGCCCGCCCGCAGCGCCTGGACCAGAACCTGCGCTTCGATCCGCTGCCCAGGCGCCCGGTCGACGTGGAATTCGGCTATCCGCACGACAAGGGCGACTTCTCGGCGGCCGTCCGGCGCTGTGTGGGCGTCGCCAAGTGCCGTAACGAGTCGGTGTCCGGCGACGGCGTGATGTGCCCGTCGTACCGCGCCACCGGCGAGGAGAAGCACTCCACGCGCGGCCGCGCCCGACTGCTGCACGAGATGCTCGCGGGCGAGGTCGTCCAGGACGGCTGGCGCTCGGAGGAGGTACGGGACGCGCTCGACCTGTGCCTGTCCTGCAAGGGCTGCCGCAGCGACTGCCCGGTGGAGGTCGACATGGCCACCTACAAGGCGGAGTTCCTGCACCACCACTACGAGGGCCGGGTGCGCCCCGCCGCGCACTACTCGATGGGCTGGCTGCCGGTCTGGCTGCGCGCCGCCGCAGCCCTGCGGTCGGCCCCCGTGCTCAACGCACTGGCCGGGGTGAGCCCGCTCGCCACCCTGGCCAAGCGCATGGGCGGCATCGCCCCCGAACGAGACATCCCGGAACTGGCCAGCGAGCCCTTCACCCGGTGGTGGCGAGAGCGAACCCGCGCGGCGGCGGCACGAAGCGCCGAGCCCGCGGCGGGGCCTGGGGCTGGGTCCGGGACTGGGTCCGGGGCTGGACCGGGGCGGCGGCGGCCCGGCGGACTCCTCGGCGGGGCCGGGGGCACTACGTCGGGCTCGTCGGAACAGGCGGACGCGGCGGGACGGGCGGCCGCGGACCAGACAGCGGGGGCGGCGGCCCTGGGCCAGGGGGCGGACCGTGCCACGGGGGCACCCGTAGGGCCCGCGGCCTCGGACCAGGGGGCGGGCCGTGCTACGGAGGGACCGGCAGGAGGACCCGCGGCCCCGGACCCGACAGCCGGGCACGGGCGGACCGTCGTCCTGTGGCCGGACACCTTCACCAATCACCTCTCCCCGTCCGTCGGCCGGTCGGCGGTCGCCGTACTGGAGGCGGCGGGGCTACGGGTGGTCGTCCCGCCCAAACCGGTCTGCTGCGGCCTGACCTGGGTCTCCACCGGACAACTCGACCGCGCCCGCGCGGTCATGCGGCGCACCCTGGACGTCATGGCCCCGGCCCTGGACGCCGGGCTGCCCGTCGTCGGCCTCGAACCCAGCTGCACCGCCGCCCTCCGCACCGACCTCCCCGAACTCCTCGGCGGCGACCCGCGCGCCGCGCGGGTGGCCGAGTCCGTGTCGACGTTCGCCCAGGCGCTGGAGCGGTACGCCCCCGATTGGCAGCCGCCGAGGGTGGACCGTCCCGTGGCCGGCCAGACCCACTGCCACCAGCACGCCGTCCTCGGCGACGCCGCCGAGCGCCGCCTACGCGAACGTGCGGGCCTTACGGGCGCGTTGAGCGGCGGCTGCTGCGGTCTGGCAGGCAACTTCGGCTTCGAGGACGGGCACTACGAGGTCTCGGTGGCCTGCGCCGAGGAGCAACTGCTGCCATCCGTAAGGGCAGCGGAACCCGGCACGGAGGTCCTGGCGGACGGCTACTCCTGCCGCACCCAGCTGAGCCAACTGGCGGGCCGGAAGGGACGCCACCTGGCAGAGATCCTGGCGGAACGGCTGCCCTGACCCACGAGCCCCGCCGCCCACGGTCCCGCAGCCTTTCCCGGGTGCGGGGCCGTGGGTGACCGCGAGCGGTCCGTCTCGTGCAACTCAAGGGCTACCGACGGCTGTTGCGTCATACCCCGGAGGTAGGGGAGGTACAGCCCGGCGGGGGATCCGTACGCGTATCCGGTTCCTGAAAGATCTTTCCTGTCCGAACATGCGACCGGAAGGATCGATATTGTGCGCAGACGACGTCTCGCGCCCCTGTTGGCCGTGAGTGTCACGGCAACGCTGGTTCCCGCGCTCGCCACCTCGACGGCCACCGCCGCTCCGGCCGCCACCCCGTCGACTGCCTCCTCGTCCGCCGCCACGGGCGCGCTGGACCGGTATGTGAAGCAGAAGCCGCGGTGGAAGCGGTGCGAAGGCGACTCTCCGGCGGAGCTGGAGTGCGCCACGATCAAGGTCCCACTGGACTACCGGGTTCCCGGGGGCAAGCGGATCGACTTGGCCATATCCCGGATCAAGAGCACCGCGCCCGGTAAGCGGCACGGTGTCCTGTTCTCCAACCCCGGTGGCCCGGGAGGACGGGGGCTCTACATGCCGCTGGGGATGCAGGACAAGCTCCCCGAGTCGGCACAGCAGAAGTACGACCTCATCGGCTTCGACCCGCGCGGTGTGGGGCAGAGCAGCCCGGTTTCCTGCGATCTGGAGCCGGAGGAGGAGAACTGGCTTCGGCCGTACAAGGAGGAGACGTTCGACAAGGACGTCGCCTGGGCGCGCGAGGTCGCGAACAAGTGCAAGGAGAAAGCGGGCGATACGCTCCCGTACTTCACCACGCGCAACACCGCGCGCGACATGGATCTGATCCGGTCGATCCTCGGTGAGAAGAAGATCTCGTACGTGGGTTACTCGTACGGCACCTACCTGGGCGCCGTCTACACCCAGCTCTTCCCGGGCCGTGCCGACCGGTTCGTGCTGGACAGCGCGGTCGATCCGGCGCGTGCCTGGCGGGGGATGATCCAGTGGTGGGCGGAGGGCGCCGAGCCCGCGTACGACCGGTGGACCGAGTGGGCCGCCGAGCATTCGGAGAAGTACGGCCTCGGTGAGACCCCGAAGCAGGTCGACCGGACCTTCTGGGATCTGGTCGCGCAGGCCGACGAGAAGCCCATCGAGGTAGACGGGCAGCCGACCACCGGTGATGACATCCGCAGCGGTATGCGAGAGGCGGTCTTCAGCCCGAAGTACGCCACCGAGGGGGTCGTGGAGCTGAAGAAGGCCGCAGCCGGCAAGCCCGCCTCCGCCAAGAAGCTCGCGGCGTTCGCCGGATCCGAGGGGGCCGGGACCGCGGGCGCCGCCGCCGATGCCGCCGAGGTGCCGTCCGACAACATGACGGCGAGCTTCTGGGCCGTGGTGTGCGGCGACAACTCGGCCGCGTGGTCCCGCGATCCTGAGAGCTACCGGCAGGACGCCATCGAGGACAAGGGCCGTTACCCGCTCTACGGTGACTTCGCCTCCAGCATCAAGCCCTGTGCGTTCTGGGACAAGTCCATGGAACCGGCGACCAAGGTGAACAACAAGGTCGGCTCCCTGGTCGTCCAGAACGAGTGGGACTCGCAGACCCCGCTGCCCAGCGGCCAGGCACTGCACGCCGACCTGAAGGGCTCGAAAATGGTCACCGTCCTCGGCGGCGAGGGCCACGGCGTCTACCCGAACGGCAACGCGTGCACGGACGGCACGGTCACCGACTACCTGCTCACCGGCAAGCTCCCGGCCAAGGACGTGACGTGCGAGGCGACGGCCGACTCGAACGCGGAGGCACGGACGAACCAGAAGCGGGACGTACTCCCCGGGTCCCCGCTCCCGGAACGTTTCTGAGCCCGGTCGCATGGCCCATTGCCGCATGACCCATTGCCGCATGACCCATTGAAGACGGGGCGGGACCTCCTGGCGGGGGTCCCGCAGCCCCGCCCCCGGGACGGAACCGTGGACGAGGAACAGTCCGACACTCCTGGGTGAACCGTGGGCCGACTGTGCGCCGCACCCGAGATCGCTCTCGCTGGTGTCCGAGGCCCGGCCTACCGTGGGGTGAACAGGCGCCGTGCTCCGGCCGGTCAAGCGCGGCAGGCCCTCGATCCCGTTCGTGGCGGTCGTCGAAGCGTATGTGCTCCGGTCGCTGCGCGGTTATCCGAGCATGCCCAAGATCCGCGAAGCGGCCGAAGCGGTGCCCTTGGCGTTCGGCGACGAGTACGGGCTGACCACCCGGCGGATCGCCACCGACGGTGTCGACATCTTCGTGGCATACGCGGACGGCGACCTGGCCCGTGCCCGCGACGGTCAGCGGCCCATCAGGGAAGTCATCACCGACTACGTGCGGTACATCGGTTGGGAGAGCGGAGACCAGTATCCCTACCGGCTCTGCCTCCGCCAGTACCCGGATGTCGCCCCCGTGATCATTGATCCGCGGTTCGGCTGGGGCGCGTCCGCCGTCGCGGAGAACAAGGCCCAAGTGGACGCGATCGTCTCCCTGTGGGAGGTCGGAGAAACCTTGGAGACGGTCGCGGACGAGTACGGGCTGACACGTGACCAGGTCGAGGCGGTCTGCCGGACCGCTCGCCGACGGGCCGCCCGAGTTCCCGGCCGACCGTTCCCTGGGACGCCGTACGGTCGACCTGCTGCGCGAGGCGGGATCTCCGGGCGGGCGGAGTACTGGAATCGCGAAGCGTATTCACGACGTGTACCGCCCCTGTTGATCGCCCTGCTGGCGGGGCGTGCCCGTAGCGCGGGAGGCAGGGTGGTGACCGTTGCCGCCACCGTCGGTGAGCCGACCTAGGGCGTGTTTCGAAAGTGCTGGTCACAGCCATTCGTTGATGGCCGCGACCAGCACGGTCGCCTCATAGCGGACGGCGAGTTTGTCGTACCTCGTCGCCACCGCGAAGAATGGCCGCATCACGGCCTGCCGATTCCCGGGGCCTCAGCAGGCCGAGTGACCTGCGACGTTAAAGGCCAAGCTCAGGAAGAAGGGAGCTCAGACCTCGCAGTGCAGCTACCTGGAAGTCACGCAGCTGGCTCCGGGGCTACTGGTGCCGTGGGAGAGCCTGTGCCTTCTGCGCCGAAAGAGTCTTGTAGACGGTACCGGCGAGGTCGGGCAGCGTGTCCCCATCGCCAACGGCGCTGTTGACAGCAATGGCGATGATCATGCCAGTGTTCGGGAAGTACATGTGCAGCACCCGGTTTCTAAAAGTGGCCCCCTCATAGGCCCAGACCGTCCCGGCCACAGGATGGATGAACTTCACGACACCGAGCCCGAAACCGATGGGATCGTCGGCCGTGACGCTCTTGATGGGCTTACTCGTCTTCGCCGAGACCAGGGATTCCAGCTCGCGCTGCTGCGCTGAGGGCAGCAGTCGACCGCTGTACAGCGCCCTGTCCCAAGCCGTCATGTCTCTCAGTGAACTCATCAGGCCACCCGCCCCCTGCGCCCAGGACAGGCGGAGCCGAGGAAGTGACTTGTTGAGATGCTTCGGCAGGACGGAATGGGTGGAGTACGGCGTCGGCATGCGCGAGGCCGTGTCCGGAGGGCAGTCCGGGGGGAGGCAGGTGTCGTTCATTCCGAGAGGTTCGATGATGCGCTCGGCGAGCCGCTCATGGTAAGTATCGTGCGACGCTCGTTCGACAATCATCTGCGCGAGGAGGTAGTTCGTATTCGAGTACTCGTACTTCGCGGGACCCAGTGGCAGGCCCTCCACATAGGACATCAGGCGCTCCAGCGTGAAGCGCGTGGAGGGATTGGCGTCGAAATCCTTCAGGAACGCATTCTGCTCGGTGTAGCTGGGGATGCCGCTGGTCATCGACAGCAGTTGCTTGATGGTTACATCGCGCCACGCCGGATACTGGGGAAGCCACTTTCCCAGCTTGTCCCGTATGGACAGCTTTCCTTCGGCCTCCAGTTGAAGCAGCAGCACGGACGTGAACGCCTTGGTGTTGCTGCCTATCTGCCACAGCGCCTTGCTGTTCACCGGTCGACCACCGCCGTAGCGGGACGTCCCCGCATCGACCGAGATATCAGGTCGCTGATCGGCATAGGTCACCCGAAGGGAGACCGCTGAGAAATGATCCTTAGTACCCTGAGCGTCCAGATATTTCTCGAGGTCACTTCGCAGTGACGCGGTGACACTGCGAACGGATGGCTCCACCACTGCGTGCGCGACGGCCGGCCCACTTCCCGACACCATCATCCCCGAAACAATCGCCGCGGTGGCCGTCGCCAGGGCCACGAGGCGCTTCCCTTGTTGACCACCCCGCCGACGAAGCCTGTACCTCATTGTCGCTATTCCTCCATCGAATTGAACAGAACTGGGAACGACGATCACGCTACGCAGTGGAGGCACGGCAGGTAATGGGGGTAACCCCCGCTTGGTAGTGGTGCTGACCCCCTGAGTGAGGCCAAGTACAGCTTCGAAGGCATCCATCTGCCCGTCGGAAGAGGAGAGACCGCGACGGTCATTGACTCATCGCTGAGGTGCGACAACTGACTCCTCAGAAGACATAGAGCCCTTTAGCTCTGGTGGATCTCGTGTTTCAGAAACCTCCCTATGCGATTGTCAAGCCGCGGACGCGGCTGGTTGTGCGGCTTAGGGCGTTCTTCAGAAGTGGATCTTGATGTGTCAAGATCCACTTCATGGGGAGGCGCGATCTGACGAATGCGCAGTGGGCGAAGCTGGAGCCCCTGCTCCCTGCTGGGAAGAAGTCCGGACGACCGCCGGTACACACCAAGCGGCAGCTGATAGACGGCATACGCTGGCGCACCCGCGCCGGTGCTCCGTGGCGGGATGTGCCCGAGCGATACGGCCCATGGGGGAACGGTGTACGGACTGTTCCGCCGTTGGCAGCGGGACGGCACCTGGCACCGCATCTTCGAGCAACTTCAGGCCCGGGCCGATGCCGAGGGACTGATCACCTGGGACGTCTCGGTGGACTCCACCATCGCCCGCGCCCACCAGCATGCGGCCGGTGCCCGCAAAAAGGGGATCTGTAGATCGAGCCGCCCGGTGGTCTGTTCACCGAGCCGGACGACCACGGTCTCGGACGCTCCCGGGGTGGGCTGACCACCAAGTTGCACCTGGCGGTCGAGCAGGCCCAGAAGCCGATGTCGCTGGTGATCACGGCCGGACAGCGCGGTGACTCCCCGCAGTTCCAGGTGGTCCTGGGCCGTATCCGGGTGCCTCGGCTCGGGCCGGGCCGTCCGCGTACCCGGCCGGACAGGGTTCGCGCCGACAAGGCGTACGGCTCCCGCGCGAACCGCGCCTACCTGCGCAAGCGCGGCATCCGCTGCACGATCCCGGAGAAGCGCGACCAGACCGCCAACCGCAAGAAGCGCGGTTCCTGCGGTGGCCTACCACCGCAGTTCGACGCTGCCGACTACAAAGAGCGCCACGCGGTGGAGTGCGGAATCAATCGCCTCAAGCGCCACCACGCGGTGGCGACGAGGTAAGACAAGCTCGCCGTCCGCTATGAGGCGACCGTGCTGGTCGCGGCCATCAACGAATGGCTGTGACCAGCACTTTCGAAACACGCCCTATGCAACACCCTTTAAGCACTGTATCGAAAACGGCATCTTCACAAACATCTTCAAAGGCGCCGGGCCCTCGGACGGGCCGACCAGGCAGGGGTGGGACAACAGGGTCGCCGAGGCCCTGGACCTCATCCAGGGGATCAGCCCCGACCTCCGCCTCATGGTCGACCAATTGGTCACAGACCTCGTGGTTCTCAACAGCGGCGCGGACGGCGGTGGCTCCGCTTCCCACATCCCCGGCGTCGTGGTGATGAGCCCCGGCGCCGAGTGGGACGTCCTCGACTACGCGATGTGCCTGGTCCACGAAGGCATGCACCTCAATCTCTTCGTGGCGGACAAGGTGTACGGGACCTTCACTCTTCCGTCCAACGCACTGGAAGCCGAGGAACGCCGTGCTCTGTCCGCTGTCAAGATCGGCCAGCGCCGACCGCTGGACAAGGCATTCCACGCCGCGATCGTGACGGTCCCGCTGATGTTCATGCAGGATCGCAGTGGCGTGACGACGCTGGTGGACCTCTACGCCGAGTCATTGCGGGACGCCTGCGAGGATTTGAAGAAGCAGCGCCGGATCTTCACCCAGTACGGTCAGATGCTGCTTGACGAACTGTGCGAATTCGCCAAGCAGATCGACTTGGCTCAAGTGGCCCGTGCGATCTCCGGCATGGAATACGCGGGCTACAGGCCGAGCATGGCCACCTGACGCGGCTTAGTAGTCCTCGAAAAGAATTCCCGCCTCTCGTGCCAGGCTCAAGGCCAGCTCCATCGACCCTGGGCCTTGCACGGTCGCTCCCTTGAGGCTCGCTGCTCCGCCAACATCGATGAGCGTACAGTTCTCGAATCGGACGGTTCCCATTTGGCCGTTAGAAAATTGCGCTCCGGTCAAGTCGCAGTTTTCGAAACGCACATTGTTCATTGATGTCGACTGAAAGTCGGCCCCGATCATCTTGCAGTCGGTGAATGCAACGCTGAAGAGCTTCATGTATCGGTACATCGCGGGAGCGCTGATACACCCTTCGATGTGCACATCGCGGAACGTTCCCGACTTCCATGACGACCCCGTGATGCGGCTGCCGTTGATCGTGCAGCGAATCAGGGACACGTCGTGTGCGGTCACCTGGGAGAAGTCGCAGGTGTTGAAGGCCGAGTCGCTGAACTGGCTTCTGTGCAGTTCAGTTCCAGTGAAGCGTGAGTTCTGGAACATGCACGACTCGAATTCGACGCCTTCTACCTCCATGCCTACGAAATGCGTGCTTTCGTATCCGACCCCTTTGATGATTGCATCGTCTTCCAGTGCGTCTCTCTGCTCTGCTGGACGGAGAGAGGGCGGCAGTTTCGGAGCCGTGGGATTCTTGATGCGCGCGATCTTGCTGCCTTGGCGAGCGACCTGAGTCATACGAGGTCAATCCATTCGCGGGGTACGTTTGATCCTCACGCCACATTTTTGAGTGAACTCTCAATTGTGGTGGGGATACTGCGCAGTCTAGGGGGCCTGCCGTCGGTGCGGGGAAGCCGTTCATCCCAAAGACGTGACGCCGTGCCACGCGGATCCGCTGGCGGAATCCTATGTGCGGTCGGCGGCCAGTGCCCATCGCGATCTGCCGGCGGCAGCCGACCCGTCAGCCATGTGGGCGAGCCTGTCGCGGGGAGCGTGCATCGGTGATGCCTGAATCATGCAAGCGTGCTTGATTGTTTCTTGTCGCGCTGCCACCCTCGCTCGACGAGACGTCGACAAGAGGCGTCGACGAGGCATGGAGAAGCCGACACACGGCTGGCCCGACGACGGGAGCGACGCGTGTCCGAGACGGAGGCTCTGCTCGGCGATCTGCGGGCGGAGGGGGACGAGTTGGACGGTCTGGTGGCCGGGCTCGGGGGCGCGGCGTGGCGTACGGCGACGCCCGCGCCCGGGTGGACCATCGCCCACCAGATCGCCCATCTCGCGTGGACCGACGAGCGGGCCGTACAAGCCGCCGAGGACCCTCAGGGGTTCGCCGACGAGGTGCGCCGGGCGTGGGCCGCCCCGGACGCGTTCGTGGACGAGGGCGCGGAGCGTGGGGCGGCCGAGCCGCCCGAGGTGCTGCTGCGCCGGTGGCGCGAGGGGCGGGAACGGCTGCGCCGGACGCTGGCCGCACAGCCGTCGCGCGCCCGGCTGCCGTGGTACGGGCCGCCGATGAGCGTGATGTCCATGGCGACCGCCCGGCTGATGGAGACCTGGGCGCACGGTCAGGACGTCGCCGACGCGCTGGGCGTGCCCCGGACCCCCACCGCCCGGCTGCGCCATGTGGCCCGGATCGGGGTCCGGGCGCGGGGCTACGCGTACGCGGCGCGGGGGATGGAGCCGCCCGCCGACGAGTTCCGGGTCGAGCTCACCGCTCCGGACGGGGAGTTGTGGACGTACGGGCCGGAGGACGCGGCCCAGCGCGTGACCGGGCCCGCGCTGGACTTCTGCCTGCTGGTGACCCAGCGGGCGCACCGTGACGACCTGGCCCTACGGGCCGAAGGGCCGGACACGGACCGCTGGCTGGACATCGCCCAGGCGTTCGCGGGCCCACCCGGCAAGGGCCGCGCCCCGGGACAGCGGACGGGCCATACGGATGGCGGTACGGAGCTCTTGGTGGCGGGCAGCGCTGAGCACCCGGCGGGCGGTAGTCCGCTCGGTGACCGCTCGGCAGGCGACTCCGCGGGAGGCGGCCGTGTGCCCGGCGGCAGCCCGTCAGGCGACCCGGCGACAGCCGATCCCGCGGCAGGCGACTCTGCGGCAGGCGACCGTGTGCCCGGCGGCAGCCCGTCAGGTGACCCCGCGACAGGCGACTCCCCGTCAGGCGACCCTGCGACAGGCGGCAGTCCGCCCGGTGGTAGTCCGCCCGGTGGCCGCCCGGCAGGCGACTCCGCGGGAGGCGACCGGTGACGGCGGCGTCCTCACCGCTCCGGATCGGCAACGCCTCCGGCTTCTACGGCGATCGCTTCGACGCGGTGCGCGAGATGCTCACCGGTGGTCCCCTCGACGTGTTGACCGGTGACTATCTCGCCGAGCTGACCATGCTCATCCTGGGCCGGGACCGTGCCAAGGACCCGGGGCGCGGCTATGCGACGACCTTTCTGCGTCAGCTCGAGGACACCCTGGGGCTCGCCATGGAGCGCGGTGTGCGGCTCGTGACCAACGCGGGCGGGCTCAACCCGGCCGGGCTGGCCGACGCGATCCGCGGTCTTGCCGACCGGCTCGGCATCGAGTGCCGGGTGGCCCATGTCGAGGGTGATGACCTCCTGGGTGCCCGCGACTGGGGGCCGGGCGTGGTCACCGCCAACGCGTATCTCGGCGGCGCCGGGATCACGGCCTGTCTGCGCGGCGGCGCGGATGTGGTGGTCACCGGGCGGGTGACGGACGCCGCGCTGGTGACGGGCCCGGCCGCGGCGCACTTCGGATGGGCGGCCGACGACTGGGACGCGCTCGCCGGGGCCGTGGTCGCCGGGCACATCCTGGAGTGCGGCACCCAGGCGACCGGCGGCAACTACTCCTTCTTCGCCGAGCACGACGTCCGCCGCCCCGGCTTCCCCCTCGCCGAGATCCAGGCCGACGGCTCCAGTGTGATCACCAAGCATCCGCACACCGGCGGCGCCGTCACGGTCGGGACCGTCACCGCCCAACTCCTCTACGAGACGGCGGGTGCCCGCTATCCGGGCCCGGACGTCACCGCCCGGCTGGACTCGGTGCGGCTCACACCGGACGGCCCGGACCGGGTGCGCGTCCACGGCGTACGGGGCGAGGCGCCGCCCCGCACCCTCAAGACCGGACTGACGCGCCTTGGGGGCCACCGCAACGAGGTGGTGTTCGTGCTCACCGGCCTGGACATCGAGGCCAAGGCGGCGCTCGTACGGGAGCAGATGGAGGGGGCGATGAACAAGCGCCGCCCCGCCGAGGTCCGCTGGACCCTCTCCCGTACCGACCACCCGGACGCGGCCGTGCAGGAGGAGGCGAGCGCGCTGCTGCGGCTGGTGGTCCGCGACCGGGATCCGGCCGCGGTGGGGCGGGTGATCAGCGGCGCGGCCGTCGAACTGGCCCTCGCCAGCTACCCCGGCTTCCATGTGACCGCCCCGCCCGGAAAGGGCTCCCCTTACGGCGTCTTCGAGGCCGTGGCCACCCCGGCCGACACCGTGCCGCACACCGCCGTACTGCCCGACGGCACCCGGCGGACCATCCCACCGGCCCCCGCCTCGTCCGCCGCCGGGGGCCCGGTGCCAGAGCCCCCGCCGTCGTTGGCCCCGCCGTTGCCGCCGCCGCTTCCGCCGGGGCCGACCCGCCGCGCCCCGCTCGGCGCGGTGGCCGGGGCCCGCAGCGGCGACAAGGGCGGCAGCGCCAACATCGGCGTCTGGGCGCGCGGTGAGGACGCCTGGCGCTGGCTGGCCCACACCCTGACCGTCGACCGGCTGCGGGAGCTGCTCCCGGAGACGGCCCCGCTGAACATCACCCGCCATCCGCTGCCCCGGCTGCGGGCCCTGAACTTCGTCGTGGACGGCCTGCTCGGCGAGGGCGTCGCCGCGCAGGCCCGTTTCGACCCCCAGGCCAAGGCCGTCGGCGAATGGCTGCGCTCACGCCATCTGGACATACCGGAGGTACTGCTTTGACCCCCCGTTCCGGCCTCCGCGCCGCAGCCGTCGGCGATGGGCCGCCCTCTCGCCGCTTGGACATACCGGAGGTATCGCGGTGACCGTGCTCGCGTCCGCGCTCGACCCCGCCGGTGCCGACCACACGGCCCATCGGGAAGCGATGCTCGCCAAGCTCGCCGAGTTGGAGGGGGAGCACGCCAAGGCGCTCGCCGGGGGCGGTGAGAAATACGTCCAGCGCCATCGCAAGCGCGGCAAGCTGCTGGTCCGCGAGCGGATCGAGATGCTGCTGGACCCCGACACCCCCTTCCTGGAGCTGTCGCCGCTGGCCGCCTGGGGCAGCGACTATCCGGTGGGGGCCTCGGTCGTCACCGGGATCGGGGTGATCTCCGGTGTGGAGTGCCTGATCAGCGCCAACGACCCGACCGTACGCGGCGGGGCCAGCAACCCCTGGACGCTCAAGAAGTCGCTGCGCGCCCATGAGATCGCCCGCGCCAATCGGCTTCCGCTGGTCAGCCTGGTCGAGTCCGGCGGCGCCGATCTCCCGTCCCAGAAGGAGATCTTCATCCCCGGCGGGGCGATGTTCCGCGATCTGACCCGGCTGTCCGCCGCCGGAATCCCCACGATCGCCGTGGTCTTCGGCAACTCCACCGCCGGAGGCGCGTACATCCCCGGGATGTCCGACCACGTGATCATGGTCAAGGAGCGCTCCAAGGTCTTCCTGGGCGGTCCGCCGCTGGTGAAGATGGCCACCGGCGAGGAGAGCGACGACGAATCGCTGGGCGGCGCCGAGATGCACGCCCGCACCTCCGGCCTCGCCGACTACTTCGCCGCCGACGAGGCCGACGCGCTGCGCCAGGCCCGCCAGGTCGTCGCCCGCCTCAACTGGCGCAAGGCGCACCCCGATCCGGGGCCCGCCGAGCCGCCGAAGTACGACGCCGAGGAGCTGCTCGGCATCGTCCCCGGCGATCTCAAGATCCCCTTCGATCCACGCGAGGTGATCGCCCGGATCGTGGACGGTTCGGACTTCGACGAGTTCAAGCCGCTGTACGGGCGCAGCCTGGCCACCGGCTGGGCCGCGCTGCACGGCTATCCGATCGGCATCCTCGCCAACGCCCAGGGGGTGCTGTTCAGCGAGGAGTCCCAGAAGGCCGCGCAGTTCATCCAGCTGGCCAACCAGCGCGACATCCCGCTGCTCTTCCTGCACAACACCACCGGTTACATGGTCGGCCGCGACTACGAGCAGGGCGGGATCATCAAGCACGGCGCCATGATGATCAACGCCGTCTCCAACTCCCGCGTCCCGCATCTGTCCGTGCTCATCGGCGCCTCGTACGGCGCCGGGCACTACGGGATGTGCGGCCGGGCGTACGACCCCCGCTTCCTCTTCGCCTGGCCGAGCGCCAAATCGGCCGTGATGGGCCCGCAGCAGCTCGCCGGGGTGATGTCGATCGTCGCCCGGCAGTCGGCGGCCGCCAAGGGGCAGCCGTACGACGAGGAGGCCGATGCCGGGCTGCGCGCCATGGTGGAGCAGCAGATCGAGTCCGAGTCGCTGCCGCTCTTCCTCTCCGGGCGGCTCTACGACGACGGCGTCATCGACCCCCGCGACACCCGCACCGTGCTCGGCCTGTGTCTGTCCGCCCTGCACACCGCGCCGGTCGAGGGCGCGCGCGGTGGCTTCGGCGTCTTCCGGATGTGAGTGAGGAACCCCGTGATTCGTTCCCTCCTGGTCGCCAATCGCGCCGAGATAGCGCGGCGTGTCTTCCGCACCTGCCGTGACCTCGGCATCGCCACCGTCGCGGTGCACTCCGACGCGGACGCCGGTGCGCCCCACGCGGGCGAGGCCGACGCCGCCGTAAGGCTGCCGGGTGACGCCCCGGCCGACACCTATCTGCGCGGCGATCTCCTCGTCGAGGCCGCCCTGGCCGCCGGGGCCGACGCCGTCCATCCCGGCTATGGCTTCCTCTCCGAGCACGCCGACTTCGCGCGCGCCGTAAGGGGCGCGGGGCTGGTGTGGGTGGGGCCGCCGCCCGAGGCGATGGAGGCCATGGCCTCCAAGACCCGCGCCAAGGAGATCATGCGCAAGGCGGGCGTACCGCTGCTCGATCCGATCGACCCGGCCGAGGTCACCGCCGGTGATCTGCCCGTGCTGGTCAAGGCGGCGGCGGGCGGCGGCGGCCGTGGTATGCGGGTGGTCCGCGAACTCGACGCGCTCCCCGCCGAACTCGACTCCGCCCGCGCCGAGGCGGCCTCCGCCTTCGGCGACGGTGAGATCTTCGTGGAGCCCTATATGGAGGGCGCCCGCCATGTCGAGGTCCAGGTGCTCGCCGACACCCACGGCACCGTATGGACGCTCGGCACCCGCGACTGCTCCCTCCAGCGCCGCCACCAGAAGGTCATCGAGGAGGCCCCGGCCCCCGGGCTGGACGGGGAACTGCGGCGCACCCTGGCCGAGTCGGCGGCGAACGCGGCGCGCGCCATCGGCTACGAGGGTGCGGGCACGGTGGAGTTCCTGGTCTCGCCCGCGGGGCGGGCGTACTTCCTGGAGATGAACACCCGCCTCCAGGTCGAGCATCCGGTCACCGAGGAGATCCACGGCCTGGACCTGGTGGCGCTCCAGCTGCGGATCGCCGAGGGGGAGCCCCTCGACCCGGAGCCCCCGGCGGCCCGTGGGCACGCCGTGGAGGCGCGGCTGTACGCCGAGGACCCGGCGCGCGACTGGCGGCCGCAGACGGACGTCCTGCACCGTCTGGAGGTCGCCGGGCTGCGGGTCGACGCGGGGCCGGCCGACGGGGACGCGATCGGCGTCCACTACGACCCGATGCTGGCCAAGGTCGTCGCGGTCGCCCCCACCCGGGCCGAGGCCGTGCGGCGGCTGGCCCATGGGCTGGAGCGGGCCCGGATCCACGGCCCGGTGACCAACCGGGAGCTGCTCGTACGGGCCCTGCGCCACCCGGAGTTCGAGGCCGCCCGTATGGACACCGGCTTCCTCGAACGCCATCTGCCCGAACTCACCGCCGCCGCCTCCGATGACGAGGGGGCGGCCCGGCTCGCCGCCCTCGCCGCCGCCCTGGCCGACGCGGCGCGGCGGCCCGCGACCACGACGGTGGCCGGGCGGCTGGGCGGCTGGCGCAATGTGCCCTCCCAGCCGCAGCTGAGGAGCTACCGCGCCGAACCGGACGGCACCGAGCACGAGGTGCGCTACCGCCTCACCCGCGACGGGCTGCTCGCGGAGGACTTCCCCGAGGTCCGGCTGCTGAGCGCCGAGCCGGGGCGGGGCACTGCGGCGGGGTGGGGTACTGCGGCGGGGTGGGGTACTGCGGCGCGGCGGGGCACTGCGGCGGGGTGGGGTACTGCGGCGTGGCGGGGCACTGAGCCGACGCTGGGTGCCGAGCCCAAGCCGGGTGCCGGGCCGAGGCCGGTCACCGGCCCGGGACCGGGCGCCGACCCCGGACAGGCCGCCGCCCCGGCGCGGGTCGTCCTCGATGTGGCCGGGGTCCGGCGGACGTTCGAGGTGACGGCCTATGGGGACCGCCGCTATGTCGACACGCCCCGGGGCTGCCATGTGTTCACCGCGCTGCCCCGCTTCCCCGACCCCACCGCCCGCACCGAACCGGGCTCTCTCCTGGCACCCATGCCGGGCACCGTGGTCCGGGTCGCCGAGGTGAAGGCCGGGGACCGGGTCGAGGCCGGGCAGCCCCTGCTGTGGCTGGAGGCCATGAAGATGGAGCACCGCGTCACGGCGCCCGCCGCCGGGGTGCTCACCGCCCTGCACGCCACCCCCGGCCACCAGGTCGAGGTCGGAGCCCTGCTCGCCGTCGTGACGGCGGAGGAGTGACGAAGTCCCGCACATCGCACGGACCGTCCGGGCCGCGCGGCACAGCGCGGCCCGCGCAACGCATCGCAAGTGGGAGGAGCCGTCCATGACCAGCCCGCACACGCCGGTGGACACCCCGGAGCGCGTGGCGCTACGCGCCGCGGTGTCGTCCTTCGCCAAGGGGCACGCCCCGGGCGGCCCGCAGGAGGGCGAGGGCATCCCCGAACTGTGGGCCGAGGCAGGCAAGCTGGGCTATCTCGGCGTCAACCTCCCCGAGGAGTACGGCGGCGGGGGCGGCGGCATCACCGAGCTGTCCATCGTCCTGGAGGAGCTGGGCGCAGCGGGCTGCCCGCTGCTCATGCTGGTCGTCTCGCCCGCCATCTGCGGCACTGTCATCGCCCGGTTCGGCACCGCCGGGCAGAAGGAGCGCTGGCTGCCCGGTCTGGCCGACGGCAGCATCACCATGGCCTTCGGCATCACCGAGCCCGACGCCGGGTCCAATTCGCACCGCATCACCACCACCGCCCGCCGGGAGGAGGACGGCGGCTGGATACTCAACGGCCGTAAGGTCTTCATCACCGGTGTGGACACCGCGGACGCGATCCTGGTCGTCGGCCGCACCGAGGACGCCAGGACCGGGAAGCTCAAGCCTTGCCTGTTCATCGTCCCGCGCGAGACCCACGGCTTCTCCTACCACCACATCCCCATGGAACTGTCCGCGGCGGAGAAGCAGTTCGAGTTGGTGATCGACGATGTGCGGCTGCCCGCCGACGCGCTGGTGGGCGACGAGGACGCCGGGCTGCTCCAGCTGTTCGCGGGGCTCAACCCGGAGCGCATCATGACGGCGGCGTTCGCGCTGGGGATGGGCCGCTACGCGCTCGACAAGGCCGTGGACTACGCCCGTACCCGCCAGGTGTGGAAGGAGCCCATAGGCGCCCACCAGGCGGTCGCCCACCCCCTCGCCCAGGCCCATATCGAGCTGGAGCTGGCCCGGCTGATGATGGCGAAGGCGGCGTACCTGTACGACGCGGGCGATGACGCGAGCGCGGGCGAGGCCGCCAACATGGCCAAGTACGCGGCCGGTGAGGCCGCGGTGAAGGCGGTGGACCAGGCCGTGCACACCCTCGGCGGCAACGGCCTGACCGCCGAGTACGGGCTGGCGCGGCTGATCACGGCCGCCCGGGTGGCCCGGATCGCCCCCGTCAGCCGGGAGATGATCCTCAACTACGTCTCCCACCAGACCCTGGGCCTGCCGAAGTCGTACTGAGCGGGTGCCCGGCCCACTGCGGTCGTACGGACCTCGTGGAGGGGGCAGAACGGACAGATAGGTCCATCGAGCTGAGGGGAACGGCCATGGTGCTGCGCAGCGAGTATCCCGATGTCCCGCCTGTCGATCTGCCCATCCACGACGCCGTACTGGCCCGCGCGGCCGAGGAGTTCGGCGATCTGACCGCGCTGGTGGACGGCGTGACCGGGGCGGCCCTGAGCTATGGCGAGTTGGACCGCGCCTCGCGCCGGATCGGGGCCGCGCTGGCCGAGGCGGGGGTGCGCAAGGGCGATGTGGTGGCCCTGCACAGCCCCAACTCGATCATGTATCCGCCGGCGTTCTACGGCGCCACCCGCACCGGGGCCGCGGTCACCACGGTGCATCCGCTGGCGACGCCGGAGGAGTTCGCCAAGCAGCTGCGGGACGCGGCCGCCTCGTGGGTCATCACCGTCTCGGCGCTGCTGGGCGTGGCCCGGCAGGCGGCCGAACGGGCGGGCGGGATACGGGAGATCTTCGTCTGCGACGAGGCGAGCGGCCATCGCTCGCTGCGCTCCATGCTGGGGAGCACCGCGCCCGAGCCGGTGGTGGAGATCGACCCGGCCGAGGACATCGCGGTGCTGCCGTACTCCTCCGGCACCACCGGCACCCCCAAGGGCGTGATGCTCACCCACCGCAACGTGGCCACCAACCTCGCGCAGGTGGAGACGCTGGTGCCCAGCCGGCCGGGGGAGCGGGTGCTGGCCGTCCTGCCGTTCTTCCACAGCTACGGCCTTACGGCGCTCATGAACGCACCCCTCCGCAACGGCGGCACGGTGATCGTGCTGCCCCGCTTCGAACTCGACACCTTCCTCGCCGCGATCGAGAAGCACCGCGCCCAGGCGCTCTATGTGGCCCCGCCGATCGTGCTCGCGCTGGCCAAGCACCCGGCGGTGGACGGCCATGACCTGTCGTCGGTGCGGTACGTGCTGAGCGCCGCGGCCCCGCTGGACGCCCGGCTCGCGGAGGCGTGCGCCCGGCGGCTCGGCGTGCCGCCGCTGCTCCAGGCGTTCGGGATGACGGAACTGTCGCCGGGCTGCCATCTGGTGCCGCGCGACGCGAAGAACGCACCGCCGGGGACCGTCGGAAAGCTCCTCCCGAGCACCGAGATGCGCATCGTGGACCCGGAGACCGGCGAGGACCTGGCCGTGGGCGAGGACGGCGAGATCGTCATCCGCGGACCGCAGGTGATGAAGGGCTATCTGGGCCGCCCCGAGGACACCGACGCGCTGATCGACGCCGAGGGCTGGCTGCACACCGGCGATGTCGGGCATGTGGACGCGGACGGCTGGCTGTATGTGGTGGACCGGGTGAAGGAGCTCATCAAGTACAAGGGCTATCAGGTCGCCCCGGCCGATCTGGAGGCCGTACTGCTCGCCCATGAGGCCGTCGCCGACGCCGCCGTGATCGGGGTGACGGACGGGGCGGGCAATGAGATCCCCAAGGCGTATGTGGTGCCCAGGCCCGGGACCCGGGTCTCGGCGGACGACCTCATCGCGTACGTTGCCGGGCAGGTGGCCCCGTACAAGAAGGTGCGGCGTGTGGAGTTCACGGACGCCGTGCCGCGCTCGGCCACCGGCAAGATCCTCAGGCGTGAACTGCGCGCCAGGGAAAGGAGCTCGACGGCCCCATGACAGACGGCCCCATGACAGACGGCCCCATGACAGACGGCCCCATGACAGACGGTCCCATGACAGACGGTTCCACGACCGACCGCCCGCTGGCCGATGGCCGTAAGACCGATGTCCCGGCGACCGGAGATTCCGCGACTGGGGGGCCCACCGCCGGTGGGTCGCTGAGCGGAGGCTCCGCCGGGAGGCCGCCGATCGGAGAACCCGCGACCGGGGGGTCCAGCACCGGTGGGTCGCTGAGTGGAGGTTCCGCGGGGAGGCTGCCGATCGGAGAACCCGCGACCGGGGGGCCCAGCACGTTCCGGGCACCTCTGCCGCTCGTACGGGCCACCTTCGCGCGCGGTATCGCCACCCTCACCCTGGACTCGCCGCACAACCGCAACGCCCTCTCGGCGCGCCTGGTCGCCGAGTTGCGCGAGGCGCTGGCGGCGGCCGGGCGGGACGACCGCGTCCGCGCGGTGCTGCTCACGCACACCGGCACCACCTTCTGCGCGGGCGCGGACCTGAGCGAACCGCCCTCGGCTTCGGGGACGTCCGGCCTGGTGGCGCTGTTGCGGTCGATCGTGGAGCTGCCCAAGCCGGTGGTCGCCCGGGTCACCGGGCATGTGCGGGCCGGTGGGCTCGGGCTGCTCGGAGCCTGTGACATCTCGGCGGCCGGGCGCGGCGCCAGCTTCGCCTTCACCGAGGCGCGGCTCGGCCTGGCCCCGGCCGTCATCTCGATACCGCTGCTGCCCCGGCTGGACCGGCGCGCGGCGGCCCGCTACTACCTGACGGGTGAGCGGTTCGACGCAGCCGAGGCGGCCCGGATCGGGCTGGTGACGATCGCGGACCCGGAGGGCGACGCGGACGAGGCGCTGGCGCCCGTCCTCGACGGGCTGCGCCGGGGCTCCCCGCAGGGCCTGGCCGAGTCCAAGCGGCTGGTGACCGCCGATGTGCTGGGCGCCTTCGACCGGGACGGCGAACCGCTGGCCGCGCTGTCGGCCCGCCTCTTCGCCTCCGAGGAGGCCCGCGAGGGCATGACGGCGTTCCTGGAGCGGCGGGAGCCGGTGTGGATACGGGAGGCGGCGGACACCGGGGCGGGACCGTCCGCGGGGGCGGCACCGGGGACGACGGCCGCCGGGGACACGGCCGCCGGGGACACGGGCGCCGCGGGGGCGTCCCGATGACCCCCCGTACCGCGCTGCGCGACCCCAAGCAGGACCGCAGCCGCGCGACCCGCAGGCGGCTGCTGGAGGCCGCCGTGGCCTGCCTCGCCGAGCGCGGCTGGAGCGGTTCCACGGTCGCGGTGGTCGCCGAGCGGGCCGGGGTGTCGCGGGGCGCGGCCCAGCACCACTTCCCGACCCGCGAGGACCTCTTCACGGCCGCCGTCGAGCACGTCGCGGAGGAGCGCTCGGCGGAGCTGCGCGCCCTCTCCGCCCCGCGTGGGGAGGGCCGCGTCCGCGTGGTGGTCGAGGCGCTGATCGCCCTCTACACCGGCCCGCTCTTCCGGGCCGCCCTCCAGCTGTGGGTGGCGGCCTCGTACGAGGAGCAGCTGGGCGCCCGGGTGGCCGCCCTGGAGGCGAAGATCGGCCGGGAGACGCACCGGATGGCGGTGGAGCTGCTGGGCGCCGACGAGTCGGTGCCGGGCGTCCGGGAGGCCGTCCAGGGCCTGCTCGACATGGGCCGCGGCCTGGGCCTGGCCAATCTGCTGACGGACGACGGCCATCGCCGGGAGCGGGTGGTGGCCCAGTGGGCGGGGATCCTGGAGGGAATCCTGGCCGCCCAGGACTCCGCCCTGGACTCCGCCCAGGACTTCACCCAGGACCCCGGCCACCCCTCCCGGGCCGTCTCCTGAGCTACCGCGAGGCGGTGCTCCCGTAGCCGTCGATGTCGTGCGGGCTGCGCGTGCCGGGGCCGATGTACCGGGCCGAAGGCCGCACCAGCCGGCCGGTCCGCTTCTGCTCCAGGATGTGCGCGCTCCAGCCCGCCGTACGGGCGCAGGTGAACATCGAGGTGAACATGGGCGCCGGGACCTCGGCGAAGTCCAGCACGATGGCCGCCCAGAACTCCACGTTCGTCGCCAGCACCCGGTCCGGCCTGCGGCTGTGCAGTTCGTCCAGGGCGGCGCGCTCCAGCGCCTCGGCGACCTCGAAGCGCGGTGCGCCCAGCTCCTTGGCGGTGCGCCGCAGCACCCGCGCCCGCGGGTCCTCGGCGCGGTAGACGCGGTGGCCGAAGCCCATCAGCCGCTCGCCCCGGTCGAGCGCCTGCTTGACGTAGCGGGTGGCGTCCCCGGTGCGCTCGATCTCCTCGATCATGCCGAGCACCCGGGAGGGCGCGCCGCCGTGCAGCGGCCCCGACATGGCGCCCACCGCGCCGGAGAGCGCGGCGGCGACATCGGCGCCGGTGGAGGCGATGACGCGGGCGGTGAAGGTGGAGGCGTTCATCCCGTGCTCGGCCGCGGAGGTCCAGTAGGCGTCGACGGCGGCGACATGCTTGGGGTCCGGTTCACCGCGCCAGCGCCGCATGAAGCGCTCCACGATGGTCCCGGCCTTGTCGATCTCCCGCTGCGGCACCATCGGCTTGCCCTGGCCGCGGGCCGACTGGGCGACGTAGGACAGGGCCATCACGGCCGCGCGCGCCAGGTCCTCACGGGCCTGCTCCGCGTCGATGTCCAGCAGCGGTTTGAGACCCCAGACGGGCGCGAGCATGGCCAGCGCGGACTGCACATCGACCCGGACGTCCCCGGAGTGGACCGGGATGGGGAAGGGCTCGGCGGCCGGCAGCCCCGGGTTGAAGGCGCCGTCGACCAGCAGACCCCAGACGTTCCCGAAGGAGACATGGCCCACCAGGTCCTCGATGTCCACACCTCGGTAGCGGAGCGCGCCGCCTTCCTTGTCGGGTTCGGCGATCTCCGTCTCGAACGCGACGACTCCTTCGAGTCCGGGTACGAAGTCGGACATCAGGCGGCTCCTCATTGCGGGACGGCGGTCGGCGGCGGACGGTGCCGGAACGGTTCCTCGGCCGCCTGACACGGCTCGCGGTCCGTACCGGTCACTCCGTGATGTGCCCCGTGCGGGTGGTGGTCACCCAACCGCGGCGGGGAGTGACCTCCGGGACACGGGGGGTGGTGCCTGCCAGGCGCCCATCGGCGCGTGGTCCGCCTCAGTCTGGTCGGTGTGCTGCCCACGGGGAAGCGTGAGAAGTGGCACATCCCGCACACGTCGGGGAAGGGTTACCGGGTGCCGGGGCGGGGGATGGAGATCACTCTTCCGGGGCCGCCCGTGCGACGGACCGATGATGTTGCAAGATATGCCCGTGCCTCACGTTGACTCGGAGCCCTCGGCTTCCTTCGCGCGTACGTACGACCCGGCCGCCATGCGCGAGCACTACCGCGCGGCCGGCTTCGACGAGGCGGATCTCGCGGACGATCCGTTCCGGCAGTTCACCCGGTGGTTCGAGGACGCGGTCGGCAGCGGTCTCTTCGAACCGAACGCCATGGTCGTCTCGACCGCCGACGCGGCGGGCCGCCCCAGCTCCCGCACCGTCCTGATGAAGAGCTTCGACGAGCGCGGCTTCGTCTTCTACACCAACTACGGCTCCCGTAAGGGCCGTGAGCTGGGCGAGAACCCGCATGTCGCGCTGCTCTTCCCCTGGCATCCCATCGCCCGGCAGGTGATCGTGACGGGCATCGCCCGGCGCACCGGACGGGACGAGACCGCGGCGTACTTCCGCACCCGGCCGCACGGCTCACAGCTGGGCGCGTGGGCGAGCTCGCAGTCCTCGGTGGTGGACTCGCGGGAGGAGCTGGACCGCTCGTACGGGGAGCTGGCGGACCGCTATCCGCCGGGGGAGCAGGTGCCGGTGCCGCCTGAGTGGGGCGGGTTCCGGGTGGTGCCGGAGGCGGTGGAGTTCTGGCAGGGCCGGGAGAACCGGCTGCACGACCGGCTGCGGTACGTCCGGCTGCCCGATCAGGAGGGCGCGGGCTGGCGGGTGGAGCGGCTGTACCCGTAAGGGCGGCACCGGGGGCGTGCGGGCGCCGGGAACACTGGCGCCCGTATGGCCCTGAAGAGAAGAAGGCCCTGAAGAGAAGACCGTAAGAGCCCTGAGAGCCTCAAGAGCCCTGAGAGCCTCAAGAGCCGTGAGAGCCCCCGGAAAAGCAGACGACCCGCGGGTCTCTCCCCTGACGCCCTGAGGCGGAAGGGGGCCGGTCGGACGTACCGGCGACCCACGGGTCGGGTGACTGCTTGGGATTGGCCGGCCACGCACATGTCTCGTGCGCCTGTCCGGCGAATGCGCTGAGCGCGACGACGGACGACTAGCCCGCAGTCACCTCACGCGTCCGGATTTCATACATCTGCCGAACCACCTCCCTTCTCGTGTACCGCAAGCCTAAGAACCCCCTCGTGCCACACACAAGCGAATTTCCGTGAGGCAACGATTTCGACGAATGCGGTGTGGCGCGTGTCACGTTCGAGTTCAATGTCCGACGTGCCCCACCACAGACAGCCACGTCCAGCAAGGGGTGTCAGGTGAGCGCTTCACAACGGTCCGAATCCGCACAGCCGGCGCCTTCCGCCCAGTCCTCGCGGGGAGTCCCGGGGCAGCCGGGCGCGGCCCCATCGGCCTCCGGCCGCCCCGACCGCCCGGACGGACCCGAGCGGCCCGACTCCGAACTGCTCGCCGCGCTGCTCGACGGGATGGACGCCGCCCTGTGCGCGTTCGACGCCGACGGCACGGTCACCCACTGGAACCACGAGGCTGAGCGCATCCTCGGCTGGACGGCGGCGGAGGCGGTCGGCCGCAAGGGGCTGGGCGGCTGGGCGGCCCGCCCGGGGGACGCGCGGGACGTCGAAGAGCGCCTTACGGAGGCCATGGGCGCCACAGGACGCCGGGTGCACGAGTTCGCGCTGCTGACCAAGGACGGCGGCCGGGTCCTGGTCCGTACGCAGTCCTCACGGGTGCCGGGCGTGGACGGCCGTCCGGCCGGGGTGTACTGCGCCTTCAGCGAGGTGCATGCGCAGGTCGACCTGGAACGGTCGATCGCGCTGAGCGAGGCGCTGCTGGCGGACGCGTCGTGGAACGTGGTCCTGGTCGACGCGGATCTGCGGGTGGCCGTCGCCAATACCAGCGCGGCGGGCGCGCTGCGCACGACCCGCAGGGCCGCACCCGGCCGGCCGCTGGGCGACTTCCTGGACCAGGGCGTCGAGGAGGCGGAGGCCGCGTTGCAGCACGTCCTGGCCGAGGGCGTGCCCCCGGCGCCCACCGAGCTGTGGGTGACGGTGCGGGACGCCGACCGGGCGGACGCGGCCGACGGCTTCGAGGGCGCGGAGGGCGTGCGCTACGAACTGCTCGACGACGACGAGGCGGTCCGCGGCGAGAGCGCCGACCGCGGCGAGACCGGCGCGGCGGCGCGGCGCCGCTGCTGGCGCAGCGGCTTCCTCCGGCTGGCCTCACCGCTCACCGAGGAGCCCGCGCCGCTCGGGGTGGCCTGGATCTTCCAGGACGCGACGGAGGCGAAGGGCCAGGAGCAGGAGAGCGCCCGGATGCGCTTCCGGGGCAACCAGCTGCACCGGGCGGCGCGGGCGGCGGCCGAATGCGAGGACCCCATGGAGGCGGCCTCGATCCACCTGGACTTCGCGCTGGCGGGCTTCGCCGACCACGCCCTGATCGACCTGGTCCTGGACCCGCCGCCGGGCGCCCCGGCGGACCGGATCCGCCTCGTCCGGGCGGCGGCCACGCCCACCGGCACCCCCGGCCCCTGTCCGCCCGTCGTCCCGGGCGGCATCCCGCTCGCCTACCCGGAAGGCCATCCGGCGCTCCAGGCGGTCGAGCGCTGCGGTTCGGTACGGGCGAGCACCAGACGCTCGGACGAGCAGGCGGCGGCCCAGTGGGCGGCCGCCCGCAAATGGCCGGAGGGCGCGGTGCACGGCCTGTGCGCGGTGCTGCGCAGCCGCGGCCGCACCCTCGGCGTGGTCACCTTCCTGCGCACCTCGAGCCGCCGGGCCTTCGACCGGACGGACGCGGCGTACGCGGAGGACGTCGCGGCCCGGGTCGCGGCCTCGGTGGACCTGGCCGTACGCCGGTGCTGAGGCGGCACGGAACTGCGGCGGGGAACGACCGGACCGGGAAGGGCTGTACCGCGAAGGGTCCTGGGAGCGGCCGCACCGGGACTGGCCATGCCGGGAGCGGCCGGACCGGGGGCGGTCGCGGGAACGGCCGCACCGGGAAGGGGCCGGGGAAGGGCTGCACCGGGAAGGGGCCCGGGGGCGGCCGTACCGGGACTGGCCGTACCGGGAGCGGCCGCGCGCTCGCGGTGTCCGCGACAGGGCCGCCGCCCGGTGCGGATCACGGGCGGCGGCCCCTCACCGGAAGCCGACCGTCACCTGCGGTAGAAGATCCGGTCCCCGTACTCGGTCATCACCTTGCGGTTCCACTCGTGCCCGCCGTCCACGTTCCCCGACCTCAGCATGGGCGGCTCGATTCCGCGTTCGGCGAGCTCCGTGACCCCGGCGGCCACCATGGACTGCATGATCGCGCTCGTCACGACGGTGGAGGCGGGCGCGAAGGGCGCGCCGATGCCGTCCGCCGTGAGCTCCGCGTCGCCGATCGGGATCTTGTTGTCGACGACCAGATCGCAGTGGTCCTTGAGGAAGCCACCGGAGGAGTTGCGCGAGGTGGTGCCGGTCGCGTAGCCCACCGAGGTCACCGCGATCACCGTGATACCGCGCTCCCGGGCGCTCATCGCCATCTCCACGGGCAGGGCGTTGCGCCCGGACAGCGAGATCACGATCAGCAGGTCCCCGGACCGCAGCGGGCTGCTGTCGAGGACGGTCGTGGCGAGCCCGTCGACGCGTTCGAGCGCGCTGCCGAGGGTGGCGGGGACGATGTCCACGCCCACCACCCCCGGCACCGGCAGCAGATTCATCAGCGCGAGCCCGCCCGCGCGGTAGACCACGTCCTGGGCGGGCAGGGAGGAGTGCCCGGCGCCGAAGGTGAAGAGGCGGCCGCCCGCGGCGACCGTATCGGCGATAAGGGTGCCCGCCGCGGCGATATGCTCGGCCTCCTCGTCCCGCACCTGCCGCAGCAGGCCGATGGCCGCGTCGAAGAATTGCCCGGCCGGCTTGGACTCGCTCATCAAGGCGTCGCCTTCCCTATGGGGGGTTTCGATCATGACGCTGTCAATAGCAGCCCGATCCCTTGCGGCGGAAGGGGCCGACTCGGCCCCGTTGTCGGTGGGATGCGTCAGAATTGTTTCAGGGCCACCGCACGACACTTCGAGGGGCACGCATGTCCGGACTGATCGACACCACGGAGATGTATCTCCGCACCATCCTCGAGCTCGAGGAGGAGGGCGTGGTCCCCATGCGCGCCCGGATCGCGGAGCGGCTCGAGCAGAGCGGTCCGACGGTCAGCCAGACGGTGGCGCGGATGGAGCGCGATGGTCTGGTCACGGTCGCGGGCGACCGCCATCTGGAGCTGACCGAGGAGGGCCGCCGGCTGGCCACGCGCGTGATGCGCAAGCACCGGCTCGCGGAGTGCCTGCTCGTGGACGTGATCGGGCTGGAGTGGGAGCAGGTCCACGCCGAGGCGTGCCGCTGGGAGCATGTGATGAGCGAGGCGGTGGAGCGGCGCGTCCTGGAGCTGCTGCGCCATCCGACCGAGTCGCCGTACGGAAACCCGATCCCGGGTCTGGAGGAGCTGGGCGAGAAGGCCGAGGCCGATCCGTTCCTGGACGAGTCCATGGTGAGCCTGCGTGAGCTGGAGCCCGGTTCGGAGGGCAAGACGGTGGTGGTGCGCCGCATCGGCGAGCCCATCCAGGCCGACGCCCAGGTGATGTACACACTGCGGCGGGCCGGGGTGCAGCCCGGCTCCGTGGTGAGCGTCACGGAGTCGGCGGGCGGGGTGCTGGTCGGCAGCAGCGGTGAGGCGGCGGAGCTGGAGGCGGAGATCGCCTCGCATGTCTTCGTGGCCAAGCGCTGACGCGGTCCCGGCGCAAGCGTCTCTCTTCCGGATCTCCCGCTTGATCTCACCTGACGACCCCGCCTGACCCCGCCTGATCCCGACCCCGTGATCTCCGAGCCTTGATCCCCGCGCTCCTGTTCTCCGAGTCCTGATCATCATCCTCCGATTCCCGACCTCGCCCCGATTCCCGACCCCCTGACCCCGTTTCCCCTGCGTCGCCTCCCCGGCGTGCGGACGCCTCGACCCCGTCCGCCGCCGACCCGGCTTCCCAACGCCTCGCGAACGCGCTCCCGCACAACCTCGCGCGCTCCGACACGCTGACCGATACACCCGGTTCAGACGATTCGGCCGTCACGACCTGCGAGGACGGATTTTCCCGAAACCGGAGTCGGGAGAAACCGAGCGGGCGGAGCCGCCGCGTGCGACGCTGTCGCTGACGCTCAGGCCGTCAGGGGAGGGGGCTCAGGTGGGCCCGAGGGGCTGTGCTGCCCAGGGGGTGTTCTTCAGCGGGGGCCCCGGTGCCGTCAGGTGCCGGGGCCCCGCTTCCCCATGTCCCCCCGCTGGGCCCCGGTTCGCACGGACCGCGCGAACGCGGCCGGTGCGACCCGGGCCCCAGGTGACCCGGAGCCCCGAGCTCTCAGGGTCGTCCCCCGCGGACTCCCTTCCCCGAGCAGTCCGCCTCCCGCTAGCTGTCTCCCCAGGGCACAGACGATCAATCCCTGCGCACGGTCACTCGAACGAGGGGTGTTGGACGCCAATAGCGCGTGTTCGAATATGAGTTCGATACTGTAGGGGTGTTCGGGAGAGGGCTGGAGGTGCCAGACCACATGGTGCGACGCATCGAAGTGAGCGGGGCCGGCGGCGTGCGGCTCGCCGCCTGGGAGTTCACCGATCCGCCCAAGGCAGGCGCCGGCCGCGAGGCAGCGCGGGGGCCCGGAGTGCTGTTGCTCCATGGGCTGCTGGGCCGCGCCGCCCACTGGGCGGAGACGGCCCGCTGGCTCTCCACCCGCCATCGGGCGGTCGCCCTCGATCAGCGTGGCCATGGCCGTAGCGAGAAGCCGGCCGAGGGGCCGTTCGACCGCTCCACCTATGTGGACGACGCCGAGGCGGCCGTGGAGCAGCTCGGCCTCGCCCCCGTGACGCTGATCGGCCATGCCATGGGCGCCCTCACCGCCTGGCAGCTCGCCGCCCGCCGCCCCGATCTGGTCCGGGCGCTGGTCATCTGCGATATGCGGGCCTCGGCCCTCGGCGCCGCCTCACAGCGCGAATGGGCCGCATGGTTCCGCTCCTGGCCGGTGCCGTTCGCGACCCTCGCCGATGTGCGCAAGTGGTTCGGTGAGGACGATCCGACGCTGGAGCGGCCGAATCCGCCCCGGGGCGACTTCTTCGCCGAGGTCATGGCCGAGCGTTCGGACGGCTGGCGTCCGGCCTTCTCCTGCCGTCAGATGCTGAAGGTCCGTGAGACCTGGGTCCATGACGCCCATTGGGAGGAGCTTGCGCTGGTCGAGTGCCCCACCCTGGTCGTGCGCGGGCTGGACGGTGAGCTGGGCCGCGCGGAGGCCCAGGAGATGGTCCGCGTCCTGCCCCGCGGCCAGTATGCCGAGGTGGTGGACGCGGGCCATCTCGTCCACTACGACCAGCCCGACGGCTGGCGCCGCGCCGTGGAGCCCTTCCTGGCCTCCGTCCTGCCCGTCTAGCGGATGGCGGCTGACGGTCGGCGGCTGGCGGGCTGATGGTCCGACACCCGGTTCAGCCCGGCTTCCGGCTCAGCACATTCAGGCGGGTTCAGAACGTCCGGACAGGTTCAACACATAGGCCACCGCCGGCACCTTGCCCTCCCCGCGCTATGGCGACCTGGCGCAACCTCGCAGTCGGCGCCCTGCGACTGAACGGCGCGAAGAACATCTCCCTGGGCCCGCTCAGGGGTCGACCGGGTCCGGCGCATGCGTTCTCGGCGTTCTCTCAGGCCGAGAACGAGAGGTAACGCACCGCCTCAGATGGTCGGGGTGTCGTCAACAATCGGCCTGTGAACCTCAATGACCGGCTTCCACCCCGCGGAGAACTCGATGAAGTCTGCACGGGTGGGGTAGGTGTCGAACGCGCGACGGTCACGTTTGGGGCTTTCGGTCCCCTTGCGCCCCCGGGGAATCTGCTCCTCGAAGATGTCGACCTTCACGTCGGGAACCTCCTTGAGGCCCTGGCGCCAGATCTGCACGGTGTCGGCGCCGAAGGCCTGCCGGGCCGCGGCGTAAAGGGCCGTGAGGGCTCCCTTGTCCCCACCAGGGACGAAAAGTGCCAGGTCCAGCACGACACCGGCGGACTGGAGGACCTCGATGGTCACCGAGCCGTTCTCGTCAGCCAAGTAGATTCCGGCTTCATTCTCGTCGTCGGGAAGGCAGGAGACCTCTTCCTGGAAAACGGTTTTCGCCGTGATCGAGCCGCCCTCGAAATCCTCACCGGACTTGGTCAGAAAAGCAGGGACATAGCAGCCGGGGAGCTTGAGTTCTGCCGTGTCGGCGGAAATGAAGAGCCTGTCCTTCACGCCGAGCTTCGTCACTTCTTCCAGCGAGAGGCGGCGAGCGGCGATCTTCTCCGTGTTCACGATTTCCCTTTCAGGTTGCACTGTCCCTCCGAACAAGGACGCTACCACGAAACCCTGAGGTCAACTGCCCAGTAATCTTTGGGTAAATGGCCTCCGATGACCTGCGCGGGAGGATACCGAAGCGAGTGCCACTCGGTCGGGAACACGCATCCGCCAGGTAGTGTCCCTCGTCATGCTGTTGGTGATCAACTGGCGGTTGCATTTCGGTGCGTTGGGTAGCGCGAAGGAACTAAAGGAGAGTTTACGACAGATATCACCCATATCACCTTCGGGGAGGTGGCGGTGAGGTAAGGCGATCCATTCGTCGTGCATCTCGAAGAGCGCAGCGGAAACCAACCGGATGGTCCGACAACGCAACAACGGAGACCCCCACCGGCACCATACTGGATGGAGCGCGAACCGGAAGTCGCGTACTACCTCGCCCTCTTCGGTCAGGACTTCGGCGTAGTCGGCTGACGCCCGGTTGCTGACGTCTCGTCGTGTTGGGCGGGGTTCGGTACACATCTTCCGGATCTGCTGGAACGCCTCGCGCAGGTCCCGGACCCGCGGGATCCGCGGGGAGTACGGCACCCTCTTGTGACGCTCCTGGCGCTGACGGCCTGCGCGGTCCTCGCCGGACCGCGACCCCTGCTCGCGGTGAGTGAATGGGTGGCCGACGCACCGCCGGCCCTGCTCGGCCCCTTGCCCTTCTCGGCCTCACATGGTCAAAACGGACGCCAGCAAACTACGTCGAAGCCCTGCCCGGCACACAGCCGCGTTGTCTTGGCCAGCGGCAAGTGGAACTCCAACGCGGGAACTGTCTCACTGTCTCCATCGCGTTCCGGTTCGCTCCCTTGAACGCGATCGGCGGGTGGTCGATCCTACGAGTCCTCTACTCCCGTCCAGTAATGAGAAATTGACCAGTAGTGAACAGGCGAAGGTGCGCACATGATCGGTGGCGACATCACGGATCCGGAACCCGGCAGGGACTGGGCGGCATTTCAGTACGAGATCTATCTGAACGGGATGACCGGCGCCGTTCCCCGGCTGCCCGCCGATCTGACCCGGCTCGAGGAGGTGGCCGAGGCCCGGCTGGGGCCCGGCCCGGTGGGCTATGTCGCGGGCAGCGCGGGCAACGGCAGCACCGAGCGGGCCAACCGGGCCGCGCTGGACCGGCATCGGATCGTGCCGCGGATGCTCCGTGACGTACGGCGGCGGAATCTGTCGGTCGAGCTGTTCGGCACCAGGCTGCCCGCACCGCTCGCGCTCGCCCCGGTCGGCGTGCTGTCGATCATGCACCCGGACGCCGAGTGCGCGGCGGCGCGGGCCGCCGCGGCGCAGGGCGTGCCGTTCATCCTGTCCTCCGCGTCCAGTACGCCGATGGAGCGGGTGGCGGAGGCGATGGGGGACGGTGAGCGGTGGTTCCAGCTCTACTGGGGCAAGGACCGCGAAGTCACCAGGAGCTTTCTGGACCGGGCGAAGGCATGCGGCTTCACGGCCCTGGTGGTGACCCTCGACACTCCGCTGCTTGCCTGGCGGCCGCGCGATCTCGACCAGGCGTATCTGCCGTTCCTGCGCGGAGTGGGCACCGCCAACTACTTCACCGATCCGGCGTTCCAGGCCGGGCTCGCCAAGCCGGTCCACGAGGACCTGGACGCCGCGGTGCTGCACTTCGTGCAGATGTTCGGCGACCCCGGGAAGACCTGGGAGGACCTGGCGTTCCTGCGGGAGCACTGGGACGGCCCGATCGTGCTGAAGGGCGTGCTGCACCCCGATGACGCCCGGCGGGCGGAACAGGCGGGGATGGACGGTGTCGTCGTGTCCAACCACGGCGGCCGCCAGGTGGGCGGTTCGATCGGGGCGGCCGACGCGCTGCCGGGGGTGGTGGAGGCGGTCGGCGACCGGCTCGCGGTGCTCTTCGACAGCGGGGTGCGCACCGGAGACGATGTGTTCAAGGCGCTCGCCCTCGGCGCCCGCGCGGTGCTGCTGGGGCGGCCGTACGCCTATGGGCTGGGGCTGGACGGGCAGCCGGGGGTGGAGCATGTGATCCGTGCCCTGCTGGCCGAGTTCGAGCTGACCCTGGCGCTCTCGGGCCATGCCGATGCCGCGGGGCTCACCCCGGAGGCGCTCGGCTGACAAATTCCCTTCGGATTTCACCCTGCCAGCCGCACCGGCCCATCGGCGACTCGCCGATGGGCCGTCGGGGTTTTACCACGTCCTGAGCTTCCGGATTGACGGGTGCTACGCTCTTCGGCGCGCGATGAATTAATCGATCATGCAGTGAATTAACCGATCACGGGGGGTGGTTGCGTGAAGATCAAGCGTAAAGCCTCGATGGTCGTGCTCTCGGCGGCGCTGATGCTGGGCGGTTCCGTGGCCCTGGCGCCAACGGCGTCGGCGGTGGGGGCATCGGCGTGTCAGTTCAATTCCCCGGATGTCAATTTCAAGGTCTCGACGAGTGGAGCGAGATTCCGTACCGGACCGGGAAAGCGCTACCGCGCCATAGGAACGCTTTACCGGGGAGATTCCTTCCGGTACTTCTGCCGCACCCGGGGCTTCGAGAAGAGCTGGTCCTACGGAAAGATCCTCAAACGGACCACCACCGGAATTCGGCCCGGGACCAGGGGCTGGGTCTACAGCAAGTACCTCGACTAGCCGGAACGTTACGGCAGTTGGGCGAGGGCCGTCCTCCGCGCGACGTGAACGGTGCGTGCGACGTGAACGGCCTCGGCGACGCGGATAGTCCGGGCGCCGCGGCGGCCCCGGGGTGAGCCCCCGGCCCCGCCGCCCGCGCCCGGGGCTCACCCCTTGCTGACCGCCGCCAGGATCTCCGGCAGCCGCGCCGCCACCCGCGGCGCCGCCACCCGCAGGCCGATCTCCGCGAGGGCCGCGCCGTACACCGTGCCCACCGGAAGCAGCACCCACAACAGACCGTGCTGCCCGGAGAGATGCAGCCAGAACGTCAGGCCCAGCACCGGTGCGCACAGCACGGCGCCCGCGATCAAGCCGCCGAGGATGCTGAGCCAGGCGATCCCCGCCTGCGCCGGGACGACGTTCTTGTAGCCGCTGTCCTGCGGAATGGAGTACGGGGCAAGTGCCGAGGTCATGGCGCCGGTCGCCACCATCGAGCCGAGCAGCGCGAGGGCGAGCCCGAGCGCCTCGGGGGCGGCCGACCAATTCTTCAGGAAGGCGGCGGAGGCAAGCACCGCCACCACCACGTACACCACCGCGACCAGCAGGAGCGCCAGCGCACGGCCCCGCAGCTCCAGATAGGCGTCACGGCGAGAGGAGATCGTCTGCGCGACCATCCAGAAGGCGGAGCTGTCCTGGCCGAACTGGTTGTACATCAACATGCCGAGCAGCCCCGATGCCCAGCAGGCCGTGTAGATCGAGCCATTGCCCTGGACGGCCGTGATCACGGGCAGCAGCAGTCCGACGGCCAGCGAGGTGACCCATGCCGACTTGGTCTTCGGGTCCCGCACGGCGTAGCGCAGCGTCCGCAGCAGCACCGTGCCGGCGCGGCCGGCGGGCAGCAGCCGGGCGAACGGGCCCGAGGCGTCCGGGGTGCCGGCCGCGCCGGAGCGCCGCCGCTCGCGCGGGGCCGCCGCCTGGAGCGTGGAGGCGTCCGGGGTGGTCATCAGATGGGTGAGGGTGCCCTGCCACCACCACATCAGCAGCCCCAACGCGCCCACGGTCAGCGCGAACTGGGCCGCGGCGACCCCATAGGCACCGTCGCTGACGCCCTGGACGGCGTCCACGGCCGCCGCGGGCGGCACCCAGCGCAGCACCGCCGCGGCCGGCTCCAGCACGGCCAGGCCGTTCTCGCCGCCGAGCTGCTGGGCGCCGAGGTTCACGAACTGCGCGCCGACCGCCACGAACAGACCGCTGAGCACCGCCAGATCACGGCCCTTACGGCTGGTGAGGAGGCGGGTGTTGGCCGTCGCGACGGCGCGCGCCAGCGCCACGCACACCAGCACCGTCAGCACCACGGCCACGACCCCCGCCACCGCGGCCGCCGCCCCGTGCGCGACGGCGATGGCCGAACCGGCCACCAGGGTCAGGGTGAACAGCGGGCCGATGCCGATCAGAGAGGACACCAGCAGCGCGGTGATCAGCGAGCGCGGCCGCAGCGGCAGCATCACCAGCCGGGTCGGGTCGAGGGTTTCATCGCCGCCGGGGTAGAACAGCGGCATCACCGCCCAGCCGAGGGTGAGCACCGCCGTCAACAGCGTGACCAGCGCGTCGGCGTGGTCGGTGCCGCGCAGCAGCACCAGGCCGAGCAGCTGCAACACGGCGACCAGCAGCGCCAGCACCAGCGAGGTGATGTACGCGGTCCGCCGGCCGCTGGACTGGCGCAGCCCGTTGCGCAGCAGCGCCAGCTTCAGGGAGACGAAGACGGGGGTGGGGGACGCGGTGGGGACGGCGGGCGGCTCGGGCGCCGTGGCGCCGAGCGGGTCCTTGGCGCCGAGCGGGTCGGTGAGCGTCATCGGGCGCCGCCGCCCAGCCAGTCGAGGCTCTGGCCCGCCTCGCGCCGGTTGGCGCCGACGAGCTCCAGGAAGGCGTTCTGGAGGGACGGCGCGTCGCCCCGCACCTCGGCCAGCGGGCCATGGGCCCGGATCCGCCCGGCGGCGATCACGGCCACCCAGTCGCACAGCGACTCCACCAGCTCCATGACATGGCTGGAGAAGACGACGGTCGCGCCGGAGCGGGTGTAGCGCTCCAGGACGCCGCGGATGGTCTGGGCGGAGACCGGGTCCACGCCCTCGAAGGGCTCGTCGAGGAAGAGGACTTCGGGGTTGTGGAGCAGCGCGGCGGCCAGTCCGATCTTCTTCCGCATACCGGTGGAGTAGTCGATCACCAGCTTGCTCTGGGAGCCCGCGAGATCGAGGACGTCCAGCAGCTGGGTGGCGCGCCGGTCGATCTCCTCGCCGGGCAGCCCGCGCAGCCGTCCGATGTAGGTGAGCAGCTCCCGGCCGGAGAGCCGCTCGAACATCCGCAGCCCCTCCGGCAGCACCCCGATCCGCGCCTTGACCCCGACCGGGTCCCGCCAGACGTCATGGCCGCCGATCTCCACGGTTCCCGAGTCGGGGCGCAGCAGGCCGGTGATCATCGACAGCGTGGTGGTCTTACCGGCGCCGTTGGGCCCGACGAGCCCGATGAACTGCCCGGCGGGCAGCTCCAGGTCGATCCCCGCGACGGCGATCTGCTCTCCGTAACGCTTCCACAGGCCGCTCACCCGCACGGCGGCGGCCCTGGACGGCCGCGTGGTGGCCGCTGATTGCTCCTGAGGCACCGGTTCACCCCGTTTTCCCGTGGGACGCATCCCACTTTCCCGTGGGACGCAGCCCACTGACGTATCACTCGGGGGCCGGTCTCCGCCCCCGCCCGGCGCTCCACGATAGGGGCTGGCCAAGGGAGCGCTCCGGAGACGTCAGCGGCGCTCGCGGCCGCAGGCGTAGGCCAGGGCGCTCACCAGCTCTTCGGCGTCGGGCAGCCAGCGGTTGGCGGCGGTGGGCCGCCGGGCCCACTGGATCGGGCCGCGCACGCCCACCCGGGTCGGCGGCGCGACCACATAGTCGCCCTCGCCGCGGGCGGTCAGGTCGATCGCGTTCGGCGGCCAGCCCAGATTCCGCACCAGGTCGGGGACCTTGGCGGCGGCGCCGGGGAGGACGAAGAAGAGCATCCTGCGGCCGGGGGTGCAGGTGACCGGGCCCAGCTCGACCCGGCGGCGCTCCATGCGCGCGAGCGCCAGACAGCCCGCCGACTCCGGGACGTCGAGTGCGTCGAAGGTGCGGCCGGTGGGCAGCAGGATGGAGGCGCGCGGCGCCCTGCCCCACATGCGGCGGACCACGACCGCGCTGCCGGTGGCCTGGTTCACCCAGTCCCGGCCGGTCGGATGGGCGCCGGGGGCCGGGCAGCCGGCGCTTCCGCAGGAGCAGCGCTCCACCCCGTCCACGGTCTCCAGCCAGGCGCCGGAGAGCACGTCCCAATGCCGGTCCTCGGCATATCGCACCGCCGCGTCGCCCAGCCGCTCCCCGCGCTGCTGGGGGATCTGCGAGGTTCCCGCGGTGAACCGCGAGGGTTCTGTCACGTCCATGGTCTCTTCCACGCACAGGACAACTTCCGCCGTCAACGAGGGTTACGGCCCGGCCCCCGCACGGGCGGGGCGCGTCGGGGCCGGGGTGCGCGGTGACGGCACGGCGGGGCGCATGGATGCACGGGCGGGGGCGCGTATGGGGTTGCGGCTCCGTAAGCGGGTAGCCACCATGCGTGACGGGCGTGCGAGTGTCCGGCGGCCATGCCGCGGCGCCAGGGGGAGGGCGTCCCGGACTCGTATCGGCGCCGTACGCGAACGATGCGGTCGATGTGGTCAATACGGGCAAGTTCCGCATTCGCCGTATACCTGCGATATCTGCGGGGCATCACTCAGCAACAGGAACGGATACGCCGAGAACGCAAGCAGTCACAGGGGGTAAAGCCATGGCCGCTAGGCCGCTTGTGGCGCGGCAGCCGAACGAACGGTTGCAGGCGCTCATCCAGGAAGCCGGGTGCTCCAACGCCGGGTTGGCGCGCAGGGTCAACATGTGCGGCGCCGAGCACGGTCTCGATCTGCGTTACGACAAGACCTCGGTGGCCCGCTGGCTGCGTGGCCAGCAGCCCCGGGGCAGGGCGCCGGGCATCATCGCCGAGGCGCTCGGCCGGAAGCTGGGCCGTACGGTCACGATCGACGAGATCGGCATGGCCAACGGCAAAAACCTTGCTTCAGGGGTCGGTTTGCAGTTCTCGCCGACCGTCCTCGGTGCCATAGAGCAGGTCTGTGAGTTGTGGCGCAGCGATGTGGGGCGCCGTGACTTCCTCAGCGGTTCGACGGTCGCCGCCTCCGCGCTGGTCGAGCCCAGCCGCGACTGGCTGATCACCGGTGCCGACACCCAGGTCGCGCGCACCGCGGGCGCCCGGGTGGGGCGCTCCGACGTGGCCGCGGTGCGGGCCACCACGGACGCGCTCGTCGACCTGGACCACCGCTACGGCAGCGGCCATGTGCGCCCCGTCGTCGTCCACTATCTGAACAGCGTGGTCTCCGGGCTGCTGGCCGGCTCGTACACCGAGGCGGTGGGCCGTGAACTCTTCGCGGCGGTCGCGCGGTTGACGGAGCTGGCGGGCTATATGGCGGTCGACACCGGTCAGTCCGGTCTCGCCCAGCGCTATTACATCCAGGCGCTGCGGCTCGCCCAGGCCGCCGGGGACCGGGGCTACGGCGGCTATGTGCTCGCCGCCAGCATGAGCCATCTCGCCGCCCAGCTGGGCAATCCCCGCGAGATCGCCCAGCTGGCGAAGGCCGCTCAGGAGGGCGCGCGCGGCCAGGTGCCACCGCGCGCGGAGTCGATGTTCCTGGCGGCCGAGGCGCGCGGCCACGCCCTGATGGGGGACGCGCGGACCTGTCAGGCGGTGGCCGGGCGGGCGCTGGACGCGCTGGAGCGGGCCGTGGGCAGCGGTTCGGGCTCCGTCACGGGCGACGACCCCATCTGGATCCGCCATTTCGACCATGCCTATCTGGCCGATGAGCTGGCCCACTGCCATCGCGACCTGGGCCAGGCCGACCAGGCCCGGCGGCGCGCCGAGGAGGCCCTGGAGGGGCTTCCGGAGGGGCGGGTGCGGCGGCGGGCGATCGGGCTGCTGCTGCTGGCCACCGCGCATGTGCAGCAGCGCGAGGTGGAGCACGCCTGCCATATCGGCACCCAGGCGGTGGACCTGCTGGGCACGCTGCGGTCCAACCGGGGCGCGGAGTATCTGGACGACTTCCAGCAGCGGCTGGAGCCGTATCGGGACGAGCCGGTGGTGCGGGAGTTCGGAGCGCGGATGCAGATGCAGGTCGCCTGAGATCGGCGCCGGGACTTTCCCCGGAATTTCCGTCGCATTTCCTTTGAACGCACCGGTGTTGTGGGGTGCGGGGCGCTGCGGGTGCGTTGTGCTGTGATCACTGGTGCGTGTGTTGTGTGGCGTGTGCGGTGTGGAGTGCGTTGCGTTGTGATTACTGGGGGTACGGGTGGGGTTCATATCGCCCCTGATCGCGGTGATGTGCCCCATGTTCGCGGTGACCAGTCTCTCCCTGCCCCGACGGCCTCATGGGCACCGTGCCGTCTGGGGAACCGGTAGCGTGAGCCGACGATTCCGTAGTCCCCGTATAACCAAGGAGTCCCGGTGACGCAGAGCGGTCAGGGGAATGAGCCGCGGCTTCCCGCGGTCCCACCCGCGCAGCCTGTGCGCGAGGGGGTCGTGCTGCCTGCCCAGGGGGACTACAAGCCCTCGGACACGCATCAGGCGGCCCCGGCCGGGGGGCAGGCGTGGGGGCAGCCCTGGGGGCCGCAGGGCGCTCCGGAACCGCCACCGCAGGGGGAGTTCGGCGCACCGCTGCCGCCCGAGGGCCAGCCGTACGGACAACAGCCCGAGGGCCAGCCTTACGGACAGCCACAGCCCGAGGGCCAGCCTTACGGGCAGCACCAGGCCGAGATCCAGCCGTACGGGCAACAGCCGCCCGAAGGGCAGTACGGGCAGCGACGGGCCGAGATCCAGCCGTACGGACAGCTGCCCGAGGCGCAGCCTTACGGGCAGCAGCAGCCCGAGGGGCAGCCTTACGGGCAACAGGGCTGGCCGGCCGCTCCGGAGAGACCGGCCCAGCCGCCGTACCAAGCCGCCGACGAGACCCAGGTCATGCCGCCCCAGCCCGCCGGGGACGCCGACGCGACGCAGGTCATACCCCCGGTCCCGGGTGAGGCCCCGCCGCCCCTGGACACCCCCACCACCACGCTCGCCGCGGTCAAGAGCGCGCCACTGCCGCCCGAGAACCGGCCCGAGTCACCCGCCGAGTCCACCACCCAGCTGCGCGCCGTACGCCCCGGCCGCCGGGGCGCCCACCGCCAGCAGCCCCCCGCGACCGCCGCGGACGAGACCGCGGTGCTCCCGCCCACGCCCGCCGCCATGCCCGCGCCCGGCTCCGCGCCGCAGGTCCCGGAGCGGCCCGGCGGCGCCCCGTACGCGATCCGGCCCGGCCGTCCCGGGGACCGGCCGCCGCCCTCGGAGTTCGACGGTCTGTTCCGTGACAGTGGCGGCGCCGACGAGACCCAGCAGCTCCCGCAGTTCGGCCCCGACGTTCCGCAGCCGCCGTCGCCGCCGTCCGGTGGCCATGGCGGCGGCGGTGGCGGGCGCCGCCGGATGTCGCGGGGCATGCTCATCGGCGTCGTGGTGGCGGGCTGCGCGCTCGCCGGTCTCGCCGCGGGAGCCGTGCTCAGCATGGGCGGCGACGACGACAAGAAGAAGAACGACACGACGCTGAGCGACTCCTCGCCGAGCGCCGAGCAGTCGTCCGAGCCCGCCGACCCCGCCGAGCCCCAGGCGAAGGCGCTGGACGCGCTGCTCGCCGACAGCAACAACAGCCGGGCGTCGGTGATCAAGGCCGTGGACAACATCAAGTCCTGTAAGGACCTGACCACCGCGGCATCGGATCTGCGCACGGCCGCGGGCCAGCGCAATGACCTGGTGACCCGGCTGGGCAAGCTGTCGGTGGACAAGCTGCCCGACAACGCGCGGCTGACCGCCTCCCTCACCAAGGCGTGGAAGTCCTCGGCCAGGGCCGACAACGAGTACGCGGCCTGGGCCGACCAGACCGGCGGCAAGAGGGGCTGCCACAAGGGCAAGGCCCGCCGTACGCCCCGGGTCGGGGCGGCCGAGCGGGCGAGCGGCGAGGCGACCCAGGCCAAGAAGACGGCCTCGGGGCTGTGGAACCCGATCGCCTCCCGGTACGGCCTCACCACGCACGAGGCCACCGAGCTGTGACCGGCGGCCGGGGGCGGCGGCGCCGTCCCCGGCGCGGGTTCGGCGGGCGGCGGCTCGGCGCGCCCGGGTCGGCCCGCCGGGCGGTCGCGGCTCAGTCCGCCGGGTGGTAGCGCTCCAGGATCTTGGAGACGTTGACGAACCCCTTGCGCACCGCCACCAGTCGTCCGTCCCGCACCATTTGGTAGGTCACGTCCGCGTTGACGATCCGTGAGTAGTTGGGCACGTGCAGCGTGTCCTCGTAGCCCCAGCGCAGCGTCGGCGTCAGCCCGCCGGTGTTGACCGCGTGGCCGTTGTCCAGCGCGTTGCGCACGGTGCGGGCGCTGATGTCGTCGGCGTGCAGGGACATCAGGACCGAGCGGAGCACGGTGTAGGCGATCCAGGTGGTCTGCGTACCGGGGTCGTCCGGGTCGATGCGGTTGTCGTCGAAGGCGTACTTGTTGATGACCTTCTTCATGGGGTTCCAGCGCGGATCGTCCCCGGCCGGGTACCAGCCGGTGGCGTAGGTGCCCTCCAGGGGGCTGGAGCTGCCGCCGGTGGAGTCTATGAGGGACTGCCGGACGCCGCCGAGTATGGAGGCTATCCGCACCTTCGGATGGTTCTCCTGTACCCGGCGGAAGGAGTCGAAGAAGGTGCCGGTGCGGTTGCCGAGCGCCGCGGTGACGCACGAGCTCTCCAGGGTCGCGCCCTGGTCGGCGGTGCCGAGGGAGGTGTCGGCGCCGACGCCCTCCAGGGCGCTGGTGGCCTGCTTGCTGTAGTCGCCCGCGTCCTCGGGGGCGCGGACGTCATGGGCGGTGGCGCGCTTGCCCGCCTTGAGGCCGGTGTTGAGGAGCTGGGGGAGCTCGTCGCCCGCGATGGTGTCGGGGCGCACGAGCGCGGTGCGCTCGCAGCGGGCGGCCAGCTGGCGGCCGTTGCCCACCAGCAGGGCGGCCTGGCCGCCGTTGACCGGATAGGAGTACGGGCTGTCGAACTCCTCCTGCGTCACCCCGTAGCCGCCGATGTAGGGGATGCCGGCGACCTCCAGCGGGGAGATGAAGGACCGGCCGTACTGGCTGTACGAGCCGACGACCGCGACGGCCTTGTCATCCTTGGCTTCCTGTGCGCAGCCGGCGGCCTGGACGGCGTCGTTGCGCTCGTTGCAGGTGACGACCTGGAGCTTGCGGCCGTGGATGCCGCCCGAACCGTTGACCCAGCGGGCAAATGCCTTCGCCATGGCGGGCATTCCGGGCATATTGGTGGCTTTGGTGCCTTCGGGAGCCCAGGTCATGACGGTGATGGGCCCGTTGTCGCCCTCGTTCGACAGCACCGCGCCACAGCCGGTCAGCAGCGACACACCGACCGCCGTGGTGCACAGTGCCGCAACGGCGGCTCGGATGGGGCGGGAGGAGGGGCGTCGCCGTCCGGTCATGGCAAGCGAGCCTGGCGCTTCGGGAGGAACACAGCCGTTATGGCAAGACAAGGGATGGTGACGTAGGGGTGAACAGCGGGGGTTGAACCGACTCTATGTGTGAAGAACGTACGATCAGTGATTGTGCAAGGTTCGGAGAAGTCTTCCCGTCGTGCCCGTCGCTCGACCACCATGGGAGCCATGCCTGTCAATGACATGCCGTGGTGGCGCTGGCGCACCAATGTGCGCTCGGCGCTGCATATGCTTTCGGATCCCGTCTTCCAGCAGGAGTGCTGGCTGGCCGGCCAACCCGGGTACGGGGATGTGACGGACGCCGTCTACCGGCTGGTGGAGGACACCTGGCTGGACAACTGGTCGGCCGAGAAGTACGTCGGGACGATCTTCCGTGACTCGCAGGAGGCGGCGCTGGTCGATGTCGCCGTGCTGCGGGTGCTGAGGATCATGCACCAGGCGGGCGCGGACGCCCCCGTCTCGGCCTACCTCGAGCACCATGGCTGGCCGGAGGCCGTACGGGCCGCCCGCGAGGCCCATGTGCGGCTGGCCACCAACGACGGCGAGGACCCGGATGAGCCCCCACGCACCCTCGAAGTACTGGCGATCATGACGCAGGCGGTCTGAGCCATATCACGGGTGTGGGACGCTAAGGGTCATGAGTGAGTCGCGTGCCGCCCCCGATCAGTACATCCTGACGCTGTCATGCCCGGACAAGCAGGGCATCGTGCACGCCGTGTCGAGCTATCTCTTCATGACCGGCTGCAATATCGAGGACAGCCAGCAGTTCGGGGACCGTGACACCGGGCTCTTCTTCATGCGGGTGGCCTTCCGCTCCGTCTCACCGGTGCGGGTGGAGGACCTGCGGGCCAGCTTCGCGGCGGTCGGCGAGTCCTTCCAGATGGACTGGGAGATCCACCGCGCCGATCGGAAGATGCGCATTCTGCTCATGGTCAGCAAGTTCGGGCACTGTCTGAACGACCTTCTCTTCCGGTCGCGGATCGGTGCGCTGCCGGTCGAGATCGCCGCGGTGGTCTCCAACCACACCGACTTCGAGGAGCTGGTCGGCTCCTACGGGGTTCCGTTCCACCACATCCCTGTGACGAAGGACACCAAGCAGCAGGCCGAGGCCCGGCTGCTGGACCTGGTGCGCACGGAGCATGTCGAGCTGGTGGTGCTGGCCCGCTATATGCAGGTGCTCTCCGACGATCTGTGCAAGGAGCTGTCGGGCCGGATCATCAACATCCACCACAGCTTCCTGCCGAGCTTCAAGGGCGCCAAGCCGTACCACCAGGCGCATGCGCGCGGGGTCAAGCTGATCGGGGCGACCGCCCACTACGTGACCGCCGATCTGGACGAGGGCCCGATCATCGAGCAGGAGGTCGAGCGCGTCGGCCATGGGCTCACCCCGGATCAGCTGGTGGCGGTCGGCCGCGATGTGGAGTGCCAGGCGCTGGCCCGTGCCGTGAAGTGGCACAGCGAGCGCCGGGTGCTGCTCAACGGCCATCGGACGGTCGTCTTCGACTGACGGCCGTCGACCGGCTGTTTACGGCGGGCTGCTCTGTCCGCCGACTGCTCGCGGCTGTTCTCGACTGGCTGTTTTCGACCGGCTGTTTTCGACCGGTTCAGAGCCGGTTCAGAGCCGGGACAGGGACGCGGCGGCGAAGAGGACGTCCCGGATCGCCTCGGTGTCCCCGGACAGGCCCGCCGCCGCCTCCTGTGGCGGCACATGCCCGGACGCCAGCAGGTAGAACGCCTCCTGGTCCAGCGCGATCGTCGCCACCGCCTCCTCCGGTGCGGCCATCGCCGCCGGGGAGTCCAGCGGGATGTACCAGTCGCCGCCGCCCGTGCCCTCGACCTGGAGATGGAGCGTACGGCCCGGGGTGCCCGCCTCGACCAGCCGGCGGGGCGGGGACGCGAGCCCGGCCCGGCGCCGCTCGGCCAGCGTCCCCGGAAGCAGCCGGGCACACAGGTCGATCATGGCCTTGAGGTGGGTGGAGGCCGGAGGTTCATACGGGTAGTCGATGGCCTCGGCGATGTCCCCGGCATGCACCCAGCACTCGAGGGCACGGTCGAGGAACGCGTCGCGGATCGGCAGCGCGAAGTCCCCGTACGGCACATCGAGCTCGGCGACGCCGCGCCCGGCGAAGGACACCGTACGGACCAGGGCATGGCCCTGCTCACGCCACAACTCCCGGACCGCCCCAGGTGGTCCTGACCCGTACGCGGCGCCGGGCTCGTGGTGCCAGTACGCCTCCGTACGGGCCTGGGGCGAGCCGGGGGCGTCGGCGCCCAGCGGGTCGGGGAGGCCGAGCGAGGTGGCGACGATGCCGTCCACGACCATCAGATGGCCGATCACCCCGGCGACGGTGGTGTCCCGGCCGGTGAGCCGCCGCCCGTCGAACCACTTGAGCCGCACCGGCGCACGCCACTCGGCCTCGCCCATGTCACGCAGCAGCGCGTCCAGCCGGGCGGCCTCGGCGTCGTAGGCACCGGCCCAGCCGGGCATGGGTATCCGGGCCGGACGGCGGCCCAGACAGCCCGCGAGCACCCGGGAGCGCAGCATCGGGTCGAGGTCGAGGCTGTGCTCGGTGTGCAGCAGCCCGACGGCGTCGCGCAGCCGCAGCGCCTCCTCGGCGCATGAGGGGCAGTGGTTCAGATGCGCCTCGACGGCGGCGGTCTCCTCCTGCGAGCACGCGGTCAGCGCCCAGGCGCCGAGCAGCGATCGGAGCAGATTGTGCGGGAGCGCAAGGGGCGCCGAGGGCGTGGGCGCCGCCAGGGGTGCGGCCGGTGGCGCGTATGGGGACGGGGGCGCGGAGGAGGGCCGTTCCGGCTCCGGCTCCGGATTCGCTTCCGGTTCAGGACCCAGGGCGGCCGGTTCCGGTTCGGCTCCCGGGGCGGCGCGGTCCGGGCGCGGCTCCGGTGCCGATTCCGGTTCGGAGTCCGCGGCGGGTTCCGAATGGGGTTCCGGGCCGCGCTCCGAATCACGTTCCGAACCGCGCTCCGGTGTCCGTTTCGCCGTTGGTGTCTCGTCCGCCGTGGGCGGGCGCGGGGCGGGGATGCCGCCGTCCAGGGCGCCCGGCCAGTGGCCGCTGTCCTCGGCGGCCGGCCGCTGCGGTGGTATGCGTGGTGGCCCGGCGGGGTGGGAGGGCAGATCCGGTTCGCCTCCCCGTCCGGGCCCGTCTCTGCCGTCCCCCGAGCCGGAGCTCTCGCCGTAGGCGTCGTCGTACGGGTCCGGCCCGCCGCGCCCGCTCACAGCGCCCGTCCGTAGCCGGGGGGCGAGACCGCGCGGGGCGGCTGGACATGGGCCGTCGACAGCAGCTGGAGGCCCAGCCGCAGGCGGCGTCTGGCCTCGTCCTCGGTCACCCCGAGGGCGGCCGCGGCCTGGCGGTAGTCGCGGCGGTCGAAGTAGGCGAGCTCCAGGGCGGCGCGCAGCGGGGCGGGCATCGAGGTGACGATGTAGTCGGCGCGGGCGGCCACGGACGCCTCGCGGATCCGCTCCTCCAGGGCCTCGGTCGAGAGCGTGTCCCCGTCGGCCGGGGCGGTCTGCGAGGTGCGCAGCCGGTGCACGGCCTGGCGCTGGGTGAGCATGGCGATCCAGGCGCGCAGCGAGCCCTGCTGGGGGTCGTACGCGTCCGGGTTCTCCCAGACGTAGCCGAAGACTTCCCGGGTGATGCGGTCGGCCGCCCTCTCGTCCTCCAGGACCCGATGCGCCAAATTATGGACAAGTGAGGCGAATCGGTCATAGAGCTCGGCAAGTGCGGCCGCTTCACCGCGCGCCAGACGCTGTTGCATCCTGCGGTCCCAGCGGGGTGGTGCGTCATTCGCCATGCGACCCCCTTCCCGAGTCGTCCGGCCGACCCTCCAGGCACTATGCCCGCGTTCATATCGAATGTAATGCCGGTTGCTCATACAACACGCGTCCATCAGGCAAAGTGCGTGGGAAACAGGCCGCGCATGGTATTGGCACGGTCACTTTGCGCAGGATCGGGGAGACGAAACGCTTCGCCGCGGCATAGGGTCGTCCCTCACGGCGTATGCCTGGGGGAGTTTCATGCGCCGACGGGCGGGCAGCCGCCCGGGAACAGCAAGTTCCGGTTGCGGCGAGCGAAGGGCTTCGGGCGCGTGACGTTGAAGGTGATGGAGGACCGGCGGGGGGAGTGGGTCGTTCTCCAGGTCTCGGGGGAGATGGACCTGGTGACCTCGCCCGCAGTCCGGCAGCACGTCCACGACGCGGTCGCCGAGGGCCGCCACTGGCTGGTTCTGGACCTCTCGGAGGTCCGGTTCTGCGACTCCAGCGGGGTCGGCGTACTGATCGCGGCGCGTCGGCTGATGAGATCGTGCTCGGGCCGGCTGCGGCTGATCCTGCCGCCGCAGGACGCCGCGCACGGTTCGCATGTGCACCGGGTGCTGGCGGCCCTGGGAGTACGGCGGTTGTTCGATGTCTATCCCGATCTGGGGGCGGCCACCGAGCCGGACGGGGACGACGAGGACGCGGTCGACCCGCTGTCCGCCTGAGCGCTCCGCCGGACCCGCCCTGACCTGCCGTCGATCGTCCGCGTCGCCGTCGTAGCCGGTCGCGCCCGTGCGGCGGAGCGGCATGTCGACACAGCCCCACGCCCCTTCGGAGCGCCGCGGAACCGCAGCCGACTTCCGCGCCGATCCGCTCAGGGGCGTCCATCGGCCCCCTGGAGCCGTCCGTCCGCCTTCCAGAGGCTTCCGTTCGCCCATGGGTGTCCCTCCGCTCAGGGGCGTCATCGGCCCGTTCATGCCGCCGGGCCCGTGGCGCGTGGGGACTCGGGGAAGTCGGCCCGTACGACGAAGCCGCCCTCCTTCGTGGGCCCCGCCTCCAGCGTGCCGCCCAGCAGTTGAGCGCGCTCCCGCAGCCCGACCAGACCGTGACCGCCGCCCGGCAGCCCGGGGGCCACGGCGGAGGCGTCGGGCGGGCCGTTGCGCACCTCGACCCGCAGGCCCCGTACCTCCTCCGCCTGTTGAGCCGCCTCATGAGCCGCTCCCGGCACGGCGGCCGCCTTCGGCCGCGTCGACTGGCGCCCTGCCGACTCCGGCCGGCCCGCCGACTCCGACGCTGCCGGTTTCGAGCCCGCCGATTCCGGACCCGGCGCCTCCGCCTCGTTCACCCGTACCGTCACCCGCGCTCCCGGCGCGTGCTTGCGGACGTTGGTCAGCGCCTCCTGGACGATGCGGAAGGCGGCCCGTTCGACCGCCTCCGAGTGGCCCGGACGCTCGGTCGCGCCGTCCGTCTCGAAGGTGACGTTCAGGGCACTGAGTTCGATCATCCGGGCCAGATCGGCCAGCCGGGGCTGCGGGGTCAGCTCCTCGTGGTCGCCGCCCGCCGCGCGCAGGATGCCGACCATATGGCGGAGTTCGTCCAGGGTCCGCACGGACAGCTCGCGGATCGTCCGCGCGCCCTCCCGCGCCTTCGCGTCCTCCGCGCTGATCTGCACCGCGCCGGCCTGGAGGCTGATGAGGCTGACCTGATGGGCGACCACGTCATGCATCTCGCGGGCGAGCCGGGCGCGTTCGGTGGACAGCACCTGTTCGGCGATCAGCTCGTCCGCATGGCGGCGGCTGCGGGTCAGATCCTCTATGCGGGCGGCGAGTTCGCCCCGGGTGCGCACCAGGAGGCCGAGCGCGATGGGCCCCACGGAGGTCACGCACGCGTCGATGAGGGTGAGGGTGTTCTCCCGGTACGCGGTCGGCTCGAAGTCGGAGACCGGCCAGGGGATGAAGTGCGCGGCGGCCAGCAGCAGCGCGGAGATGCCCAGCAGCCGGTGGGCGGGGCGGAGTACGGCCACCGTGTAGAGGGCGATCATCGGCGCGAACCATACGTAGCCGATGAGGATCCCCGGCAGCGTGACCAGGAAGACCAGCGCGGGCAGCTTCCGGCGCACCAGCAGCGCGGCGGCCGCCACCAGCGAGACGTTGAGCTCCAGCCCGAAGGTGACGCCGTTGACGAGCAGCGCGTCGGCCACCGCGAGCAGGACGGGGACGATCAGCGACCCCCAGCGCATGACCCGGCGCGGTGGCCGCCACCGGGCGGGCGGGGTGGGCGGCGGTGACGAGAGGGAGGCGGGCGGGGAGGCGGGCGCGGGCGGCGGGGCCGGCTTGTCCGGGGCGGAACCGCGGGACAGCGGGGAGACGCTCATCGGGGGCCGCCTATCGGCGGCCGGCTGCTGACGAGCCCGGCCCGGTCGGCGACGATCGCCGCCTGGACGCGGTTGAGCCCGCCCAATTTGCCGAGCACCGCCCGCACATGGTCCTTGACGGTGCTGGGCGCCAGCCCCATCCGCTCGGCGATCTGCGGATTGGCCAGCCCTTCCCCCAGCAGCGCCAGCACCTCCCGTTCGCGCGGGGTGAGCGCCTCGACGGCCTCGGCGGCCGTCGCCTCCGCCTCGGCGGCGAGGTATCCGCCTATCACGGCGCGGGTCACGGCCGGGTCGAGCACACTGCCGCCCTGGGCGAGGGTGCGCACGGCCCGTACGAGCTGTTCCGGATCGGTGTCCTTGAGGAGGAAGCCCGCGGCCCCGGCGCGCAGCGCGGCCGCCAGGTACTCCTGGACGTCGAAGGTCGTCAGCATCGCCACGGCGGGGGAGCGGGGCGCGGCCCGCAACTGTCTGAGGACGCTGAGCCCGTCGGCGTCCGGCATCCGGATGTCGAGCAGGACCACATCGGCTCTGCTGCCCAGCACCGTGTCCACCGCGGCGGCCCCGGAACATTCGGCGACCACTTCGATATCCGGGGCCGTGCCCAGGATCAGTCGCAGACCGGATCGTACGAGCGCCTCGTCGTCCACTACAGCCACACGGATCACCGGCCGCTCCCTCGCCTCAGCTGTCATGCCCATTGCTCGGACAGCCTGCCCCATCGGCGGGCGAATATGGAGTGGTTGGCTCCGTCAGTGGGCGGGAACACCCCCGCCGGTCGGAGGGGGTGACGGCAGACCAATGGGGGATTTCCCTGGTGGTTCCCACCAGGCAGAGTGGAGCTCAAGCCGCATCACCCCGTGGGGTTCGTCCCGGAACCCCTGCACCGTGAACGCGCCGGAGTGCCTCCCGATGCGCGTCCGGAACGGCAGCGGGGCGTTGCCGCGGTCAGGCCGCCGCGACCCCCACACGCGGCGGCCTGTTCGTCTCTCCGACCGCCCGCCGTGCGGTGCGCCCCGACCAGGCGCCCCGACCGGCGACCCAGGCGCCGGCCGGCCCCCGAGAAGGTACGGGGAAGGGCCGGGCGGGCGGTCGGTGGGGGCGGGAGGGGCCGATGGACGCCTCACATGGGGGGCTCGGCGGGAGCCGGGCCCAGGGTGGTGGTGCCGGGCGCGGCGCGGTGGCCGAGCCCGGTGCGGTAGGCGTCCATCGCGGCCTCCAGACGGCCCTCCCGGCGCAGCAGGTCTCCCAGCAGCCGGCACAGGTCGGCCAGGTCGCCCGCCGCGCCGGTGCGTTCCAGCAGCGACAGCGCCGCGCAGTAGTGCTCCTCGGCGGCCTCGACGTCGCCCCGCTCGTCCGCGATCAGGCCCAGCAGCCGGTGTGCGCCGCCCGCGTGGACCGCGCCGCGCTCGGCGGTCAGCCCGGCCTCGTCGGCCGTCGCGCCCGGCCCTCCGTGGGCGGTCATGGGTTCTGGGGTGGTCGCGGGTTCCGGGGTCTCCACCGGGCCCGGGGCGTCCACCGGCTCCGGTGCGGGGGAACGGGCCAGCAGCGGCAGCAACAGGGCTTCCGCCTCCGCCGTACGGCCGCGTCGGCGCAGCACATCCGCCAGTTCGACCTCGACCTGCACGGTGAACAGCGCGGCCCGCTTGGAGGCCAGCATGTCCCGGGCGGTGCGCAGTTCGCGCTCGGCGCGCTCCAGATTGCCGTCCTGGGCGTGCACATAGCCGCGCATCCAGTGGCAGTGCGCCAGGTCGGTGTGGATGCGCAGCTGTTCGTACAGCTCCTGCGCCTTGGCCAGGGAGGCGTCGGCCTCGGCCGTCCGCCCCTCGGCGATCAGGGTGCGGGCCACTCCGCGGTGCATCCGGGCGATGAGCCCCGGGTCGTCCACGCTCGGGGCCAGCGCGAGCGCCAACTCGGCGGCGCGTACGGCACGGGCGTGCGCCCCCATGTCCATATAGGGCGCGATGGCCGCCGTATAGAGCAGCAGCAGCGCGTACGGGTCGTGCAGCCCCGAGGCGTTGAGCTCGTCGATGGCGCTCTCCAGCAGATAGCAGGAGTAGCGCAGTTCGCCCGCGAGGAGATGGGCCACCGCCCGGCCGCGGATCGCGGGGATCCGGCGGGGCAGCGGTTCCCCGGCGAGCAGCCGCTCCACGTCCTCGAAGTGGTCGCGGGCGAGGGTGAGTTCGCCGGTCTCCAGCGCGCAGTCGCCGAGCCCCAGCAGGGCCGCCGAGCGCTCCTCGGCGAACCCGAGCCGCTCCGCCTCGTCGCGCACCTCCTCGAAGAGCCCGGTGGCGTCCTCGGCGGCGCCGGTCGCCAGCGCCCGCCGGGCGTCGGTGAGGGCGGCCCGCAGCCGGGTGGCGTCGCGCGGTGAGCGGCCCGTGGTCAGCTCCTCGTAACTGACGCCGAGCCGGTCCGCGAGATGGCGCAGCGCGGCTTCGGAGGGGCGCACCTTCCCTGCCTCGAGGGTGGAGACATAGGCGGCGGTGTACGCGGGCTCGGCCAGCTGCCGCTGGGTGAAGCCGCGCTCCGTGCGCAGTCTGAGCACCCGCCGCCCCAGCTCGGCGGTCGACTCCGCCCCGGCCGCCCCCGTCACCGTTCCCGCCGTCCGCCCGTCACCGGCGCTTCTGTCGGCCACCGTGCCCTCTTCTCCCCGGCGGTAACTTAATCGCCGGGCTAAGTCCATTTAACGTGAGGATTGAAGGATGCAGCAGGCAAGCACAGCGGTACCGGCCGGGCCGGGCGCCGTGACGACCGTCCGTCAGCCGGAACTGCTCCTCGCCGACTATCACTTCGACGTACCGCTCGACCATAAGGCTCCCGAGGGCGAGCTGATCCGGCTTTACGCACGAGAGGTCGTCGCCGCGGGGAAAACCGCGGCCCAGCGCGAGCGGCTCCCCTGGCTGCTCTACCTCCAGGGCGGACCCGGCAGCGGTGCGGACCGTCCGGTGGGCCGCTCCGGCTGGCTGGACCGCGCGCTCGACGAATACCGCGTGCTCCTCCTCGACCAGCGCGGCACCGGCCGCTCCACCCCGGCCAACCGCCAGACCCTGCCGCTGCGCGGCGGCCCCGAGGAGCAGGCCGAGTACCTCTCCCACTTCCGCGCCGACGCGATCGTGCGCGACTGCGAGCTGATCCGGCGCCGGCTCATCGGGGACCGCCCATGGACCGTGCTCGGCCAGAGCTTCGGCGGCTTCTGCGCCGTGACCTACCTGTCCCACGCGCCGGAGGGGCTGGACTCGGTGCTGCTCGCGGGCGGACTGCCCGCGATCGACAGCGGGATCGACACGGACGCCGTCTACCGGACCGCCTATCCGCGGATGGAGCGCAAGACCCTCGCCCACTACGCCCGCTACCCGGACGACGAGGCCACCGTCCGGGCCCTCGTACGGCATCTGACCGACCATGAGGAGGTCCTGACCGACGGGACCCTGCTCACCGTCCCCGCCCTCCAGCAACTCGGCTTCCTGCTCGGCACCGGCTATGGATCGCACCAGCTGCACTACCTCCTGGAGGACGCCTTCGTGCCCACCGCCGACGGGCCGCGGCTGAGCGATACGTTCCGCGAGCGGATGGCGGCGGTGCTCTCCCGCGCCGCCAACCCGCTCTTCACCCTGCTGCTGGAGTCCATCTACGCCCAGGACGGCCGGGCCACGGACTGGGCCGCGGAGCGGGTCCGCGCCGAATTCCCCGCTTTCGACGCCGGTAAGGCGCTCGCCGAGGACCGTCCGGTGCTCCTCACGGGCGAGACGGCGCACCCCTGGATGCTGGACACCAACGCCGCGCTGCGCCCGCTGCGCCGCACCGCCGAACTGCTCGCCGAACGCACCGGCTGGGGCCCGCTGTACGACACCGAGCGGCTGGCCCGTAACACCGTGCCGGTGGCCGCCGTGATCTACCACGACGACCTGTACGTGGACACGGCGCACTCCCTGGCCACCGCCCGGTCGATCCGGGGCCTGCGCACCTGGGTGACGGACGAGTTCGAGCACGACGGGATACGGGCCGGGGGCCGCCGGGTGCTGGACCGGCTGCTGTGGCTGGTGCGCGACGGGAGGGGGTGAGGGGGCGGGCGCCGGGCATGGTTGTCCGGTGTCCGATTTCCTAGCCACTTCCCTAATTCCCATTGCCCCCGCCCCCCGGACCCCTTAGGTTGAGCGGCGAATTAATCCTGCTTAACTGGCCGCTTATCGCGAAGACTTCGGGAGTCACCGTGCGCAGACGCATACGGAGCCGCATACGCAGCCGCAACCCCCTGCGCACCGCGGCCGTCGCCGGAGGCATCGCCCTGGCGGCGGCCGCGGCCATGTCCGCACCGGCCACGGCCTCGCCGGGCTCGACCGGCTCCTCCGCCACGGCCGACGCGGCCCCGTCGCAGCGCACCGTGGACGTGGAGTACTTCACCGGTCCGGGCGGCCACCCCCACCACACCGAGGTCCCGGCGGCCGCCCCCGAACGGCTGACCCGCGCCGCCCGCTCCCTGTCCGCCGAGGAGGCCGCCGCCGACGGGCAGGTCACCTCGCTCATCGGCAACGGCACCACGGCCGACAAGCTGGACGTCGTCTTCATCGGCGACGGCTACACCGCAGGCCAGCAGGCGGACTTCCAGGCCGACGCCCGCTCCAAGTGGGACCAGATGTCCGCCGTGGAGCCGTACGCCTCGTACAAGGACCTCTTCAACGTCTGGACCGTGGACGCCGTCTCCAACCAGTCCGGCGTCTCCGGCGACCCCTCCAGGGACGTCGTCAAGGACACCGCCCTCGGCTCGTACTTCTGGTGCGACAACACCGAGCGGCTGCTGTGCGTCGACACCGCCAAGGTCGAGTCCTACGCGGCCAAGGCGCCCGAGGCCGATCTGGTGGTCGTCCTGTCCAACTCCACCAAGTACGGCGGCGCGGGCTACACCCTCACCTCGCAGGTCGGCTACGACGGCATCGCCACCGCCTCCTCCGACCACCCCGACTCCGACCAGATCGCGGTCCACGAGACCGGCCACTCGCTCGGCAAGCTGGCGGACGAGTACTTCTACCCGGAGTACGGCACCTACACCGGCGCCGAACCCGGCGAGTCCAACGCCACCAAGCTGACCGCGGCACAGCTGACCGCCCAGCAGAAGAAGTGGTACCGCTGGATCGGCCAGACCTCGCCCGACGGCGGCACGGTCGGCGCCTACGAGGGCGGCCGCTACTACCCCAAGGGCATCAACCGCCCCACCGAAAACTCGATCATGCGCACCCTGGGCCGGGAGTACAGCCTCCCCGGCCGCGAGGCGATGATCGCGGGCTTCTACAGCCACGCCAGCGTGCTCAGCAGCCGCACGGCCACCGCCACGGCCGTCAAGCGGTCGTCGGGCATCGAGGTGAGCGTCCCCAAGAGCGCGTCGCTGAAGTGGTACGTCGACGGGGCGGAGGTCACCGCCGCGAACGGTAAGGCGAGCGTCACCCCGGCGGACCTGGGCGTCCCGAGCGACGGGGCGAGCCACACCGTCACCGCGAAGGCGACTGACGGCACGGGCGCGGTGAAGGACCCGGAGCTGCGGAAGCGGCTGAGCGACTCGCGGACGTGGAAGGTCACCGGCTGACCCTCCCGTCCCCCTGACTGGCCGCCCCGTGGACCCCCGCCGCGGGGCGGCCAACCTCCCTTTTTTTGAGGCTCGGTTCGCCTCCGGGGCGCTTTAGTCGCTGTCGACGGTCGACCGTGCTCGGCCCCTCGTTCCTCGGGGCCTCCGCGCGCTCTCCCTTTCGGCAGCGACGCGCCCCTTCGGCTCACTCGCCGGAAGAGCCAAGCACCCGGATGCTCTACGGCGCCCTGAGACTCGTCCCTAGTGCCCCGGCCGGTAAGACCAAGCGCCCGGGTGCGCTATGGCGCCCATCGGCCTGCCCGGTTGGCGCGGGGAGGTGCCCCCGGTCGGCCAGCCCCAGGGGGCCGGAAGCGTGAAGTTGCCGATGGGGCGGCCGCGGTCCGCCCCTTAACATCGGCCCGCCCTAGATTTCCGTATGCCGCGCCCGGGTTCAATCGCCCGTGGGGGTGGGGCGGCGGTCCGGTGTTCTAGGGCCTCGGCGGGGTGAGGCAAGATGAGCCCATGGGTACCGGGGGAGAGGGCCGCCTGATCGCCAACCGCTACCGGTTGGCCACACGGCTCGGACGCGGCGGAATGGGCACGGTCTGGCGGGCCGTCGACGAGCTTCTGGGGCGCGAAGTCGCGGTCAAGGAACTCCATGTGGACGAGGGGCTCGCGGCCTTCGACGCGCAGTTGCGCGGTGAGCGCACCCTGCGCGAGGCGCGGACCGTCGCGCAGATCAAGCATCCGAACGTGATCGTGCTCCACGATGTGATCGAGGAGGACGGCAGCGCCTGGATCGTCATGGAACTGGTCGACGGGTTCTCGCTCGCCGACCGATTGGGCGCCGAGGGCCCCGTCGGGGCGCGTGAGGCGGGGCGGGTCGCGGCCGCGCTGCTGGGCGCGTTGCGCGCGGCGCATGCGCGCGGGGTGCTGCACCGGGACATCAAGCCCGCCAATGTGCTGGTGGAGTCGGGCACCGGCCGGGTCGTGCTGACGGACTTCGGGATCGCGCAAGTCACCGGGTCCACCACGATCACCGAGACCGGCTCGTTCGTGGGCTCGCCCGAATACACCGCGCCGGAGCGGATGTCGGGGCGTCGTACCGGGCCGGAGTCGGACCTGTGGTCGCTCGGGGTGCTGCTCTGCACGCTGGTGAGCGGTGAATCCCCGTTCCACCGCGAGTCCCTGGCCGCGGTGTTGCACGCCGTGGTGTTCGACGAGATCCCCGTGCCCGAGGCCGCCGGGCCGCTGAAGCCGGTCATCGAGGGGCTGTTGCGGCGGGCTCCGGAGGAGCGGCTGAGCGCCGACGAGGTCGAGCGGATGCTGGTGATGGCCCAGGAGGTGGGCGACACCCCGGAGATCCCGCTGGAGTACACCCCGACCCAGCCCAGCGTGCCGTTCGGGCCGGACGGCCGTGGTTCGTCGGCGTCCGTGCCCGTGCCGCCACCTGGGCCTTCCCCCGCATCCGTGTCCTCGGCGTCTCCGGCCGCCCCGGCCGCCCCGGCCGTCCCCGCCGGACCGGCTCGTTCCGGTCGTGGTGCGCGCCGTCGTGCCGTCCTTATGGCGGCCGCCGCGGTGGTCGCGCTCGCCGGTGTGGCCGCGGGCGTCGTGGCGCTGCTGGACCACGGGGGCGGTGAAGGCGACAAGGCGTTGGGCGGGCGTACGAGCCAGAGCGCCGACAAGGAGAGTACGCACGGCCCGAGCAACCCCAAGAAGTCGCCGCAGCGCCCCGTGAAGGACTCCGAGCCCACGGCGAGTCCGCCGGCCCGGATCCCCGAGGGCTATGAGCTGGTGAACGATCCGCTCGGCTTCTCGCTCGCCGTGCCCGAGGGGTTCGCCCGCGAGTACAAGGCGCCCCGGGTCTACTACAACTCGCCCGGTATGGAGTTCCGGATCGGGATCCATGTCCAGGAGCAGAGCCCCGAGGGCCCGCTCGGGCTGAGCCGTAAGGCGGACGCCAAGGGCCCGCAGGACTATCCGGGCTACCGCAGCGGCCAGGTCATCGAGACGGAGCACGACGGCCGCCCCGCCGCCCTCTGGGCGTTCATCTGGAACGGCTCGGCGGACGACGGCGGCTCACGGCAGACATACGACCTGAGCTGGAACCAAGACGGGAAAATGTTCGACCTGTGGCTATCCGCCCCGGTGGAGGAGAAGTCCATAGGAAAGCGGCATTTCGATACCGCCGCCGTCACCTTCTCGCCTCCCGGCGCGGCGAACTGAACGGCGGCGCAACGGCTTTGTCACGAGCGTCCACAGCGGCTTCCCAGCGGTGGCGGACGGTGCCGCACCCTGGGTAATGATGGGCGCATGACGAACGACGGGGGACGGGCGAACGAGCCCACCAGCTACAGCCTGCGGCCGCCGCACGCTCCGGCCGCCCCGGTGCCGGCGCCCCAGCCGCCACCCGAGGCATCCGATGCGCCGCCTCAGGGGTCCCGGCCGCCGGGCCGGGCGGCCGAGGCGGCGGGGCCGGCGCGGAGCGCGTACGAGCCGACGCAGTTCGCCGATCCGCGCGGCGGGCCCCAGCCGCCCACCGGAGAGCCGCCCGCTGGAGAGCCGCCGACCGGGGACCGGTCCGCCGAAGAGCCGTCCGCCGGGCGGCAACCGGCCGCCGGGGCGCAGGATCCGAACAGCGGGCGGCTCATCGGCGGCCGCTATCAGCTCGTCTCCCGCCTGGGCCACGGCGGTATGGGCACCGTATGGCGGGCGCACGACCAGATCGTGGACCGCGATGTCGCGGTCAAGGAGCCGCGCGTCCCCGACCATCTCCCCGAGCGTGAGCGGCAGACCGTCTACCAGCGGATGCAGCGCGAGGCGCGCGCCGCGGCCAGGATCGACCACCCGTCCGTCGTCACCGTCCATGACGTGGTGGTCGAGGGCGGCCGCCCCTGGATCGTGATGGAGCTGGTGCGCGGCCAGTCGCTGGGCGACCGGCTGATGGAGGGCACGCTGGATCCGCGCGAGGCGGCCCGTATCGGCCTCTCCGTGCTCGGCGCGCTGGCGGCGGCCCATGAGGCGGGTGTGCTGCACCGCGATGTGAAGCCGGACAACGTGCTGCTGGGCCGGAGCGGCCGGGTGGTGCTCACCGACTTCGGTATCGCGCAGATCGAGGGCGAGCAGCGGCTCACCGAGACGGGCGGCTTCGTGGGCTCGCCCGAGTTCATCGCGCCCGAGCGGGTGCTGGGCCAGCGGCCGGGGCCGGAGTCCGACCTGTGGTCGCTGGGCGTCGTGCTGTACGCGGCGGTCGAGGGCATGTCCCCGTTCCGCCGCTCCCACGCCCCCGCGACCCTCCAGGCCGTGCTCGGCTCCGAACCGCAGGTCCCCGCGCGCGCCACCGGGCCGCTGGCCACGCTGATCATGCAACTGCTGCGCAAGGACCCGGCGATGCGCCCGGCGGCGCCCGAGGTGCGGCAGGCCCTGGAGGCGGCGGCGAAGGAGCCGCAGCCGGTGCCCACCATGCTCGCGACGGCCGGATACGCGCTGGGCGGCGCTCAGCGGTCCGCGGGCGGCCGCTTCGTACCGCCCATCCTGCACAAGAACCGTAAGGCGCAGCTCGGGTTGGGCGGTCTGGTCCTGGTGGTGGCCGCCGCCCTGGTGTTGACGATCATGAAGCCGTTCTCCGGTGAGGGGCTGCCGCCGGGCTGGACGGTCCGGGAGGAGCGCGATGTCGTGGGCGCGTCCCTGGCCGTGCCCGGCGAGTACCGGCGGGTCCAGGACGACAGCGACTCGGACAACCCGGTGGTCACCTACTACGACCCCAGCGGGGTCTTCACCGTCTCCCTGAAGCGCTCCACCCCCGACGGCGAGAACGACCCCGCGAGCCTCGACGCGGCGGCGGACCAGATCGTCGCCTTCTACAAGGACGGCGGCGGGGCGACGGTCGAGGAGGCCAAGAGCGAGCAGACCGGGGCCGGGCAGCAGGGGAAGGCGGCGCGGGATGTCACCACCTCCTATCTGCCGTACGGCACCAGCAGCAACAAGAACCCCATCCGGTATGTGAAGCGAGATCACCTCTACCTCAACAAGGCCAAGGTCGCCTGGGATCTGACGGTCACCATGCCCGCCCATGGCGACGCCCAGGAGCGCGGCGAGGAGCTGTACGAGCGCATCGTGCGCAATCTGAGGATCGACCAGCTCTGAGGGGATCGGGCGGGTCCGCCGAGGGTGGCGGACCCGCCCACGGCGGACCCGCGCGGGCCGCGCGACGAAAGTTGTTACCGCCGGGTACCCAAAGCCGCCGGGCGCGCCTACCCTCGCCCCCATGACGGACTCGCACATAACGCAGGACGGCACCGGTAACCCGGTCGCCCCCCAAGGCACCCGCACCGCGGCCGACGTCGTCACCCCGGAGCTGATCACCCGGCTCACCCGGGGCGTCGTCGGCAGTGGCACCACCGTCAGCCACACCCCGTTCACCGGGGAAGTGCTCGCCTCCGCCCTGCCCGAGTCCACCCCCGAGGACGTCGCCACCGCCTTCGAGAACGCCCGCGCCGCCCAGCGGGCTTGGGCCGCGACCCCCGTACGCCGGCGCGCCGCCGTCCTCCTCCGCTTCCACGATCTGCTGCTGAGCCGCCAGCCGGAGATCCTGGACCTGATCCAGCTGGAGACCGGCAAGACCCGGCTGCACGCCCAGGAGGAGGTCCAGGGCGTCGCCATCGTGGCCCGCCATTACGGCCGTAAGGCGCCCGCGTATCTGCGCCCCAAGGGGCATCTGGGCGCGGTGCCCACCCTCACCAAGGTCACCGAACTGCGCCAGCCGCGCGGCGTCGTCGGCCTCATAGCGCCCTGGAACTACCCCCTCCAGCTCTCCGTGGGCGATGCGATACCCGCCTTCGTGGCGGGCAACGCCGTCGTGATGAAGCCCGACACCGAGACCGCGCTGTCCGCCCTGTGGGCGCGTGAGCTGATGGTGGAGGCCGGGCTGCCGGCCGGGGTGTGGCAGATCGTGATCGGGGACGGCCCGGTGGTCGGCCCCGCCGTGGTCGAGGGCGCCGACTACGTCTCGTTCACCGGCTCCACCCGCACCGGCCGCGAAGTGGCCCGGGCCGCCGCCGCCCGCCTGGTGGGCTGCTCCCTCGAACTCGGCGGTAAGAACGCCATGCTGGTGCTGCACGACGCCGACCTCGACCGCGCGGTCGACGGCGCGGTGCGCGGCAGCTTCGCCTCCGCCGGGCAGCTGTGCATCTCCATGGAGCGGCTGTACGTCCACGAGTCGATCGCGGACACCTTCCTGGAGCGCTTCGCCGCCCGTACGAAGGCCATGCGGCTCGGCACCGCCCTCGCCTACGGCGCGGAGATGGGCTCGCTCGTCTCCGAGCGCCAGCTGGAGACCGTCACCCGCCATGTGGACGAGGCCGTCGCCAAGGGCGCCACGGTGCTCGCCGGCGGCCGCCCCCGCCCCGACATCGGCCCGTACTTCTACGAGCCGACGATCCTGGACGGCGTGGAGTCCCCGATGGCCGTCTGCACCGAGGAGACCTTCGGCCCGGTCGTCTCCGTCTACCGCTTCGGCGACGAGGACGAGGCGATCGTGCGCGCCAACGCCACCGCCTACGGCCTGAACGCCAGCGTCTGGACCAAGGACGCCCGGCGCGGACGCGCGATCGCCGCCCGGCTGCGCGCGGGCACGGTCAACCTCAACGAGAGCTACGCCGCCGCCTTCGGCAGCGTCGCCTCTCCGATGGGCGGCATGGGCGACTCCGGGCTCGGCCGCCGCCATGGCTCCGAGGGCATCCTCAGGTTCACCGAACCGCAGACGGTCGCCCAGCAGCGGCTGATGCCGCTCGGCCCGGCCTTCGGGATGACGGACGAGAAATACGCGGACTTCATGACCCGCAGCCTGCGCGCGCTCAAGGCACTGCGCCTGCGCTGACCAGCACATTTCAAGGGAGGTACCAGTGTCAGGGGAGAAGTCTGCCCACAGCCGGGAACAAGGGCCCGGACCCGATGAGGACTTCGGCACCGTCGAGGCCCTCGACGCCGTGGACCACGGCGACGACGCCGACTTCGACTACGACGTGATCGTGATCGGTTCGGGATTCGGCGGGTCGGTCGCGGCCCTGCGCCTGACCGAGAAGGGCTATCGGGTCGGCGTCCTCGAGGCGGGCCGCCGCTTCACCCCGGACACCCTGCCCAAGAGCTCCTGGGACCTCCGCAACTACCTCTGGGCCCCGGCCCTCGGCTGCTTCGGCATCCAGCGCATCCATCTCCTGGGCAAGGTCATGGTGCTGGCGGGCGCCGGGGTCGGGGGCGGCTCGCTCAACTACGCCAACACGCTCTACGTACCGCCCGAGCCGTTCTTCCGGGACCGTCAGTGGGGGCACATCACCGACTGGCAGGAGGAGTTGCGCCCGTACTACGACCAGGCGCGGCGGATGCTCGGAGTGCGCCTCAACCACACCCTCACCCCGTCCGATGTGCACCTCAAGGCGGCCGCCGAGAAGATGGGCGTGGGCGACACCTTCCATATGGCGCCCGTGGGGGTCTTCTTCGGGGACGGCCATGACGCCGACGGCGCCACGAGGGCCGAGCCGGGCCAGGCCGTGCCCGACCCGTACTTCGGCGGCGCCGGCCCGACCCGTAAGGCGTGCACGGAGTGCGGTGAGTGCATGACCGGCTGCCGCCACGGCGCCAAGAACACCCTGAACGAGAACTATCTCCACCTCGCCGAGCGGGCCGGTGCCGCTGTCCACCCGATGACCACCGTCGTCGCCCTGTGCGACGACCCGCACGGCGGCTATACGGTCACCACCGTCCCCACCGACAACCGCCGTAAGGGCAAGCCGAAGGCGCTGCGCTCCCGGTACGTCGTCCTCGCCGCCGGTACGTACGGCACCCAGACGCTGCTGCACACGATGCGGGACAAGGGGCTGCTGCCGCGCGTCTCGGAGCGGCTCGGTGTCCTCACCCGCACCAACTCCGAGGCCCTGGTGGGCGCGCAGACCACCGACCGCCGCTACCGCCGGGCCCGGGGCGGGGATCCGCGGGCGGACTTCACCCGGGGCGTCGCGATCACCTCGTCCATCCACCCCGACGAGAACACCCATATCGAGCCGGTCCGCTACGGCAAGGGCTCCAACGCGATGGGGATGCTCTCGATCCTTCAGATCCCGCACGGCGGCCGTCTGCCGCGCTGGCTGCGCTTCCTGGGCGCCAACCTCCGGCATCCCACCCTGGCCGTGCGCTCGCTGTCCAACCGCCGCTGGTCCGAGCGGACCATCATCGGCCTGGTGATGCAGACCCACGACAACTCGCTGACCACCTACCGCAAGCCGAAGGGGCCGGGGAAGGGGCTGCTCACCGCCCGCCAGGGCCACGGCGAGCCCAACCCCGACCACATCCCCGAGGGCGCCGAGGCCGCCCGCCACATCGCCGACTCGATCAACGGGTTCGCGGGCAGCAACGTCGGCGAGCTCATGGGCACCCCGCTGACCGCCCACTTCCTCGGCGGCTGCCCGATCGGGGCGTCCCCGCAGGAGGGCGTCATCGACCCGTACCACCGGCTCTACGGCCATCCGGGCATCCATGTGGTCGACGGCGCCGCGGTCTCGGCCAACCTGGGCGTCAACCCGTCCCTGACCATCACGGCCCAGGCCGAGCGGGCGATGTCCCTGTGGCCCAACAAGGGCGAGCCCGACCCGCGTCCGTCCCCGGAGGAGCCGTACGAACGCCTCCGGCCCGTCCCACCGCGCGGCCCCGCCGTACCGGCGGACGCCTACGGGGCCCTGAGGCTCCCGCTGCTGCCGGTGCCGAAGGTCCCACCGGGCACCTGAGCGCCGGGGCTGCGGGCCGGGCCTGAGCGCCGGGCGGCCGGACGGGCCGGGATCGGCCCGTCCGGCGCCCCTCCGGACCGTCAGACGGCGGTGGCGCGACGGCGGCGGACCACGAAGACCGCGCCTCCGCCCGCGGCCATCGCCACACCGCCGATCACGGCGATCATCGGCAGCGCGGAGGAGGAACCCGTTTCGGCCAGGCTGCCCTGCGGGTTGATCTCCGTGTCGCCTTCCGGCTTGTGCGGCAGCGGCTTCTTGCCACCCTGCGGCTTCGGGTCGGCCGGCGGCACCTTGCCCGGCTCCGAACCCGCCTTCAGCACGTCGAACTCGTAGTACTCACCGGTCGAGTAGACGCAGTTGCCCTCGTCGTCCGCGTACACGCCGACGCTGATGGCGTAACCGAAGCCCTCGGGCGCGCTCTTGGCGACGCTCAGCCGGAGGTCGACCGTAAGGGTCTCGTGCGGGCGCACATCGGTGTAGCCGATGTAGCCCGAGCCCGGGTCGTTCTCATCGGTGGAGATGGCCTTCCAGGCGCCGGACTCGGGGTCCTTGAACTGGAGGGTCAGGTACTTGCCCGTCCCGTCGGGGGCGGACTCGTGCACCGTGCCCGCGAAGACCCCGAAGTCGACCCGCTGGTAGGCGCGGTCCGAGTCGTTCTTCACCTGGACCTTGAAGCCGTGGAAGCCGCTGCCCGCCACGACCTTCGACGGCAGGCCGACCAGGGTGGTGCTGAGCTCCGGGTCCTCGTTGTAGTCCCCGTCGTCCGCGCACTCGCCGTCGCCCGGCTCCTCGGTCGGCCCAGCGGTCGGGGTGGCGGTCTCGGTGGGGGTGCCGGACGGGGTGTCCGAGGGATCGCCGGGGGTCGGAGCCTGGGTGGCGCTCGTGGACGGCGCCGGGGTGGTCTGCGTGGGCTCGTCGGTCGGAGCGGTCTCCGTCGGGGTGGGCGACGCCGGCGGGTCCTCCGGAGACGGTGTGACGGTCTCGGGGGCGGACGGCGACGGGCTCTCGCTCGGCGGCTCCTCGGCGAACGCGGCGGGGGCCGCGAGGAGCGCGGCAGGGGCTATGGCGGCGGTCGCTGCGGCAGCCACCAGGGCGCGGCGTAGCTTCATGAAGACCTCTCTGGGTCCGTACGTATCCCCCGTGGGCGATACGCAGGTGGAAGGCCGTCGCGGTGGGGGCGCGGGATGGCCGTGCGTTTGCACGTACATGACCAGGCCGATGGCCGAAAGGTTGTCTTCACAGTTGCTCACAGAATGGTCACAGAATCCGCGACGGGCGCCCGACCTCGCACGTCATCACCCGTACGGCGCGTGACCGGCCCGAGCGCGGGCTCGTTGTGCCCGGTGCCGCGCCAGCCAGGAGCGGCCCGGAAAATCCACGCGTGGCTCAGATCCGCCGAAGCGATGAGACGCGGCCCCTGTGGTGATTCAGGCGGCGCGTCGTGGGACCTCGCTTCGGCGAGGTGACCGGTCGGCAGGGGACAGCAGCCCGGTCACCACCTCAAGGACGGTCGGTCCCGGGGACGCCTGGGGCCGACCGTATCCGGTCGAAACGGTTGCGCCCGGCGCTCCGCATCCACCACGATGCTGAGAGGGAAAACGCCCCCGGTCACATCCCGACATTGGTCCGACCACGCGGGCGTACGCCGTTCAGACACCCCTGACATACGGGCCCCAGAAGCCAGCGGCGCAACCCCCCGGCGCCGCCCCTCAGCACCGGCGCTGCCCTGACGCCGGTGCTGACCGCCTAGGGCCCCGGGGGCGCCCGCCCCGTTCGGGCGCCCCCGGGGCCCTTCGCCTCTCCGCGGGGCCTTCGCGTGTCCTTGGGCCCTCCGCCTGTCCGTGGGCCTTCGCCCGGTCGGTGGGCGGAGGCGTCAGACCCGGCCCCGGCACAGCTCCAGCAGCGTCATGGCGAGCGTCGTACCGGGCTTGCCCAGCCGCTGCCGGTAGCGGTCGAGGATCTCCATCTCGCGGGAGAGCTGCACCCGCCGCCCGCCCGCCGCGATCCGCGCCTCCTGGACGGTGGCGGACACCGCCATCCGCTCCCGGACGAGATCGAGGATCTGCCCGTCCAGGGCGTCGATCCGCTCCCGTGCGGCGCCGATCACATCCGCGGTCTCCGCGCCCGTACTACTGCTGCTCATATCCGTATCTCCTGGTCCATGTCGCGGAGCCCTGGGGTCCGGCCGAGGCCCGGAGGAGAAGACAGAGCGCCCCGGGCCTTTGCCGGCCCGGGGCGCCTGGGAAGTCGCTGTCAGTTCTTACGCAGCACGACCATGGCAGCCGGACGGGCCGGTGCCATAGGTAAAGACGAAGGTCATGCGCGTGGACATGGCGCCGATTATGAGCCCGTTAGAATCGAAAGTCCAAACCTGCGGTCCCGGCCCCCCAGGCCGTGGCCCCGCCGCAGAGCCGTTCCACCGCACGCCACCACCGCCGGAAGGCCGCCGAAGTGCCATCAGCGACCCCTGCTGCCGCCCCCGACACCGTCCTGGTCGTCGACTTCGGCGCGCAGTACGCCCAGCTCATCGCCCGTAGGGTCCGTGAGGCCCGGGTCTACAGCGAGATCGTTCCGTCCACCATGCCGGTGGCCGAGATGATCGCCAAGAACCCCAAGGCGATCATCCTCTCCGGCGGCCCCTCGTCGGTCTACGCCGAGGGCGCGCCCTCGCTCGACCCCGCGATCTTCGAGGCGGGCGTCCCGGTCTTCGGCATGTGCTACGGCTTCCAGCTGATGGCCAAGGCGCTCGGCGGCAGCGTGGACAACACCGGGGCGCGGGAGTACGGCCGTACCGGGCTCACCGTCACCAAGCAGGGCTCGACGCTCTTCGCGGGCACCCCCGAGGAGCAGCAGGTGTGGATGTCGCACGGCGACGCCTGCTCCAAGGCGCCCGAGGGCTTCATCGTCACGGCGTCCACCGATGTGGTGCCGGTCGCGGCCTTCGAATGCGATGAGCGCAGGCTGTACGGCGTACAGCACCACCCCGAGGTGATGCACTCCACCTACGGCCAGCAGGTGCTGGAGCACTTCCTCTACCGGGGCGCAGGGCTGGAGCCCACCTGGACCACCACCAATGTGGTCGAGGAGTCCGTGGCCGCGATCCGGGAGCGGGTCGGCACCAAGCGCGCGATCTGCGGGCTGTCCGGCGGTGTGGACTCCGCGGTGGCCGCCGCCCTCGTCCAGAAGGCCATCGGCGACCAGCTGACCTGTGTGTACGTGGACCACGGCCTGATGCGCAAGGGCGAGTCCGAGCAGGTCGAGAAGGACTTCGTGGCGGCCACCGGGGTGCAGCTGAAGGTCGTCGAGGCCGAGGAGCGGTTCCTGTCCGCGCTCGCCGGGGTGTCCGACCCCGAGGAGAAGCGGAAGATCATCGGCCGGGAGTTCATCCGGGTCTTCGAGCAGGCCCAGGCCGAGCTGGTGGCCGAGGCGGGCGCGGCCGGTGAGGCCGTGGAGTTCCTGGTCCAGGGCACCCTCTACCCCGATGTCGTGGAGTCCGGGGGCGGTACCGGCACCGCCAACATCAAGTCCCACCACAATGTGGGCGGGCTGCCCGACGACATCGAGTTCAAGCTGGTCGAGCCGCTGCGCAGGCTGTTCAAGGACGAGGTGCGGATGGTCGGCCAGGAGCTCGGCCTGCCGGACGAGATCGTCCACCGCCAGCCCTTCCCGGGCCCTGGCCTGGGCATCCGGATCGTCGGCGAGGTCACCAAGGAGCGCCTGGACCTGCTGCGCGAGGCCGACGCCATCGCCCGCGAGGAGCTGACCGCCGCCGGCCTGGACCGCGACATCTGGCAGTGCCCGGTGGTCCTGCTCGCCGACGTCCACTCGGTCGGTGTCCAGGGCGACGGCCGCACCTACGGCCACCCGATCGTGCTGCGCCCGGTCTCCTCCGAGGACGCGATGACGGCGGACTGGTCGCGGCTGCCGTACGACGTGCTGTCGCGGATCTCGACCCGCATCACGAACGAGGTCGACCAGATCAACCGCGTGGTGCTGGACATCACCAGCAAGCCGCCCGGCACCATCGAGTGGGAGTGACCGCCGCGCCCCCTCCGGGTCGGATGGTCATCTGATCGTCAAACGCCGACGCCGTCGCTCATTCGTTTGAGTGGCGGCGTCGCTGTTTGGGCTGGGTACGCTGGCTCTACGGCCGAGAATCCCGTCCATGGGAGGAACCATGACCGCTGAGCCGCTGCACACCACCTCGTGGCCGATGCCGCCGCTGGATGGCTACACCGTGGACGATCTGCTGACGCTGCCCGACCTCCCGCCGCATACCGAGTTGATCGACGGGAGTCTGGTTTTCGTGAGTCCGCAGCGCTACTTCCACAGCATCGTGATTGATCTGCTAGTGAGTGGGCTGCGCCGAACTGTGCGGCCTGACCTGCGGGTCGCACGCGAGATGACTGTGGTGATCGACAAGCGCAACGGCCCGGAACCGGACATCGCGATTGTGCGTGCCGAAGCCGTGCGGAGCCCCACACAGACCTATTTCGACGTCGGCGATGTGATCCTGGCCGTCGAGGTGGTCTCTCCCGAGTCCGAGGCTCGCGACCACGACACCAAGCCGCACAAGTACGCCAACGCGGGTATCCAGCACTTCTGGCGCGTTGAGATGACCAACACAGACGCACGCGCCGTGGTCCATGTCTTCGAACTCGACGGAGAAAGGCGCGCTTACCGGCCCACCGGCGTTCACCACGACCACCTCAAGCTCTCCGTTCCCTTCACCGTCGACATCGACCTCACCGAGATCGACCACCTCTAGCGGGCCCTGACTCTGGCCTCCTGCGATACCCGGAGGTAGCTTCCGCTCCAGCACCCCAGAGGAGCGGAGCTGTCGATGACGAACGAGCCGCAGACCCCCACCCCGATACCGACCGATCAGCTGCGGTTCACCATGCCCCCGCAGCACGCCTCGCTCCCTGATGAGCGCCGCTATCGCAAGGAGCGGCTGGCCGCCGCGCTGCGCCTGTTCGGGCGGTTCGGGTACGAGGAGGGGGTCGCGGGGCACATCACCGTACGGGACCCGGAGTTCACCGACTGCTACTGGGTGAACCCGTTCGGCATGCCCTTCGGCCATATCACCGTGAGCGATCTGCTCCTCGTCAATGAGTCGGGCCAGGTGGTCGAGGGACGCTCCCACGTCAACCAGGCGGCCTTTGTCGTTCACTCTTCCGTGCATCAGGCGCGGCCGGACGTCGTGGCTGTCGCGCACAGCCGCTCGGTGCACGGCCGCGCGCTGGCCGCGCTCGGCGAGCCGCTGGAGCCGATCACCCAGGAGGTGTGCGCGTTCTTCGAGGACCACGCGGTCTACGGGGGCACCACGGGGGTCGTCGTGGACGAGGACGAGGGGCGCGCGATCGCGGCCGCGCTCGGCGGGTACAAGGCCCTCATCCTGCGCAATCGCGGTCTGCTGACGGTCGGGGACTCGGTCGACGCGGCCGCGTGGTGGTTCATCACGATGGAGCGGGCCGCCCAGGTGCAGCTGACCGCGAAGGCGTCGGGCAAGCCGGTTCCCATCGACTACGCCGACGCGATGCGGACGCGTGAACAGCTGGGAAACGATCTTGTGGCCTGGATCAACTATCAACCTCTGTATTTGCAGATCACCCGCGATGAGCCGGACCTGCTGAGCTGACACCTTCCGCGGTGCGGCACAATCCCCTCTCAACACATGTCAGTTGGGCGGTGCCGTGCGAACCCGCGGCCCCGTACGGAACGAGCGAGCGACGGAGCGACCCGCGTGGCGGTGGAGCAGGCGGAGAACGCCACGACGGCAGAAGGACAGCATCCCCATGGGCACCCTCATGGCCACAAGGGCTGTGAATGCCCTCAGGGGGCCCGTGAGGGCCATCGGAGGGCGGTGGCCGCGTTCGTGGCCCTGCGGGAGCGTTTCGCGGCCGGAGAGGGCCTTCCAGCGGCTCTCGTCCACTCGGCCGGGGCGTCCCGGCAGTGGGTCTCGGACGAGTTGGCCCACGCGGCCCGTTCGGTGGGCGACAGCGGCCGCGCCGAGACCTCGGCCTGGCGCCACCGGGTGTGGCGGCGCACGGCGTTCGTGGTGTGGGGCGCGGTCGGGGCGCTGCTGATCGTCCAGCTGGCCACGGCGATCGGCGCGGGCTGGTCGGTCGCGCGGACGGCCGGGCTCATCGCGGCCGTGGTCACCGCGGCGCTGCTGACCCTCGCCGCCCGGCTGCACCGCGGGGGCGGCGGCCCGCTGGCCCCGCTCGTCGGCGAGGACAACCGCCTCTCCACCTCCCGTACCGTCGCCGCCGCCTGGCTGCTGATCGCGGTCTTCGCGGTGCTGGTGCTCGGCGGCGAACTGGCCGTGGACCCCGGCGACCGGCGGCGGCTGACCGACGGGCTGGCCCTCGGCCACGCCGCCGGGCTCCTTACCGTCGCCGCGTCGACGTGTGCGGTCGCGGTGCTGGCCCGGCTCGTCGTGGCGGCCCGGGTGCGGGCGCAGCGGCTCCAGAAGGTGCGGGCGGTGCGCCCGCGCGCCGCCGATCTGCTGACCGACGACGCGGGCCGCGGCAGCTTCGCCGATGTGCAGTACGTCGTCGTCCACACCGCGGCCCTCGCCTTCACCGCCGTCCGCCTGGCCCGCGAGCCGTGGCGGCTGCCCGATGTGCCGTGGGGCCTGGCGCTGCTGGCGGCCGTGTCCGCGGTGATGTACCTGACCGGGAAGTACGCGGAGGGCGGCCGGCCGACCGTGCTGTCCGTCGTGCGGGTCCGCCCCGAGGAGGGCGCCATCGACCGCGACGCCGCGATCCGCACCGGCGACGACATCGAGATCCGCGGCAGCGGCTTCGTCCCGCCGGGGGCCCAGGACCCGGAGCGGCTGGCCAAGCTGGTCGTCCGCATCGGCGCGGTGCATGTCCATGTACCGCTGGTTCCGGAGGCCGGGGGCTTCAGCAGCCCGACGGACACCGCGCTCACGGTGCCGGTCCCGGTGGACGTGGAGCCGGGCCGGGTGGATGTGCAGGTCGTGACGGCCTCGGGGGCGGAGACCAACCGCTATCCCATCGATGTTATGGACTGAGTCGTTCCGGACCGCCGCTCCGTATGGTTTCGTCGAACGCGCAACTAAACGGCGTGCGACGGGAGAGGCGGGCGGCATGAGACACGCGGATCGTATGGCCGGTTCGGGGACGGCGGGCAGCGGCGGCAGTGTGCACGGTATGAGTGCGGTGAGCGGTATAGGCGGGCAGCAGCCCGTCGGGGTCAGGGCCACGGCCGCCCGCTACGCGCTGCTGCCACTGAGGATCTTCCTCGGCGTCACCTTCGTCTACGCCGGAATCGACAAACTCACCGACTCCGCCTTCCTGGCCGACTCGGGCACGGGCTCCATCGGCGAGCTGATGCGTCAGGTACGGGACAGCTCGGCCATACCGTGGCTGGTGGACCAGGGCCTCAAGGACCCCACCGCCTTCGGCTACGCCATGGCCTATGGAGAACTGGCCGTCGGCCTCGGCATCCTGGTGGGTCTCCTCTCCCGCCTGGCCGCCCTCGGCGGCGCGCTGATCTCGCTGAGCCTGTGGCTCACCGTCAGCTGGCAGTCGGACCCGTACTACTACGGCAACGACCTGGCCTATCTGATGGCGTGGCTGCCGCTGGTGCTGGCCGGGGCGCCGTATTTCTCCCTGGACGTCCTCATCTCCAAGCGCAGGCGTCGGCAGGGCTCGCAGCTCTTCACCTAGCCCGCGACCCTTCACATGGCCCACGGCTCCCACGGGAGGCGCGTCCCCGCGCGGGGCGCGCCTCTTCGAAGCGGGCCCGTGGCCGGGGCCCGGACCCCGTCCCGTCAGTCGATGATGCGGAAGCCGTTCCGGACCTCGTCGAAGATCGGCCGGTAGGTGCCCCAGTCCGCGTCCGGGGCGCTCAGGTAGATCGCGTACTCCTTTTCGCCCTCCTTGCCGAAGCCGAGGTCGATCGCGCGGAACATCCGGGCCTCGCCGCGGAATTTGCACTCCCAGATCGCGGCCGGCATGCCCTGGTACTTCGTCTCTTGCAGCCGCAACCGCTGGTAGACCGGGTATGCCTTCTTGAACGCGACCTCGACGTCCTCGAAGTGCTGGACCTGGTCGGCGGAGGCGAAGTCGAGGACGTTGATCCGCAGACCGATCATCCGCGTGGGGTCGAGGTAGCGGACCTCCTGGGTGCGGTCGACGGTGTTGCCGTCGGGGTCGTTCTTCTCCTGGCGGGTCCAGCCGTCGGGGATGGGGAGGGAGAAGCCGAACTTCTTCTCGGTGACCATGTGGTAACCGGACGGTGGGGTGTACGGCTTGGCCGGGGAGGCCGACGGGTTGTTTGTGGGCGACGACTGCCCCCCGCCGTTGTCGTGGTCGATGCCGAACATATAGACGCCGCCCGCCACGGTCACGACCGCGAGGGAGGCCGCCACGGCGGTCCACACCGCCTTACGGTTCGACTTCGGCGCCGGAGGAGGGGACGGGGGAACGGGCACCGGGCCCGGTGTGAACAGCGGGGTCGCCGTGCTCGAGGTCGGGGTCGGGCCCGGGGCCGGAACGGCCGGCCCGGCCGGTGTCGAGGCGGTGACCGAAGGGAATGGCGTGGGGGGCGTGGACTGCGCCGGCATCGGCGTGGGCGGCGTCGACTGATACGGGGCGGGGCCCCCGTGCGCGGGCGGCGAGTTGTGGCCGGTGGTGCCCGTGGTCCGGTCCGGGGCGGGGTTGGCGGGTCCCCGCAGCGTCGTCAGGTTCATGGTCGAGTCCAGCGGCGGCGTCGGCAACGATGTCGTCTCGACCTCCGCCGCGGGCAGCCGTAGCGCCCGTTCGGTCTCCTCCGCGGTGGGCCGCAGCTCCGGTTCCTTCGCCAGCAGCCGCTCGATCAACGGAGTCAGCGCGCCCGCCTGTTTGGGCGGGTCCAGCGGATCGACGGCGATCGCGTAACCGGTCTCGATCGCCGTGGCCTTGCGGAACGGCGGCCGCCCCTCGACCGCCTGATAGAGCGTCGCCCCCAGCGCCCAGAGGTCCGACGCGGGGCCGGGCTTGCGGCCCCTGACCCGCTCGGGCGCGATGTAGTCGATGGAGCCGACGACCTCGCCGGTCTTGGTCAGCGTCGAGGTGCCGGTGGCCACCGCGATGCCGAAGTCCGTGAGCACGACCCGGCCTTCGGGGCCGAGCAGCACATTGCCGGGCTTGACGTCCCGGTGCAGCACTCCGGCCGCATGCGCGGCGCGCAGGGCGGCGATCATGCCGCGGCCGATGCGGGCGGCCTCGTCGGGGGAGACGCTCCCGCCGTTCTTCAGCAGGTCGGCGAGGGTGGTGGAGGGCACGTACTCCATGACGATGCACGGCAGCCCCTGATGGTCCACCACGTCATGGACCACGACCACATTGGGGTGGGTGATACGGGCCGCGCTGCGCGCCTCGCGGCGGGTGCGTTCATGCAGCGTCGTCAACTCGTCCTCGGCGAGGTGCGGAGAGACGTAGAGCTGCTTGACCGCGACCTGGCGGCCCAGCAGTTCGTCCTCCGCGCGCCACACGGTGCCCATGCCACCACGGCCGATCTTCTCGGCCAGGCGGTAACGTCCGGCTATCAGGTGGCCTTCGTCCGACACCGCTTTCCCCTCCCGCACACGTTCGTCCGACACGATAGCCGCCGTGACCCCTGGGGAGATCTCAGGGAAGACCTAGGGGCATGCCGGATGTCGCGGATGCGGCCGTGTTGTCACCATGGACGTATGACCGATGCACCCACCGTGGCGGACGAGGCCGAGGCCGCGTCCGGTTCCCGGCTGTCACAGACGCCACTGAGGCGTAGCCGTGACCACAAGGTGATCTCGGGGGTGTGCGGAGGTCTCGGCCGCTACTGCGATCTGGACCCGGTGATCTTCCGGGTGGCGCTGTCGGTGCTGGCCGTCGCGGGTGGCCTCGGCCTGATCGTGTACGGCTTCTGCTGGGTGCTGATCCCGTTCCACGGCGAGGACGAGAACGAGGGGCGCAGGCTGCTCTCGGGGCGGGTCGAGGGCCCGGGGCTGACGGCGGTGCTGGTGGCGCTGGTGGGCTGCGGGCTGTTCCTGTCGATGCTCAACAACGCCAGTGTCATGTACTTCTCGTTCATGCTCGCCCTCGCGGCCGCCGGTGCGGGCTACTGGTCGCACCACCGCCGCCAGGCGCAGAGCGTGGGCGCGGTGGACGCGGCCACGGCCCAGGCGGTCGCCGACGCGCCGCCCGAGACCAAGGCCCCGCCCACGCGCGGCGGCCCCTCCTGGTGGCGTGACCCGATCATCAAGGACGGTACGACCGGGCCGCTGGGCTCGGCCGCGGGGGCCGGGTCGCGGACCGGCTATCTGTGGGGGCCGGACGACGGCCCGTACGACAAGGCCGAGGCGAAGGCGGAGCGGGCCCGCAGGGTGCCGGACCGGGCGTCGATCGGCGGCTGGGCCTTCCTGGTGGCGGTCGCCGCCGCCGTGGTGGGGGCGCGGGCGGGATGGTCCTCCCAGCCGCTGGGCACCAGCCTGGAGATCGGGTTCGCCTGTGCGCTGGGGGTCTTCGGGCTCGCGCTCGTCATCGGCTCCCGCTGGGGGCGCGCCGGAGGCGGCACGGTGTTCCTCGCGCTCCTTACCAGCGTGCTGCTGGCGGGCGCGGCGGCCCTCCCCGACTCCGTCACCCCCGACTGGGCCCGCCGCACCTGGGCCCCGACCTCCGTGGCCGCCCTGCGCGGCGGCTATGAGCTGGGCGGCGGGGTCGCCGAGCTGAAGCTGGACCGCCTGCCCCTGACGGCGGGCGGCACCGTCTCCAGCCGGGTGGAGATGGGCGCGGGCAAGCTGGCCGTGACGGTCCCGCGCGACGCCCGGGTGAAGCTGGACATCGAGGTCGGGATCGGCGACATCTGGCTGCCGGGCGAGAAGAAGGACAAGCACAACGTCGACATCGGCCCGGGGCGGGAGCGCAAGCTCACCCTGGAGCCGGTGGGCGGCGGCAAGGCCGAGGGCACGGTCTCGCTGAAGCTGGAGATGGGGCTGGGCGCGGTGGAGGTGAAGCGATCATGAGGCGTCATTCGTTCGGCCATAGATTCGACCACTCGTTCGGTCACTCGTTCCCCGACCGGTCCCGCCATGCGTTCGAGCCGGGCAAGCTGGTGGCCGGTCTGGTGATCCTGGGCGTGGCCGCGGCGTACGGGATGGACGCGGCCGGGGAGTGGAACGTCCGCCCGGAGATCGCCCTCCCGGCGCTCCTGGGCGGCCTGTGCGCGGCGGCCCTGACCTCGGCTCTGACGTACGCCCTGCGCCGCAGGTCGCGGCGGGCGGCCCCGGAGGACTGAGAGCGGGCCGGTGCGGTCCTCCAGGGGGCTCAGGGGCGGCTCGGGGATGGCTCCGGGGCGGCTGCGGGCCGCCGTCCCCGGGCCCGGGTCGGGGAACGATCAGGGGCGACCCTGATACCCGTTGTCGGCCGGACGTGTGACGATCGAGCCATGACCGCCGCTGTGCCCCCTACGGCCCCCGAGCCACCCCCGCGCAAGCTCTACCGCAGTGCCGAAGGCCGCCTCCTCGGCGGTGTGGCGCGAGGGCTCGCGGGGCATCTCGGGCTTCCGGTCTCCTGGGTGCGGATCGTCTTCATCGCGCTGTTCATGGCGGAGGGGTTCGGCGCGCTGGTCTACGCGCTCTTCTGGTTCATCGTCCCGCTCGGCGTCGGCGGCGTGGAGACGGCCACCATCCGCCCGCTCACCACCGTGGGCCCCGACGGCCGCCGCCGGATCCTGGCCCGCAGGCCGGATCGGGGCCAGATCATCGCCCTCGTCGCCCTCTGCGTCGGCATGGGCATCTTCATCCAGGGCTTCCACCTCGGCCGCGCCAACACCTACATCTGGCCGCTCCTCCTCATCGGCGCGGGCGTCGCCCTCTTCTGGCGCCAGGCGGACAACGCCCGCCGTGCCCAGTGGGTCGAGCTCAGCCGCAGCAAGCGGGTCCTGCCCCTGGCCCGTGCCGCGGCGGGGGTCGTGCTGGTGGCCGCCGGAGTGTCCGGGATCGTCGTCCTCCAGGGCTCGGCCAGGCACCTGGGGGCCGTGCTCCAGGCGGCCCTGGCCGTCCTGGTCGGCATCGCGCTGCTGGCGGGCCCGTATGTGGTGCGGATGACGCAGGACCTCTCCGAGGAACGGCTGATGCGCATCCGCGCGCAGGAGCGGGCGGAGGTGGCGGCCCATGTCCATGACTCCGTGCTGCACACCCTCACCCTGATCCAGCGCAGCGCGGAGGACCCCCGCGAGGTGGCCAGGCTCGCCCGCGCCCAGGAGCGGGAGCTGCGCGCCTGGCTCTACCGGCCGGAGGGCACGGGCAAGGACGAGGCCGAGGAGCCGGACACCCTCGCGGAGGCGGTGAAGCAGACGGCGGCGGAGGTCGAGGACCACCACGGCGTCCCGATCGAGGTGGTGGTGGTCGGCGACTGCCCCCTGGACGAGAGACTGGGCGCCCAGATACAGGCGGCGCGCGAGGCGATGGTCAACGCGGCCAAGTACGGTGGCGACGGCGGGGCCGTCCAGGTCTTCGCCGAGGTCGAGGGGGCCACGGTGTTCATCTCCGTGCGCGACCGAGGCCCCGGCTTCGACGTGGACGCGGTGCCGGAGGACCGGATGGGCGTCCGCGAGTCGATCATCGGCCGGATGCAGCGGAACGGCGGCACGGCCCGGCTGAGATCCGCGCCGGACGGGGGCACGGAAGTGGAGCTGGAGATGGAGAGGGCGGCGACATGACTGATCCGACGGGCGGTACGAACGCGGGGAGCGGCCCCGGGGCGCGGGGCCTGCCGGGCGCCGTCCCCGCGCCCGGTCCGGGCGGGGCCGACGATGCCGGGGCGGCGCGCCGGGTGCGGGTCGTGCTCGTGGATGACCACCGCATGTTCCGCACCGGGGTGCAGGCCGAGATCGGGGAGACGGCCCGGACCGGTGTCGAGGTGGTCGGCGAGGCGGCCGACGTCGACCAGGCCGTGACCGTGATCACCGCGACCCGCCCCGAGGTGGTGCTGCTCGACGTCCACCTCCCCGGCGGGGGCGGCGTCGAGGTGCTGCGCCGCAGCGCCTCGCTCATGGCCGACCAGGACCGCCCGGTGCGCTTCCTCGCGCTCTCCGTCTCGGACGCCGCGGAGGACGTCATCGGGGTCATCCGCGGCGGCGCCCGCGGCTATGTGACCAAGACCATCACCGGCACCGACCTCGTCGACGCGATCTTCCGGGTCTCCGAGGGCGACGCGGTCTTCTCCCCGCGCCTCGCCGGTTTCGTCCTCGACGCCTTCGCCTCCACCGACGCCCCGCCCGTGGACGAGGACATGGACCGGCTCACCCAGCGCGAGCGCGAGGTGCTGCGCCTGATCGCGCGCGGCTACGCCTATAAGGAGATCGCCAAGCAGCTGTTCATCTCGGTGAAGACGGTCGAGAGCCATGTCTCGGCGGTGCTGCGCAAGCTCCAGCTCTCCAACCGCCATGAGCTGACCCGCTGGGCGACGGCCCGCCGCCTGGTCTGAGTCCGGGCCCCGGACCCGGTCTTGGCCCTGGGGCCACAGAGGCATGGGGGACGGCGGCTCAGCCCGGCACCTCCATCCGCTGGGTGCCGACGACCGAGAGCAGCCGCAGCGCCTCCTCGGACGGCGAGCCGGGGTCGGCGGTGTAGATGACCAGCCGCTGGTCCCGGTCGGCGATGTCCAGCGCGTCGCAGTTGACGGTGATGGGCCCCACGAGCGGATGGTGGAACGTCTTGCACAGGGCGGGTCGGCCGGACACGTCATGGGAGTCCCACAGCCGGGCGAACTCCTCGCTGCCCGAACGGAGCTCGGCCACCAGCCCGGTCACCTCGGGATCGTCGGGGTAGCGGGCGGCCGCGGCGCGCAGGGTCTCGGCCGAGGTCCGGGCGAACTCGTCCCCGTCCGTCACCCCGTACAGCCGCCGCCCCGCCCGCTGTGGCCCGAGGAAGGCACGGCGGACGAGGTTGCGGTCGCGGCGCGAGAGCGCGGAGAAGTCCTCCATGAGGGCGGCCGCCAGGTCGTTCCAGGCGATGACCTCGTAGGTCGCGGACAACACGATCGCCGCCGCCTGCGGCAGCCGCCGCAGCAGGTCCAGGATGCTCTGCCGCACCTCGCGCGAGGGCCCGGCCGCCGGGCCGGGAGGGGCGCCCGCGAGATGGTGGAGATGGACCCGCTCGGCGTCCGTCAGCCGCAGGGCGCGGACCAGCCCGGTCAGCACCTCACGGGACGGGCGCGGGGCGCGGGCCTGCTCCAGCCGGGTGTAGTACTCGGTCGAGATGAACGCCAGCTGCGCCACCTCCTCGCGCCGCAGCCCCGGGGTGCGGCGTCGCGTCCCGGCGGGCAGCCCCACATCGGCGGGCGTGATCCGCTCGCGTCGGCTGCGCAGGAAGGCCGCCAGCTCTTGTCTGTCCACGCCTTCAGTGTGCGCGGACGGCGTGGGCTCAGCCAGGTACCGCCGGTGCCTGGCTGGGTTCCGGCATCCGCAGCAGCCTCATGAACATGAACAACACGCCGAACCCCACGCTCGACACCCCGCCCCCCGCCCCGGCCACCGGCCTGCTTGCGGGCAAGGTCGCCTTCATCACCGGCGCCGGGCGCGGCATCGGTGCCGCCGCGGCGCGCCTCTTCGCCCGGGAGGGCGCCCGGGTGCTGCTGGCGGCCCGTACGGAGGCCCAGCTCAAGACGGTCACCGAGGAGATCCGGGCGGCCGGCGGCACCGCGGACCACGTGGTGTGCGACCTCGCCGACGCGGCGAGCGTCCGCGCCGCCGTCGACCGGGCCGTGGAGCTGTACGGCCGGCTCGACGTGGCCTTCAACAACGGTGCGACGATCCAGCAGCCGGGCCCGATGGATCAGCTGCCGGAGGCCGACTTCGACCACGTCTACGCCGTCAACCTCCGGGGCCCCTGGCTGGCCATGAACGCCGAGGTCGCGGCCATCCGCGCCACCGCGGGAACGGGCGCCATCGTCAACAACTCCAGCGTCGGCAGCCTCGCCGGCAACCCCGAACTCCCCGCGTACGGTGCCATGAAGCGCGCCGTCAACAGCCTCACCGAATCCGCCGCCGTCACCTACGGCCCGGAGAACATCCGCGTCAACGCCATCGCGCCCGGTGCCACCCTCACCGAGATGATCCGCGCCTGGGAGGCGGAATCCCCCGGCGTCGTCGAACGCATCAGCACCCACGCCCCCCTGCGCCGCGCCGCCGACCCGGACGAGATAGCCCAGGCCGCGGCCTGGCTCCTCAGCGACCGCGCCTCGTATGTGACCGGTGTGGTCCTCCCGGTGGACGGCGGCACCCGGGCCTGAGCCGACCCGCGGCGGCTGAACCACCCGATCCGGTGGCTTGATGTGATCAGCCCATCACGAGTGGTCGTGGGCTCCGGCGTCCATCACGTGCCGAACGCGACCGTCCCCGCGGTCCGCGTATGGCCTCATCCGAGGCCGGACTCCGGCTCGACCCCGGTCAGGTCGCGGCTTGCCGACCACAGGCGGGCCGCGGCCTCCGTGTCCGCCAGGGGGCCTCGGACGGGCTGGCGGCGGGGGGTGCCGCGGAGGCCGAAGAGCCGGGGGGTCCAGAGCTGGCCGCCGGTGATGGCGGGGTCGAGAACGGCCCGTACGGCGGTCCAGGCGGCCGCGTCCTTGCCCTGGACGAGGACTCCGGCGGGCAGGCCGCGCAGCCGTTCGCCCGTTCCTCGGACGTGGATGGGCGGGCGGGACGGGGTGAGGGAGTCGAGCGCGCCGCCGGGGTGGGTGACCACGCTCCGGACCGTGCTGCCGGCCGCCCTCAGGCGGCGGTCGAGTTCGAAACCGAAGAGCATCTGGGCCAGTTTGGAGCGCCCGTAGGTGCGGTCCGGCCGGTAGTCCCGGGTGCTCTCGAGGTCGTCCAGGTCCAGCCGCTCGGATGTGGCCGCGAAGCTGCCCGTGGTGACGACCCGGCCCTCGGGGGCGGCCGCGAGGAGCGGCGCCAGCCAGTGGGTCAGCGCGAAGTGGCCGAGGTGGTTGATCCCGAACATCGCCTCATGGCCGTCCCCGGTCTCCCGGCGGGTGGGCTGGTCGTACTTGACCCCGGCGTTGTGGACGACCGCGTCCAGACGCTCCAGGCGCAGTGAATCGGCCGAGGCTTCGAGGGAGGAGAGGTCGGCGAGGTCCAGCCGGATATGACGCACCCGGGCGTCGGGGACCCGGGAGCGGATCGAGGCCACGGCGGCGTCCGCCCTGCCCGCGTCCCGGCTGCCGAGGACGACGGTGGCTCCCGTACCGGCGAGCTGTTCCGCGACGAAGTATCCGATGCCCGCGTTGCCTCCGGTCACCAGAAAGGTCTTGCCGTCGGCACGCGGCAGCCGATGGACGTCCCATGGGCCGGTCGACGCTTCGGGCGGGGCGGTGGAAGGCATACGGGGCTCCTCGGGCTCGGGTCGGTGACCGCCGGGCGTGGTCGGCGCGGCCACGTATCAGCCTTACGGTCGTCACCGACGCCCCGCCGACAGAGCGCCGTCACCCCACCGCCCCCGCCGACAGGCCCCCGTCATGGCCCCGCCGACGGATCGCCGCTCAGGCGAAGCCGGAGCCCACCGGCCCCGCCACGTCCAGCGTGTCCTTGACCATGGCGAGCGCCGCCCCCAGGGGGCTGGAGCGGCCGCCGCTCACCGTGATGTCGCCCGCCTCGGGGCAGCCGTAGACGGCGGCCTTCTCGGGGCCCCTGAGGGCGTGCAGCGGGTCGCCCGGCCCCGTCTCCGCCAACCCGACGCGGACGACGAGCGGTTCATCGGCGGAGGCGGTCGCGACCGACCGCAGACGGCGGCCCCGCGCGGCGGCCGCGCGGGCCGCCTCCGCCGTCCCGGCGTCGATCCCCGGGCCCGCCTCCGTCCTTACGGCCGTCGCGTCCCACCCCCACAGCAGCGCCGCCAGCAGCCGCACCTTCATGGCCGCGTCGGCACCGGAGAGGTCGGCCGTGGGGTCGGCCTCGGCGATACCGCGCCGCTGGGCCTCCGCGACCGCGTCCGGGAGCGGCTCGCCGTCCGCCAGCCGGTCGAGGACGAAGGTGGCGGTGCCGTTCGGGCAGGCGCGCAGCGTACGGCAGCCGAGGCCCCGTACGCCGATCCGCGCGAGGTCGGCGGTGGGGAGGGCGGCTCCGGTGGCGCCCGAGATCCGGATGCGGCTGCCGCCCTCGGCCGCCGCCAGGGCCAGCTCGCCCCAGTGGCTGAGCAGATGGCTCTTGGTGGCGGTCACCACATGAACCCCTCGGCGCAGGGCCGACAGCGCGTCCGCGGCGGCCTGTTCGCGCACCGCCGGGGACGACGGCACGGCCTGGGCCAGCACCGCCGCCCCCGTACGCTCCAGCGTCTCGGCGAGGGGCGGCAGCGGGCCCCAGCCGTCGCGCGGCTCCGGCGGCAGCCCCTCGGCCGAGCTGGTGCGCACGGCGGCGAGCCGCAGGGGCAGCGCGCCGCCGGTCAGCCGCTCGGCGTAGGCCCGGCCCACCGGGCCGTACCCCGACAACACGACGGACGCTTCGGACCGGACGTCAGCTTCGCTTGGCATGCGGCCAGTCTTACCCGTGGACCGCGGGCGGCGGCTACGCGGGGCGAGCCGCTCCCGCGAAGGGCATGTCGGCGACCGAGGCCATCCGGACGGGGGCCCCGGGGCGCGGGGCGTGGATCATGCGCCCGCCGCCGATGTAGAGGCCGACATGGCTGACGCCGGAGTAGAAGAAGACCAGGTCGCCGGGGGCCAGTTGATCGCGGGTGACGCGCCGTCCGGCGTTGATCTGGGTGTAGGTGGTGCGGGGCAGGGAGACCCCGGCGGCGCGCCAGGCGGCCTGTGTGAGCCCCGAACAGTCATAGCCGTGCGGTCCGGTGGCGCCCCACACATACGGCTTGCCGAGGGTCGCGTAGGCGTAGGAGACGGCGCGGGCGGCGCGGCCCGCGACGGGGGCCAGGGCGTCGGCGGCGCCGGTCTCGTCGCCGCCCCGGGCGGCCGTCAGGCGCTGCCGCTGTTCGAGCGTCAGCCGGTCCAGGAGGCGGTCGGCGGCGGCCAGCTTCCGCTGGACGGTCCGCTTGTGGTGGGCGGCGGCCGTCCGGGAGGCGCGCAGAGCGGCGAGGCGGTCGGCCGCCTCGCCGCGGACCTGGCGTAATTTCCGCTCCTGGCGGCCGATGGCGGCGATCAGGGCGGCCTGGCGGCTTCCCGCGCGCTCGGCGAGCGAGGCGCGCTGAAGGTATTGGTCGGGGGAGGAGGACAGGGCGAGCTGGAGGGCCGGGGCGATCGTCCCCGAGCGGTACTGGGCGGTGGCGAAGGCCCCGAGCGCGTTGCGCGCGGTGTTGAGCCGGGTGGTGCGGCGGGCGGCCTGGTCGCGCAGCGCCTCCAGTGCCTCACCGGCCTTGTCGGCCTTCTCCTTCGCGCCGTTGTACCGCTCGGTGGCCTCTTCGGCCTCCCGCTGGTACCCGTCGATCTTCGCCCTCACCTGGGCGGGGGTGAGGCGGTTCTCGGCGTGCCCGGTGCCGCCGAGGAGGGTGGTGGACGCGGCGCCGGTGAGGGCGAGGAGCGCGGCCGCACGGGCGGTGCTGCTGGTGAGCAAGCGCTGCTTGGGCTTCCTGTGCGACGCCACTGCGGCGGTTCACCTGGTCTTTCTTGGGCATTCCAGGATGTTTGGCGAATCCTGGACCCTCATGGGGAGTGGACGGGCAGGTGGCAGTCCACCGTGAGGCGGGGACCCTCTGTTGACGGGAAGCGGACTGCCACCTGGAGGAGGAAGCTAGGCCGGGAAACGGGGTCCATGCGGGGGATTGAACGACATTCAACGGGAGTGGACTGATTTCGTCGTTCCCGTGACGGCTGCTGATCGCCCGGCGAGTGGGGTGGTCGGGACTGTGGAGGGCCGTGACCGAAGCGGCGATAGGGGCCCACCCGAGTGCCGGGTGATGATATGAGCGGGGCTAGTCTCCGGAGCCATGGACGTACTCATTCACGTGTTCGTCGGTCTGCACATCGTCGGCATCGGCGCGCTGCTCGGCGGCTTCTTCTCGCAGTTGAAGGCGATGGGCGCGGGCGAGGCCCGGATGCTCCCGGCGATGCTGCACGGCGCGCTGACCATGCTGGTGACCGGAGTCGCGCTGGTCGGCCTCAATCAGGCCGACGACAACAGCGTCAACACCGTCAAGATCGGTGTGAAGCTGGCGCTGTTGGTCGTGATCCTCGGCCTGGTGTATGTGAAGCGCGATGAGGAGAAGGTGGAGTCGGCCGCCTTCGGCGCGGTGGGTGCCTTGACAACGGCAAACATCTTCATTGCCGTGCTGTGGACCTGACGAACTGATGTTCTGAGGGTGATCCCACGACAATTGCGACACGATCCCGATGCAACCATTTGCACTCGCGAGCTGTCTTAGTAAAGAGCTGGGCAGTCGAGAGGAGTGGCCATGGGGGTAGTGGGGGCAGTCGGAAGTCGTCGTGGGCGGCGCGCGGGTGTGGCTCTGGGGCTGGTGGGGATGGCGGTGCCGCTCGCGGTCGCCGTCGGCGGTCCGGCGCAGGCCCAGACGCGGCCACTGGGCCGGTCGACGGGGTCGGTGACACCGGTGACCATGGCCGCGTCGTCGTGCACGACCACCGCGGGGCCGTATCAGAAGCAGGCCGAGCGGTTCCTCGGCCGCCCCGTGGACGGGCGGCAGTCGCGGGCGGACTGTCTCGCGATCCAGAAGTTCCAGATCGACCACGGCATCAGCCCGACGATCGGCTACGCGGGCCCGATCACCTCGGGCGTCATGAATCTCATCAACGCCCAGAAGGCCGCGGGGCACAACCCGAACGCGGCGAAGAAGTGCCCCACCAACAAGGGCCGTATCGCCTGCGTCGACCTCACCCGGCAGCTGAGCTGGGTCCAGGACGGCTCCCGGCTGGTCTACGGACCGGTGCCGGTGCGGTCCGGGCGGGACGGCTTCGAGACCCGCACCGGGCTGAAGAGGGTCTACTGGCGGAACATCGACCACTGGTCGACGCTCTACAACGTCGCCATGCCGTACAGCCAGTTCTTCGACGGTGGCCAGGCGTTCCACTCGATCGCGGGCAGCGTATGGTCCCCGCCGGGCTCCCACGGCTGCGTCAACATGCGCAAGGGTGACGCCAAGAAGTACTGGAGCCTGCTGCGGAACGGCGACGACGTGTACGTCTACGGGCGCAAGCCCGGCACCTGAGGCACGAGCGCCGCGTCTGAAGCGCGAGCCCGCGTCCGAGGCGATGACGGTGCCGCTGCCCGGGGTCCGGCCCCGGGCAGCGGCATACCGGCGCCAGGGGGCTACGAGGGCCGCACGCTCCCGTAGATCGGCATCTCCGTGATCGGCGCCTTCTTCACCACATCGCCGGGCTTCGGCGCGTGGATCATCATCCCGTCGCCGATGTAGAGGCCCACATGGCTGATGTCGTCGTAGAAGAAGACGAGATCGCCCGGCTGGAGTTGGGACGTCGAGACCCGCGTACCGACCTTCACCTGGTCCCAGGTGGTGCGCGGCAGCGAGATCCCGGCGGACTTCCAGGCCGCCTGTGTCAGCCCCGAGCAGTCGAAGGAGCTGGGGCCGGTGGCGCCCCAGACATACGGCTTGCCGATCTGCGCCTTCGCGAAGGCGATGGCCTGGGCCGCCTTGGAGGTGTCGGCCGGGGCCGAGGGCGTCGTCGAACCGGAGCCGCTGCCCGTGTTCTGCTGTTCCTGTTGCTGCTGCTCCTGCTGCTTCTTGCGCGCGGCGGCCTCCTGCCGCTGCTTCTCGGCGAGTGCGGCGGCCTTACGGCGGTCCTCCTCCGCCTTCTTCTTCTCGATCGCCGCCAGCCGCGCCTTCTCCTTGGCGGTCAGATTCGCCAGCAGCCGCCGGGCCTCGGTCAGCTTGTCCTGGACGGTCTTCTTCTGGATCTTCAGCTGCTTCTGCGCCGAGGTCAGCGAGGCGAGGCTTTCGCTGGCCTTGCCGCGCTCCTTGGCGGCCTCCGCCCGCTGCTTCTGGAAGTCGTCGACGGCCTGCTTCTGCCGGCCGGTCATCCGGTCCATCAGATGCGACTGGTCGAAGACGTCCTGCGGGTTGTTGGAGAACAGCAGGGTCGCGGCGGAGCGGGCCATCCCGCCGTCGCGGTACTGGGCGGCGGCGTACTGGCCGAGCATGCGCCGCGCCTCGTTGAGCTTCTCGGTGCGCTGGGCGACGGAGTCCAGCAACTTGTCGACCTTGCCCCGCTGCTGGTCGGTGCGCTCCTTGGCGGCGTTGTAGTGCTGGGTGGCGGTCTCCGCCTGGTGGTAGAGGGTGTCGACCTTCTCCTTGACCTTCTCGAGCGACTGCGTAGCCGGCTTGGGGTCGGCGGGTGCGGCGTTGGCCGTCTGGGAGAGGAGGGTGACGGACGCGAGGGCGGCCGTGGTGAACCCGACGGCCGTACGGCGGCCGTGGCCGGTGAGCGGGGCGGGTATTCGGCTCCGCGGCTTGCGGTGCGACGCCAAGGGAGGCGACTCCTTCCGTGGACCGCCTACCGGGTTAGCTGTCGGGTTCGGGCGGTTCGGAAGGCTGCCCTACGGCCGTCTCCGGGCGGCACTGTCCGTGCCGCACCGTTTCCGGCCGATTCACCCCGGTCTTGCGTTGTTGGGTCCCCGGCTCCGGGCGCCTCACGGCGATACCGGACTCGGCGGAGGCCACCCGTGCCGGCGCGGTTCGCCGACGGATCTCGGGCCGCCTGAGGCAGGACGGTAGCCAACGCGTGGGGCTTCTGTGAAGGCTGGTGGGCGTTTTGCCCGAAACCGTTTCGTGATGTTCGTAGGTCGGCTGTCAGTGGGGCGGCCTAGACTCGGTGAGCGATGAGCAGCCTCTTTGACGACAGCTTCCTGGCGGACCTCGGGCCTCCCTCGGACGAGGAGCAGCCCCCGCCGCCCGAGGATTCGGCGCACCCTGGCCACGGCGGTGCCGAGGATGTGCCGCATCACCTCTTCAGCGGCGGATTCGACGCGCCCGTGCCCCGGGAGTCCCATTACCGGGACGGCGCGGCGCGGTCCGTGGTGGACCCGTCCGCCCTGCTCCAGGGGTTGAACGAGCAGCAGAGGGCCGCCGTGGAGCACACCGGCTCGCCGCTGCTGATCGTCGCGGGCGCCGGTTCGGGCAAGACCCGGGTGCTCACCCACCGCATCGCGTATCTGCTCGGAGCCCGCGGCACACACCCCGGCCAGATCCTCGCCATCACCTTCACCAACAAGGCGGCGGGCGAGATGAAGGAGCGGGTCGAGGAGCTCGTCGGCCCGCGGGCCAACGCCATGTGGGTGTCCACCTTCCACAGCGCCTGCGTCCGCATCCTGCGCCGGGAGTCGAAGAAGCTGGGCTTCACCTCGTCGTTCTCGATCTACGACGCCGCCGACTCCAAGCGGCTGATGTCGCTGGTCTGCCGGGATCTGGACCTCGACCCCAAGCGGTTCCCGCCGAAGTCCTTCAGCGCCAAGATCTCCAACCTCAAGAACGAGCTGATCGACGAGGAGACCTTCGCCGGACAGGCATCGGACGGCTTTGAGAAGACCTTGGCCGAGGCGTATGTGATGTACCAGGCGCGGCTGCGCGAGGCCAATGCGCTGGACTTCGACGACATCATCATGACCACGGTCAATCTGCTCCAGGCGTTCCCGGACGTCGCGGAGCACTACCGCCGCCGCTTCCGGCACGTCCTGGTGGACGAGTACCAGGACACCAACCACGCGCAGTACACACTCGTGCGCGAGTTGGTGGGCACCGGCACCGACGAGACCCCGGCCGCCGAGCTGTGCGTGGTGGGCGACGCCGACCAGTCGATCTACGCCTTCCGGGGCGCCACGATCCGTAACATCCTCCAGTTCGAGGAGGACTACCCCAGCGCGCGGACGATCCTCCTCGAGCAGAACTACCGCTCCACCCAGACCATCCTGAGCGCGGCCAACGCGGTCATCGAGCGCAATGAGAACCGCCGCCCGAAGAACCTGTGGACGGACGCCGGCGCCGGGACCGAGATCACCGGCTATGTGGCCGACACCGAGCACGACGAGGCCCAGTTCGTCGCCGACGAGATCGACCGGCTGACCGACGCGGACGACGCCAGGGCCGGGGATGTGGCGGTCTTCTACCGGACCAACGCCCAGTCCCGTGTCTTCGAGGAGGTCTTCATCCGGGTCGGGCTGCCGTACAAGGTCGTCGGCGGGGTGCGCTTCTACGAGCGCAAGGAGGTCCGCGACGTCCTCGCGTATCTGCGGGTGCTGGCCAACCCCGAGGACGCCGTCCCGCTGCGCCGGATCCTGAACGTGCCCAAGCGCGGTATCGGGGAGCGCGCGGAGGCCATGATCGACGCGCTGGCCCTGCGCGAGAAGATCACCTTCCCGCAGGCGCTGCGCCGGGTCGACGAGGCGTACGGCATGGCGGCCCGCTCGGCCAACGCCGTCAAGCGGTTCAACACGCTCATGGAGGAGCTGCACACCATCGTGGAGTCCGGGGCGGGCCCGGCGACCGTCCTGGAGGCCGTGCTGGAGCGCACCGGCTATCTGGCCGAGCTCCAGACGTCCACCGATCCGCAGGACGAGACCCGGATCGAGAACCTCCAGGAGCTCGCGGCCGTGGCCCTGGAGTTCGAGCAGGACCGGGGCGAGAACCCCGGCACCCTCGCGGACTTCCTGGAGCAGGTCGCGCTCGTCGCCGACTCGGACCAGATCCCGGACGAGGACACCGAGGGCTCCGGCGTGATCACGCTGATGACGCTGCACACGGCGAAGGGCCTGGAGTTCCCGGTCGTCTTCCTCACCGGTATGGAGGACGGCGTCTTCCCGCATATGCGGGCGCTCGGCCAGACCAAGGAGCTGGAGGAGGAGCGCCGGCTGGCCTATGTGGGGATCACCCGGGCCCGCGAGCGGCTCTATCTGACCCGCTCGACGATGCGCAGCGCATGGGGCCAGCCCGCGTACAACCCGCCGTCCCGCTTCCTGGAGGAGATCCCGGACCAGTATGTGCGGTGGCGGCGCACCGGGCCCGCCACCCCGTCGGCGTCCATGAGCGGCGTCGCCTCGACCCCGCCGTCAGGGCTGTCGTCCGGTCTGTCGTCGTCGCGTTCGCGCACCGGGGGCAGCGGGTTCGCCACCCGGCGGGCCAGTGAGCGCCCGGTGGTCGCGCTGGCCATCGGCGACCGGGTCACCCATGACTCGTTCGGGCTCGGCACGGTGGTGGCGGTGAAGGGCAGCGGGGACAACGCGGAGGCGACGATCGACTTCGGTGACGAGAAGCCCAAGCGGCTGCTGCTGCGGTACGCACCGGTGGAGAAGCTGTAGCGGGCGAGGCCGAGGCGTAGGCCCGCGGCCGTGGTGCGCCGGTGGCGCGCCACGGTGGCGCTGCGGGGATCAGCGCCCGGGGCTGAGGTGGCCCTGCCGGATCAGGTGGGGTCGAGGCCCTGGCCGCGCAGCCAGGGCAGCGGGTCGATGGCCGCGCCGCCGCCGGGGTGGACCTCGAAGTGCAGATGGGGGCCGGTGGAGTTACCGGAGTTCCCGGAGTACGCGATGGTGTCCCCGGCCTTCACGGTCCCGGAGCGGATCTTGGCGCTGCTGAGGTGGCAGTACCAGGTCTCCGTGCCGTCCGGGCTGGTCAGGACGACCATATTGCCGTAGGCGTCGTTCCACTGCGTCGTTACGGTGCCATCGGTGGCGGCCATCACGGGCGTCCCGTAGCTCACCGGGAAGTCGATGCCGGTGTGCACCGACATCCAGTTGATACCGGCCTGGCCGAACATGGCGCTGAGGCCGTGCTGGGCGACGGGCAGCGCGAACTTCGGGCGCAGCGCCTCCTTGCGCGCCGCCTCCTCGGCCTTGCGCTTCTTCTCCGCTGCCTGGCGTGCCTGGAGGTCGATCCGCTCCTGGGTGCGGCTGGCGCGGTCGCGGAAGTCGTCGGCGCCTTCGCGGACCCCGGCGAGCTGGGAGTCCAGCTTGCTGTTGGCGACGGAGGGCTTCACGGGGGCCGCCGCGGTGTCGGGGGCGGCCTGGGTGGTGGACTCGTCCTTCTTGTCGCTTCCGATCCCGCTGACCGAGGCGGCCGCCACGGCGGTGACGCCCAGGGCGCAGACGGAGGGGACGGCGACGGTCAGGAGCGCGGAGCGCTTGGGCCGGGACGAGGGGGTACGGCGGCGACCGCGGCTCACCTCCCGGCGGGGGGAGGGGGCGGATTCCCGCACGGCCGCCGCCTCGGGTTCAGGTTCCGCTTCGGGGGCCGGATCGTACGGCTGGTCGTCCTTGACCGGGTCGAAGACGGCGGTGTGCTCGAAGGCGCCGGGCTGCTCGGGGATGGCGGCCTGCTCGAACGCGGCGGTCTGGTCGAACGCGACTTGATCGAAGGTGGCCGTCTGGTCGACGGCGGCCTGATCGAAGGCGTTCGGATCGAAGACGGCCGTCTGCTCGAAGTTGTTCGGCTCGCGCTCGCGTTGGTCGAACCCTGACTGGTCGAGCCCGGGGTGGTGGTCGAAGCCCTGCTGGTCGAAGCCCTGCTGGTCAGGACCGGCGTGCTGGTCGAGGCCGGAGTGGTCGAACCCGGGGTGGTTCAGGCCCGGGTGGTTCAGGCCCGAGTGGTCGAACTGCGCCTCGTCCACGGTCGCGTAGGCGGAGGCGTCCCAGAACTGGGTCTGCCCGGTGTCCACGCCCGAGGTGTACGCCCCGGCCTCGTACCCCGCGCCCTGGTCCCACTGCTCCGGCATCTCGGTGTGGCCGGTGGCGCCCGTGTCCCAGGCCCCGATGTCCCACTGGGCGCCGGTCTCGGCGTCCTGCTGGGCGGGAATGCCGGTCGGCAGGTGATAGCCGGCGGCGCCCCACATCGTGGTGTCGTGGGCGCCGGAGTCGTAATGGCCGGTGTCGTGGTGGCCTGTGTCGTAGTGGCCCGTTTCGTACGACCCGGTGTGCTGCTGGTCGACGGTGGCCCACTGCGAGGCGTCGTACTGACCGCTGTGGGCGCCCTGCTGGCCGTCGTACGCGCCCGGAAGCGCGCCGAAGAGCGGGTCGCCATCCCCATAGAGCGGGTCGCCGTCCCCGTAGGCGGTGGCGAGGTGGGTGAAGCTGCCGGTGGAGTAGCCGTCGTACCCGGCGTAGCCGTGCGCTGTGTCCTGGTGCTGACCGTAAGCCTCGTCGTACGGATACGAGGCGTCGGGAGCGGGGACGGTCGGAGAGGCCCCCGACGGGTGACGGTCGTTCACCACCAACTTCTCTTTCGCCTAGGCAGCAGGAGAATTAGCGGCGACTGTACCCGGCAGTACGCGGCAGCGACAATCTTCAGTGAGTTTTGAGCATCATGGCAAAGGGCATTTGGCCGTCTTTCGGCTGACTGTACGTGCATCCTTGGCCGGGTGTTCGATTGACGTTCGGCAATTTCGGGGCTTCGGAAGCGTCGAGAACGCGCCGGAGGCGCCCGCCGACGCCTCGTCGGCGGCGTCCAGGGCCTCGTGGATCCCCGTGGCCGCGGTGGAATGCACCGCCAGGGCGAGATGTCCGATTCCGTTGACGCGGATGTTCTGGGAGATCACATCCGGATGGTCTATCCGGGCCGTCTCCGCCGGGATCATCAACTGATCCACATCGCTCCAGAAAGCGATGAATCGCGTATGTCAATCAGGGGCAGGCCGCCGCAACTCCGTTATCACCTCGGAGTCCGGGCACATCTGGCGCACGAGTGGATGTGCGGACAACAGGGGCGGACAACGGGGGGCGCGATGCGCGTGCCGCCGTGCGGGGTGCCGAGCGTCACCAGGGTGTGTGCGCGGGTGTCCCCGCCGAGGCGCTGGACGTAGTAACGGGCGATCAGACCGCCCAGGCTGTGCCCGATGACATCCACCTGGCTGTGGCCGGTGCGGGCGCAGACCGCGCGGATGGCCTTGCTGTGCTGGATGTGTACGAGGCCCATGGCGGCCGACCTCCCGCGGTGTGGCGTACGGGAGGCGGCTGGAGGCGCCCCTCCCGTATGCCCTCATGGGCGGCGGGTCGCTTCGGTCGGTGTCGGTCGTGGTCATGGGTCCCGGTCCGGGCGACTTCGGTCGTGCGGTGGCCGGATGCCCGGCGCCGCACGGTGATCGGTGCTGTGACCGCATGACGCGGGACCGCCCGCCGCACCGCGGCGCCATGCGGCTCGCGGTGGCGCTGTGCGGTGCGACGGTCCCCGCTGCGGCTCCCCTGATGTGGCCGGCCCGAAGCGTATGCGGTGTCCGCGCGGCGGATGCGCGGATGCGGATCCGTATGCAGGTGCGGGTGCGGCCTTCAGTGAACGTGTCCCACGTGTGATTTCCCCCTCGCTGCGCGCCGCGAAACTGCCGGGTAGGGGATGCTGGAGATAACGTTCGTTCACGTCGATGCGGGGGATGGTGTGAAGGGCTTGGAGGCTGCGATGGGTGTGACCGGTCCGATCCGTGTGGTGGTGGCCAAGCCGGGGCTGGACGGCCACGACCGCGGGGCGAAGGTGATCGCGCGGGCGCTGCGCGACGCGGGCATGGAGGTCATCTACACCGGACTCCACCAGACGCCCGAGCAGATCGTCGACACCGCGATCCAGGAGGACGCCGACGCGATCGGCCTGTCCATTCTGTCCGGTGCCCATATGACCCTGTTCGCCAAGGTGCTGGAGCTGCTGCGGGAGCGCGAGGCGGAGGACATCAAGGTCTTCGGCGGCGGGATCATCCCCGAGGCGGACATCCCCCCGCTCAAGGAGCAGGGCGTCGCCGAAATCTTCACCCCGGGCGCGACAACGACGTCCATCGTGGACTGGGTACGCAAGAACGTCCGCCCGGTAGCTGCCTGACCTGCCGTCGGAGTGCCGGTCGACGCGCTGCCCGGCCGGACCCCGGCAGGGGACGGGGCCGACTATCGGGCGGGAGCCTGAGGCCGGGCTTGCCCCGGGGCATGACGTCGGAGCCCGCCCCGGAGCCTGATGCCCGGCCCGCCCCCGAGCACGACGCCCGTGCCCGGAAGCCCGGCCTGGGGACCTGGAGCGCGACCGGGGCCCCGAAGCGATCCCGGTACGTGAGCACGGGCCGGGCCCAGGCACGGCCCGGGTCCAGGGGGTCCACCAGGCAGGACTCCGTTTGGGATCACGCTGGGGCGAGTTCCGCTTGCATGGCTGCTCTCAGGCGGAGGGTGCCCACCAGTCGCTGGAACGCCTCCGCCCAGTAGCCTCCGGCCCCCGGCGCGGCCCCCTCCGTTTCGTCCGGTATCGCCGTCAGCACTTCGAGGCGGTCCGCTTGTGACGGGTCCAGACAGCGCTCGGCCAGGCCCATGACGCCGCTGAAGCTCCAGGGGTAGCTGCCCGCGTCGCGTGCGATGTCCAGGGCGTCCACGACGGCATGGCCCAGCGGCTCGGCCCAGGGCACCGTGCACACCCCGAGCAGCCGGAAGGCGTCGGACAGCCCGTGGGACGCGATGAACTCGGCCACCCACTCCGCCCGTTCCCGAGCGGGCAGCGCGGACAGCAGCTTCGCCGGGTCCCGCCAGGCGGCCGGGGCCGCCTCGCCGGCGGTGACCGGCGCGACCGCCGGGGTGCCGAGCAGCGCACGGCACCACTCGGCGCTGCGCTGCCGCACCGCGGCCCGGCACCAGGCCGCGTGCAGATCCGCCTGCCAGCCGTCCGTGACGGGCAGCGCCACGATCTCGGCGGGGGTGCGTCCGCCGAACCATTCGCTCCAGCGGTCCAGCGGGGTCGCCTCCACCAACTGGCCCAGCCACCACGACCGTTTCCCCCGACCGGAGGGCGGCTTGGCCACGATGCCGTCGCGCTGCATTCCGCTGTCGCATTCGTCCGGCGGCCGGACGGCTATCCGCTCCCCGGCGGTCGGCTCGTCGGTGGTCAGCGCCACACAGCCCCGCGACCGCTCGGCCATGCGCGCGGCGAGCGCGGAGCCGGGGAGGGCGGAGAGCAGCTCGGCGGCGGTCGCCCGGACGTTCCGGCTGCGGTCGGACAGCGCCTGTTCGAGGAACGGCTCATCGGACGGGGAGAGATCGTCGCGCAGCGAGTCCAGGAACATCAGCCGGTCCTCGGCCCGCTCGGTCGACCAGGTGCCGCTGAGCAGCGCCAGCCCCGCCGCCGGGTCGCGGTGGCGCGCCGACGCCAGCAGCGACACCCGCTCGGCGAACAGCCCCTCCTCCCACAGCCGCTGTTCGTCGTCCGGGGCGGCGGCCACGTCGGACGGCTCCGGGAGCGGTGTGGGAGCCCGGCCCGCCGCGCCCCGGAGCGCGAACTTCCAGTCCGGGTTGAGCCGGGCCAGCCACAGCGCGCGGGGCCCGCCGAGCGTCAGCGCCTCGGGCCGCAGATCGGTGCGGGCGCGGGCCGCGTCCAGAAGCGCCGGGAGCAGCGCGTCGGGCACCCGATAGCCGTGGTGATTGGCCAGCGCGAGCCACTGCGGCAGCAACTCGGCGAGGTCGGGCGCCGAGCGCGGACCGCCGCGCCCCGGCGCCGAACGGTCGGCGAGCAGCAGCGCCAGCCTGCTGCGGGCGGCCGTGGGCAGCGCCGGCCGCGGATCCTCGGGCGCCCGGCCCGGCCCCGGCCGGGCGGGCGCGGGCCGCAGCCCGGCCCGCCGCCGCACGGTGCTGAGCGCGGCCGCGTCCAGCAGGGCGGACGGCGCGTCCTGCCCGGGGCGCGGCGCGACGGGCGGGGTGCGCCGCTCGGTGCCCAGCAGCGCGGCCGCGACGAGATCGTCCCAGGACGCGACGGAGGCGACGGAGGTGGTGGATGCGGTGGAGGTGGAGGTGGTGGTGGACAGGGCGGACGCGGTGGGGGTCGTACTGGTCAACGGGTGCCTCCCTACGCTGCTGCGCCGATGAGCGGGACGGGGGTCGGATCCCAGGCGGTGATGGGCGAGAAGCCGCGATGGCCGCACTCGCCGAAGACGGTGACCGGGCCACCGCCGGATATCGCCATCAGCTGCCATAGATCGGTGCGCCCCGCGCAGCGCGGATCGACGGGCAGCGCCGAGCCGCTCCGCTCATCCGCCAGCTGCCATCCGCCGTCCCCCGGGACCGGCACCACATCGGCGAGCACGACCGGCCAGCCGTCCAGCCATGGATCCTCCCCGAGCGCCGCTCCATAGGCCGCGAGCGCGGTATCGACATCGCATCCCTCGGGGGCCGGGGGCGCATCGCACCCCTCCGAGGCCGAGGCCGGGACCGGGGGCGGGGCCGGGGCCGGGGGCGGAACCGGAGACGGGTCCTGCGGCGCCTCCCCGTGCCGGGTGCCGATCGCGGCACGCAGGGGCCGGGCCGCCGGGTAATACGTGAGGTCGGCGTCGAGCACCAGGCCGGTGGGCAGCGCGAGCTCGGGCGACTGGCCGGGGGCGCTGAACGAGAGCAGCAGCGCCATACGGTGCGTGCGCTCGCCCCGCAGCCAGATCCTGCGGGTGGTCAGCCTGCCGTCCGTGCCGTCCTGGCGGCCCAGGACCAGCCAGCGGTCCCGGATCGCCTCCTCGGCCGCCAGCAGCTCGGCCACCGGAGTGGTGAGGCCCACGCGGGTGCGCGTGGTGGCGGCCAGCTTCTCCGGGAGCCGCTCCAGGTGGAGGAAGCCCTGGTTGAGCAGGTGCGTCAGCGCGCACTCCTCCAGCAGCCGGGCGGGCCACCCCGGACCGGACGACGGAATCGCCGCCAGCTCCCGCACCCGTGTCTCGAGACCCGGGGCCTGGGCGTCGATCATCCGCGCGGCCGTCTCGTCCCACGCGCCATACCCGGCGCGGTCGGCGGCGGCCAGACCGTCGCGGAGCAGATCGGCGAGGCGCCGCTCCAACTCCGTGGCGCCCGCGGCGATGCGCTGGGCCCGCCGCTCGGCGCGGCGGCGCGCCGCCTCCGGATCGGCCGCGCCCGCGCTCCCCTCTCTCTCCGCGTCTTCCCTCGTCTCACCGCCGCGGCCCGGGCCCCCATCCCGGGCCGCGGCGGCGAGCTTCGCGGCCCGCTCCCGCCGGCCGTCGAGCCACTGCTCGGCCCACTCCGGCGGCTCCTCGCTCGCGGGCACGCCCCCCTCGCCGGAAGCCCACCGCAACAGCAGGCTCAGCGCGTGCTTGCACGGGAACTTCCGGCTCGGGCAACTGCACCGATAACCGGGCCCGTTCAGATCGACGACGGTCTGGTACGGCTTGCTGCCGCTGCCCGCGCACAGCCCCCACACCGCCCGCCCGAGCGCGCCCGCGCCCGACCACTTGCCGGTCACGGCGAGCTTGCTGACCGCCGTGCGTGACGCGGCGTCAGGAGCCAGGGCCAGCACCTGCTCCGCCGTCCAGCGTTCCCCCTGCGGATTCATGTCTGCGACGGTACGGGCACCCACTGACAATCGCCCTGACCTGGGCGTTTTCCGACCGGGACCCGGTTGTCAGTGGGGTGGTGCAGTGTGGTTCACGCGTCCGGAAACGGAACGAGAAAACGAGTCGTGGGGGAGCTGTGACCGTCACTGTGCCCGGAACCGAATCCACCGATATGAGCGGGTCGGCAGAGACCGCCGAAGCCGCGGAAGCGCTGCGTCCACATGCGGAGGACGCCTTCGCCGCCGAGCTGAGCGCGCTCGCCGCGGCCGACGACCGCCCCCGTCCCGCGCGATGGCGGCTGTCGCCGTGGGCGGTCGCCACCTATCTGCTCGGCGGCACGCTGCCCGACGGCACCGTGATCACACCCAAGTACGTGGGCCCGCGCCGCATCGTCGAGGTCGCCGTCACCACCCTCGCCACCGACCGCGCCCTGCTGCTGCTCGGCGTGCCAGGCACCGCCAAGACATGGGTCTCCGAGCATCTGGCCGCCGCGGTCAGCGGTGATTCGACACTGCTGGTCCAGGGCACCGCCGGCACGCCCGAGGAGGCCATCCGGTACGGGTGGAACTACGCCCAGCTCCTCGCCCACGGCCCGAGCCGCGACGCGCTCGTGCCGAGCCCGGTGATGCGCGCGATGGCGGACGGCATGACCGCGCGCGTGGAGGAGCTGACGCGCATCCCGGCCGATGTGCAGGACACGCTGATCACCATCCTGTCGGAGAAGACGCTGCCGATCCCGGAGCTGGGGGCGGAGGTCCAGGCGGTCCGCGGCTTCAATCTGATCGCGACCGCCAACGACCGCGACCGCGGGGTCAATGAACTCTCCAGCGCCCTGCGCCGCCGCTTCAACACGGTCGTGCTGCCGCTGCCCGCGACCCCGGACGACGAGGTCGACATCGTCTCGCGCCGCGTCGCCCAGATCGGCCGCTCGCTGGAGCTCCCTGAGGTCCCTGAGGGCGTCGAGGAGATCCGCCGCGTGGTCACGGTCTTCCGCGAGCTGCGTGACGGGGTGACCGGCGACGGCCGTACGAAGCTGAAGTCGCCCTCGGGCACGCTGTCGACGGCCGAGGCCATCTCCGTGGTCACCAGCGGCCTCGCCCTCGCCGCCCACTTCGGCGACGGCGTGCTGAGGGCGGGCGATGTGGCCGCGGGGATCCTGGGCGCGGTCGTCCGCGACCCGGCGGCCGACCGCGTCATCTGGCAGGAGTATCTGGAGACGGTGGTTCGCGAGCGCGACGGCTGGAAGGACTTCTACCGCGCGTGCCGAGAGGTGACCGCATGACGGGCGCCCCGAGGGCGAGGGCCGCGGGCCCGCTGCTGCTGGGGGTGCGCCACCACGGGCCCGGGTCGGCGCGGGCGGTGCGGGCCGCGCTGGAGGCGTGCGCGCCTCGGGTGGTGCTGATCGAGGGGCCACCGGAGGCGGACGCGATCGTGCGGCTCGCCGCCGAGAAGGACATGCGCCCGCCCGTCGCGCTGCTCGCCCACGCCGCGGACGACCCGGGGCGCGCCGGATTCTGGCCGCTGGCCGGGTTCTCCCCGGAGTGGGCGGCCATCCAGTGGGCGCTGGCCCACGAGGTGCCCGTACGGTTCATCGACCTCCCGGCGGCCAACTCGCTGGCCATGTCGGCGAAGGAGACCCGGGCGGCCGAGCCTGCCCCGGCAGTCCCGCCCGCCCCGGCCGGTCCGCCCGCCCCGGCGGTCCCGCCCGATCCGGCAGCTGAGCCTGCCCCGGCGGTCGCGCCTGCCCCGGCTGGTGCTCCCACACTGGGCGATCCGGCGGCCCCGGGCGATCGGGCGAACCCGGGCGACCAGGCCCACCCGCTCGATTCGGCCGACCCGCTCGACCAGGCGGACCCGCTCGATCCGGCGGATCCGGGTGCCCCGGCTGCCCCGGGCGGCCAGGGTGCTCCGGCCGCTCCGGCCGCCCGTTCCGCCGAGCGGCTGCGCGTCGATCCGCTGTCCGTCCTCGCCGAGGCGGCCGGATACGACGATCCGGAGCGCTGGTGGGAGGACGTCATCGAGCACCGCGGCACTGGCGGTACGGAGGCGTTCACGGCCGTGGCGGAGGCCATGGCGGCGCTGCGTGCCGAGTACGGGCATGGCGGGCACGAGGACGACGCCGTGCGCGAGGCCCATATGCGGCTACGGCTGCGCGAGGCGCGGCGGGAGTTCGGGGACGACGAGGTCGCCGTCGTCTGTGGGGCCTGGCACGTACCGGCGCTGGGGGAGCGGACCAGCGTGACGGCCGACCGCAAGCTCCTCAAGGGGCTGCCCAAGGTCAAGACCGAGATCAGCTGGGTGCCCTGGACGCACCGGCGGCTGGCGCGGCACAGCGGATACGGGGCGGGCATCACCTCGCCGGGCTGGTACGACCATCTCTTCCACGCCCCGGACCGGCCCGTCGAGCGCTGGCTCACCAAGGTCGCCGGGCTGCTGCGGGCCGAGGACTTCTCGGTCTCCTCGGCCCATGTCATCGAGGCCGTAAGGCTCGCCGAAACCCTGGCTGCCATGCGCGGGCGTCCGCTCGCCGGGCTCGCCGAGACCCTCGACGCCGTCAGAGCGGTGATGTGTGAGGGCTCCGATGTGCCGATCGCGCTGGTGCGGGACCGGCTGGTGGTCGGCGACGTCCTGGGCGAAGTGCCCGAGTCGGCTCCGGCGGTGCCGCTTCAGCGCGATCTGACACGCACCCAGCGCTCGCTGCGGCTCAAGCCCGAGGCGCTGGAGCGCGAGCTGGAGCTGGACCTGCGCAAGGAGACCGACGCCGGGCGCAGCCGGCTGCTGCACCGGCTGCGGCTGCTGGGCGTCGACTGGGGCACCCCGGCCGTCTCCCGCGGCAGCACGGGCACCTTCCGGGAGACCTGGCGGCTGCGGTGGGAGCCGGAGCTGTCGGTGCGCGTCGCCGAGGCGGGAGTGTGGGGCACCACGGTGCTGTCGGCGGCCACCGCCAAGGCGGAGACCGAGGCCCGGAGCGCCAAGGGGCTCGCCGAGGTCACCGAGCTGGCCGAGCGCTGTCTGCTCGCGGGGCTCTCCGGCGCCCTCCCCGTCGTGATGCGCTCGCTCGCCGACCGTGCCGCGCTCGACGCGGACGTCGGCCATCTCGCCCAGGCCCTGCCCGCCCTGGTGCGCTCGGTGCGTTACGGGGACGTACGGGGCACCGACACCGTCGCGCTCGGCGAGGTGGCGGTGGGGCTGACCGAGCGGATCCTGGTCGGGTTGCCGCCCGCCTGCGTCGGCCTCGACGCCGACGGTGCCGCCGAGATGCGCCGCCATATGGAGGCCGTGCACCGGGCGATCGGGCTGCTGTCGGAGACGGAGACGGGGGCAGCGGCGGCGGCAGAGACGGAGACTGGGACGGAGGCGCGGCCACACACGCAAACCGGCGCACGGTCGGCGCAGACGCGATCCGCCGGGCCCGGTGCCGCCGACGGACTGCGGGCGCGCTGGGCGGCCATGCTGCGCTCCCTCGCCGGGCGCGATGGCACCCCCGCCACCCCCGGGCTGATCCGGGGCCGCGCCGCGCGGCTGCTGCTGGACGACGGCCGGCTCGCCGAGGACGAGGCGGCCCGGCTGATGGGGCTCGCGCTCTCGCCCGGCACCCAGCCGCCCGAAGCGGCCTCCTGGATCGAGGGGTTCATCGGCGGCGGTGCGGGCGGCGGCATGCTGCTGGTCCACGACGAGCGGCTGCTCGGCCTGGTGGACCGCTGGTTGATCTCCGTTGACGCCGAGGCGTTCACCGATGTGTTGCCCCTGCTGCGGCGCACCTTCTCCGCGTACGACACGGGTGTGCGCCGCACCCTGGGCGAGCTGGTCCGCCGGGGCCCAGCGGTCGACGGGCCCACCGGCGGCCAAGGCGCCCCCGCCGCACCCGGTTTCGGCCCCGGGCTGGACCCGGACCGCGCGGCGGCCGTCGTATCGACCGTGCGCCTGCTGCTGGGCCTCGATCCCGCCCCGCACGCCAACGACACCATGGAGGCAGCCCGATGACGCACGGTGCCCTTCACAGCGACGCCGAGCCGCACGGCGAACCGCACGGCGAACCGCACGGCGCCCTTCACAACGACGCCGAGCCGCACGGCGAACCGCATACCGACCCGCACGGCGCCCCGCGCGGCGGCACCGACCCGCGGGGCGGCAACGCCCCCCACAGCGACCCGGCCCCCCACAGCTTCCCCGCCTCCCACGGTGAGGTCCCCCACAGCGGTGCCGACCCCAACCACGGCCACAGCCAAGGTGATCAGGAGCGGCTGCGGCGCTGGCGGCTGGTGCTCGGCGGCCAGGGCGCCGACGGCACCGGCTGCTCGCTCAGCGGGGCCGACGCCGCCATGGACCGCACGCTCGAGGCCCTCTACGGCTCCGGGGGCGGTGGCGGCTCCGGCGGCGACGGTGCGACCGCCGGGCGCGGCGGCGGCTCCCAGGGCGCGGCGAGCGGCGCGCGCTCCGGCGGGCTCGGCGGCTCCGCGCCCCAAGTGGCCCGCTGGCTCGGCGACATCCGTACGTACTTCCCCACCTCCGTCGTCCAGGTCATGCAGCGCGACGCCATCGACCGGCTGGGGCTGTCCGCCCTGCTGCTGGAGCCGGAGATGCTGGAGGCCGTGGAGGCGGACGTCCATCTCGTGGGCACCCTGCTGTCGCTCAACAAGGCGATGCCGGAGACGACCAAGAACACCGCTCGGGCCGTCGTCCGTAAGGTCGTCGCGGATCTGGAGAAGCGGCTGGCGACCCGCACCCGCGCCACCCTCACCGGAGCGCTCGACCGCTCCGCCCGGATCAGCCGCCCGCGCCACCGGGACATCGACTGGGACCGCACCATCCGGGCCAACCTCAAGAACTACCTGCCCGACCACCGAACGGTCGTGCCCGAGCGGCTGATCGGGTTCGGGCGCGCGGCGCGCGGAGTGAAGAAGGACGTGGTGCTGTGTATCGACCAGTCCGGGTCGATGGCCGCCTCCGTGGTCTACGCCTCGGTCTTCGGCGCCGTGCTCGCCTCGATGCGCTCCCTCGCCACCCGGCTGGTCGTCTTCGACACCTCCGTGGTCGACCTGACCGAGGAGCTCGACGATCCGGTGGACGTCCTCTTCGGCACCCAACTGGGCGGCGGCACCGACATCAACCGCGCGCTGGCCTACTGCCAGTCGCAGATCACCCGGCCCGCCGACACCGTCGTCGTCCTCATCAGCGACCTCTACGAGGGCGGCATACGCGAGGAGATGCTGGGGCGGGTCGCCGCGATGAAGGCGTCCGGGGTGCAGTTCGTGGCGCTGCTCGCGCTGTCCGACGAGGGGGCGCCGAGCTACGACCGCGAACACGCGGCGGCGCTGGCCGCGCTGGGCGCGCCCGCCTTCGCCTGTACCCCCGATCTCTTCCCGGAGGTGATGGCCGCCGCCATCGAGCGGCGCCAACTGCCTATACCGGACATGGCGATGCATCAGTGATCCGGGGCTTGCGCCGACCCCAGTGGGTCGTGCAAGGATCATCCCCGTCGCCCAGGACATGAATCCGGCCATCTGGTTGGCGATTTCGTCCTGCTGAGTGCGGCCCACAAGCCATATCGCCACGCTTACGTGCCCGTTGTACGCCTCGTACTCCCGGAAGGCTCCGCTCGTGTCTGTTGTGTCCGCCATGCCTGTCGCCGTGCGCCTGCCGCGCACGGCGGCCGCGCGGCGGGCGCTGCTGGCGGCGCTCTTCCTCGGCGGCTTCCTGGCCCTGGCGTTCCTCTTCGGCGGCAGCGCCCAGGCCGCCGAGAAGGGCGACGGGGGCGGTGCCACGGACGCGTCGCTCGACCGCTCCAGCGTGTCCGGGCTGCTCGACCCCTCGGGTGTCGAGCGGGCGCGGCAGCGGGTGGAGCCCGTGGTGGCGCACACCACCCAGACGGCGCAGGACGTCGTGCGGGAGGCCGTGCGGCCCATACAGGAGCCGGTCGAGCAGCAGGCGCAGAAGATCACCAAGCCGATAGACGACCTGGTCGGCGACACCGCGGCGGGCAAGTTGCCGGTGCGCCTTCCCGACGTCGGCCTCGGTGAGGCGGTCGGCCTGGGCCCCCAGGGCTCCATGGCGCACAACGACCCGGCCGCCGAGCGGTCCGCGGCCGAGGCCGAGCCGGTGACCGTGCACAAGGCGGCACCCGCCGCCGCGGCCCCGATGGGGCCCGAGGCGCACACCCCGGCCGTCGTCACCCACGACGACGAGCCCGCCTCCCACACCGGGCACGGTCCCGTCGTGCGGGTGGCGGCATCCGGTACCGGTCCGGACGGTGGCGCTCCGGCGCCGCTGCCCCTTCCGCGGTCCCCGATGGGGGCCACCTCCCAGTGCACCGGCGACAGCGGCACTTCCCGTGGCGGGAACACCCATGCCGCTCTTCCGCCGTCCGGTGTGCCGTCGTTCGGGCTGAAGTCCGGCACGGTCCGCATGGAGAGCTCGGCGCCGACGCGCGAGCGGTTCAACGAAGTCCTCGAATTCCCCGGCTAGGGCAGACCTCACCCCCGTCTGTTGAGACCTGCCGCGCGGGGGCGGGTCAGGTCTGCCCGTCCGAAACCCCTCTTGACTTCGAAGGACTTCCTCCACCATGCGTAACAACCTTCGCCGCTCCATCCTCGTAGCCGCTGCCGCCACCGGTATCTGGGCGCTCGGCTCCGCCGCCGCCAACGCCGCCGAGAACCCGGCCGCGCCCGCCACCGACGGCGTCACCAGCACCGTGGACGGCGTCACCAAGACGGTGAACAAGACCCTGCCGACCGACAATGTGACCAAGACGGTCGACGGCGTGACCGGCGGTGTGGCCGACACCTCCAAGGTGACCGACACCGTGAAGAACACCGTGGACGGCGCCGCCTCCACCGTGGACGGCGTCACCGCCCCCGTGCGGGACCGCGTCCCCGGCGGGGCCAACCTGCCGCGGGTCTCGGACGTCACCAAGACCGTCGAGGACACCACCGACGGCCTCACCGGCGACGTCGCCGCCAAGCCGGACAAGATCGTCAAGAAGGCCCACAAGGCGGTCAAGGGCGTCGAGAAGACCGTCAAGAAGACCACCGACCTGGACCTGCCCACCGGCGAGGTTCCCGGCGTGGTGCCCAGCCTCCCCGGCCTGGGCTCGCTGCCGACCCTGCCCGACACCTCCGCGCTGCCCACCGGCGCGCTGCCGAACGTCGACGGCGTCACGGGCGAGCTGCCCGCCCAGCTCCCCGCCACCCCGAAGCTGCCCTCCGCCCCGGGTTCGGCCAATGACCTGCTCGCCTCCCTCTCCGGCGCCGGTATCCGCCCCGAGGAGCTGACCGGCAAGGTCCAGGGTGTCGTCGGCACCACCCAGCCCGTCGTGGACGGTGTGGCCTCGGACCTCCTGCCGCCCGCCGTGCACCGCCTCGTGGTCAAGGTCGTCCCGGTCGCCCAGCAGACCGTCGGTGACACCGGTGCGCTGGCCGACGACGCCGTGGCCCGCACCACCCCGTACGTCGACGTCGTGACCGGCAGCGCCGAGGGCTTCGCGCTGGGCACCGCCTCCAACGTGATCCCGGCCGCTCAGGACACCGTCGACCGCCTGGTGCCGGTCGTGGTGAGCGTGCCGTCCACCGCCCTTCCGTTCGCGCAGGACCTGGCGGGCACCACCGTGCCGTTCGCCCAGGACCTGGCCACGGGCGTGGTCGCGAACGCCCAGACCACCGTGGGGAACGCCAAGGACGGTGCGCTGAGCCTGATCCCGGCGCTGCCCACCGACCTGACCGACGCCGCCAACATCCCGGCCCTCCCGGTCCTGCCGGCCGACCTGCCGCAGCTCCCGGGCGACCTGCCGACCCTGCCGGCCGACCTCCCGCAGGTCCCCGCCGACCTGCCGCAGCTCCCGGCTGACCTCCCGCAGCTCCCGGCCGAGCTGCCGACCGTTCCGGTCGAGCTGCCGCAGCTGCCCGCCGAGCTGCCCCAGCTCCCGGCCGACCTCCCGCAGCTCCCGGCCGATCTGCCGACCGTTCCGGCTGAGCTGCCCCAGCTGCCCGCCGAGCTGCCGCAGCTGCCGACCGACCTCCCGCAGGTTCCGGTGGAGCTGCCGACCGTTCCGGGCACGCTTCCGACCATCTGATCGCTCCGGCGGGCGTACGGCGGTCACGCTGTGAAAGCCGGACATCAGTAAAACCGTAAGACAGGCGACATCGACCGGGCAGCCCCCGTTGGGGAGGGGGCTGCCCGGTTGTCGTATTGAGATAGATGGAAACGGTCGCGATCTGTGACCGTAATCACCGCTCCAGTGTGATCTGCGATTTAGGGCCGCACGTCCTGCGGAGATAACCTGCGAGACGGACATGCCGCGTACCCGGCGAACGTGTGCCGCCCTCGTTATAGATCGCGTCCTCACGCTGCCCCCGCGGCACGCCCGCGCAGATAACGACCGCGAAATCCATGGAAAAGGGACGGACGCGCGTGGACCTGTTCGAATACCAGGCGAAGGACCTCTTCGCCAAGCACGGTGTACCGGTGCTGGCCGGTGAAGTCATCGACACGCCTGGGGCGGCGCGCGAGGTGGCCGAGCGACTGGGCGGCCGCGCGGTCGTCAAGGCGCAGGTCAAGACGGGCGGCCGCGGTAAGGCGGGCGGCGTCAAGCTGGCCTCCGACCCGGATGACGCCGTCGAGAAGGCGACCCAGATCCTGGGCATGGACATCAAGGGCCACACGGTCCACAAGGTGATGCTCGCCGAGACCGCGAGCATCAAGGAGGAGTACTACGTCTCCTTCCTGCTGGACCGCACCAACCGGACCTTCCTCGCCATGGCCTCCGTCGAGGGCGGCGTGGAGATCGAGGTCGTCGCGGAGCAGAACCCCGAGGCGCTTGCCAAGGTCCCGGTGGACGCCATTGAGGGCGTGACCCAGGAGAAGGCCGCCGAGATCGTCGCCGCCGCGAAGTTCCCGGCCGAGATCGCGGACCAGGTCGTCGAGGTCCTCCAGAAGCTGTGGACCGTCTTCATCAAGGAAGACGCCCTGCTGGTCGAGGTCAACCCGCTGGTCAAGACCGAAGACGGCAAGGTCATCGCGCTGGACGGCAAGGTCTCCCTGGACGAGAACGCCGCCTTCCGCCAGCCCGAGCACGAGGCGCTCGAGGACAAGGCCGCGGCCAACCCCCTCGAGGCGGCCGCCAAGGCCAAGGGCCTCAACTACGTCAAGCTGGACGGCGAGGTCGGCATCATCGGCAACGGCGCGGGTCTGGTCATGTCGACCCTCGACGTCGTCGCCTACGCGGGTGAGACCCACGGCGGTGTGAAGCCCGCCAACTTCCTCGACATCGGCGGTGGCGCCTCCGCCGAGGTGATGGCCAACGGTCTTGAGATCATCCTCGGCGACCCGGACGTCAAGTCGGTCTTCGTCAACGTCTTCGGCGGCATCACCGCCTGCGACGCCGTCGCCAACGGCATCGTCCAGGCCCTGGAACTGCTGAAGTCCAAGGGCGAGGACGTCAGCAAGCCGCTGGTCGTGCGCCTCGACGGCAATAACGCGGAGCTGGGTCGCAAGATCCTCACCGATGCCAACCACCCGCTCGTACAGCAGGTGGACACCATGGACGGCGCGGCCGAGCGTGCCGCCGAGCTGGCTGCGAAGTAAGGGACGAGGTCACCAGAAACCATGGCTATCTTCCTCACCAAGGAAAGCAAGGTCATCGTCCAGGGGATGACCGGGTCCGAGGGGCAGAAGCACACCCGTCGGATGCTTGCCTCGGGCACCAACATCGTCGGCGGCGTGAACCCGCGCAAGGCCGGCACCACCGTGGACTTCGACGGCTCCGAGATCCCGGTCTTCGGCTCCGTCAAGGAGGCCATCGACGCCACCGGCGCCGATGTCACGGTCATCTTCGTCCCGGAGAAGTTCACCAAGGACGCGGTCATCGAGGCGATCGACGCCGAGATTCCGCTCGCTGTCGTGATCACCGAGGGCATCGCGGTCCACGACACCGCCAACTTCTGGGCCTACGCGGGCAAGAAGGGCAACAAGACGCGCATCATCGGCCCGAACTGCCCGGGTCTGATCACGCCGGGTCAGTCGAACGCGGGCATCATCCCGGCCGACATCACCAAGCCCGGCCGGATCGGTCTGGTGTCGAAGTCCGGCACGCTGACCTACCAGATGATGTACGAGCTGCGGGACATCGGCTTCTCGTCCTGTGTGGGCATCGGCGGTGACCCGATCATCGGCACCACCCACATCGACGCCCTGGCCGCCTTCGAGGCCGACCCCGACACCGACCTGATCGTGATGATCGGCGAGATCGGCGGCGACGCCGAGGAGCGGGCCGCGGACTTCATCAAGGCCAACGTCACCAAGCCGGTCGTCGGCTATGTGGCGGGCTTCACCGCCCCCGAGGGCAAGACGATGGGCCACGCGGGCGCCATCGTCTCCGGCTCCTCCGGCACCGCCCAGGCGAAGAAGGAGGCCCTCGAGGCCGCGGGCGTGAAGGTCGGCAAGACCCCGTCCGAGACCGCGCGCCTGGCGCGCGCAGCGCTGGCCGGCTGAGGCCGCCACGGTTCCACGCCGCGGGCCCGCACCACCACGTGGTGCGGGCCCGCGGCGTTCCCGGGCGACGGATACCCAGGGGTGGAACACGGCAAGCCACTCATCCATCCCACAGATCGATAAAAGACGCATAAGCGGACTAGTCGCGACACGGCGACCAAACCCTTGATGTAGGGATGAAACGGCTGTTATTGGCAGCATGGCCATGTGACGCAAACGACCGATCACAGCCCGTCGGTGTCCCCACGCGGCCGTTCCGCGCCCCGGCGCTCCTCCGCCATCAGGGAGGCGTTCCTCGGCGGGGTGGTCGCCGCGGGGCTCGGCCTCGGCACGCTCGCCGTGGTCGTACTGCTGCTGTGGATCACTTCCTCGTCCCCCGACAGCAGCCCGGACGGAGCCCTGCACGTCGCCGCCGACCTGTGGCTGCTCGGCCATGGCGCCGACCTCGTGCGCACCGAGACGCTCTCCGGCCACACCGCGCCCGTCGGGCTGACCCCGCTGCTGCTCAGCGTGGTGCCGTGCTGGCTGCTCTATCGTGCCGCCCAGCACGCCGTCTACCAGGCCGAGCCCGAAGAGGGCGAGGGGCAGTGGGTGCCCGAGGAGTCCGTCGTCGATCCGCGCACCGCCTTCGCCTGGGTGACCGGCGGCTATCTGCTGGTCGGCATGGCGGCCGTGCTGTACGCCTCGACCGGGCCGCTGCACGTCGATCCGCTCAGCGCGCTGCTGCATCTGCCGGTCGTCGCCGGGGCCATCGCGGCCGTCGGAGTGTGGACGGCCGACGGGCGGTTCCCGCTCCGCCTGCCCGAACGGGCGACCGCCGGACTGCGGCGGCTCCCCGGCGCCGGCTGGACCGCGCGCACGGCCGCGTCCCTGGCCGCGCGCGGCTGGTTCCGGCGCCGCCGGCTGACCGCCGCGCTACGGGCCGGGACCAGCGGTCTCGTCGTTCTGCTCGGCAGCGGTGCGCTCCTTACGGCGACGTCGACGCTGAGCCACGCGGGCGCCGTGCAGATGACCTTCCTCAACCTCAGCGATGTGTGGTCGGGGCGGTTCGCGGTGCTGCTGGTGAGCCTGGCACTGCTGCCGAACGCCATCGTCTGGGGCGCCGCGTACGGGGTCGGCGCGGGGTTCACGGTCGGCGGCGGCAGCGTGGTCGCGCCGCTCGGCATCACCTCCTACCCCCAGCTGCCGCACTTCCCGCTGGTGGCCGCGCTGCCCACGGAGGGCTCCGGCGGGCCGCTGGTCTGGCTCACGGGGATCGCGGCCGGGGCGTCGGTGGCCTTCTTCATCGGAATCGCGGCGGTGCGGCGGCCCGGCAAGGCCGAGCCCAGGCCCCCCTGGGACTGGGGCGAGACGCTGGTGCTCGCCACCCTGGCGGCCGTCGGCTGCGCGGCCGCGATGGCGCTGCTGGCCGGGGTCTCGGGCGGGCCGCTGGGCATCGGCATCCTCGCCGACCTGGGCCCGAGCTGGTGGCGTACGGGCCTGATCACGCTGGCCTGGACGGGAGTGATCGGGGTGCCCGGGGCGATGGTGCTGCGCTGGTACCGGCTGTGCGTCCCCACCAGGGCCTCCTGGCCGGAGTGGAAGGCGGCACGGGCGGCGCGCCGGGCCGCCCGCGCACAGGCCCGTACGGAGGTGAAGGAGGCCCGTACGGCGCGGGCGGCGGCCAAGGCGGAGACGCGGGCGGCGATGCGGCCCGCGGTCCTGCCCATGGAGTCCACCGAGGTGCGCGAGGCGATGGCCGAGCCGTGGTGGCAGTGGCTGCGCCCCGGGGCGTCGGGCAGGGACCGCAGGCGCAACCGGAAGCGGGACCCCGGCGCCGGTACGGAGACGGGACGGGAGACGACGGGCGTGGGCACGATGGCCGGGCTCGCGACCCCCGCGGGCACCCCGGGCGCCGGGGCCCGCCCACGCCGCTGGACGCTGAACCGCAAGCGCGCCCCCGAACCGCTTCCACAGCCGCCTGCCGAGTCCCAGCCGGCCCCGAGCGCCCTTCGCACGGAGCCCACGCCTCCGCCGGACGACGCCCGCCGCGAACCGTAAGGCTGCCGCGAGCCGTGAGGCGAACCGTAAGGCGGTCGCCCGCGCGCCGTGGGCCCGCCGCGAGCCGTCAGTCCTGCGTGCTCAGCAGCGGGCGGAGCTGCTCGGGAAGCAAGGTCTCGCAGTCATGGCGCGAACTCTGGGTGAGGGCGTCGTCCACACAGGTGTAGTAGTCGCTGTAGACGACCTGGAAGCTGAACGTGGCCGCGACGATGGCGAGCGCGAGCACGCCCGTCACCAGACCGCTGATCGCAGCCGTGGCCTGCGGCTTCGCGGAGCCACTGCCGGGCGCGGGCAGCGCCGCCGGGGTGGCGCCCGGGGGCGGGGGCGGTGCGTTCAGGGGCGCGGCCGCGGCCGGTGGCGGGGTCGTACGGCGCGGCTTGGCCCGCAGCGAGCTGATGCCCCAGTACAGGGCCAGGGCCCCGAGCAGCAGCGCGATCTGCGGCAGGCTGAAGAGCGCGAAGAAGAACGCCCACATGCCCGCGAGCAGTGCGTACCGGGCGCGCCGCTGGGCCGGGTCATTGGGGTCCCAGCGCGGTCCGCCGGGTCCGCCGGGGCCGGAGGGGCGGTTGGAACCGGGGCCGAGGCCGAAGCCGCCGCTCTGGCGGCCGGGCTGCCGGCTGCTCCACTGGCTGCCCCAGGCCGGAGGCTGCTGCGGCTGCCGCCCGTCCTGGTCGTTCTGCCCGTCCTGCCCGTCCTGATGGCCGCCCTGGGTCTCCGGACGGCCCTCGCCGCCGTTCCCGTCGGCGCCGTCCGGCCGGGGCCGCCACGGCTGGTCCGGTCTGCCCTCGGGCGGCGGGGCGAACGGATTGTCCTCGTGCCGCTGGTCCCCGTTCTGCCCGCCGGGGGCGGACGATGACGAGGAGGACGACGACTGCTGCTCCCGGAGCAGCGGCGTCGTACGCGACATGCGGGCGTACCTCATCGCCGCCCCCCGGTCGAGGCGGGAGTCGGAATGAGGCGATGAGCCGCGCGGCGGCGTCGGTCCGGCATGTGGAGTGTGTCTTCCCCTTGTGTCGTCGTCCTGCACACCGAGGGCGGGTACGGCCGGTGCCGTACGGCCCGCGTACGGCCGGTGCCGTACGGATCAAGGCCCGGGCGCGGCGGTCCTTCCCATGGCGTCAGTGTCGTCAGTTGGTTTCGCAGTCCAGACGCTACCTCCCGTGCCCGCCCCCGTCCCCTGGGGGCCGCTTCGTGTGCCGGTATCGTTGCTGACGGTCGGCGGCTTCGTAGAGTTCCCCGGAATTGATGAGTCCGCGACCTTGTACGACCACACAAACGGCAGCACCGCCCGCGAGAAAGAGCCCCGCCGTGGCCTCCCCGCCTTCCCCCGTCAGCCCTGCGCGCCCCGGGCGCCCGGTCCGCCTCGCCGTCCTCGTCTCCGGCTCCGGTACGAATCTCCAGGCGCTGCTCGACGCCATCGACGCCGAGGGCGTGGCCCGCTACGGCGCCGAGGTGGTGGCCGTCGGCGCCGACCGAGACGGCATCGAGGGCCTGACGCGCGCCGAGCGCGCCGGGATCCCCACGTTCGTGTGCAGGGTCAAGGACTACGCCGACCGCGCCGAGTGGGACGCGGCGCTGGCGGAGGCCACCGCCGCCCATGAGCCGGACCTGGTCGTCTCGGCCGGGTTCATGAAGATCCTGGGCCGGGAGTTCCTCGCCAGGTTCGGCGGCCGCTGCGTCAACACCCATCCCGCGCTGCTCCCCAGCTTTCCCGGTACCCATGGCGTACGCGACGCGCTCGCGCACGGTGTGAAGGTGACCGGATGCACTGTCCACTTCGTCGACAACGGGGTCGACACCGGCCCGATCATCGCCCAGGGCGTGGTCGAGGTCCGGGACGAGGACGACGAGTCCGCTCTCCATGAGCGGATCAAGGAAGTCGAGCGCTCGCTGCTCGTCGAGGTCGTGGGGCGTCTGGCCCGGCACGGCTACCGCATAGAGGGACGAAAGGTAAGGATCCCGTGACCGCCGAAGGTACCAAGCGGCCCATCCGCCGCGCGCTGGTCAGCGTCTACGACAAGACGGGTCTCGAGGAGCTGGCCCGAGGGCTGCACGCGGCGGGTGTCCAGCTCGTCTCGACCGGCTCGACGGCCGCGAAGATCGCCGCCGCCGGGGTCCCCGTCACCAAGGTCGAGGAGCTGACCGGCTTCCCCGAGTGTCTCGACGGCCGGGTCAAGACGCTGCACCCGCGCGTCCACGCGGGCATCCTGGCCGACCAGCGGCTCGACTCCCACCGTGAGCAGCTCCAGGAGCTGGGCGTGGCCCCCTTCGAGCTGGTCGTGGTCAACCTCTATCCGTTCCGCGAGACGGTCGCCTCGGGCGCCGCGCCGGACGAGTGCGTCGAGCAGATCGACATCGGCGGCCCCTCCATGGTCCGGGCCGCCGCCAAGAATCACCCGTCCGTGGCCGTGGTCGTCAACCCCGAGCGGTACGGCGACATCCTCAAGGCCACCGCCGAGGGCGGTTTCGACCTGGAGCGGCGCAAGCGGCTGGCGGCCGAGGCGTTCCAGCACACCGCCGCCTACGACGTGGCGGTGGCCAACTGGTTCGCGGCCGACTACGCGGCGGCGGACGACTCCTCCTTCCCGGACTTCCTGGGCGCCACCGTCACCCGTAACAACGTGCTGCGCTACGGCGAGAACCCGCACCAGCCAGCCGCGCTCTACTCCGACGGCAGCGGTAAGGGGCTCGCGGAGGCCGAGCAGCTGCACGGCAAGGAGATGTCGTTCAACAACTACACCGACACCGAGGCCGCCCGCCGGGCCGCGTACGACCACTCCGAGCCCTGTGTCGCGATCATCAAGCACGCCAACCCGTGCGGGATCGCGGTCGGGGCGGATGTCGCCGAGGCGCACCGTAAGGCGCACGCCTGCGATCCGCTGTCGGCCTTCGGCGGGGTGATCGCCGTCAACCGCCCGGTGTCGGTCGCCATGGCCGAGCAGGTCGCCGAGATCTTCACCGAGGTCATCGTCGCCCCCGCGTACGAGGACGGCGCGGTCGAGGTGCTCGCCCGTAAGAAGAACATCCGCGTGCTGCGCTGCGTGCAGTCGCCGGCGGACGCCATCGAGCAGCGGCCCATCGAGGGCGGCCTGCTGGTGCAGGCCAAGGACCGGCTCCAGGCCGAGGGCGACGACCCGGCCAACTGGACGCTCGCCACGGGCGAGGCGCTGGACGCCGACGGCCTCGCCGAGCTCGCCTTCGCCTGGCGCTCCTGCCGCGCGGTGAAGTCCAACGCGATCCTGCTCGCCAAGGGCGGCGCCACGGTCGGCGTCGGCATGGGCCAGGTCAACCGCGTGGACTCGGCCAAGCTGGCCGTCGAGCGGGCCGGTGCCGAGCGGGCCACCGGTTCGTACGCCGCCTCCGACGCCTTCTTCCCGTTCCCGGACGGCTTGGAGGTGCTGACCGAGGCGGGCGTCAGGGCCGTGGTGCAGCCGGGCGGCTCGGTCCGTGACGAGCAGGTCGTGGAGGCCGCTCAGAAGGCCGGTGTGACCATGTACTTCACGGGCACGCGCCACTTCTTCCACTGAGCGACCGCTGAACGAGCACAGGAGGCCGCACCCCGACCGGATCACGGGGTGCGGCCTTCGCCGGTCCGGCAGCACCGACCGGCCCCTGATTGGATCCGATGTCCCCGCATCCGGGAGGATGAAGTCATGACCGCCCAGATTCTCGATGGCAAGGCAACCGCATCCGCGATCAAGTCCGACCTCGTCAGCCGCGTGGAGGCGCTGAACGCCAAGGGCATCCATCCCGGCCTCGGGACGGTGCTGGTGGGCGAGGACCCCGGCAGCAAGTGGTACGTGGCGGGCAAGCACCGCGACTGCGCCGAGGTCGGCATCTCCTCCATCCGGCGCGACCTGCCCGAGACCGCCACCCAGGAGGAGATTGAGGCGGCGGTGCGGGAGCTCAACGAGGACCCGGCCTGCACCGGCTACATCGTCCAGCTGCCGCTCCCCAAGGGCATCGACGCCAACCGGGTGCTGGAGCTGATCGACCCGGCCAAGGACGCCGACGGGCTGCACCCGATGAACCTCGGCCGGCTGGTGCTGGGCGAGAGCGGCCCGCTGCCGTGCACGCCCCAGGGCGTCATCCAGCTGCTGCGCCACCACGGTGTGGAGATCAACGGCGCGCATGTGGTGGTCGTCGGCCGGGGCATCACCGTCGGCCGCTCGATCGGACTGCTGCTGACCCGCCGCTCGGAGAACGCGACGGTCACCCTCTGCCACACCGGCACCCGCGACCTGCCCGGCATCCTGCGCCAGGCCGACATCATCGTGGCGGCCGCCGGGGTGCGGCATCTGGTCAGGCCGGAGGACGTCAAGCCGGGCGCCGCGGTGCTCGACGTGGGCGTCAGCCGGGACGAGCACGGCAAGATCGCCGGCGATGTGCACCCCGGGGTGGCCGAGGTCGCGGGCTGGCTCTCGCCGAACCCGGGCGGGGTCGGCCCGATGACCCGCGCCCAGCTGCTGGTCAACGTGGTGGAGGCCGCGGAGCGGAACGCGAAGGCGGCCGCGGACGCCGGTGCCGGCCATGACGGCTGAGGCGGGCGAGCCGGCGGCCGGGAAGCAGCGGCCCTCCGGGCCCGCCCGGCTGGTCCGCGCCTCGCGCCGCTTCCCGTTGATCACCCGGGACACCGCGCGCCCGGAGGGCGGCGGCCGGGCCGCGCCCGGTGCCGCTTCGGCGCCCGCCAGGCAGTGGCCGCTGCTCGCGGTGATGGGCGGGGTGGGCCTGGGGCTGTTGATCGTCGCCCTGGACGCGTTCCGGGCGGGCACGGTGCTGATCGGGCTGGCCCTGCTGGCGGGCGCCTTCCTGCGGTGGGCGCTGCCCGAGGTGGGGATGCTCGCGGTGCGGTCGCGCTTCACCGACATGCTGACCTACGGGCTGCTGGGCGCGGCGATCGTGCTGCTGTCCCTGATGGCCCAGCCGGATCCATGGGTGTCGATCCCGTTCCTGGACGACGTGGTGCATTTCACGGTGCGCTAGCCGACGGTGTGAAACGGCGGCCCGTCCTCTCCCCCGTGGGAGGACGGGCCGCCGTCGTCATGGCCGGATCCCAACGGTCCGGCGGCGGTCCGCCCTCTCCCCCGAAGAAGGACGGACCGCCTGATAACCAGGGTTGTGTGTGGGCTGTGCCGGATCAATGAACGTCGGGACCCTGTGGCGCGGAAGTGACCGTTCCAGCACGAGGTCTCGGACACGCAACGACGAGCCGGGCGCGGGGAAGTGCGTACCGGTGCACGAAATGCTCCGATGCGCCCCAGCCCGAGGAGCTGACATCCTGGGGCAAGGCATCCCTTTGGGTAGGGAGTTCGGGGCCCGCAGACGCCAACGGCGGCCGGACGCCGGGGATTGACGGGCACGTGTGAGGGGGGACAGGGGGAGGCAATGCCTCGTTGGAGGGACTTACCGGAGGAACTCGACCCGCAGATTCGGGAGTTCACCGGCCGGCTGCGTACGCTCGTCGAGCGCAGCGGGCTCAGCGTCGTGGCCGTGGCCGACCGCACCGGCTACAGCAAGAGTTCATGGGAGCGCTACCTCAACGGACGGCTGCTGCCCCCGCAGGGCGCGGTGGAGGCCCTGGCCGAGGCCACGGGCGCCGATGCCCATCACCTCACCACGCTGTGGGAGCTGGCGGAGCGGTCCTGGAGCCGCTCCGAGATGCGGCACGACGTCACGATGGAGGCCATCGGCGTCGCGCAGGCGCGGGACGCCATCGAGCGGTTCGACCCGGCCGAGCGGGGGGTGGGCGCCTGGAAGAACGGCCGCCCCATGGGGAAGGACCGGCCGAGCGTCGAACTGCCCGATCCGGAGCAGCCGCTGGTCGCGACGGCTCCGGTGTTCTCGGCTCCCGCGGCCTCGGCCGGGCGGGCGCCGGACTCCTCCGAGCAGCCGCCGCCCGGGTCGTCCCCGCCGTCCCGGTCGGGGCGTAAGCGTGCCGCGCTGTTCGCCGGGGGCCTCGTCGGCGCGCTCCTCCTGGTCGCCGGAGCCGTCCTTCTTATCGACGCGGTCGGCGACGGTGAGCAGAGCGGGAAGCAGCCGACCACCGCACCGGCCACCAGCGCGCGTCAGCTGCCGGAGGGCGTGAAGTGCGCCGGGGAGGACTGCGCAGGTCAGGATCCGCAGACCATGGGGTGCGGCGCCGCCGCGACGACCACCGCCGACGTCACCGTCGGCACCGCCTATGTCGAGGTCCGCTACAGCAAGACCTGCAAAGCGGCCTGGGCCCGGATCACCCGGGCGGCACCGGGCGATGTGATCGAGGTCGAGGCGCCGGGCGCGAAGGGCGGCGCGGCCCGCTCGCAGCGTGCCAGGGTCGGCGCCGACGGCGATGCCTACACCAAGATGATCGCGGCGGACCGCACCGCGCGGGCCACCGCGTGCGCCACCCTCACCGGCGGCACGCGCGCCTGCGCTGCCCCCGGTGGCCGGGGGTGAGCGCGGGGGAAGGGGGCCCGTCCGGGGGAATTCGGAAACGGGGGGAATGAGCCGGGGGAATCGGGGCAGGCGCTGCCCGAGCCCCCCCACGGGTGCGGCACTGGGCGGCCGCCTGCACTCCCCCTCCTGGCAGGCGGCCGCCAAAGTGCGTGGCGGGCCGGAAGGCGCGGTGAGCGGTTACACAATGGCCCGAGAGAACCTGGGTCAGGTGCCGTCGGATAGCCTGACGCGGGTATCTCGACACCAAGAGATCTTGGACTGACAACACAGCGCAGGAGACCGCCATGACCCGCACTCCCGTCACCGTCACCGTCACCGGCGCGGCCGGCCAGATCGGCTACGCGCTGCTCTTCCGCATCGCCTCCGGTCAGCTCCTCGGCGCGGACGTGCCGGTCAAACTGCGTCTCCTGGAGATCCCGCAGGGGCTGAAGGCCGCCGAGGGCACCGCGATGGAGCTCGACGACTGTGCCTTCCCGCTGCTCCAGGGCATCGACATCTCCGACGACCCGAACGTGGGCTTCGACGGTGCGAACGTCGCCCTGCTGGTCGGCGCCCGCCCGCGCACCAAGGGCATGGAGCGCGGCGATCTGCTGGAGGCCAACGGCGGCATCTTCAAGCCGCAGGGCAAGGCCATCAACGACCACGCCGCGGACGACATCAGGGTCCTGGTCGTGGGCAACCCGGCCAACACCAACGCGCTCATCGCGCAGGCGGCCGCGCCGGACGTACCGGCCGAGCGCTTCACCGCGATGACCCGGCTGGACCACAACCGCGCCCTGTCGCAGCTCTCGAAGAAGACCGGCGCTCCGGTCAGCGAGATCAAGAAGCTGACGATCTGGGGCAACCACTCCGCCACCCAGTACCCGGACGTCTTCCACGCCGAGGTCGCGGGCAAGAACGCCGCCGAGGTCGTCAGCGACGAGCAGTGGCTGGCCGACACCTTCATCCCGACCGTCGCCAAGCGCGGTGCCGCGATCATCGAGGCGCGCGGCGCCTCCTCGGCCGCCTCCGCCGCCAACGCCGCCATCGACCACGTCCACACCTGGGTCAATGGCACCGCCGCCGACGACTGGACCTCCGCCGGTGTGGTCTCCGACGGCTCGTACGGGGTGCCGGAGGGGCTGATCTCCTCCTTCCCGGTCACCGCGAAGGACGGGAAGTTCGAGATCGTCCAGGGCCTGGACATCAACGAGTTCTCGCGGACCCGCATCGACGCGTCGGTGAAGGAGCTCGAGGACGAGCGCGAGGCCGTGCGGGGTCTCGGACTGATCTGACGCGCCCACCGCGGCCGGTTCCGAAGGGTCACACTCCGTTATTCACTCCGGAGTGTGACCCTTCGGCAATTCACTGTAATCGTGGGTCATCTTCCCCTACCGTGGAGGCAGTTGCTACGGCCTCGGGGGGAAACATGGCCAATACGCACGGTGATCATTCTCCAAGCGATCAGTCCGCTCAGCTACCGCAGTCGCGGGCGGAGCCTTTACCGGCAGCCTCGTTATCGGCTGTCTCGCCATCAGCAGTCCCTTCGTCAGCAGTCCCTTCGTCATCGGTGCCTTCGTCAGCGGCCCCGTCTCGTCGTGCCGCCGATGCGTCTCCCCATGCCACCAGCGAGGCCACCCGGCTGCTGTGCGCGGGCACGTATCTGGACGACGACTTCCGGGACGCGGTCGTGGACGAGCTGTATGTCCACGAGGAGCGCGCCGTGGCGCCCTCGCTGGGCATCGACGCGGCGCGGGTGCTCGCGCACGCGCTGCGCGCCCGCCGTCTGGAGGCAGGCTGGACCGCGCTGCTGGTGTCCTTATGGGTGCTGGACTTCCTGCTGGCCCAGGGCTTCTTCTATCTGTTCCTGCTCTCCTGTGCGCTGCTTCTGCTGGCGGCCTGGGCCAGAGGCGGCGCCATGGGTCCCTTCCGCGCCGACTACCCCGGGGCCGACGGGGTCACCGTCACCCGGCGGCGGGCGGCCGCGGTGCTGCGGCTGCTCGGCTGTCTTTCCCTGCTGTCCTATGTGGCCTCCGCCCTGACGCAGGCGCTCACGGACGAGCCCGATCCGAGCGGGCTCCAGGGCTTGGCCCCGGCCCTGACCACCGGATCGGACACCACCGCCGCCTGGTTCGCGCTGGTGATCCCGGCGGCGATGGCCACCGCGGTGGCCCTGCACCGTGAGCATGTGGCCCGGGTGTTGGCCACCGATCTGGAGCCGGAGACCTTCGCCGACATCTCCGCGGACCCCGCGGAGGGGTACGAGGGCGGGCGCTTCCAGCGGGTGCGGGCCCTGATCCGCCGTGAGCAGCACTCACCGGTGATCCTCTACCACGATCGGCACCCCTTCCTCGGCGCGGGCACCGCCCATGACACCTGGACCCTCGCCGTCGAGCTGCGGCCGCGCGAGGGCGGCGATCCGGTGCCGCTGGACAACCGGGTGATCCTGGAGCGGATCCGGCCGCTGGTCGAGAAGTTGCGCACCCCGTCCATCCAGGGCACCGGCCGCACCGGCCATACCGCGGGCACCGCCACCGAGAGCCGTGACCGGCTGCGCGGGCTGGAGCTCGATGAATGCGTCTTCCTGAAGGTCACCGGCTTACGGAGCCGCTCCTTCGTGCCGTATGGCGAGGCGGACTTTGCGCGGGAGCGGGCGGAGGCGGTCGAGGAGGGCGGCGAGATCCGCCGGCACTTTCTGCGCATCCGCGTCGGCGCATGGCGGGAAGAGGTCGTCACCACCGTCTTCGTCCGGGTGCATACGCAGGGCGGCATGCTGATGCTGGAGTTCGCCCCGCATGTGCTGCGCCCGATCCGCCCGGACTTCCGGGCGGTCGACCGGCTCTCCGACTCCCACCGCCGCGGCGGGCTGCCGGGCAAGGTGGTCTGGGCGGTCGGGCGGACGCCCACGGCCGCGGGCCGGGCGGTCATCCATGCCTTCCGCTCGGCTGCCTTCGTCTGGCGGATGTACGCGGGGGGTTATGAGGCGGCCATCCCCGATGGGCCGTGGATCTCGGTGCGGGAGCTGGGCAGTGACACCGGCGCATCGCTCTTCCAGGAGATGGACGTCAGCCGCTATCTGAAGAGCGTCGAGGACCGGGTGGCCAACGGAGTGCGAAGGGCGCTGGACGAAGCCGGCTGGGAGACCGGTGAGTTCGAGCAGAAGGTCATCAATGTGAGCGGCGGCGGAGTCTTCATCGAGTCCGCGGAGAACAGCGCCTTCGGATTCGGTGACCACAACACCATCAGCAATACCACCGGAAGCACGGGAAGCACGGGGAACACCGGAAGCACGGGGAACACCGGAAGCACCGGGAACACCGGAAGCACCGGGAACACCAGAGGCGCCGGGAGCACCGGAGGCAATGGAGGGGGAGGCGGCCATGGCGATGGTTGACGCAGGAGACGGTAGCGGCATGGGCGGCGGCGGCGCGGACCGCTCGGCGGATGCGAGCGGTGGCGGCGCGGACCCGGCGGGCGGCGGGAGCAAGTTCGGGAACATCCGGTTCGGCAATGTGCGCGGCAGCGCCATCGGCATCGGCGACCACAACCGCATTGTGAATGGACGGGAGGGCGAGGTTCCCTGCGACCCCGCCTATCAGGAGCTGCTGGAGGCCGTTCGGCAGCTCACCGACGATCTGCGGCGGGTGGTGCCGAGCCCTGAGGTCGGCGTGCTCACCGACGAACTGGCCCAGACCCAGGACGAGATCCGGCGCACCGGCCGGGCCGGGGCCGGCCGACTCGCCAGGATCCGGGTGCTGTTACAGGACGCCAGCGCCAGCGTCGGCATGCTCGCCTCCGGCGTCGCCGTCGGACAGGCGGTCGGCGCGCTGTTGGGCGGCTGAGATGAGCACATCGGGCGGCGAGGGGGGCCGTCGATGGGATGAGCAGACCCAGCGCTGGGTGGGGCAGGGCGCGGAGCCGCCGGCCCCGGGCCGAAGACCACCCAATCCGCATCTGGGCACGGTGCTGTTGGCGGTGCTCGCCGTGGTCCTGGTCGGCGGGATCGGGGTCGGCGCCTGGCAGTTGGTGTCGGGCGACGGGGATGACAAGCCCCGGGCGGACGGCGGTTCGCCCTCGGCCTCGGCCTCGTCCTGGTCATCGTCGGCCGAGCAGCCCTCGGAGGCGCCGTCGGGGCCGTTCTCGGAGACCACCTCGGCGCCGCCTTCGGTGTCCGCGGACAGCACACAGGAGCCTCCGGCGGACTATGTGCGCACCACCGATCCGGAGGGGTTCCGGCTGGATGTGCCGAGGGGCTGGCAGCGGGTCAAGCGCGATACCGGGGTGTTCTACGAGTCGTCCGACGCGAGCAGTCTGATCCAGGTCTTCGCGCTGACCGAGCCCGACATCACACCGTATGAGGCGCTGCGCCGGGCGGAGACGGGGCTCAAGAAGAACCCCGACTACCACCGATACGAGCTCAAGCGGCTCGGCCCCGGCGATGACGCGGACGCGGAGCTGGAGTACGGCTACCGCAGCGCCAAGTACGGCCCGCGCCGAATACTCGACCGCGCCTTCGCCGGTCCGGACAACGTGCAGTACGCGGTGCTGGTCGCGGGTCCGGCCGACGACTGGCCGCAGCAGCGGGAGCGGCAGCGCATCGTGCTGGCGTCCTTCTGCCCCACCGCATACTGCCCGGCCACCTGACCGACGGGGATAGCGGCGGGCACAGGACGGTCGGAGACAGCGAGGCGCAAGGGGGAGCGGCGCGAGCGGACGGGACGTAAGGGGGCGGTGTACGAGAGGGCGCGGCACGAGGGGCGCGTCTCGGGCGACATCTCCGTATCGGTGCGGTGACAGAGGGTGGGGAGACCTTCCAGCCGGGTACACCGATGTCGGCCGGCTCGGCTTGTCGGCTTATGGGAGCAGAGATCCACAATCGGGGGCAGCGAAATGAGCATGCACGACGGGGGAGCGCCGGGGCAGGACACCAGGCGGGCACTGCGGGCACTGGCGGTGACGATCTTCCTGGCCGCGGGGATGGCGTTCTCCGGATGGGTGGCCTTCGGGGGCGACGGCGGCTCCCGCCATCAGGCGGCGCCGCTGCCCTGGGACCAGAAGACCCCCACGGCCGCGCCGAGCGGGGACGCCTCCCAGCCGAGCGATCTCTACCCCTCGCCCGGTCCGGAGACCGGTGGGCCGACCGATCTCCCCACGGACCTGCCGACCGGGGCGCCCTCCGGGTCCCCGTCCGCGACGCCCTTCGGCACCCCGTCCTCCCCCTCCCTGACGGGGGCCGCCCCGCCCACGGGCTACAGCACCCAGGCCGACCCGGCCGGATACCACCTCGCGGTCCCGGACGGATGGCAGCGGACCACACAGGGCCCCAGCGTCTACTACACCTCGCCCGACGACAGCACCATGATCCAGGTCTTCGAGCTGCGAGGGCCCGAGTCGACGCCGTACGAGTCCGCTCAGGAGGCCGAGCGGATCGCCTCCACCCACCGGGACTACGAGCGGATAGCCCTCACCCGGCTGGGTTCGGCCGCCATGGACCCGGCCCAGCTGGAGTACACCTACGAGTCCAAGGGCTCCGGCCACCGCCGGATCCTCGACCGCCGCTTCGCCGCGCCCGACGGCACCATGTACGCGGTGCTGGTGATCGGCCCCTCCGGGGACCGGGCGAAGGAGCGGGAAGTCCACCAGGCGGCGGTGGACACCTTCTGTCCGACGGCCTCCTGCACCGCCTCCTGAGGCCGATCCCTTCCGCGGTTCCCGCTTCGCACGTGACCCGGCCCACTTTCTGTTGCGAATCGCGCATAGGTTCGCGCCTTCCGGTTAGGGGTCCAAGTTGCTGGCTTGGACCAGTGGCAAAGCTCGCAGAACCGGAAGGCAGAATTACGTGGCGGCAGCCGAGACCATTCATGTGGACGGGGTGTGGCAGGCGGCCGCATCCGGGGCGCAGCGGGAGGTCCTCGACCCCGCCGACGCCAAAACCCTCGCGGTCGTCGCCGAAGGGGGCGTTGAGGACACCGACGCGGCGGTCGCGGCCGCGCGTCGCGCCTTCGACCAGGGCCCCTGGCCCGGGACGCCGGTGGCCGAGCGGGCGGCGCTGCTGCGCCGCGTCGCCGATCTGCTACAGCGTGACCGCGAGGCGATCGCGCTCACCGAGAGCCGTGACACCGGCAAGACCCTGGAGGAGGGCCGGGTCGACGTCGACGATGTGACCAACGCCTTCCGCTACTTCGCCGACCTGGCCGCGGGCGAGTCGGCCGGGCGCGTCATCGACGCGGGCACCCCCGATGTGCACAGCGTCGTGGTCCATGAGCCGGTCGGCGTCTGCGCGATGATCACCCCCTGGAACTATCCGCTGCTCCAGGCCAGTTGGAAGATTGCCCCGGCGCTGGTCGCCGGGAACACCTTTGTGATCAAGCCCAGCGAGGTGACCCCGCTGTCCACCGTCCATCTGGTGCGGCTGCTGGCCGAGGCCGGGCTGCCGCCCGGGGTGGCCAACCTGGTGACCGGCACGGGCGACCCGGTGGGCGCGCGGCTGTCCGAGCACCCCGATGTGGATCTGGTCTCCTTCACCGGCGGCCTGATCAGCGGCACCAAGGTCGCCCAGGCGGCCGCGCCGACGGTCAAGAAGGTCGCGTTGGAGCTCGGCGGCAAGAACCCCAATGTGGTCTTCGCCGACGCCTGCGCCACCGCCGAGGGCTTTGACACCGCCGTCGACCAGGCCCTGAACGCCGCCTTCATCCACAGTGGCCAGGTCTGCTCGGCCGGTGCCCGGCTGATCATCGAGGAGTCCGTGCGCGAGCGGTTCGTGGCCGAACTCGCCCGCCGCGCGGAGAAGATCAAGCTGGGCCGCGGCACCGAGGACGGTGTCGAATGCGGTCCGCTGGTCTCGGCCCAGCAGCTGGACAAGACCGAGGCGTATGTGGCGTCCGCCCTGGAGGAGGGCGCGCTGCTGCGCTGCGGTGGCAAGCAGCCGGAGCCCAACGCGGTCCGCCCCGCCACCGGTTACTTCTACCTCCCCACGGTTCTCGACCAGTGCCATCGCGAGATGCGGGTGGTGCGGGAGGAGACGTTTGGGCCGATTCTGACGGTCGAGTCCTTCCAAACCGAGGACGAGGCGGTCACACTCGCCAATGACACGGAGTACGGACTGGCCGGCGCCGTCTGGTCCGCCGACACCGCACGGGCGCGGCGCGTCGCCGCCCGGCTGCGGCACGGCACCGTGTGGATCAACGACTACCACCCCTATCTTCCGCAGGCCGAATGGGGCGGTTTCGGCAAGTCCGGGGTCGGGCGTGAGCTCGGTCCCACGGGCCTTGACGAATACCGCGAGACCAAGCACGTCTACGAGAACCTGCGGCCGAGCCCGGTGCGCTGGTTCGCCGGCTGACGCTCCGCCGCCGGTCCCGCCCGGACCGCGGCCGGGCCCGCACCCGTCCCCCGGGGCCCGGACCCGGCCGCGCCCGATCACGGCGACCGGCGGCGACAAGCCCGTGGACGCCACCGAGGCGCCCAGCATCACCCCCACCCCCAGGGGCGGCAGCCCCCGGCCCGCGCCCGCGCGAGCCGTTCGGGGAAGACGCGAGGAGTACCCCACATGTCCGTACCTGTCGTATATGACTACGTCGTCATCGGCGGCGGCACCGCGGGATCGGTGATCGCTTCCCGGCTCACCGAGGACCCGGGCATCCGTGTCGCCGTCATCGAGGGCGGACCGTCCGATGTCGACCGGCCCGATGTGCTCACCCTGCGCCGCTGGCTCGGGCTGCTCGGCGGCGACTTGGACTACGACTACCCCACCACCGAGCAGCCACGCGGAAATTCGCATATCCGGCACAGCCGGGCGCGGGTGCTCGGAGGGTGCTCCTCGCACAACACCCTGATCTCCTTCAAGCCGCTGCCGGGTGACTGGGACGAGTGGGCCGAGGCCGGTGCCGAGGGCTGGGACGCGGAGTCCATGGACCCGTACTTCCAGCGGCTGCGCAACAACATCGTCCCGGTGGACGAGAAGGACCGGAACGCGATCGCGCGGGACTTCGTCGACGCCGCCCAGGCCGCCGCCGGGGTGCCGCGGGTCGAGGGGTTCAACAAGAAGCCGTTCCACGAGGGCGTCGGCTTCTTCGACCTCGCGTACCACCCGGAGAACAACAAGCGCTCCTCGGCGTCCGTCGCCTATCTGCATCCGTTCCTGGACCGGCCCAATCTCCATCTGATGCTGGAGACCTGGGCGTACCGGCTGGAGCTCGACGAGACCGGCCGGGTCACCGGCGTCCATGTGCGCACCAAGGACGGTGCGGAGATCCTCGTCCGGGCCGAGACCGAGGTTCTGGTCTGCGCGGGCGCCGTGGACACCCCGCGGCTGCTGATGCACTCCGGTATCGGGCCCAGGTCGGATCTGGAGGCGCTGGGCATCCCCGTCGTCCACGATCTGCCGGGCGTTGGCGAGAATCTGCTCGACCACCCCGAGTCGGTCATCGTCTGGGAGACGGACGGCCCGATTCCGGACAACTCCGCGATGGACTCCGACGCGGGCCTGTTCATCCGACGGGACCCCGAATCCCGGGGCCCGGACCTGATGTTCCACTTCTACCAGATCCCGTTCACCGACAATCCGGAGCGGCTGGGCTATGAAAAGCCCGAGCACGGTGTGTCGATGACCCCGAACATCCCCAAGCCGCGCAGCCGCGGCCGGCTCTTCCTCACCAGCGCCGACCCGTCCGTCAAGCCCGCCCTCGACTTCCGGTACTTCACGGACGAGGAGGACTACGACGGCCGCACGCTGGTCGACGGCATCCGTGTCGCGCGTGAGATCGCCAAGACCGAACCGCTGGCGAGCTGGCTCAAGCGCGAGGTGTGCCCGGGCCCGGAGATCACCTCGGACGAGGAGATCGGCGAGTACGCCCGCAAGGTCGCGCACACCGTGTACCACCCGGCGGGCACCTGTCGTATGGGTGCCACGTCGGACGAACTCGCCGTGGTCGGCCCCGATCTGCGGATCCGGGGCCTGAGCGGCGTCCGTATCGCCGACGCGTCCGTCTTCCCGACGATGCCGGCCGTGAACCCGATGATCGGAGTCCTGATGGTGGGCGAGAAGTGCGCTGAGCTGCTGTTCGAGGATCGTGATCGGGAACGGCACAGGCCCGATGAGCGAGCCGCCACGCTCGCGCCGGGAGGCGAGGCGTGATGGCGACGACCGTGGCCCCCGAGACGCCCAAGAGCCCCGAGAGCGGCGAGCGCACCCCGGTGTTCTCGGTCCGCGACCTGTGGAAGGTCTTCGGCCCCAAGGCCGATCGGATCCCCGGTTCCGCCGAGGCGAAGCTGTCCGCCGGGGAGTTGCGCGCCCGCACCGGCTGTACGGCCGCCGTCCGCGAGGTCTCCTTCGACGTCCAGCCGGGCGAGGTGTTCGTGGTCATGGGGCTGTCCGGCTCCGGCAAGTCCACCCTCGTCCGCTGTCTGACCCGGCTGATAGAGCCCACCTCCGGGACCTTGAAGATCGACGGCGAGGACGTTCTGGCCATGGACAAGGCGCGGCTGCGCCATCTGCGCCGGCATCGCGCCGCCATGGTCTTCCAGCATTTCGGGCTGCTGCCGCACCGCTCCGTCATCGACAACGTGGCCTACGGGCTGGAGATCCAGGGCGTGGGCAAGGCCGAGCGGCGGGCCAAGGCCGCCGAGGTGGTGGAGAAGGTCGGGCTCACCGGTCTGGAGCGCCGCCGCCCCGGACAGCTCTCCGGCGGTCAGCAGCAGCGGGTGGGCCTGGCCCGGGCGCTCGCCGTCGACCCCGAGGTGCTGCTCTTCGACGAGCCGTTCAGCGCGCTCGACCCGCTGATCCGCCGCGATATGCAGGAGGAGGTCATCCGGCTGCACCACGACGAGGGCCGGACGATGGTCTTCATCACCCATGACCTCAGCGAGGCACTGCGCCTCGGCGACCGGATCGCGCTGATGCGCGACGGCGGGATCGTGCAGCTCGGCACCCCGGAGGAGATCGTCGGCTCCCCGGCGGACGACTACGTACGGGACTTCGTCCGCGATGTTCCTCGGGAGCAGGTGCTGACCGTGCGCCGTGCCATGCGCCCCGCGAAGTCCGACGAGCAGGACGGCGGGCCCGCGCTGGCCCCGGGCACCACGGTCGCCGACGCGATCGAGGCCGTGGCCCGCAGCGGCGGCCTGGCGCGCGTCATGGACGGCGGCCGCTGCCTGGGCGTCGTCGACCACGCCTGTCTGCTGAGCGTGGTCGCGGGCCTGGACCGCAAGGAGGTGGCCGCGGCATGAGCACCGCCTCGACCCTCTCCCCGCCGGGCGGGACCGGGAGGCGCGTATGAGTGCCACGGCCACCCGCCCCACCACCGAATCGGACGCCACCAGGACGGCCGCGCCCGAACCGCGCCCGTCCCCGCTGAGCGCGGCCGTCCACAGCCACGCCGTGCGCAAGCTGGCGGTGCTCGTGGTGATCGCCGCCGTGCTCATACCCCTGGCGCACGCCAAGTGGGCGAGCGGCACCTGGCCGGACGCGCTGACCGTCGATGTGTCGGAACCGCTCGGCAAGGCCAGCGACTGGATCATCGACAACCGCGACAGCCACTGGATCTTCCTCTACTTCTTCGGCCACATCAGCAACGCGGTCATCATCAGCGTGCGCGCCGTCTACGTCGTCCTGCTCACCCTCGGCTGGGCCGGGGTCACCGCCGCCTCGACGCTGGTGGCCTGGCGGGTCGCCGGGGTGCGGGTCGCGGTGACGACCGTCGTGTCCTTCGTCGTATGCGGGCTGCTGGGCATGTGGGTGCCGACGATGCAGACCCTGGCGCTGATGGCCGTCGCCGTCACCGCGTCCGTCGTCATCGGTGTGCTGCTGGGCCTGGCCGGCGGGCTCTCGGAACGGGCGTTCCGGGCGCTGCGGCCGGTGCTTGACACCATGCAGGTGCTGCCCGCGTTCGCCTATCTGCTGCCCGTTGTGCTGATCTTCGGCATCGGCGTACCGGGAGCGGTGCTGGCCACCGTGATCTACGCGGCGCCCCCGATGGCCCGGCTCACCGCCCTCGGCCTGCGCGGTGCGGACGCCGGGGTGCTGGAGGCGGTGACCTCGCTCGGCGCCACCTGGCGGCAGCGGCTGCTGTCGGCCCGGCTGCCGCTGGCCCGCAAGGAGCTGCTGCTGGGCGTCAACCAGGCGATCATGATGGCGCTGTCCATGGCCGTCATCGCCTCGGTGATCGGCGGCGGCGGTCTCGGTGACCGCGTCTACCAGGCGCTGTCCAGCGTGGACGTCGGCAAGGCGCTGGCCGCCGGCCTGCCGATCGTGCTGCTCGCCGTCGTGATGGACCGCACCACGGCGTCGGCGGGCGAGCGCCTCGGCGCCCCGCCGGCCGAGGGCGGGCCCCGGCTGCTGCGCGGCTGGCCGGCCTGGGCGGGCGTCGCGGCGATCACCGTGGTGGTGACCGTCGCCGGGCGGCTGGCCGGGTCCCAGACCTGGCCGACCGGCTGGACCGTCGCCATCGAGGAGCCCGTCAACCAGTTCAAGGACTGGATGGTCGACCACCTCTACACCGGTGTGCCGGTCGTCGGCGGCACTGCCGAATGGGCCTCGGACTACGTCAAGTGGATCCTGGACCCGCTGCGCGAGGGGCTCCAGGGCCTCCCGTGGTACGCGGTGCTGCTGATCGTCGCGGCGCTGGCCTGGCTGATCGGCACCTGGGCCACCACCCTGACCGCCACCGCCGCCATGGCCGCGATCGGTGTGCTCGGGGTGTGGGAGCCGTCCATGGACACCCTCTCCCAGGTGGTGGCCGCCGTCTTCGTCACGCTGGTGCTCGGCTTCGCGATCGGCATCGCGGCCGCGCGGTCCACCCGGCTGGAGCGGCTGCTGCGGCCGGTGCTGGATGTGTGCCAGACCATGCCGCAGTTCGTCTATCTGATCCCGGTGGTCGCGCTGTTCGGCGTCGGCCGCGCCCCGGCGGCGGCCGCCGCCATCGTCTACGCGCTGCCCGCCGTCATCCGCATCACCACCCAGGGGCTGCGGAACGTGGACCCGGCGGCGCTGGAGTCGGCGCGTTCGCTCGGCGCCACCCAGGGGCAGCAGCTGCGCCAGGTCCAGCTGCCGCTGGCCCGCCCGGCGCTGCTGCTCGCGGTCAACCAGGGCGTGGTGCTGGTACTGGCCGTGGTGATCATCGGCGGTCTGGTCGGCTCGGGCGCGCTCGGCTACGACGTGGTGTTCGGCCTGGCACAGGGCGATCTGGCCACCGGTCTGGTCGCGGGCGCGGCGATCGTCTGCCTGGGTCTGATGCTCGACCGGGTCACCCAGCCGACGGCGCGCCGCGACAGGAAGGGGGCCTGATATGGCTCGCACCCGTACTCAGCTGCTGATGGCCGCCGTCGGGGTCACGGCCGTGTTCACCGCGACCGGCTGCGGCGCGGCGGACATGACCAAGCAGAGCTCGCCGTACGCCAATGTGGGCGGGGCGAAGAGCGTCACGCTCTCCGTCCAGTCCTGGGTCGGCGCCCAGTCCAATGTCGCGGTCGCCCAGTATCTGCTGGAGCATGAGCTGGGCTATCGCGTCGACACCGTCCAGGTGGACGAGGTGCCGGCGTGGGACGCGCTCAGCCAGGACCGGGTGGACGCGATTCTGGAGGACTGGGGCCACCCGGACCAGGAGCAGCGGTACGTCAAGGACAAGAAGACGATCGTGCCGGGCGGCGGACTCGGCGTCACCGGCCATATCGGCTGGTGGGTGCCGAAGTACTTCGCCGACGCCCATCCGGACGTTCTGAACTGGAAGAACCTCAACAAGTACGCGAAGACCTTCAGGACCGCGGAGAGCGGCGGCAAGGGCCAGCTGCTGGATGGTTCACCGTCCTATGTCACCAATGACAAGGCGCTGGTGAAGAACCTGAAGCTGAACTACCAGATCGTCTTCTCGGGTTCGGAAGCGGCGCAGATCACCCAGATGAAGCAGTTCGCCAAGGCGAAGAAGCCGTTCCTGAGCTACTGGTACGAGCCGCAGTGGCTGTTCAACCAGGTGCCGATGGTCGAGGTCAAGCTGCCCAAGTACACGGACGAGTGCGCGAACGAGGGGGCCGAGGACCCGGACTCCTTCGACTGCGCCTACCCGACCACACCGCTTCAGAAGTACCTCAACGCGGACTTCGCGAAGAAGGGCGGCAAGGCGGCGGCGTTCCTGAAGAAGTTCCACTGGACCAAGCAGGACCAGAACGAGGTGTCCGAGTTGATCGCCTCGCGGGGGATGTCGCCCGAGGACGCCGCGAAGAAGTGGGTCGAGGCGCACCCGGACGTCTGGAAGAAGTGGATTCCGTAGGGGCGGCTCTACGGCCGTAGGCACCAGGCATACGGGGTGGACCCCGTGGACCCCGCTTCGTCCGCGATCAAGGGACGGGGCGGGGTCCGGCTGTTTCACGGCGCGGGTCCGGTTGTCTCACGGCGGGGGTCCGGCTGTTTCACGGCGCGGGTCCGGTTGTCTCACGGCGGGCGTCCGGCCGTTTTACGGTGCCGGGTCCAGCTGTTTTACGAGGTCCGCGGCCGCGGCCATCGTCTGCCGGAGCAGCCGGGGGCCGAAGGTGATCCGGGTGGCGCCCAGCCGGCCCAGCTCACGCGGGGACGGGCCATCCGGGTCGAACGCCGCCGCGTTGAGCGGGGCGTCGATGGCGGCCGCCAGGCGGGGCAGCAGCTCCGGGGGCGCGAGGATCGGGTACACACAGTCCGCGCCCGCCGCCACATAGAGCCGTGCACGCTCGATCGCGGCGGTGGCCGCGGCCTCGGGGCCGATGTCCGGGCCGCCGTGGACGAAGGTGTCGACCCGGGCGTTGATCACCAGGCCCTCGCCCGCCTCGGCCCGCACCGCCGCCAGCAGGTCCGCCTGTCGCCCGGGTTCCACCAGCCGCCCGGCCGCCCGGTCGAAGTCCTCCAGGTTGCAGCCGGCCGCGCCGGTCTCCAGCAGCCGCTCGACCAGTTCCTCGGGGGCCAGTCCGTAGCCCGCTTCGACGTCCGCGGAGACGGGGATGTCCACCGCCCGGACGATCCGGGCGATCGTGGCGAACATCTCCTGCGGCGGAGTCTGACCGTCCTGGTGGCCGAGGGAAGCCGCGATCCCCGCGCTCGGGGTGGCGAGCGCGGGGAAACCGGCGTCGGCGAAGACCCGGGCCGAGGCGGCGTCCCAGGGGCCGGGGAGCACCAGCGGATCGCCGGGCTCGCGGCCGTGGTGCAGCGCGCGGAGCGTTCGGGCGCCGTCGGTGGTCGCTGGTGCCGTCATGGCGGGCCCGCCTCAGTGGCCCGAGGGCTTGTAGGCGCCGGGGGCCAAGCGGGTGGTCACGCCGATCCGGTTCCAGGCGTTGATGGTGAAGATCAGGGCGATCAGCTGGGCCAGCTCCCGCTCCTCGAAGTGCTTGGCGGCCCGCTCGTAGACCTCGTCCGGGACGAAACCGTCGGTCAGGACGGTGACGGCCTCGGTCAGGGCGAGGGCGGCCTGCTCCTTCTCGGTGTACAGGTCCACGGCCTCCTCCCAGGCGTTGAGGAGGTACAGACGGTCCTCGGACTCGCCCGCCGCACGGGCGTCCTTGGTGTGCATGTCGATGCAGAACGCGCAGTGGTTGAGCTGTGAGGCACGCGTCTTGACCAGCTCGGCCAGCTTCGGGTCCACGTCCTTTCTGGCGGCCGCGTCCAGGGCGACCATGGCCTTGTAGACCTCGGGGGCGGCCTTGGCGAACTGCATCCGGGGGGCGTGTCGGTGAGTGGTCTCTGTCGTCGTCATGCCTCCACGCTAGAGGCCGGGCGGCCCAGGAGTATGGTCCATTTCCATGGCGGATTCATGGGCCACTCAGAGGGACGAACCCGGACAGCGGACAGGCGGATCCGGACAGCGGCCGGGCGGGTCGGGCGGGTCGGGCGGGTCCGGACAGCGGACGGGCGGGGCCCGGGAGGGCGCGGACAGCCCCGGGCAGCGGACAGGCGGATCCGGGCCCCGGACGGCCGGTGCCGGTGAGCGGGCGGGCGACCCCGGGCAGGGGACGGCCGACCGGGCCGCCGGGCTGGGCACGGACCTCCATCTGGATCTGCCGCCGGGCGGCGGGACCGGAGTACGGGACGCGCTCATCCGCGCGCTGCGCGACGCCGTCCGCGGCGGGCGGCTCGCCCCGGGCACCCGGCTGCCCTCCTCCCGTTCCCTCGCCGCCGACCTCGGCATCGCCAGGAACACCGTCGCCGACGCCTATGGGGAGCTCGTTGCCGAGGGTTGGCTGACGGCCCGGCAGGGCTCGGGCACCCGGGTCGCCCGGCGCGTCGTACCGCCCGAACCCGCCCCGCCGCGCACACCCCCGCCCGCCGCCGCGGCCGCCGCCCGGCCCGTCTACGATCTGCGCCCCGGCCAACCCGATGTCTCGGCCTTCCCCCGGTCCGCCTGGCTCTCCGCGGCCCGGCGCGCCCTGACCGCCGCGCCGAACGACGCCTTCGGCTACGGTCACCCCGCCGGACGGCCCGAGCTGCGGCGGGTCCTGGCCGACTATCTGGCGCGCGCTCGTGGGGTGCGGGCCGCGCCGGAACGGGTCGTGATCTGTGCGGGGTTCGTCCAGGGTCTGGCCCTGCTCAGCAGGGTGCGGCAGAAGGCCGGGCACGGTGAGGTGGCCGTGGAGTCCTACGGGCTCGACATCCACTGGAACGTGATGCGCGGGGCAGGGCTGCGCACCGTGCCGCTGCCGGTCGATCAGCAGGGCGCCCGGACAGCGGAGCTGGACCGGCTGCCCGGGCCGCGGACCGTGCTGCTCACCCCGGCGCATCAGTTCCCCATCGGGGTTCCGCTGGACCCCGATCGGCGCGCCGCCGTGGTCGACTGGGCCTCGCGGGTGGGCGGGCTGGTGCTGGAGGACGACTACGACGGGGAATTCCGCTACGACCGTCAGCCGGTCGGGGCGCTGCAAGGGCTGGACCCCGAGCATGTGGTCTATCTGGGCACCGCGAGCAAGAGCCTGGCGCCCGCGCTGCGGCTGGCCTGGATGGTGGTGCCGGACCATCTGATGGACGACCTCCTGGCGGTCAAGGGGACGGGGGAGTGGCAGTTGGGCGGTCTTGACCAGCTGACGCTCGCGGAGTTCATCGACTCCGGGGCGTACGACCGCCATGTGCGCGGTATGCGGATGCGCTACCGGCGCCGCCGCGACCAGCTGGTGGCGGCGCTCGCCGAACGCGCCCCGCGGGTGCGGGTCACGGGCATCGCGGCGGGGCTGCACGCGGTGCTCCAACTGCCGCCGGGCACCGAGCGGTCCGTGGTGCAGGGCGCGGCCTGGCAGGGCCTGGCCCTGGAGGGGCTCTCCCGCTTCCGCTACCGCGAGGAGCGGGAGCCGGGTGGGCCCGGACCGACGCCGGGGGAGGGGCCGGACGCGCTGGTGTTCGCCTATGGCACCCCGCCCGACCACGCCTTCACGGGCGCGCTGGAAGCGCTGTGCCGAGTGCTGCCCTGAGCCTGGCCAGCCCCCCCTCTCAGCAACTCGGTGGAAGCCACCGGCCGCGGCTCGCAAGCTGCCTCGAAGAGGCGCGGGGCTGTGCCGGTCTGCGGCTCCGCCGCGTGGGCACGGCCGGGCCCCGCCGTCCATGGGCGCGGTAGTTCCACCTAGGGTGGGCGGCGGTCTCGGGGAGAGAAACGGGGGAGACTGCGATGGAACGGAAGACGACACGGCGGCTGAGGTCGAGCACGGTGATCCTGGGCGGTATGGGCGCGCTGGCGGCGGCGCTCACCTCCTGTGGTTCGGAACCGGACAAGCGCTGTGTGGACCGGAACAGCTATGACGCCGTGAACGGGTACCGGGTCGTCGACTCCGGCGCCTGCAAGGGCTCTTCGTCCACCACGGGCGGCAAGGGCAAGAAGAGCCGGGGCAAGGCGGGCGTCGACGGCGAGTGGTACTACGACTCCGACGTCAGCGGCCGCTGGGCGGACTACGGCACCTTCGACAAGAGCAAGGCCGCCGACCGGGGTGGCTTCGGCTGCTCCGGCTCCAGCGGCGGCTGAGCGGGCCGTCCCTCGATGAAGCGCCACACCATCGACCCCCGCCCCGGCTGGCAGTCCACGGTGGAGGAGCAGGGGGTCATCTATCCGCTGACCCGCTACCCGGACGGCTTGCTGCGCCCCTACTGGGACGAGAGCGCCTACTACGCCTTCTCGCTGCCCGAGGTCGAGGCGCTGGAGGAGGTGGTCGAGGAGCTGCACCGGATGTCGCTGGCCGCGGCCGCCCATATCGTCGAGACCGGCCGCTTCGCCGACCTGGGCATCCACGATCCACGGCTGGCCGGGCTGGTCGCCGAGTCCTGGCACCGCCGGGCCGAACAGCCCAGCGTCTACGGCCGGTTCGATCTGCGCTACGACGGTGAGGCGGGCCCGGCGAAGCTGCTGGAGTACAACGCCGACACGCCCACCTCGCTGGTGGAGGCGGCGAGCGCCCAGTGGTTCTGGATGGAGGACCGTTTTCCGGGCGCGGACCAGTGGAACTCCCTCCATGAACGGCTGGTCGACGCCTGGCGCACCCAGGCGGCGCTGCTGCCGCCGGGAACGCCCCTGTACTTCGCCCATTCCGCCGGGGACGAGCTGGGCGAGGATCTGATGACGGTGGCCTACCTCCGGGAGACGGCCGAGCAGGCCGGGCTGAGGACCGAGGCGATCTCCATGGAGGACATCGGCTGGGAAGGGCTGTCGGGCCGCTTCGTGGACAAGCGGTTCCGCTTCATCCGGAGCTGTTTCAAGCTCTACCCCTGGGAGTGGCTGGTCACCGACCGGTTCGGCCCGCATGTACTGGACACGCTCGACAACGGGGGCGGCACCGGATCCACGCTGTGGATCGAACCGGCCTGGAAGATGCTGCTGTCCAACAAGGCGCTGTTGGCCGTGTTGTGGGAGCTCTTCCCGGGCCATCCCCATCTGCTGCCCGCCTACCTCGACGGCCCCCGGGAACTGGCCCGCACCACCGGCTATGTGGCCAAACCGCTGCTCGGCCGGGAGGGCGCCGGGGTGACCGTGCACCCGCCGGGCGAGGAGCCCGTCCTCCGCGATGAGCCGTGCTGCTACCAGGAACTGGCTCCACTGCCCGACTTCGACGGCAACCGGGTGGTGCTCGGCACCTGGGTCGTGGAGGGCGAGTCGGCCGGACTCGGCATCCGCGAGTCGGCGGGGCTGGTGACGGATGAATACGCGCGCTTCATCCCCCATGTGATCCTCTGAGCCGCACGAAGCCACTGAGCCACGCGGGGCTGCCGAGCCGCTTGGGGCCGCAGAGCCGCGCGGGGCCACCGAGCCGTGCGGGACTGTCGAGCCGAGCCAGACCGCTGAGCCGAGCCGGGCCCCGAAGCCGCGCGAGGGCGCTGAGCCGCGTGGGGCCACTGTGCCGTACTGGGCCCCTAAGCCGCGCGGCGGCGCTGAGCCGCGCCGGGCCACCGCGCCGCGCCGGGCCGCCGGACCGTACCCGCTCATTCGGCCAGCACCGCCCTGAGCTGGTCCAGCGCCCACATCAGGTCCTCCTCGCCGATTACCAGGGGCGGGGCGATCCGGATGGTGGCGTCATGGGTGTCCTTGACCAGCACTCCGCGGTCCATGAGCCGCTCGGAGATCTGCCGCCCGGTGCCGTGCGACGGCTCGATGTCCACGCCCGCCCACAGCCCCCGGCCGCGCACCTGCCGCACCCCGTTTCCGATGAGCGGCCCCAGCTCCCGGTGGAGCAGCTCGCCGAGCGTGGCCGAGCGCCGCTGGAACTCTCCGGTCCGCACCATGGCGATGACCTCCAGGGCGACGGCGCAGGCGAGCGGGTTGCCGCCGAAGGTGGAGCCGTGCTCCCCGGGGCGCTGCACCCCGAGCACCTCGCGGGAGGACACCACCGCCGACACCGGCATCACGCCACCGCCCAGCGCCTTGCCCAGCACATAGACATCGGGGACCACCCCTTCGTGCTCACAGGCGAAGGTGGTGCCGGTGCGCCCGAGGCCGGACTGGACCTCATCGGCGATGAACAGCACATTCCGCTCCCGGGTCAGCTCCCGGACCCCGGCCAGATAGCCGGGTGGCGGCACCACCACCCCCGCCTCGCCCTGGATCGGCTCCAGCAGCACGGCGACCGTCTCCTCGGGCGCGGCGTCGAGTGCCGCCTCCATCGCCGCCAGGTCCCCGTACGGCACGATCGGGAACCCCGGGGTGAAGGGGCCGTGCTGGGCGCGGGCCTCCGGATCGGTGGAGAGGCTGATGAGGGTGGTCGTCCGGCCGTGGAAGTTGTTCTCGGCGGCGATGATCCTGGCCCGGCCGTCCGGTACGCCCTTGCTCCGGTAGCCCCATTTACGGGCGGTTTTGACGGCCGTCTCCACCGCCTCCGCGCCCGTGTTCATGGGCAGCACCATCTCCATGCCGCACAGCTCGGCCAGCTCGGCGCAGAAGGCGCCGAAGCGGTCGTGGTGGAACGCGCGGGAGGTGAGGGTGACCCGGTCCAGCTGCGCCTTGGCGGCCTCGATCAGCCGGTGGTTGCGGTGCCCGAAGTTGAGCGCCGAGTATCCGGCGAGCAGATCGAGATACCGGCGGCCCTCGACATCGGTCATCCAGGCGCCTTCGGCGGACGCGACGACGACCGGCAGCGGATGGTAGTTGTGCGCGCCATGGGCCTCGGCGGCGGCGATGGCCCGCTCCGCGGAGCGTCCCGATCCCATCTTGTCCTCCTTGTCTCACTAGCTAGAGTGGGGGTGCGCATCGTGACTGGCGAGCCGAGCGTGGAACCGACCACGAGGAAGCGATGCGTGGCCCCAGCGCCACGAGGTGCCGCCCGCCTGGGCACCCCGGGACACGACCGGACCGTCACCGATCGCCCCGGAGGACTCGATGAGCCTGCCCCTGTCCCATCCCGCACTGTCGGCCGCCGACCCCGAACTCGCTTCCCTCGTCGGCGCCGAGGAGCTGTTGCAGTCCGAGACCCTGCGCCTGATCGCGAGCGAGAACTATGTCTCCGCCGCCGTCCTGGAAGCCTCCGGGACGGTGTTGCAGAACAAGTACAGCGAGGGCTACCCCGGCCGCCGCTACTACGAGGGCCAGCAGGTCATCGACCAGGTGGAGACCCTGGCGATCAACCGGGCCAAGGCCCTCTTCGGCGCCGAGCACGCCAATGTCCAGCCCTACTCCGGTTCACCCGCCAACCTCGCGGCCTATCTGGCCTTCGCCCGGCCCGGTGACACCGTGATGGGCATGGCACTGCCCATGGGCGGTCATCTCACCCACGGCTGGGGCGTCTCCGCCACCGGCACCTGGTTCCGCGGTGTCCGGTACGGGGTGCGCCAGGACACCGGGATGATCGACTTCGACCAGGTGCGCGAGCTGGCCCGTGAGGAGCGGCCCAAGCTGATCTTCTGCGGTGGCACGGCGGTGCCCCGCACGATCGACTTCGCCGCCTTCGCGGAGATCGCCCACGAGGTGGACGCGGTGCTCATCGCCGATATCGCGCATATCGCCGGTCTGATCGCGGGCGGCGCCCATCCCTCGCCCGTGCCGTACGCCGATGTCATCTCCACCACCACTCATAAGACGCTCCGGGGTCCGCGCGGCGCGATGCTGATGTCGCGCGAGACCCATGCCAAGGCCATCGACAAGGCCGTCTTCCCCGGGCTCCAGGGCGGTCCGCACAACCAGACCACCGCCGCCATCGCGGTGGCCCTGCACGAGGCCGCCCAGCCCGCCTTCCGTGACTACGCCCATGCCGTGGTCGCCAACGCCAAGGCGCTCGCCGAGGAACTGCTCGCCCGCGGCTTCGAGCTGGTCTCCGGCGGCACCGACAACCATCTGATCCTGATGGACCTGACGCCCAAGGAGGTGCCGGGCAAGGTCGCGGCCAAGGCCATGGACCAGGCCGGGATCGTGGTGAACTACAACACCGTCCCCTATGACCCGCGCAAGCCCTTCGACCCCTCCGGTATCCGGATCGGCACCCCCTCCCTCACCTCGCGCGGTCTGTCCACCGAGCACATGCCCGCCGTGGCCGAGTGGATGGACCGCGCGGTGACCGCCGCGAAGAGCGGTGACGAGGGCGCCCTCGCCAAGATCAGGGGCGAGGTGTCCGAGCTGATGGCGGCCTATCCGGCTCCCGGTCTGCCGACCGGCTGACGCCGGGCGCGGGCCCCTGCCCGGCCTCCAGGCCGGGCAGGGGCTGCCACCACTGCTCCTCCTGGATCCGGTCGCCGGCCACCGGCACCGGAAGGCCCACGATCCGGGCGAGCACCCGCTCGACCAGCGTCTCCCCGCCGTCCAGGGGGACGCCTGCCTCCGGAGCCCTGACTTCCGCCGGGGCCGCCGGGGCCCTGCCGCCCGCCGAAGCCGCGCCGCCCTCCGGCGGCATGCTTCCCTCCGGCGGCATGCTCGCTTCCGGCTCCATGCCGCCCGCCCGCGACACGCCGTGCCGCGACGGTCCGCCGGACGGCGGTATCTCCAGCGCCCGCCCGAGCGCCCGCAGCTCTTCGGGCAGCCCTTCCTCGGCCATCTCCTTCGCCTCCCCATTCGGTCCCATCGGCCGTCCACTCCGGCGCGTCGGCCGTCCCACCGGCCGTCCCCTCGGCAGTCCAGCCCGGCCCACCGGCCGTCCAGCCCGCCTCATCGGCCGTCTCATCGGCCCTCTCCGACGGCCCCAGCAGCTGCTCCAGCCGTCTCAGGGCGCGACTCAGCCGCGATTTCACCGTGCCGCGCGGCCAGCCCAGAGCCTCCGCGGTCTCCGTCTCGTCCAGATCCAGCAGATAGCGGTAGATCACCACCCGCCGCTGCGGCTCGCTCAGCCGCTCCAGCGCGGCCAGCAGCCGAGCCCGCCGCTCGCCCGCCAGCGCCATGGCCGCCGGATCGGCGGACTCCGGTATCACCGGCTCGGCTCCGGCCAGCAGCGCCCCCTCCCGGTCCACCGCCGTCCGTCTCCGGCGCGCCGAGCGCACCGCGTTACTCGTCTCATGGGCGACGATGCGCAGCAGCCAGGGCCGGAACGACGCCTCGCTCTGGAACCGCCCCAGCGCGAGATACGCCTTCACAAAGGCGTCCTGCACCACATCCTCGGCATCCGCGCCCGCCCCGAGCAGCCGGGCGGTGCGGTGCGCGATCGGCGCATGGGCCCGCACCAGCTCGGCGTACGCCTCCGCGTCGCCGGTCCGCACCCTCGCGATGATCTGTGCTTCAGTCCTCACATCTCTCATACACCGGCGGACGGAGTCTGGTTCCACACCTGAGAGAATGGATGCCATGGCCCTCGATCGTCCCCGTGCGCTCTCCGGTATCCAGCCCACCGCAGGTTCCTTCCACCTCGGCAACTACCTCGGCGCGATCCGGCAGTACGTCGCGTTGCAGGAGACCCACGACGCGTTCTACACCGTGGTCGACCTGCATGCGATCACCGTGCCGCAGGATCCGGCGGAGCTGCGTGCCAACAGCCGGCTCGCCGCCGCCCAGCTGCTCGCCGCCGGTCTGGACCCGGACCGCTGCACGCTCTTCATCCAGAGCCATGTGCCCGAGCACGCCCAGCTCGGGTGGGTGATGAACTGTCTCACCGGCTTCGGCGAGGCGTCCCGGATGACACAGTTCAAGGACAAGTCGGCCAGGCACGGCGCCGACCGGGCCACGGTGGGGCTCTTCACCTACCCGATCCTCCAGGTCGCGGACATCCTGCTGTACCAGGCCAACCACGTCCCGGTCGGCGAGGACCAGCGTCAGCACATCGAGCTCACCCGGGATCTGGCCGACCGCTTCAACGGCCGCTTCGGCGAGGTCTTCACCGTCCCCGAGCCGTACATCGTCAAGGAGACGGGCAAGATCTACGACCTCCAGGACCCGGCGATCAAGATGAGCAAGTCGGCGTCCACGCCGAAGGGCATCGTGAGCCTCCTCGACGAGCCGAAGGTCTCGGCGAAGAAGATCAAGAGCGCGGTCACCGACCTCGAGACGGAGATCCGCTACGACGAGGAGAAGAAGCCGGGCGTCAGCAATCTGCTGACCATCTACTCCACCCTGACCGGCACCGAAATCCCGGAGTTGGAGCGCCGTTACGAGGGCAAGGGCTACGGCGCGCTCAAGACCGACCTCTCCGAGGTGCTGGTCGAGTGGGTCACGCCGTTCCGCGAGCGGACCCAGGAATACCTCGCCGACCCCGCGACGTTGGACGGAATCCTGGCCAAGGGCGCCGAGAAGGCCCGAGCCGTCGCCGCCGAGACGCTGGCCGCCGCCTACGACAAGGTGGGCTTCCTGCCCGCGGCGCGCTGAGCGGCACGCCAGGCGCCGTGCGCACCACCCGGTGAGCGCGGCGCACCCCGCGCACGTATGGGACACGGGCCCGCGCGGATCGCGGAACACACCGGTCCGGCCTCCTGACCAGGGGGCCTTTGGGCCGGTGCGCCGAAGGACCGAGGAATCTAGCCGCGAGGGCGGCGCAGCCGCCACACTGACACGGGTACAGCGGCCAGAACTCAGCAGCCCGGGAGGGCCAGGAGGGAGAACGCAGTGGGGACCGTAACGCTCGGCGTTTCGATCGCGGTCCCGGAGCCGTACGGCAGCTTCCTCCAGGAGCGGCGCGCGGGCTTCGGTGACCCGGCCGCCCATGGCATCCCCACGCATGTCACCCTGCTGCCGCCGACCGAGGTCGACGCCTCGGTGCTGCCCGCCGTGGAGGACCATCTGGCGCGGGTCGCGGCCGAGGGGCGGCCGTTCCCGATGCGGCTGGAGGGCACCGGCACCTTCCGGCCGCTCTCGCCGGTGGTCTTCGTAAGGATCGTCGAGGGCGCCGAGGAGTGTGCGGTACTCCAGGAGCGGATCCGGATGGAGTCCGGGCCGTGCGCGCGTGAGCTCCAGTTCCCGTACCACCCTCATGTCACGATCGCCCACGGCATCGACGAGGAGGCGATGGACCGGGCGTTCGTGGAGCTCAAGGAGTACGAGGCCGCCTGGACGATCACCGGCTTCGCGCTGTACGAGCAGGGGGCGGACGGGGTCTGGCGGCTGGACCGCGAATACCCCTTCGGGGCGGACGAACAGCCCGACGGTGCCTCGCCCGTGGTGCCCCGTCAGGCCGCTCTCTCCCGCCCGGCAGCGCCCTCCCACTGAGCCTCGCGCCGGGATTCCATTGGCGCCGTCCGGGGGCCCGTCGTGGCCGGGCGCGCCCACGCGGCGGAGCCGCACATCGACACAGCCCCGCGCCCCCTACAGGGATTCAGCCCACCGGCTCGTGCTCGGGTGAGGGCGACGGCGCGCCGGCCCATCGGCGCAGGGCGGCTCCGAGGCCGGTGACGGCGGCGGGGTCGGTGGTGTCCGCCGTGTCGGAGGAGGCCCAGGCGACCACCCCGTCCGGGCGTACCAGCACCCCGGTCACCCCCGTCGGCGTCCGGTGGTCGTCGGTCACCCCGGTCGGCGTCGCGTGGTCGTCGGTCACCCCCGTCGGCGTCCCGTGGCCGTCGGTCACCCCGCTCACCCTTCCGGCCCAGGCCGCCGCGAAGCGGGCGAACGCGCCGTCCGGAGTGCGGTCCAGCAGCAGGAACCCGCCGCCGTGGCCATGGTCGACCAGACGGGAGCCGTCGCTCAGCCACAGGTCGGGGACGTACCGCCCGATCAGTGGATGGCCGCCGGGCAGATCGACGCGCTGCGTGACACCGGAGATCTTCTTGACCGCGTAGGTCGTGCCCGCCCGGGTGCTCAGCAGATCGGCGACGACCTCCCGGAGCGCGGCCGACTTGGCGTCCCCGCGCATCACCCCGATCTGGGCCCGCGTCCAGTCCAGCACCCAGGCGCCGAGGGGACGGCGCTCGGCGTCGTAGGTGTCGAGCAGCCCTTCGGGCGCCCACCCGGCGACCACGGCACCCAGCTTCCAGCCGAGGTTCATCGCGTCGCCGACCCCGAGATTGAGCCCCTGACCGCCGAACGGCGGGTGGACGTGCGCGGCGTCACCGGCCAGCAGCACCCGCCCCGACCAGTAGGCCGCGGCCTGGCGGGCGTTGTCGGTCCAGCGGGTCGCGGCGCCGCGCAGCGCGGTCAGCGTGACGTCGGTGCCCGAGACCCGGCGCAGACTGGTCTGCACGTCCTCCAGAGTGACCGGCGCCGAGCGGTCGGCGGGACCGCCGTCGAACTCCACGGTCACCACCCGTCCGGGCTGCGGACCGTAGCGGTACGCCCCCCGGGCCGACCACGCCCAGCCGTTGGCGAGCATCGAAGGGTCGGCGATGTCGGCGACGGCCAGATGTCCGGTGAGTTCGGGGTCGGTGCCGGGGAAGTCGATGCCCGCGAGGCGGCGCACCGCGCTGTGCCCGCCGTCGCATCCGACCAGCCATCCCGTGCGCACCGGGCCGGCGGTGGTGCCCACGAGCACGCCGTCGCCGGTGTCTTCGAGCGCGGTGACCTCCACCCCACGACGCACCGGTACGCCGAGCCGCGCGACATGGTCGGCCAGCAGCTTCTCCAGCTCGGGCTGCGGCACCATCCTCGCCCCGGCGACCGCGGCGTGCGCCGCGAGGTCGGGATCGGATTCGTCCACGAGGTCGGCGTCGAGGACCATTCCGGCGAAATGCCCGGTGAATCGCGGCTCGCGCGGCCGCCCGCCACCACCGGGCGGCCGATCGTCGGCCATGCGGGAGAACGACCCGACCCGGGCGAGCGTCTCTCGCTGCACCTGTTCGGCGGCGGGCAGCAGACCGCGGCGGTCGAGCGCCTCGGCCGTCGGCACATTGATCGCCCCGGCCTTCATCGCCTCATCCGGCTCGGTCCGTCGCTCGAGTATCTGCACCGTCGCCCCGGAGAGCGCCAGCTCCGCGGCGAGCACGAAGCCCACCGGCCCGGCTCCGACCACGGTCACGTCCACATCCTGGTTCACATTCCTTGACACGAACAGCGTTCTATAAGCGAACGCTGTTCGTGTCAAGCTATGATGGCCGGGTGAACCCGAGAGAGCGACGCGCGGCGCGCCACCAGCCGCCGGACCCCGAGGCCGAAGCGGCCCCCAGGCCGCGGCGCCGCAAGACCCCGATCACCGTGGAGCAGGTTGTCGACACGGCCCTTGGCGTCATCGCCACGGAGGGCTACGAGGCGCTGACCATGCGCCGGCTGGCCGGTGCGCTCGACACCGGACCCGCCTCGCTCTACGCCCATGTGGTCAACAAGGCCGACCTCGACGAACTGCTCATCGGGCGGCTGTGTGCCGAGCTCGTACTGCCCGAGCCCGACCCCGCGGCCTGGCGGGAGCAGATTCGCGGCGTGTGTACGCAGATCCGCGACCAGTACCTGAAATACCCCGGAATCTCCCGCGCCGCGCTCGCCATGGCCCCCACCGACCTCGAGACCGTGCGCGTCACCGAAGGAATGCTGGCGATCCTGCTCGCCGGTGGCGTCGCCCCGCAGGCCGCCGCCTGGGCCATCGACGCCCTCCTGCTGTACGTGGCCGCCTACTGCCTCGAGGTGTCGATCGCGCGCCGGCGGTCGGCGCACGACGACGCCGCCTGGGTCCTGGACCGCGATGAACTGCTGCGCCGGTTCACCGCCCTGCCTGCCGCGACGTTCCCCCACACCACTCGCCACGCCGCCGAGCTCACCGCCGGCGAGGGCCACGACCGGTTCGACTTCACCCTCGGCCTGATGATCGACGGCGTGGCGCACCGCTGAGTGCTCCGCCGGACGTGCGCCGACCTGCCGTCGTTCGTCCGCGGCGGCGTCCTGGCCGGTCGCGCCCACGCGGCGGAGCCGCGTATCGACATGGCCCCGCGCCCCTTCGGGACGCCTTTCGGGCCGAGGTCGGCTTCCGCCATCCGCTCGGCCCGGCGTCGCCCTCCCGCCTCGTGGCCGGATCGCGGGCCTGTTCCGCGGGATCGTTCGGCTGGCCTGTTTCAGCTGTTCTGTTCGGCGGGTCTATGCATCGGGCGAGTGGGTCGCGGCGATGCCGGTAAGGACAAGATCGATCCCGGCGAGGAACTGCTCGCGGTCGTCGTGGCCGCGCATCTGGTACGCGACGGCCCGGGTGAACGCGTAGTCGTCGGGATCGAGCTCTTCCCAGGCCGTCGCCGTGGCGTCGAGGAACTCGTCGCGGTCCAATCCGCCCCCGCCGGCGCGGGCGTTCGTGGCGTTCTGGCCGGCGGCGCCCAGGATGTAGTGCATCAACGCCGAGGTCACCAGGAACCAGCTGCCTTCGGGCACGCCCAGTGCGCGGACCCGTCGACCGAGGCTCTCGAAGATCCGCGGCGCCACCGACCCCCAGGGACTGCGGGAGAGATGGGTCGCGAGCTGTGTGGCGAGCCACGGGTGCTCGTCGATCGCCTCGAACAGGCCGAGCGCGACGGCGCGGATCTCGTCCCGCGGCGAGTCAGGGGCCTCCGCGGGCGAGTCAGGGGCCCCCGTGGGCGAGTCCGGGGTCCTCGCGGGCTCGACGGCCAGAGCGGCGGCGACGACGGTTTCGGTGGCGGCGCCGAGCAGCTCGTCCTTGTTCTCCACATGCCAATAGATCGCCCCGGGCCCGGTGGCGAGGCGCTCGGTCAGCGCCCGGAACGTCAGCCCGCCCTCGCCCGTCGCGTCGAGCAGCTCGACGGCGGCCTCGACGATGCGCTCACGGGAGAGCGCCTCTGTGCGCCGCTGTGACCGGCGCGTCCGCGTTGCCATGCCGCCATCTTGACATGGCTGGAACGCTATTCCAGCATGGAGCGCCGTTCCAGTACTGGAACGGCATACCAGAGAGGTCGGCCGGGCCTCACCCGGCGGCCTCGACCCCGAAGGAGCCACGATGCGCACTCATGTCACGGTCATCGGCGCCGGACTCGGCGGCCTCACGCTCGCCCGCGTCCTGCACGTCCACGGAATCCCGGCCACCGTTTACGAGGCGGACTCCTCGCCGATGGCTCGCGCACAGGGCGGGATGCTCGACATCCACGACTACAACGGGCAGCTCGCCCTCGACGCGGCGGGCCTGATGGACGAGTTCCGCGGCCTCATCCTGGAGGGCCGCCAGGCGATACGGATCCTCGGCCGGGACGGGGCCGTTCTGTTCGACCAACCCGACGACGGCACGGGTGGGCGCCCCGAGGTGCAGCGCGGCGAACTGCGGCGGATCCTGCTCGAGTCGCTCCCGGCCGGCACCGTCCGGTGGGGGCACAAGGTCAGCGGCGTCCGTTCGCTCGGCGAGGGCCGCCATGAGGTGACGTTCGCCGATGCCGGCACGGTCGTCACGGGCCTGCTGGTCGGCGCGGACGGCGCGTGGTCACGGGTCCGGCCGCTGCTCTCCGACGCCACACCCGAGTACGCGGGTACGTCCTCCGTGGAGACCTACCTGTTCGACGCCGACACCCGGCACCCCGCGAGCGCGAAAGCGGTCGGCGGCGGGTCGATGTTCGCGCTCGCGCCGGGGAAGGGAATCCTGGCTCACCGGGAGAGCGGCGGGACCCTCCACACCTACGTGGCGCTGTCCAGGCCGCAGGACTGGTTCGCCGCCATCGACTTCACCGATTCCGCCGCGGCCACCGCCCGGATCGCGCGGGAGTTCGACGGCTGGGCGCCGGAGCTCACCGCGCTGATCACCGACGGTGAGACCGCGCCGGTCCCGCGCCCCTACAACGCACTGCCCGTCGAGCACCGGTGGGAGCGGGTGCCGGGGGTGACCCTGCTCGGCGACGCCGCCCACCTCGCGATCCCCAACGGCGAAGGCGCCAATCTGGCCATGCTCGACGGCGCGGAACTCGGCAAGGCGATCGCCGCGCACCCCGACGACATCGAGACCGGCTTCGCCGAGTACGAGAAGGCCCTCTTCCCGCGCAGCGCCGAGGTCGTCGCCGAAGGCAACCTCCTCCAGCAGCGCTTGTTCGACGACAACGCGCCCCACAGCCTGATCGACATGTTCACCGAACATGAGCAGCCCCGATAGGCCGACGACCGGACCGACGACGTCCTTCGCCGGGTGAACGTGTCCTCCTCGATCCGGGGCATATGAAGTGATCGTGCGCTCGTATTCACGCCCTCACCGAAAAGAGTGATGAGCGGAGCGTCGGTACGGGGAACCCGGATATCCGTACCGCGCGTCGGCGCGCCGAGGAGTGACAACGCGCAGAAGGGTAGTTGCTGATCATGGAATCGTTGACCCGGCTGCCTGTCGTCGGCCCCGCGCTGGCTTGGTTGATGCACACCCACGCCTGGCGTACGTACGAGCGGCTGGACCGCGTCCACTGGACCCGGCTCGCCGCCGCGATCACGTTCACCAGCTTCATCGCGTTCTTCCCGCTCATCGCCGTCGGGGCGGCGATCGGCGCGGCCACGCTCACCCAGGCGCAGATGGCGCAGCTCCAAAGGAAGCTCGCCCAGCAGATCCCCGGTATCTCCGGCCAGCTCGACCTGGGCGCACTCGTCCAGAACGCCGGCACGATCGGAGTCGTCGCGGGCGCCCTGTTGCTGTTCACGGGCATCAGCTGGGTGGGCTCGCTGCGCGAGTGCCTGCGCGCCGTATGGGAGCTGGAGGAGGACCCCGGCAACCCGCTGGTGCGCAAGGTCAAGGACGCCTTCGTGCTGATCGGGCTGGGCGGTGTGGCGTTGGTCTCGTTCGCCGTGTCCGCCCTGGCCGCCACCGCCGTGGGCCGGATCGCCCAGCTCATCGGCATCCCCGAGAACGGGGTCGGCGGCTGGCTGCTGCGGATCGCCGCGTTCCTCATCGCCGTCGGCGCCGACTTCGTGCTGCTGTGCTACGTCCTGACCTGGCTCCCCGGCGTGGAGCCGCCCCGCCGAGCGGTCGTCGTCGCCGCGCTCATCGGCGCGATCGGCTTCGAACTGCTCAAGCTGCTGCTCAGCAGCTATCTGAAGGATGTGGCGGCCAAGAGCATGTACGGGGCGTTCGGAGTGCCCATCGCCCTGCTGCTGTGGATCAACTTCACCGCGAAACTCACGCTGTACTGCGCCGCCTGGACCGCCACCCCGCCCACCGCCCAGGCCGAGCGGGAGGCCGAATGGGCGGCCGAGGCGGACAAGGCCCAGCCGTCCGGGCCGGAGGCCGAGGAGACCCGCGCCAGCGGGCCGGAAGGCCCGCAGGCGGCGGCGTGACGAACGGACGGCGGCGGCCGTAAGGCAGCCATGACGACCGTAAGGCGGCCATGGCGACCGTAAGGGTGTGGCGGCGGCCGTAAGGGTCTCGCGGTGGCCGTAAGGCGGCCTTACGGGGCGCGCCTTACGGGTGTCAGCGGCGTGGTCCGGTGGAGGGCCGCTCAGTCGCGCGAGCGGCGCCGTACCAGCTCCGGCAGCGGCCAGCGGCGGTGCACTCCGAAGGCCAGCGCGCCCAGCAGCACCAGGGAGCCGCCCGTGATGCCCACCGCGGTCCAGACCCCGCCGGAGCCCCCGCTGTCCGTGGAGACGGACGCCTGGGCGTGCTTGTGGTCCTCCTTGCCACCGGCCGAGGGGTGGTTCGCGCCCGCCGCGCCCGGCCGGACGAGCGTGCCGATCGGGTTCACCGAGTCCGCCGCCTTGAACCCCCAGTCGAAGAGCCTCGCGGTCTCCTTGTAGACCTCGTTCACCTCTTTCTCCTGCGGATTCATCACGGTGACAAGCAGCACCCGGTTGCCGCGCTGGGCGACCCCGGTGAAGGTGGCGCCCGCGTTCGTGGTGTTGCCGTTCTTGACCCCGGCGATGCCCTTGTAGGGCTCGACACCGAGGCCGGTCAGCAGCCGGTTGGTGTTCTGGATGCCGAAGCTGGAGCGGGTCTTCTTGCCCTTCTTGTCCTTCTCGAACGTCCCGGGGAACTGCGCGGTCGCCGTCGAGCAGTACTCCCGGAAATCCGCCTTCTGCAACCCCGAGCGGGCGAAGAGGGTCAGATCGTACGCGCTGCTGACCTGGCCCTTCTCGTCATAGCCGTCCGGGGTGACCACATGGGTGTCCCGGGCGTTGAGGTACTCCGCGTGTGCCTGCATCTCCTTTACGGTCGCCGGGACACCGCCGTTCATGGCCGCCAGCACATGCACCGCGTCGTTGCCCGAGCGCAGGAAGACGCCGAGCCACAGGTCGTGGACCGAGTAGGTGTAGTTCTCCTTGACCCCGACCAGACTGCTGCCCTCTCCCATCCCGTCCAGGTCGGACAGCTGCACCTTGTGGGTCTTCGTCTTCGGCATCTTCGGCAGCAGCGTGTCCGCGAACAGCATCTTCAGGGTGGACGCGGGCGGCAGCTGCCAGTGGGCGTTGTGCGCGGCGAGCACATCGCCCGACTCGGCGTCCGCCACCACCCAGGACTTACCGCTGAGCTCCTTGGGCAGCGCGGGCGCGCCCGCCTTCGGGTCCACCTGGGTGCCGGGGCGGCCGAGTCGCTTCCCGCCCACCGTGGACATACGGGCGGGCGGCTTGACCGCGTCGGTGGAGCCGCCCGGCTGGTCGGCGGCGTGCGCCGGGGCGGCGGCGAGCGGACCGCACAGCAGGAGGGCGGCGGTGGCGGCGGTAGCCAGCGGGGCGGCGGCGCGGCGGGAGGGGGTGCGGCGGACGGGGGTGCGGCGACTCCCCTCGGCGTTGCCCTTACGGGTGCGGTCTCGGACGTGAGTGCTGGTGAAGGAAGGTGTGGGCACGGAGGTGAACGTACCTGGCGTCGCTGAGGAGGGCGACAGCAGCGCCGACGTATTGACAACAGACCCCCGCGTGGAGGTATCGGGGGCCGCGACCATACTGGAACCCATGAAGCTCAGCCGCCCCGTGTCCTGGTTCCTGCTCGCCTTCGGGGTCTGGAGCTGGGTCATCTGGTTCACCTTTGTCAAAAATTTGTGGAAGGACGCCAGCGGACTCGCCTTCGACGACTCCGGCGATCCCACCGCGTACTTTTGGGTGCATCTGCTGCTCGCGATCACCTCGTTTCTCTTGGGGACGGCGATCGGGCTGATCGGGTTGCGCGGCGTGCGCGCCCTGCGTCGGAATGACGCCTCCGAGTAGCCGCTCCAGGCAGTCGTCAGCTGCTCAGCCGCTGCTCGCTCAGTCGCTGTTTGCTCAGTCGTTATTCGCTAGGGGAGGGGACCGGGGATGGTCGTGCTCTTCGTCCTGATCGCACTGGCCGCCATCGGTCTGCTGACCGGCGTCCACTGGTACGTGTGGCGGCGGCTCGTCCGCGATACGACGGCGCGCGGGGGATGGGCGCGCCGTACGGGTACGGCGGCGGCCTTCGCACTGCCGCTGAGCAGCGTCGGTGCGCTGGTCGCGGGCCGCGCGGGCGCGCCCTTCCCGCTCCAGCGCGCGCTCGCCTGGCCGGGCTACCTCTGGCTCGCCCTGCTCCTGTACCTGACCCTCGCCCTGCTGGCCGGTGAGGCGGTACGGCCTCTGCTGGGGGCGTGGCTGGGCCGCCATGAAAAGTCCGCTGATGTGCGGTCGACCGGGGGCCCGGCGGCGGCCGCGGAGACGGCCGCCGCCGGACCGACGGCGGCGCCCAGCGGGGCACCGGAGACCGCGAGCGCCCCGGTGGGCGCCGCCGCGCGCAACGCCGATGGTGCGGCGACGGCGCCCAGCGGGGCGCCGGGCGGGCTGTCGGCGGCGCTCGCCGACAACAGCGCGCCCGCCGCAGCGGCGACGTCCAACGGCGCGGGCACGGCCGTGGCCAGCGGCTCGGTGAAGGCCGGAGACGCCACGGGCGAGGCGGCCACGGCCACCGCGGACGGCGTAGTGACAGCCACCGCGGGCGGGATGGGCGCTGTTGCGGACGGTGGGGCGAATGCCGTCGCGAACGGTGCGGCCAAGGGGGTCGAAGGTCCCGCGGAGGGTGTCGCGGGCGAGGCGGGCGTCGGTGGGGTCGCGGGTTCCGAGGGTGCGGGCCCCGCGCCCTCTCGGCGGCTCTTTGTCGCGCGGGCCGTGGCCGTCGGGGCCACCGCCGTCGCCGCCGGGACGGTCGGGTACGGGACGTACAGCGTGCTGCGCGGGCCGCGGGTGAAGCGGATCACCGTGCCGCTCGCCAAGCTGCCGCGCGGGGCGCACGGCTTCCGGATCGCCGTCGTCAGCGATATCCACCTTGGGCCGATCCTGGGCCGCGCCCATACCCGGCGGGTCGTCGAGACGGTCAACCGCACCAATCCCGACCTCGTCGCCGTCGTCGGCGACCTCGTGGACGGCAGCGTCGCGGACCTCGGTCCGGCCGCCGAGCCGCTGCGCGCGCTGAGCGCCCGCCACGGCAGCTACTTCGTCACCGGCAACCACGAGTACTACTCGGGCGCCGACGAGTGGGTGGACCGTGTGCGCGAACTGGGCCTGCGCCCCCTGGAGAACGAACGCACTGAGCTGCCCGGCTTCGATCTCGCCGGGGTGAACGACGTCGCGGGCGAGAGCGAGGGCCACGGCCCCGACTTCGGCAAGGCGCTCGGCGACCGCGACCGCTCGCGCGCCTCCGTGCTGCTCGCCCACCAGCCCGTGGTGATCCACGACGCCGTGAAGGCGGGCGTCGACCTCCAGCTGTCCGGCCACACCCACGGTGGTCAGCTGTGGCCCGGCACCTACGTGGCCGAGCTCGCCAACCCCACCGCCGCCGGTCTCGAGCGGTACGGCGACACCCAGCTCTATGTGACCCGCGGCGCGGGAGCCTGGGGCCCGCCGGTACGGGTCGGGGCGCCACCGGACGTCACCGTGGTGGAGCTCGCCTCGACCCGCGCCTGAGCGAACGCCGTCAGCCGCCCCGTATCAGCGGGAGTCGGCGGCGGACCCCTGAGCCTCCGCCGCCGAGCCGGTGGTTGCCGCGGTGGCCAGCGGACGGCCGGAAGCGTCCGCGTCCGCGAGCGCGTCGTCGGCGTCCTGCGCGACCACGACCGCGACCGGAGCAGCCCGGTCGCCGGGCCGTGCGGCGGCCTGTACGGGGCTCTGCGCGGCAGTCTGCGTGTCGGCTCCCGCAGCATCCCGCGCGGCTCCCGTGGCCCCTGCGGTACCGCGCGTGGCCCCCGCAGCATCCCCGGTGGCTCCCGCGGCGTCCCGTGCGGCTCCCGCGGCCCCCGTGGCATCCCGCGCGGCCCCCGCCGCACCCCGCGTGGCCCCCGTGGCGTCCCGCGCGGCCCCTGCGACACCCCCCGCGGCCCCCGCCGCACCCCGGGCGGCCCCCGTGGCGTCCCGTGCGGCCCTCGCGGCGTCCCCCGCGCCCCTCGCGGCGTCTCGTGCCGCTCCCGCGGCGGCCCCCGCGCCGTCCCGCGCGGCCCCCGCGGCCCGGCCCTGCGCCGCGCCCTGCGCGGCCCGCGCGCCCTGCGCGGCCCGTATCGCTCGGCTGTGCGGCAGCGTGGCGTTGCGGATGCCCGAGATACGGTCGTGTGGCGCGAGCCGGTCCGGGTGGCGCAGCGTCTTCCGTACGCAGGTCACGGTCAGCGTGAATCCGACCAGCACCGCCAGCAGTTGACCGGGGCTCAGCGCCGTGAGCACCGCCGCCGCGCCTTGGGCGCCCGAGTCGCGGACGGTGGTGAACAGGACGGACGGGTACGGCTCGTTCAGCAGGATCACCACGGCCAGGAACAGCCCCGACAGGAACGGCATCGCCAGCGCCCCGAGCAGCAGCGCCCGCAGGGTCAGCCGCCAGGGCAGCAGCGGGCCGCCGTCGTCCGCCACCAACTTCAGCAGCAGCAGCCGCTTTCCGGGTGTCGTGCCGGTCGCCAGCGGCAGGAGTACGAACCAGGCGACGAAGATCGCGATCGGCGTCCATGTCGGGGCCGTACCGCTCTGAAAGGTCATCACGGCCATGGCGAACACCGATGCAAGGACATATCCGGCCACATCCACGACCAGCGCCGTCAGCCGCCGCCCGAACGGAACCGGACGTGCCGCGAGCGCCCGCCCGTCCAGCGTCTCCAGCGTGGGCAGCATCCGCGCGACCGGCCCGGCCAGCAGCCAACCGGCCATCGCCCCGGCCGTGTTGACGATCAGGTCGTCCACGTCGAAGAGCCGGTACGGGCAGTTGTAGAGGCCCCATACCCCGGTCCACTGCGTCAGCTCGAAGAACAGCGAGACCGTGAATCCGATAAGGGCGGTGGCGCGCAGCGAGCGCACGAAGTGATAGCGCAGGAAGATGCCGAGCGGCAGAAGCAGCAGCAGATTGAAGAGGGTTCCGGCGACGGCGGGGTTCTGAAGGACCAGCGCGTTCAGCCCGATCTTGTGGTCGGCCTCTTTCCAGATGTCTCTGAAGGTGTTCCCGGGCATCCACTGCGGATGGGCCACTATCGCGAACCGCTGACACATATCGGCGGTCTGCTTCGGCAGCGGCACGATCGTCATGCAGAAGGCGGTGAGCGAGTAGTAGAGGAAGCCGTACACCGACAGCGTCCGCCCCCGGGACATCACGCCATGACGGCGGTACAGGAGGACGGCTGTCGGCAGGAGTAACACCAGTGCCAGCAGCGGGAAGAGGGCGGCGGCGGTCTTGATCGGCAGAAGGTAGGCGGTGGCCATGAGCACGACTATACGTGATGTGTATACCTCGTGTGTATAGCCTTGATGGCCCGCCATGACGAAGGCCCCGCCCCCGGATGTCGTCCGGGAAGCGGGGCCTTCGCCCATGAACTCAGCGCCGCGAACTCCGAGCCAAACTCAGAGCCTCAGAAGCGCCGCGTGATCAGCGCCCGCTTGACCTCCTGAATGGCCTTCGTGACCTCGATGCCCCGCGGGCACGCCTCGGTGCAGTTGAAGGTCGTACGGCAGCGCCAGACGCCGTCCTTGTCGTTCAGGATCTCCAGCCGCTGCTCACCGCCCTCGTCACGGGAGTCGAAGATGAAGCGGTGCGCGTTGACGATCGCCGCCGGGCCGAAGTACTGGCCGTCGTTCCAGAACACCGGGCACGACGAGGTGCACGCGGCGCACAGGATGCACTTGGTCGTGTCGTCGAACCGCGCGCGGTCCTCCGCGGACTGGAGCCGCTCACGCGTCGGCTCGTTGCCCGTCGTGATCAGGAAGGGCATCACATCGCGGTACGCCTGGAAGAACGGCTCCATGTCCACGATCAGGTCCTTGAGGACCGTGAGCCCCTTGATCGGCTCGACCGTGATGGGCTTGTCCGGGCTGATGTCCTTGATCAGCGTCTTGCAGGCCAGCCGGTTGCGGCCGTTGATCCGCATCGCGTCGGATCCGCAGATGCCGTGGGCGCAGGAACGGCGGAAGGTCAGGGTGCCGTCCAGGTCCCACTTGATCTTGTGGAGACCGTCGAGGACGCGCTCCTTCGGATCGATGTCGATCTGGAAGTCCTCCCAGACCGCCTGGTCCGAGACCTCCGGGTTGAAGCGCCGGATCCGGAAGGTGACGGTGATCAGGTGCGAGGCGGTGGCGTCGGCCGCCTCGGGGGCCTGGTCGGGCTTCTCAAGCGTGGGGGTGCTCATCAGTACTTACGCTCCATCGGCTGGTAGCGGGTCTGCACGACCGGCTTGTAGTCGAGGCGGATGGACTCGGAGCCGTCCGCGCCCACCTCTCGGTACGCCATGGTGTGCCGCATGAAGTTGACGTCGTCGCGGTTCGGGTAGTCCTCGCGGTAGTGGCCGCCGCGCGACTCCTTGCGGGCCAGTGCGGAGATGGCCATGACCTCGGCCAGGTCGAGCAGGTTGCCCAGCTCGATGGCCTCCAGCAGATCGGTGTTGAACCGCTTGCCCTTGTCCTGGACGCTGACGTTCTTGTAGCGCTCCCTCAGGTGGCCGATCTCCTCGACGGCCTCCTTGAGCGTCTGCTCGGTGCGGAAGACCATGACGTTCTTGTCCATGGTCTCCTGGAGCGCCTTGCGGACCTCGGTGACCCGCTCGGTGCCGGTCGCGTCCCGCAGGTTCTCCACCTGGCCGACGACGAACGCGGCCGGGTCCTCCGGAAGCTCGACGAAGTCGGCCGTGGCGGCGTACTCCGCGGCGGCGATGCCCGCCCGGCGGCCGAAGACGTTGATGTCGAGCAGCGAGTTGGTGCCCAGTCGGTTGGCGCCGTGCACCGAGACGCAGGCGACCTCGCCGGCCGCGTACAGGCCCGGGATGACGGTGTCGTTGTCCGCCAGCACCTCGCCCTGGACGTTGGTCGGGATGCCGCCCATCGTGTAGTGCGCGGTCGGCTGGATCGGGATCGGGTCGGTGTACGGCTCGATGCCCAGGTAGGTCCGTGCGAACTCGGTGATGTCGGGCAGCTTGGCGTCCAGCTGCTCCGGCGGCAGGTGGGTGAGGTCCAGATAGACGTGGTCGCCCTCGGGACCGCAGCCGCGGCCCTCGCGGATCTCCGTGTAGATGGAGCGCGAGACCACATCGCGCGAGGCGAGGTCCTTCATGACCGGCGCGTACTTCTCCATGAAGCGCTCGCCGTCCTTGTTGCGGAGGATGCCGCCCTCACCGCGGGCGCCCTCCGTGAGCAGGATGCCCATGCGCCAGATGCCGGTCGGGTGGAACTGGAAGAACTCCATGTCCTCCAGCGGCAGCCCGCGCCGGTAGGCGACCGCCTGGCCGTCACCGGTGAGGGTGTGGGCGTTGGAGGTCACCTTGAAGAACTTGCCGCAGCCGCCCGAGGCGAAGACGACGGCCTTCGCCTGGAAGACGTGCAGCTCACCGGTGGCCAGTTCGTAGGCCACCACACCGGCGGTGCGCTTGACCCCGTCGATCTCGGTGAGCAGCAGGTCCAGAACGTAGAACTCGTTGAAGAACTCCACGCCCTCCTTGACGCAGTTCTGGTACAGCGTCTGGAGGATCATGTGGCCGGTGCGGTCCGAGGCGTAGCAGGACCGGCGGACCGGGGCCTCGCCGTGGTTGCGGCTGTGGCCGCCGAAGCGGCGCTGGTCGATGGTGCCGTTCGGGGTCCGGTTGAACGGCAGGCCCATCTTCTCCAGGTCGAGGACCGAGTCGATGGCCTCCTTCGCCAGGATCTCGGCGGCGTCCTGGTCGACCAGGTAGTCACCGCCCTTGATCGTGTCGAAGGTGTGCCACTCCCAGTTGTCCTCCTCGACGTTGGCGAGGGCGGCGGCCATACCGCCCTGCGCGGCGCCGGTGTGGGAGCGGGTCGGGTAGAGCTTGGTGAGCACCGCGGTGCGGCTGCGCTTGGTGGACTCGATGGCCGCGCGCATTCCGGCCCCGCCGGCGCCGACGATGACGGTGTCGTACTTATGGATCTTCATGTGGATACCTCAGCCCCGGGGCCTAGCGGATGTTCGGGTCGAAGGTGAAGATCACCAGGGTGCCGAGCACGATGGTGAATCCTGCCGCCGTGTAGAGCAGCGCCTTCAGCCACAGGCGGGTGTTGTCCCGCTCCGCGTAGTCGTTGATGATCGTGCGCAGGCCGTTCGCGCCGTGCAGCGTGGCGAGCCAGAGCATGATCAGATCCCATGCCTGCCAGAACGGCGAGGCCCAGCGGCCGGCCACAAAGGCGAAACCGATCTTGGTGACACCGCCGTCCAGAACCAGCTGGATCAGCAGATGGCCCAGGACCAGGACGACCAGCAGGACGCCGGACAGGCGCATGAAGAGCCAGCCGTACATCTCGAAGTTGGTACGGGTCGCCCTGGGCGTCTTGCGGGTGCGGGCCCGCGGCGGCTCGATGACCGGGGCCGGATGATCCACGTCGTACCCGGTGACCGAGTCGCTCGCGGGGGTGGTGGTCTCGGCGGACATGTGCGTCAGCTCCCGAACAGTTCGCGCAGCGTGTGCTGGAGGATCGGGTAGAAGGCACCGGCCATCAGCACGACCCAGACGCCGACGACGGCCCAGAGCATCTGCCGCTGGTACCTCGGCCCCTTGGACCAGAAGTCGACGGCGATGACACGAAGGCCGTTCAGGGCGTGAAACAGGATGGCGGCCACCAGGCCGTACTCCATCAGGTTCACGACGGGATTCTTGTACGTGGCGACCACGTTGTCGTACGCCTCGGGCGAGACGCGGACCAGCGAGGTGTCCAGCACATGTACGAACAGGAAGAAGAAGATGAGGACGCCGGTGACTCGATGAGCCACCCAGGACCACATACCTTCCCGGCCGCGATACAGCGTTCCAGCCGGCACGGAAAAACCCTCCGGAAGCGGGATTGGGGCCTGCCGGCTTCGCGGTCGGTCGGGCCCGGCCGGGTACGGTCCACCGGCCCTGGCCATCGTACCGACGTGCTGTCGGAGGGGCCGTCCGGGGGGCTCAGGTGTGATCAAACAAGCACGGAAGGGCGATCATGCGATTCGGAACCCGGGCACTTCCGGCATAAGGGGCCGTTTTCCGGTCAGTCGGACGAGCCTGCCGCGGGCGATGCACCGCAGCTCCTCGGCGGTGTTGTCCCGCTCCTTCTCCCGTTCGTTGCCCAGCCGGTCCCGGATGCCGGTCAGCAGCCGGTCCAGCCGCTCCTCGGGCCGCAGACCATCCAGACAGATGACGAAAACGTGACCGAATCGACGCTCGTACGCATCATGGGCGGCCTGGAGCGCGGTATGGGCGGCCAGCGACCCCAGGCTGTCCGCGGGCGGCAGCTCATGGCCGACGACCGACTCGTCCGCGAGCGCCTCGTCCAGGTCGGCGGGGGTGAGGTCATAGCTGGCCTCGTCCCCGGCGGCCAGCAGCGCCTCCAGATCGGGGTACGGGCGGTGGGCCGCGATCAGCCGGGCCCAGCGGCGGCTGCCACAGCAGGACAGCAGCGCGGCCTCGGCCGCGTCGGCGGGGGCGGTGTTGAGCCGGTCGAGGCGGGAGGCTGTGGCGCGGGACCTGGACCTGGACAGCGTGGACTCCTCGGACACGCATGAGACGCGCGGGGGGAACGGACGCCCGGGACATACGGGCGCCCGGGGAGGCGCGGGAGAGGCGGGCTGGGCGTATGAGCAGTACACGGTAACGACGTACGGGGGCGGGTGTGGCGGGGGGAACGCGATATCACCCGAACGGGGAGGTTTTACTGCATGCGGTGGACGGCATTCGGGGCGCAGGGTGTTTTCCACCCGGAATAGGGTGCTTTTCGTCAGGAACAGGGGCGGAGCAAGGGCGGAACAAGCCCGGAACAAGGAGGTACACCGCCATGGGACTGCCGCTCAGAGCGACCAAGGCGTCCTGCGCCCGCGGTCTCATCGCGGGTGCCGTCGTCACTTCCGTCCTGCTGACCCTGGGCTGTCAGCAGGACCATGGCGGGCGCCCGGCCGCCACCCGCTCCACGCCCGCGCACCCCTCCGCGCACGCCACGACCGCCACCTCGGCGCGATCCCCCTCCGCCGTACCGCCCCACGGCACCGCGGCCGCCACCCCGCCCCGCACCATCCCCTCCGTCCGCGACTTCACCGCGGCCTCGGGCCCCGGCTGGCGGCCCGGCGACAACAGCCGGGTGGTGGCCGACCTCAACGGTCCGCTCGCCGACGAGGCCCGCATGATCGCCGCGGAGCTGGGGCTCCGCACCGCCTCCGGCACGGCCCACCGCGGTGACCTCTCCCTCGCCCTCGCCCCGCGCCAGAGCGGCGGCGCCGAGGCGTACACCCTGACGGTCGCGAATGGCAGCGCCCGGATCACCGGCCCGGCCGACGCGGGCGTCTTCTACGGCACCCGCACCGTGAAACAGGCCCTGCGCTCCGGCGGCCGCCTCCCCGAGGGCGTGATCCACGACCGGCCCGACCGCGCCCAGCGCGGTCTGAACCTGGACATCGCGCGCAAGTTCTACCCGCCCGCGTGGATCGAGGCCCGGATGCGCGAGATGGCCGATCTCAAGCTCAACCAGCTGGCCCTGCACTTCTCGGACGACCAGGGCTTCCGCATCCAGAGCACCAGCCACCCCGAGATCGTCTCGTCCCAGTACCTCACCAAGGACCAGGTCCGGCAGATCGTCGCGCTCGGACGGCGGCTGCACATCACCGTCATCCCCGAGATCGACTCGCCGGGTCACCTCGGCGCCGTCATCAGGGCCCATCCGCAGCTCCAGCTGCGCAACGCGGGCGGCACCACGTTCCAGGGGTCGGTGGACATCGCCAATCCGGCCGCGGCCCGCATCGTCGACGACCTGATGCGCGAGTACGCCCCGCTCTTCCCCGGCCGCTGGTGGCATCTGGGCGCCGATGAGTACCTCGCGCTGACGGTCAAGGACCCCCAGGCGTCGTTCCCCAGGCTGGTGGCCGCCGCGAAGGCGAAGTACGGCCCCAGCGCCACGGTGCAGGATCTGGTCACCGGCTGGCTGAACGACCGGGCCCGGTTCGCCCGGAAGCTGGGCAAGCAGCCCAAGGCGTGGAACGACGGCTTCGTCACCGGCGGCATCGTCAAACCCGACAAGGACATCGAGGTCGAGTACTGGACGGGACGGCTGAAGGAGACGGCGCGGCAGCCGGAGGAGTATCTGCGGGAGGGCCGCAAGGTGGTCAACCTCAATGACGAATACCTCTATTACGTGCTCGGCCAGCCCGGCGGCTTCACCTACCCGACCGGGGAACGCATCTACAAGGAGTGGTCCCCGGCGGTGCTCCGCGGCTCCAAGCCCGTCCCCGACAAGACCCTCACCGGACCGGACCGGGTGCTCGGCGCCCGCCTCGCGATCTGGGGCGACCGGCCCGAGGCCCAGACCCCCGCACAGGTGGCCCGGGGCATCCAGCTGCCGCTCGCCGCGCTGGCCCAGAGGGTGTGGTACCCGGGGAAGCCGCCGCTGAGCTGGTCGGACTTCACCCGGCTCGCGCAGCGGCTCGGGGTCTGAGAAGCGGGTCCGAGAACTGGGTCCGAGAACCGGGTCCGAGAAGACTGGGGAAGGCCCCAGAGAAAGCCCCGAGCGGGATCCGGGAGGAATCCGAGAGGGATCCAGAAGGAATCCAGGAGGGATGTGCGAGGGACGCGCGAGGGGGAAAGAAGGACGGTCGGGGCCGCCACCCCCCACAGGAGAGGCCCCGACCGTCGTTCAGGGAGAGCCTGCGAAAGGCTCGTACCCCCTACAGCGTCGCACGGCTCGGTTCCGTCACACCTCCCCTTGTACGAAACCGGGGACTTCACCCCGTGTCCGGGGCCCGTTCCGCTCTGGACGTGACCGGTCGGATGCCCGTAACGTGCAGGTCCGCGCTCTGGGCGCGGTCAGAGGCTTATTTTCTCGCGTGGCCCGGAGCGGGCCACGTTCCCAGGGGGACTCAAAAGACCATGTATCCGTGTGGGAACTGCCGGGCTGTTGCCGTCGGCCCCGACGGGCGCTGTGCCGCATGCGGGACTTACCAGCAGCAGCTACAGCAGCCGGCCGTGCCGCCGCAGCAGCCGTCCGTCCCGCCGCAGATGCCGCCGGCGCCCGGCGGCTACCCGGCCGCCCCGCCGATGGGCATGCCGACCGGCGGGGTCGATCTGCGGCGCGGGATTTCCACCACGCTCGTCACGCTCTTCGGACTGGCGCTCCCGGCGCTCATCTTCCTCCTGGTGGCGCGATCCGGCCAGTACGGCGTGATCGGGGACATGCTGGACGCGGTCGAGGGCAAGTCCGTCTCCATCACCGAGGACGACCTCAACGACGCCGACGACCTGTTCACCGCGGCACAGGTCATCTACTCGCTGCTCACCGTCGCGATCGCCGTGGTCTGGGCGATCTGGTTCCGGCGGCTGCGGCTGAACGCCGAGGTCTTCGCGCCCGGTCAGCACCGCTTCAGCAGCGGCTGGGCGGCCGGTTCCTGGTTCACCCCCGTGGTGAACCTGTGGTTCCCCAAGCAGATCGCCAACGACATCTGGCGCGCCAGCTCCCCGCAGGGGCCGCACGCCGTGAGCCGCGGTCTGCTCAACGGCTGGTGGGTGACGTGGATCGTCGCGCTGGTCAGCAACGCCGTCGGCGGATTCCGCTACAACATCCTGCGGGCCAAGGTGGAGAGCGACGACTACACGCCTTCGCGCTCCGAGGCGAAGAGCGACATCGAGAGCCTGCACTCCATCCTGGCCTTCGACATGTTCGCCATCGTGATCTTCATGGCCGCGGCGGTCCTGGCGCTGCTGCTGGTCCGGCAGATCACCACGATGCAGGAGCAGCGCGCCTCGCTGCCCCCGCAGATGGCCGGCCCGGCCCCGTACGGGATGCCGGTGCCGAATCCGTACGGCTCCCCGGCCCCCGGGCCCGGCCCGTATGGTGCCCCCCAGATGCCGCCGACCCCGCCGCCCGGCCAGCCCGGCCAGCAGTACCCGCCCTACGGGCAGGGCTAGCCCGCGGGTTACGCCGGAAATCGACTGACCACGGATTCTCCGAGTGGGGCAGGAAGAGAGCGTGCAGCCGGACGACGCGGAACTGACCGCCGCGGTGCGCGCGGCGCAGGAAGGGGACGAGACCGCCTTCCGGACCGTCTACCGGTCCGTACACCCTCGTCTCCTTGGTTATGTGCGCACGCTGGTCGGCGATGCAGACGCGGAGGACATCACCTCCGAAGCATGGCTGCAAATCGCCCGTGACCTGCAACGCTTCAGCGGGGACGCGGACCGGTTCCGGGGCTGGGCGGCACGTATCGCCCGTAATCGGGCGCTGGACCACATACGGATGCGCGGACGGCGTCCCGCCATCGGCGGCGACGATTCGGAGCTGGAGTTCCGCGCGTCCGAGGCGGATACGGCCGGGGAGGCGATGGAGGCCATCGGCACCGGCCGGGCGCTCGGGCTGATCTCCCAGCTGCCACAGGACCAGGCCGAGGCGGTGGTGCTCCGGGTGGTTCTCGGCCTCGACGCCAAGAGCGCGGCCGCGGTGCTGGGCAAGCGGCCGGGCGCGGTGCGCACCGCCGCCCACCGGGGGCTGCGGCGGCTCGCCGACCTGATCGGCCCGGTGATGGGGGGCGACTCGGGGGCCGACGGCATCCCAGGGCAACGTGAGTCACACCGCGGCGGCGCAACCAAGCCGGGTGTGGCGAAGTCTGCTGGTGTGACGGATTCACGCGCGCCAACGCAGAAGGACATGTGATGGCCGAAGACCACCGCTACAGCTGGCTGGATGACAATGCCGCGGAGCGGTTGCTTCGCGGCGAACCGGTCGAGGGGCAGCCCGTAACCCCTGACGGCCGGGGCGACCAGTCATATGCCGATGCGGAGCGGTTGGCGGCCGTGCTCAGCGCCGTTGCCGCCTCGGGCCGTCCGGTGTCCCCCTCCGACGGGCCCGCGCTTCCGGGTGAGGAGGCGGCCTTGGCCGCCTTCCGGGCGGCCCGTGTCGGGGCCGGGGCCGAAGCGGACACCGTGGCCGAGATGGGTATGGCCCGGCGGCCGCACCCGATCCGGAGATTCAGAGAGAGACAGCCACGGCTGCGCCGCCCGCTGCGGGCGGGCATGGTCGCGGTGGTGGCCGGCTGTGCGCTGAGCGGCTTCGCGGTCGCGGCCGCGGCGGGTGTGCTGCCGACCCCGTTCGGGCAGAGCGACCACACTCCCGGCCCCTCGGTGAGCATGTCGAACGGCGGATCCGGCGGGGATTCCGCCCATCCGGAGATCTCCGAGGACGGCGGCACGACGGCGCCCGATCCCAGCGGTTCGGGCGACAACGATGCCAGCGACGTGGGTTCGAGCGGCGCCCAGGGCGGGGCCGTCACCCCCGATCCGAACGGCAAGGACAAGAACGGCGACACAAAGGGCCCCTCGTCGAACGGCTCGGGGCCCGGCGTTCCGAACTGGGCCCTCACCGCCTGCCCCCAGTACCTGGCCGCGGAGTCGGGCTCGGGCGCGGAACTCGACAAGAAGTCGCTGAAGAAGCTGACGAAGGCGGCGGGCAGCGCGTCCGCCATCCATGGCTACTGCACCCAGATCCTCTCCGACGACAGTACGGGCACCCCGCGCAGCGACGAGAACTCGGGCAACGGTGGCGGCGGCGCGGGCGGAGGCTCGGACAACGGCGGAAACGGCAACGGCGGGAGCAACGGCGACTCCGGCGGTTCCGGTGACTCCGGCGGCTCGGGTGACTCCGGCGGCTCGGGTGGGGACGCCGGGTCGGGCAGCGGTGGCGACTCGGGCGGTGATCAGGGAAATGACGGCGGGGGCGACGGCTCGGTCCCCCCGCCCCCGCCGCCCCCGGTGGACCCCACGGACACGCCGAGCGACGCCACCACGCCGACGCCCGCGGTTGACTCCGCGGCCTCCACGGATCCGGCCACTTCGGGCGGCCCCACGACCACTTCGGAAACGGGTGCCGGCTGAGACTCCGGCACCCAGGTGTGACGTTTTTTTCAGCGGTGACGCTGAAAGAAACGGGCCGACTGGTCATCGGCCGCGCGGGAGCCGAGGTTCCCCCCGTACCGACGGCTCCGCGCATTCGGCGCGGGCAGAGCACGTTCCCCCGGCTCTGCCCGCGCCGCCCCTCTTTTGCGCCTAAACCGGCGCCGCTCTCGCGGACCGGGTCCTCGCCGTCGGGGTTGCTCAATTGATGGTTGCCGCCCTATTTGTAAACCACGACCTTGTCGCCCGCCTTCACCTTTTCGAAGAGGGTCTTGATCTTCTTCTTGTCGCGGACGTTGACGCAGCCGTGGGAGGCGCCGCTGTAGCCGCGGGCGGCGAAGTCCGCCGAATAGTGCACCGCCTGACCGCCGCTGAAGAACATCGCGTACGGCATCGGCGTGTGGTAGATCGTCGACACATGGTCCCGGCTCTTGAAGTTGACCTGGAACAGCCCCTCCCGGGTCGGGGTGTACTCCGAGCCGAAGCGCACATCCATCGCCGACACCACCCGCCCGTTGACCATCCAGGCCAGGGTGCGGCTGCTCTTGCTGATGCACAGCACCCGGCCGGTCAGGCACCGCGCATCCGGTTTGGCCAGCGGAAGGGTGGTCGGCGGGTACAACTCGTCGCGGGTGGGGGTCTTGGTGGCCGAGCGCAGTGAGGTCCAGGTGCGCTGGTCCACCGAGCCGGTGGCCGCGAGGCCGTGGCCCCGCTGGTAGGCGCTGACCGACGCCTGCGTGATGGTGCCGAAGTAGCCGGTCGGGTTGCGGTGGAAGACGCCGACCGCGCGCAGCCGCGCCTGGAGTTCGCGCACCCGGTCCCCGCTGGTGTTGAAGGCGATCACGGGCGGGACCACTCTCGGCGCGGTGCGCCGCGGCGCGGGTGTCGTGGCGCGCGGCGGGGGCACCACGGCCCGCTTGGGCTTGGGCGTGGCCTTGTGGGTGAAGGTGCGATGCGGCCGCGGAGTGTCCCGCGCGGGTGCGTTGGTGCTGGTCCGGGCCTGGGGCCGGTCCTGCCCCCGGCCGTTCACGGTCGCCTCCCCCGGTCGGCATCCCGCGACCAGTGCCGCCGCCGTGGCCGTGGCCAGCGCGGTGCCGACCACCGCTGTCCGGTGCATCTGAACCCCCACTCCCCTGATCTTTTTGCTCTGAATGCTTCCCGGGGCTGCCGGGGGGCGAACATCGACGCATGCTGTGAAGAAGGCCCCGTACCGGGAGAACACCCGGTATCAGCCATCAGGAGGCGTGACCCATGGCGCGCGAGTCGGAGTCGGGATTCCCCGTCGAGCCGGTGTACGGGCCCGGTGCGCTCAGCGGCTGGGATCCGGCCGGGCGGCTGGGCGAGCCGGGGGAGTACCCCTTCACCCGCGGGGTCTATCCGACGATGTACACCGGCCGCCCCTGGACGATGCGGCAGTACGCGGGGTTCGGCACCGCCGCCGAGTCCAACGCCCGCTACCGGCAGTTGATCGAGCACGGCACCACCGGACTGTCGGTGGCCTTCGACCTGCCGACCCAGATGGGCTACGACTCCGACGCGCCCCTCGCGCACGGCGAGGTCGGCAAGGTGGGCGTGGCGATCGACTCGCTCGAGGACATGCGGGTGCTGCTGGGCGGCCTGCCGCTGGACCAGGTCTCGACGTCCATGACCATCAACGCGCCCGCGGCCCTGCTGCTGCTCCTCTACCAACTCGTGGCCGAGGAACAGGGCGTGCCCGGGAGCAGGCTGACCGGCACCGTCCAGAACGACATCCTCAAGGAGTACATCGCCCGCGGCACCTATATCTTTCCGCCCGGCCCCTCGCTGCGGCTGGTCGCGGACATCTTCAAGTACTGCAAGGCAGAGCTGCCGAAGTGGAACACCATCTCGATCTCCGGCTACCACATGGCGGAGGCCGGGGCCTCGCCCGCGCAGGAGATCGCCTTCACCCTCGCCGACGGCATCGAGTACGTCCGTACGGCCGTCGCGGCGGGGATGGACATCGACGATTTCGCGCCCCGGCTCTCCTTCTTCTTCGTCTCCCGCACCACGCTGCTGGAAGAGGTCGCCAAGTTTCGCGCCGCGCGCCGGATCTGGGCGCGGGTGATGCGGGAGGACTTCGGCGCCCGCGATCCGAAGTCCCAGATGCTGCGCTTCCACACCCAGACCGCGGGGGTCCAACTCACCGCCCAGCAGCCCGAGGTGAACCTCGTACGCGTCGCCGTGCAGGGCCTGGCCGCCGTGTTCGGCGGCACCCAGTCGCTGCACACCAACGCCTTCGACGAGGCCATCGCCCTACCGACCGACACCTCCGCCCGGCTGGCACTGCGCACCCAGCAGGTGCTGGCCCATGAGACCGATGTGACGGCCACCGTGGACCCCTTCGCGGGCTCCTACGCCGTCGAGTCGCTCACCGATGCCGTCGAGGAGGCGGCCGTCGATCTGATGCGGCGGGTCGAGGACCTGGGCGGGGCCGTGGCCGCCATCGAGCGGAACTTCCAGAAGGAGGAGATCGAGCGCAACGCGTACCGGATCGCCCAGGAGACGGACGCCGGGGCGCGGGTGGTGGTGGGCCTCAACCGCTTCCAGCTGGCGGAGGAGGCGCCGTACGAGCCGTTGCGGGTGGATCCGGAGATCGAGGCCCGGCAGCGCGACCGCCTCGCCCGGCTGCGCGCCGAACGCGACCGGTCGGCGGTGGGCGCGGCGCTGTCCTCCCTGCGGAAGGCCGCCGAGAGCGAGCCGGGCACGGCCAATGTGCTGTACCCGATGAAGGACGCGCTCGCGGCGCGGGCCACGCTCGGTGAGGTCTGTGACGCGCTGCGGGAGGTATGGGGCGCGTACAAGCCGGTGGACGCCTTCTGAACGGCCCACCGGGCGGTGGGCGGTGGGCGGCGGGTCGTTGCTGGGCGCTGGGTCGCCGCCGGGTGCCGGGTGCTAGGCGTCAGGTCTCGGACGTCCGGACGCCCGAGGTCCGACGGTCGCCTGGCCGCTGCCGGGTGGACGGGCGTCGGCCCGGGGCCGTTGTCGGCGGGGTGGGTGACACTGGAGCCATGTCGTCGTCACCCCGCCGCGCCTGCCCGGTCTGCACCCGAGAGATCGCGGTCGTCGGCGGGCGCTTCGCCCGCCATGACCCGCCGGGGCGGCGCTCCGCGTATGAGCTGATCTCCTGCCCCGGCTCGCGGCGGATCGCGCCGCTCCTCACCACGCCGCCGAAGCTGTTCGGGGAGGAGGAACCACCGACGCAGGGACAGCAGGCGCTGTTCTAGGCCGCGCCCAGCGTGCTGGGGGATGGCTCAGCACGCCGGGACGCGCTGCCCGGGGGCGGGTGACGCCCCCAGCGGCCAGGTATGTACGGCGGGCCTTGACGCCTGCGGCGGGCTGTTCCCCTCCCCGCCCCTTCCCGAATCTGGGGCTCCGCCCCAGGCCCCTGGTATCGGGAAGATCCGCCCCTCGTCGCTGCGCGGCCCCGGCGCCCGAGTGCGCCAGGGCGCCGGGAGGTGCCCGACGGACCTTGACGGTTGCGGTGGGCTGTTTGCGTCTCCGTCGGTTTCCGCTACATCGATATGCGGCTTTGCCCTGGGGGTGGGGCCTCGCCCCTGGGCTTCGGGGTCTGGGGCGGAGCCCCAGTTTCGGGAAGGGGCGGGGAGGGGAACAGCCCCGCCGGGCACCCCCGCGCGCTACGCCCCGCCCAGCAGCCTGGAGGCGATCGTCACCCCCGGGCCGGAGCCCGTCAGCGCCTCCATGAGCTGATCGCCGGCGGCCTTCAGCGCGGTGTCGTCCGTCGGCCCCAGCGCGTCCAGCACGAACATCGCCCGAGTGGTGTCGTGGGTGAGCCGGGTCCGGGTGCACTGGCGCCAGTTCCAGCGGCGGCAGGTGACGCCCGCGCCGTCCCGCCACACCACCTCGCCGGGCGCCGGGTGCTCCACCACGGGCTCGCCCCCGGCCGTCGTCTCGAAGGTCTCGTCGCCCTCGGCGCGTACGAGCCGGGCCGCGCCCACGTAGTGGTCGAGGTCCTCGCCACCCAGCGGGATCACATGGCCGACCGAGATCGCGTTGTAGATGTCGGTCAGCCGGTCCACCCGGGGCAGCCCGGCGGACACCCGCCGCAGCAGTGCCTCCGCGCTGGGCCGGGTGCGCTGCGGCTTCGCCCCGAAGGCGCGGAACGCCTCCCGCCAGGCGGCCAGGTGGGGATGCTCCTCCACCGGCCCGTCCCCGAACCGCTCCCGCGCCGTCGACTCGGCGTCGGCCAGCAGCCGCTCGCTCAGCTCGTCGCTCGGCCCGGGGCGCAGCCCCTCAGCGGTGATGAGCAGCGCCCGGTAGTCGGGGCGCAGGGCGAGTACGGCGGGGTCGATGGCGGCGGATTCCAGCCAGCCGGCGGCGTCGAACGTCATGCGGTTCACTATGCCATACGGCGCGGTGCAGTGTGATGGACCAGGCGGCCGCTGTCGGCTAGATGAGCCCGAGCTGGGTGGTGAGCAGTGCGAGGACGAGGACGAGCCACCAGCCGATCAGCTGTTCCAGCAGCTGATCCTGGTCGTCGGAGGGGCCTCCGGTGCGGGAGTGGAGGCCGCTGCGGCGCGCCGCGATGTCGGTCATGCGGGTGTCCTCTGTGCTCAGCGATGATCGTGATGAAAGTGATGAAACGGGTCATCACCGTTGCCCAGGGTGCGCGGAGCAGCCATCTGAGGTAAAGGGGGAGTGGCCGAACTCACCCGAGGAGGTCCACGGTGACCAGCGTCATTCCCAAGGGTCTGGGCGAGCAGATCCGTGCCCTGGCCGGCGGCGAGGTGACCTCCCGCGCGCTGGTCGAGCAGGCGCTCGGCCGTATCGCCGAGACACAGCCCACGCTGAACGCCTTCCGCCGTATCCGCGCCGAGGCCGCCCTGCGCGAGGCCGCCGAGGCCGATCGCCGGCTGGCGGCCGGGGAGCGGCTGCCGCTGCTCGGGGTCCCGCTCGCGGTCAAGGACGATACGGATGTGGCGGGCGAGCCCACCGCGTTCGGCTGCCCCGGCGACTTTCCGGCCAAGGCCGAGGACGGTGAGGCGGTACGGCGGCTGAAGGCGGCCGGGGCCGTGATCGTCGGCAAGACCAACACCCCCGAGCTGGGGCAGTGGCCGTTCACCGAGGGCCCGGCCTTCGGCGACACCCGCAACCCCTGGAACCCGGGGTACACCCCCGGCGGCTCCTCCGGCGGCGCAGCGGCCGCCGTCGCCGCCGGTCTGGTCCCCGCCGCGCTCGGCTCCGACGGTGCGGGCTCGGTCCGTATCCCCGCCGCCTGGACGCATCTCGTCGGCATCAAGCCGCAGCGCGGCCGGATCTCCACCTGGCCGGATATCGAGGCGTTCAACGGCATCACCTGCAACGGCCCGCTGGCCCGTACGGTGGCCGACGCCGCGCTGCTGCTGCATGTCGCGACCGGCAACCATGAGGGGGAGCTGCACCGCCCGGAGCCGGTGGATGTGCTGTCGGCGGTGGGCCGCGACCCCGGGCGGCTGCGGATCGCCCTGTCGTTCAAGACGGCCTTCACGGGGACGTCGAAGAGGCTGGACCCGGTGGTGCGGGCCGCCATCGTCCGGCTCGCCGAACGGCTGGCGGCCCTCGGCCATGAGGTCGTGGAGGCCGAGCCGCGCTACGGGCTCGTGGGTTTCTCCTTCCTGCCGCGCGCCACGGCCGGGCTCACGGAGTGGTCCAGCCGCGTTCCCGACCCGCTGCTGCTCGATGTCCGCACCCGTGGTGCGGTCCGCAACGGCCGTCTGCTGGGTGGCGCCCCGCTGCGGTGGGCGCGGTCGTACGAGGGGCCGCTGCGGCGCCATGTCGGGGCGATCTTCCAGCGCTTCGACGTCGTCCTCTCCCCGACGACGGCCACGCCCCCGCTGCGGATCGGGGCCATGGCCGGTCTGTCGGGCTGGCGGACCGACCGGGCCATGATCGCGGCCTGCCCGTACGCCTGGCCGTGGAACGTACTGGGCTGGCCCGCGATGAACGTCCCCGCCGGGTTCGCCGACCCCGAGCACCGCACCCTTCCGCTCGGCGCCCAGTTCCTCGGCCCCGCCAACAGCGAGCCCGTACTCATCTCGCTGGCCGCTCAACTGGAGGCCGACCAGCGGTGGTACGAGCGGTGGCCCGCGCTTTAGCGGACGGGGGCGCGGTGCGCGGAGGGGCGTCGAACGTGGCCGGGCGCGGCGCCGTCTCGCGCCTTCGGCGCAGTTGAGTGGCGGGGCAGGGGGTGCCGGGGCGGGCTCGTGGCGTCGGCCGTCGGGCCGGTGAGGGTGAGGGGCGGTGGCGGCTTCCGTGGCCCGGGGGGCGAGGTCGGCGCCGGGCGGCCCGCGGTGGGGGGATATCCCCCATGCGGATCCTGGGGTGCGCCGGATCGTGCCGCGGCGGGGGCGAAATTAGCGTTCGGCCATGACTTTGACCCTGCGTAAGCACCTCGCCGTGGCGCTCGGTGTCGTTACGCTGCTCGCCGCCGAGGCGGCCATCGCCGTCGCCCAGCCCGCCGGTCCCTCCCCCGCGGAGCGGTTGCGCCAGGACACCGAGGCGATCCACGCGCTCGGCGTCAGCGGTGTGCAGGCCCGCGTGATCGCGCCTGACGGCCGGCAGTCGGTCGCCACCAGTGGCACCGCCGACCTGAACACCGGCCGCCCGGTCCCTGCCGACGGCTACTTCCGTATGGCCAGCACGTCCAAGACGATGGTCGCCACCGTGGTCCTCCAACTGGAGGCCGAGGGGACGCTGTCCCTGGACGACACCGTCGACCACTGGCTGCCGGGAGTGGTGCCGGGCGACGACGCCCCCCGGATCACCCTCCGCCAACTGCTCCAGCACAGGAGCGGCATCCACGACGACCTGCCCGGATACACCACGCCGGAGGAGTACTACCAGCAGCGCCACGACGTCTACAGCCCCGAACAGCTGGTTGCCCGCGCCATGGCCCAAGCGCCGGACTCCCGGCCCGGCTGGGAGTACTCCAACACCGGCTACATCCTGCTCGACATGATCATCCAGAAGGCCACCGGTCACCCCGCCCACCAGGAGATCGAAGACCGCATCCTGCGCCCGCTCGGCCTCGACCGGACGCGGTGGATGGGCACCTCACCCGCACTGCCCCAGCCGCACGCCCAGGCTTACCAGCTCTTCGGCCCCGGTTCCGAGGTGGATGTCACCGACCAGATACCGGTGGACTACGAGAACCTTTCATGGGTCACGACCACACAGGACGAGAACGACTTCTTCCGTGCGCTGCTCACGGGCCGCCTGCTACCGGCGCGGCAGCTGGCCGAGATGAAGCGGACCCTCCCGGTGAGCGAGGACCTCCAAAAGCTGTGGCCCGGCGGCCGGTACGGGCTCGGCCTGGTCGAACGCCCCCTGAAGTGCGGCGGAACCTACTGGAGCCACGAAGGCGGGGACGGTGGCTACATCACCCTCAACGGCGTCACCGACGACGGCAGGCGAAGCGCTGTGGTCTCCATGTCCGAGGCGCGCGGCGACAGCGAGGAGCACATCCTGGAACAGGAGAACGCGGCCAGCGCCCTGATCGACCACGCACTGTGCGCCGGGAGCCCCAACACCCCGTGAGCGGAGGCGCCGTCGGGGTACCCCCTCGAAATTGTTTGACGAATTAGTTGCGCCAGATCAAACGTTTTTCGAAGGGGGGTGCCGGGAGGGGCGAGGCCGGCCCCGCAAACCGCCAGGGCCCCGCCAGGTCGCGGCAGTCCGGCGGGGCCTGAGCCGCCGATCGGAGAACCGCCACCGGCGCCCACCCCCACTCACCCAGCGCCCGGCGGCGAGCCTCGAGCCCCCACCCGCTGACCCATGCTCACAACACGCCCACCCGGAACTGCCGCAGGGCGGAGGATCTCAGGGGGCCAGGATGTCCAGCTCCCGCAGCGCGCCCACGGTGATCTCCTTCGTATAGCGCTCCGCCGCCTCCGCGTCGCCCGCGCGGACCGCTTCGGCCACGCGGACGTGGAGGGTGACCGCCTCCGGGTCGGGGTCGCTGAACATCACGCGGTGCTGGGTGCGGCCGGTGAGGACCTCCGCGACGACATCGCCGAGGCGGGCGAACATCTCATTGCCCGAGGCGCGCAGGATCACCCGGTGGAAGGCGACGTCGTGGATCAGATACGCGGGCAACTGCTGGCCGCGTGAGGTGGCCACCATGTTGAGCGCGTGCTCGGTGAGCTCGGCGCACTGCTCCGGTGTGGCGTGCTCGGCGGCCAGCGCCGCCGCGGCGGGTTCGATGGCCGAGCGCAGGGCGGTGAGGGAGCGCAGCTGGCGGGGGCGGTCGGGACCGGCCAGGCGCCAGCGGATGACCTGCGGGTCGAAGACGTCCCACTCCTCGGTGGGGCGCACCGTCACCCCGACCCGGCGGCGGGACTCCACCAGGTGCATGGACTCCAGGACCCGCACCGCCTCCCGGACGACCGTGCGGGAGACGTCGTAGCGCCGCTCCAGCTCATCGGTGCGCAGCACGGTGCCGGGTGGATAGTCGCCCGCCGTGATCGCGGGGCCGAGGGATTCCAGGAGCCGGTCGTGGAGCCCCCGGGCCCTGGGCTTCTGACCACGGCCCTCGGGCCCCTGTTCGTCCATGCGCTCAGCCTACGCGGACACTCACCCATCAAATAAGTATGACTTTTAAGTCACGGACTCTTGAATACGTCGTATCTGTGGGGTTGAGTGTCCGGCGGCGCCGAGGTCGAAGAAGACAGCGAGGTTTCACGCATATGCACGCCCCCCAGGTCGTCGTGGTCATGGGAGTGTCCGGAACGGGCAAGACCACGATCGGCCCCCTGCTGGCGGAGGAGTTCGGCGTCCCGTACGCCGAGGCCGACGACTTCCACCCGCCGGCCAACATCGCCAAGATGTCGGCCGGGACCCCGCTGAACGACGACGACCGGCGCCCCTGGCTGGACGCCATCGGTGCCTGGGCCCATGACCACACCGAGGGCGGTGGAGTGGTGAGCTGCTCCGCGCTCAAGCGGATGTACCGCGATCGGCTGCGGTCCGCCGCGCCCGGCATCGTCTTCCTCCATCTGACCGGCGACCGCGATGTGATCGCCGAGCGGATGAAGGAGCGCAAGGGCCACTTCTTCTCCGGGGATCTGCTCGACTCACAGCTCGCCACGCTCGAACCGCTCCAGCCGGACGAGTACGGGGTCGCCGTGGACATCGCCCCGGAACCCGAGGTCATCACCGAGCGGGCCGCCGCCGAACTGCGGCGGCTCGAACACCAGTAACGCACGTTAGGAACCCGCCGTGACCAGACTCAGCGTCGAGATGCTGGCAGCGGACACCGTCGACCCGATCACGTCGGCCGGTCACGCACAGCTGGGCATAGCCGTTCTCGTCGGCATAGCCGTCCTCGTCCTCCTCATCACCAAGACCAAGCTGCACGCGTTCCTGTCGCTGACGATCGGCTCACTGGCGCTCGGCGCCGTCGCGGGAGCCCCGCTCGACAAGGTCATCACCAGCTTCTCGGCCGGCCTCGGCACAACCGTCGCGGGCGTCGGTGTGCTGATCGCCCTCGGCGCGATCCTCGGCAAGCTGCTCGCCGACTCCGGCGGCGCCGACCAGATCGTGGACACGATCCTCGCCAGGGCGAACAACCGGACCATGCCCTGGGCCATGGTGCTGATCGCGGGCATCATCGGACTGCCGCTCTTCTTCGAGGTCGGCATGGTGCTGATGATCCCGGTGGTGCTGCTGGTCGCCAAGCGCGGCAACTTCTCCCTGATGCGGATCGGCATCCCGGCGCTCGCGGGGCTGTCCGTGATGCACGGCCTGGTGCCGCCGCATCCCGGCCCGCTGGCCGCGATCGACGCGGTCCACGCCGACCTGGGGATCACCCTGGCGCTCGGCGTCCTCATCGCCATCCCCACCGCGATCATCGCGGGCCCGGTCTTCTCGCGCGTCGCCGACCGCTGGGTGAGCGTCACCCCGCCGGACCGGCTGATCCCCACCCGCCCCTCGGAGGAGCTGGAGCGGCGCCCCGGGTTCGGTGTCACTGTGCTCACCGTGCTGCTCCCGGTCGTGCTGATGCTCATCAAGGCGCTGGTCGACATCGTGGTGGACGACCCGGAGAACGGTGTCCAGCGCGTCGCCGACGTCATCGGCAACCCCCTGATCGCCCTGCTGGCGGCGGCGATCGTGGGCATGTTCACCCTGGGCCGGGCGGCGGGCTTCACCCGGGACCGGATCTCCTCCACCGTTGAGCACTCGCTCGCCCCGATCGCCGGAATGCTGCTGATCGTCGCCGCGGGCGGCGGCTTCAAGCAGACCCTCATCGACATCGGCGTCGGCAAGATGATCATGGACATCTCGGAGGACTGGAACGTCTCCGCGCTGCTGCTCGCCTGGCTGATCGCGGTCGCCATCCGCCTCGCGACCGGCTCGGCCACGGTGGCCACGATCTCGGCCGCCGGGCTGATGACCCCGCTCGCCGCCGATATGTCCAGCACCCATGTGGCGCTGCTGGTGCTGTCCATCGGCGCCGGGTCGCTCTTCTTCAGCCATGTCAACGACGCGGGATTCTGGCTGGTCAAGGAGTACTTCGGCATGAGCGTGGGGCAGACCGTGCGGACCTGGTCGGTGATGGAGACGATCATCTCCGTCGTCGGACTCGGCTTCGTCCTGCTGCTGTCATTGGTGATCTAGACACTGGCGATCTAGGCACTGGCGAGCTGAGAACCGGAGAGGTACGTACGCCATGACGACACATCCGCTCTTCGACATCGCGGGCCGCACCGCGCTGGTCACCGGCTCCAGCCGGGGCATCGGCCACGCCCTCGCACGGGGGCTCGTGGAGGCCGGCTGCACGGTGGTGCTCAACGGGCGCGATCCGCGAGGACTCGAGGAGGCCGCGAAGGCCGCCACCGAACTCGCGGGCGCCGGCGCGGAGGTGCACACCGCCGCGTTCGACGTCACCGACGGCCCGGCCGTCGCCGCCGGTATCGCCGATGTCGAGGAGCGGGTGGGCCCGCTCGACATCCTGGTCAACAACGCCGGGATGCAGAACCGGGCGCCGCTGCTGGAGTTCACCGACGACGCCTGGCGGCAGATCCTGGACACCAACCTCACCAGCGCCTTCCTGGTGGGCCGGGAGGCTGCCCGGCGGATGACCGCCCGTGGCCATGGCAAGATCGTCAACATCTGCTCGCTCCAGAGCGAAGTGGTCCGCCCCGGAATCGCCCCCTACGCGGCGACCAAGGGCGCGCTGAAGATGCTCACCAAGGGCATGTGCGCGGACTGGGGCCGGTACGGAATCCAGGTCAACGGGCTCGGCCCCGGCTATATCGAGACCGAGCTGACCCGGCCGCTGGTCGAGGACGAGGAGTTCAGCGCCTGGGTGAAGGGCCGGACCCCGGCCGGGCGCTGGGGCCGCACCGAGGATCTGGTCGGCGCGCTGCTCTATCTCGCCTCCCCCGCCGCGGACTTCGTGAGCGGACAGATCCTGTACGTCGACGGTGGCATGACGAGCGTGCTATGAGCCCTGACGGGCGCTGAACCACGGAAAACCAGGTGAGCTTGAGGAGGCTGGGCGGATGGTGCTGGGCTGTGTGATCCACGGACAGGATGATCTGCGGGTCGAGGAACTCCCCGAACCGGAACCGGCACCGGGCCAGGCGCTCGTGGCGATCCGGTACGGCGGGATCTGCGGATCCGATCTCCACTACCACCGCCACGGCGGGGTGGGCGACTTCCGGCTCCAGGAGCCGATGGTGCTCGGCCACGAGGTCGTCGGCACGGTCGTGGCGTACGACGAGGGCGCGACCGGGCCCGCGGTCGGCACCCCGGTCGCCGTCCACCCGGCCACGCCGTGCGGGGTGTGCCCCGAATGCGCCGACGGCCGCGCCAACGTCTGCCGTGACACCCGATACCTGGGCAGCGCCGCGCGCTTCCCCCATGTCCAGGGCGGTTTCGCGTCCCGGATCGCCGTTCCGGCGGGGCAGTTGCGCGCACTGCCCGAAGGGCTGGAGCCGCGCCGGGCCGCGCTCGCCGAACCGCTGGCCGTGGCACTGCACGCGGTGCGGCGCGCGGGCGATCTCACGGGCCGTCAGGTGCTGGTCACCGGCGCCGGTCCGATCGGCTGCCTGACCGTCGCGGCGGCCCGCGCGGCGGGCGCGGCGGCCATCACCGCGACCGATCTGCTGCCCCGCGCCCTGGAGTTCGCGGCGGCGGCCGGGGCCACGGCGTGCGTACGGGCCGACGATCCGGACGACCCCAACTGGCCCTCGGACGAGGTGGACGTCGCGATCGAGGCATCGGGCGTGGCCGCCGGGCTCGACACCTGTCTGCGCCGGGTGCGGCGCGGGGGAGTGGTCGTCCAGCTCGGCATGCTGCCGCCGGGGCAGAGCCCGTTCGCCGGGAATGTGCTGGTCAGTCGGGAGATCGAACTACGCGGGGCGCTGCGCTTCCACACCGAGTTCGACGACGCCCTGCGACTGCTGGCGGCCGAGCCGTCCTTCGACGCGCTGATCAGCGGGGTACGGCCGGTGCGGGAGGCGGCACGGGCATTCACCCAGGCCGCGGACCGCAGCCAGTCATGCAAGGTGCTGCTGGACTTCGACTAAGCGGATCGGCGGAAGCCGGCTGCGGTTCGGTGGCGCCCCGAAGGGGCGCGGGGCCGTGTCGATGTGCGGCTCCGCCGCGCGGGCGCGACCAGCCACGACGGCGCCGCAGACGATCGACGGCAGGTCGGGGCACTTCCAGCTAAGCGCTTAGGCCCCGCCGGGCTTGCGCCAGGCCCTGCCGGGTTTGGGCTGGGTCCTGCGGGGTTTGGGTGAGGTCTTGCCGGGCTTGGGCAAGGCCCCGCCGGGCTTCGGGGCCGGGCTTCGGCCGGGGTCCCGACCGGCCGCGCGCCGGGGCACCGCCCACCCCGGCTAGGGGGATCCCTAATTGTGACGTCCGGTGTCATGGCAGGTCTGAACCAGCCATGGCACCCTACCGGCGACAAAGCGTCAGACAACGTTGTCCGACGCTCTCGGGCACCTCCAACGGACTTGGAGCCGACCGCATGAGACGTGTCGCCACCTTATTCAGCGCCCTCACCCTCGCCACCCTCGGCTGGACCGCCGGAACCACCGCCCACGCCGCCCCCGCCCCGTCCCCGTCCCCCTCAGTTCGGGGAGCCGCCGGAACCTCCGTCTCCACCGAGGAGCAGCGCGCCGCAGTCCGCTTCTGGACGACGGAACGGCTGCGCGCCGCCCAGGACGTCACGACCCTGCCCGCCGCCCGCACCGCGAAGTTGGCGGGCGCCGCGCCCACCACGGGCGAGCGCGTGGCCGTGCCCCCGCTCCCGGGCCCCGCCGCCCCCGCCTCCGGGCCCTCGACCCGCGCCACGTCCCCCACCGCGTGGACCGGCGGCGGTCTGATCAGCACCACGGCGGGCAAGGTCTTCTTCCAGAACGCCTCCGGCGGCACCTTCGCCTGCTCCGCCACCGTCGCCAACAGCGACAACCGGTCCGTCGTGCTCACCGCGGGCCACTGCACCGTGGACGCGGCCACCGGCACCGGCTACCGCAACTGGGTCTTCATACCGGGCTACAACAACGGCAACCGCCCCTACGGCACCTTCTCCGCCCGCGGCCTCTTCTGGGACTCCCAATACGTCTCCACGCGGGGCAACGCCAATTGGGACTACGCCTTCGCCGTCATGAACACCCTGAACGGCCGCACTCTGGCCGACACCGTGGGCGCACAGGGCATCGCCTTCAACTCGCAGACCGGCCGCCATGTCCACTCTTTCGGCTACGGAGGCTCCGCGGCCGAGGGCAACGGCGAGCGGCTCAACCACTGCGAGGGCAATGAGTTCGCCGACGCGGGCCGCCCCGGCTCCACGATGTGGGGCATCGACTGCGTCCAGACCGGAGGGTCGAGCGGCGGCGGCTTCCTCGCCGACTTCTCGGGCGGCGGGGGCTATCTGATCGGCAACATCAGCGTCAGCGCGGGTGCGAACGAATACCACCCGACCCTCGGCAACGAGGCCCTCGGCCTCTACCGCCAGGCGGGCGCCGCATAGGTCGGACCCCGCCCAGGCGGACCCCCAACCGGCCCGCCACCCCTCGCACGGGCCCCGCCGCCTCCCGTCCCCGACCAGGAGGGAGAGGGCGGGGCCTTCGCGCCTGGGCCTTGCGCCTGGGCAGCGCGCCATGGCTCCCGCGCCTGGGCAGCGTGCCGGAGCCATCGCGCCGAGGTATCGCAGGGCCCCGTGCCGAGGCATCGCGCCATTGCCCCCCCGCGTCGGGCCCCGCGCCGCAGGCCGCCCCGCGCCCCGGCGCACAATGTGCCCATGACGAGGAGCGACGAGGCACTGCCACCGGACGCCGCCACCGCCCACGCCTGGACCGCCCTCGGCGGCGATCCGGCGCTGCTGGAGCGGGTGACGTACCGCGCGGTGAGCGGGGGACTGCCTGCCCGGCTGCCCGTGGCCGAGCTGGCCCGCGCCACGGTGGGCGTGTGCTCGCTGGCCGCCGCCGAACTGGGCGCGCGGCGCTCCGGTGGGGCCGTTCCGGCGGTACGGGTCGACGAGGGCGCCGTCGCCACGGCGTTCATCAGCGAACGGCACCTCCGCATCGACGGTCGTCGGCCCACCAACTTCGCCCCGCTGTCCGGCTTCTGGCGCGCCGCCGACGGCTGGGTCCGTACGCACGCCAACTACCCGCACCATCGCACCCGGCTGCTCACCGCTCTCGGCCTGCCCGCCCACAGCGGGCCGGACGAGCTCGCGGCGGCGCTCGCGGAGCGTCCCGCCCATGCGATCCAGGAGACCGTCTATGCGGCGGGCGGGCTGGCCGTGGCCGTGGCGGAGCCGGGTGAGAGCGAGATCCCGCTGGCCGGACTGCCGTTGGCCGAGTGCCAGCGGATCGGCGAGGGCGCCCCGCGCCCGCTCCCGGAGCCGCCCCTGCCCACGAGGGGCGTGCCGTCCCCGAGCGGCGTGCTGCCCGCGAGTGGCGTGCGCGTGCTCGATCTGACCAGGGTCATCGCAGGACCGGTGGCCACCCGCACGCTGGCCCTGCTCGGCGCCGACGTACTCCGCGTCGACTCCCCCCGGCTGCCCGAGGACCCTGACGCACACGCCGACACCGGCTTCGGTAAGCGCTCCAGCGCACTCGACCTCGCCGCGCCCGAGGATCGCCGGACCTTCGAGGCGCTGCTCGCCGACGCCGATGTGGTGGTCACCGGCTACCGCCCCGGTGCCCTCGACCGCTACGGCCTCGGCGCCGATGCCCTGCTGGAGCGCCGCCCCGGGCTGATCGTGGCTCAGCTGTGCGCATGGGGCTGGTCCGGGCCCTGGGCCGACCGGCGCGGTTTCGACAGCCTGGTGCAGGCGGCGACCGGGATCGCCGCGATCGAGGCGAAGGACGATGGCGACGGCCACCCCGGTGTGCTGCCCGCCCAGGCCCTCGACCACGGCACCGGCTATCTGCTGGCGGCGGCGGTGCTGAGAGCGCTGACCGAGCGCCAGGACATCGGCGGCGGGCACCATCTGCGGCTCTCCCTCGCGGGCACCGCGTCCTGGCTGACGCGCGGCATCGCCCCCGCCACCTCGGTGGGCGGCCCCGCCCATGACCCGGCGCTCTGGCTGGCCGAGACCGCCTCCGACCTGGGTGCGCTGCGCCACGCCCGCTCGCCGATCGCTTCCCCGGACGGCCCGCTGGACTGGGCCCGCCCACCCGGCCGCCTGGGTGCCGACGCCCCGCGCTGGCTCTGACCCCCGGACGGGCCTTACGAGGCGTCCGGCGGATCTTTCCCCTACCCGCCCCTTCCCGCAACTGGGGCTCCGCCCCCGGCCCCGCTCCTCAAACGCCGGAGGGGCTGGATTGGCTCCCCGCTCCTGGGCCCCGGGGATTGATGAGCCGACCGTCGCGCCGTGAGCGCCCGCACCGGCGGGTTGGTCGTGGTCGGCGTGCTGGCGCGGTGGGTGGTCGTGCGGGCCCTGGTGGCCTGGTCGGTCCCCGGGGTGGAGCCTTGGGTTCGTCCCGCTCCTGGGCTCCGGGGTCGACGCGAGCCGACTGTCGTGCCGTGAGGGTCTGCGCTGGGGGGCGTGCTGGCGCGGTGGGTGGTCGTGCGGGCCCTGGTGGCCTGGTCGGATCCCGGGGTGGAGCCCCGGGTCCGCCTCGTCCCCGGACCCCGGGGGGCGACGAGCCGACCGTCGTCCGCTATCAGCCCACCGGCCGGGACGTCGGGGTCTGGGGCGGAGCCCCAGTTGTGGGAAGGGGCGGGTAGGGGAACAGCCCGCCGCAGGCGTCAAGGCCCGCCGGACCCCCTGAACGCCCGCCGGGGCAAATTCGGTTGCCGCCAAGCCCTCCCCTGCCGCGTAGTGGTGTCCGACACGACTCAGGAGGGTGCCCATGAGCGCGAGCACGATGCACGCCGACGAACAGCCCATCGACGTGGCTCTCGTACGGCGGCTGCTCGCCGCGCAGTTCCCCCGGTGGGCCGAGCTGCCCATCGAACGGTTCGCCTCGTCGGGCACCGTCAACGCCCTGTTCCGGCTCGGCGACGACCTCGCCGTACGGCTGCCGAGGATCGCGGGCGGCGCCGGGGGCGTGGAGCGGGAGCACCACTGGCTGCCCCGGCTCGCCCCCGCGCTGCCGGTCCCCATCCCCGCGGTGCTCGGCGAGGGCGCCCCGGGCGACGGCTTCCCCTGGCCGTGGACGGTGCACCGCTGGCTCGACGGGGAGAACCCGCGGGAGGGGCGGGTCGCCCGGCCGGGACGGCTCGCCGCCGATCTCGTGGAGTTCATCGTCGCGCTGCGCGGGATCGAGCCCGCGGACGGTCCGCCCGCGTACCGGGGCGGACCGCTGCGGGAGGTCGACGAGGAGACCCGTACCGCGCTCGGCCGGTTGCGCGGGACGATCGACACCGAGGCGGCGACCACCGCATGGGAGCGGGCGCTGGCGGCGCCCGGCTGGGACGGGCCGCCGGTGTGGGCGCACTCCGATCTGATGCCGGGCAATCTGCTGGTCGCGGACGGTCGGCTGAGCGCGGTCATCGACTTCGGGACCGCCGGGGTGGGCGACCCCGCCTGTGATCTGATCCCGGCCTGGAATCTGCTCCCGGCGCCGGTCCGCAAGGACTTCCGCACCGCGCTCGGCGTGGACGACGCCACCTGGGCCCGGGGCCGCGGCTGGGCCCTGAGCATGGCGCTCATCCAGCTTCCGTACTACCGCGAGACGAACCCGTCGATGGCGGCCAACGCACGCCATGTCATCGATCAGGTGCTGGCGCCGTCGTGACGAGCAGGGCTCCCCTCGCCGTGGAACAGCCGTGGAACGGGCGAGGGGAGCCCGGGGAGGACGTGCGCCCGGTGAGGGCGCGGCGCCCTTACAGCCGCACGGTGGTCAGGGAGCGCTTGATCATCGGGGTGAGCCGCTGTTCGACGTAGCGGTAGAGCACCCAGGCCAGGCCCAGCATCACCAGGACGGTCAGGGCGAACGTCCCGTAGGAGGGGATGCCCAGCTTTTGGTGGAAGGCCCAGACGGCGACCCAGCCCAGATGCTCATGGACCAGGTAGAACGGGTAGGTCAGGGCGCCCGCCACGGTCAGCCAGCGCCAGTTCGCCCAGTTCAGCTTGCCCAGCGCGATCAGCGTGACCGCCGCATAGCCGAAGGCGACGACGGCGATGATGGCCGTGGCCGACCGGTAGGAGAAGGCGTCGACGTTGGCCGGGTGCCACAGCTCGCGGATCGCGTAGTGCTGGCCGATCAGGAAGCTGATCCCGATGATGCCCCAGGCCAGGGCGTCATGGCCGAAGCGGTGGAGTAGATAGATGCCCATGCCGCCGATGAAGTACGAGGAGTACTCCGGCATCAGGACGACGTCCAGCAGCGGCAGGTCCGACGCCTCGGCGAACGCCGAGCCCAGCGTCCAGACCGCGCAGAAGAGCACCACCCGGTGCCGGGTCGCGCCCGGGAGCACCACGAAGAGCGCGAAGAGCGCGTAGAAGCGCAGCTCCGCCCAGAGCGTCCAGCACACGCCCAGCACCCGGTCCACTCCGAGCGGCTGCTGGAGCATGGTGAGGTTGACCAGCGCGTCGCTGGGCGAAACCGCCTTGTAGGCGACCCAGGGGAGCGCGAAGACGCCGGTCACCAGGATGATCGCGACCCAGTAGGCGGGGTAGAGCCGGGAGACGCGCGAGGCGAAGAAGGAGCGCAGCGGCCGTCCCCAGCCGCTCATGCAGATGACGAAGCCGCTGATGACGAAGAAGATCTGGACGCCGAGGCAGCCGTAGGCGAAGTAGCTGGAGAGGGTGGGGAACTGCGTACGGGGCGAGGAGCCCCACGCCTGGGTGATCTCCCCGTCGCGGCCGCCGTAGTGGTACGCGGCCACCATGAGCGCGGCGAGCAGCCGCAGCCCGTCCAGCGCCCGCAGCCGCACCGGATGGCCACCGCCGCGCGCGGCCGCCTTCGCGGTGCGCCCGGCGGATGGCTCCAGGGCCTTGTCGGGGGTGCGCGGCGGCGCCGGCGTGGGAGCCGTCGCCGCCGCGTTGGATATCGGCCCGGCGTCGGGAGCGGGTATCGGCCCGGCGTCGGGAGCGGGCGGCGCGCTCATCCGGTGGCCGTCCGCTTGAGGGCGGCCCGCTTCAGGGCCCGGGCGCGGCGCGCCACCCTGCGCACCGTCTCATTGCGCGGGATGAAGGCCAGCTGCGAGGGGACCGCCCCGGGCAGGGCGAGCGCGGTCAGCCGGCGCTTCTTGAAGTAGCGCCAGGTGTTGTTGTCCAGATGGGCGGCGAGATAGCGCTCGGCGACGGGCCGCAGATCGGGGTAGATCTTGGCCTGCATGCAGAAGCCGACCGCGGCGACCAGCCCGGTCAGCTTCTTCCCCGCCCGCTCGTCCACCCGCTGGGCGGCGGCCACCGCCTTGTGGTCCTCGAGGTCGGGCAGCAGCGCGTCCACGATCGTCACCGGCATACGGTTGCTGTTCTGGTACGGGGTGAGCCGCTCCAGCAGCACATCGGTGCCGATCTTGGCCACCGGCAGCCCGTAGAAGACGTCGGCGGTGAGCAGCGCGGTGGAGAAGCAGCCGATGACCAGGGCCGGACGCATCCGCTGGTACAGCACCTCGGCCAGGACCGGGGTGTCCATCACGGTCAGCTCCGCGCCCAGCTCCGCGGCCTTCTTCTCCAGCATCCGCGACCAGCGGGCCGGGGCGGTGGGGTGCGGTTTGAAGACGACGGTGCGGTGGCCCAGCGCCACGGCGCCGCGCAACATCCGCACATGCAGCTCTTCCTCCTCCTGCGGAGTGAGGATGTCCAGCGCGGACAGGTACTGCCCGAGCATCATCGCCGGGCCGCTGCCGACGGCGATCCGCTCGCTGGCGGAGGCGACGCTGCGCGGCGCGGCGTCGGCCACCTCGGCGAGCACCTTGGTGAACACCTCGGTCGGCAGGATCTCCGGTTCGACGCCGAACTCGGTCAGCAGCAGCGGCCGCAGTCCGGGCACCAGATCCAGGTGGAGCAGCCGGCGGATCCGGGTGCCGATCAGCGGGTCCAGCTTGTTACGGGTCGGGCCGTAGCTCATCAGCCCGTCCGCGTAGACGTCGATGGGCGCGCCCTGGAACACATTGGCGATCGCCATCGCCGGGTTGACCTGGATGGACTCCAGGACCAGCTCGACATTGTCGTCGCCGAGGTTCCACAGCAGCCGCAGATGGCGCTCCCACAGCGGGGCGTCGTCCGGGCGCGGGGCCCAGCCGCCGGGGTGGAACGGCGAGATCGCCTCGTTCCAGGAGAGCACCCGGTCGAAGCGGCCGCGCAGCCGCTCGAAGCCGGGCATCTCGTCGACCGGCGGGGTGGTCTCCGGCGTCGCGGCGTTGTTGCTGACCAGCAGCAGCCGGCGGTCGGCCGGGCCGACGCCGCCCGCGTCGATGGCGGCCGCGAGGGTCGCCGCCCCGTAGAGGGTCGAGGCGAGGAAGATCTGGGTGCGCTTGCGCTCCGCCAGGGGCTTGTAGGCGGACATCAGGCCGCCACCTCCGCCCCCGCGGACCTGCGCTTGACTCGCCGCAGCCGTGCGGCACGCTCGTAGTCCATGGAATCCAGTGCGTCCTTCAATACGTCCTGGGGCATGCGTTTCATCGCCGCCGCCGACATGGAACGGAGTTTGCGGGCCACTTGTGGTTCGAATCTCTCGATGTTGCCCAGGTGGTGGGAAATGATCGCGCAATAGGTGCGGACGGCCTTCGGCAGCAGGGCGTCGGCGTCGCGGTCCCGTGCGGTTTCCTCGATCACCTGGTCGAATGCGCGGATGAAGTCCAGCTGCCGCACATCTCCGATCTGGGTGAGCGAGGAGGACACCCCGCGCCGGTAGAAGACGCCGTGCAGACCGAGGACGGCGAAGCTGGCGGCCTCGCGGTGCAGCCGCCAGATCCAGGGCCGGTCCTCCGCGGTGCGCAGTCCGTGGGTGAAGTGCAGCAGCCCCTGGTCGAGCAGGCGGCGGTGGTACATGCCCGCCCAGGCGTAGGGGTAGTCCACGGAGGTGGAGCGGTCGGCCGGGAGGATCGCGTCCCGCGGGTCCATCACCATCTCGCGGCGGCCGTGCGGCACCCGGGTGATCGAACGGGCCCGCGCGGTGCACTGGACGTGGTCCACGCGCACGAAGTCGCATCCCAAGTCCTCGATGGCCGCAACGAGTTGCTCGTAGTAGCCGGGTGCCAGCCAGTCGTCGCCGTCGAGGAAGGTGAGGTACTCCCCGGTGGCCTTGTCCAGGCCGGTGTTCCGGGCGGTGGCCAGCCCACCGTTCTTCTCGTGCCGTACGTAGACGGCCCCCGGAAGGTCGCGTTCGGCGCGCTCCAGGATCTCCGGCGTCCCGTCGGTGGCACAGTCGTCGACGAGAATGAATTCGAAGTCCTCGCGCGCGTTCGCGCGCAGACTTCTGAGCGTGTCGGGGGCATAGGTCTGCACGTTGTAGAACGGCACGATGACGGAGAGCTTAACCACGCGGGTGACGGTAGGTGTCCGGTCGGCATTCGTCTTGACCTAGGGTGTACGTAAAGGTGAACGAAGAACGTCGGAACGGTTAACCCGCCGCTCCAGCCAGCCGATTCTCCAATCGTCGACGTTCTGTTAACCCTTTGTTGCTCTTGCGTTGGGCCGTGAATCGACAACGCTTCCTAGCGTCTGCGACGTGTCCTCACGTACCAATTCTCCTGTGCGAGTCGCCGTGCTCGCCGACTCCGACACCCGGTGGAAATGGGGCGCGCTCACCGCGCATCGCCTCGTACCGGACGGGTCGGATTCCGCCTCCGGCCGTCGCCTGGACGGCTTCCTGCTGCGCGGCCGGGCCACGCCGACCGCCCGGCAGCTCACCGAGGTCGGGGTGCGTGCCGACGCGATGCGCGAGGTCACGGGCGTGGAGTTCGTCCGCGCGGTGGACCGTGAGCGCTATGACGTGATCGTGCTCTCCCTGGTCGGCGGCGCCGTCCAGGCGATGCTGCACGGACTGCGCCACGCCTGGCAGGGCCAGGCCCGCCGCCCCGTGGTCGTCACCGGCTACGTCGGCGTCGTCTACGAGAAGCTGGCCGACGGCCTGCTGCTGCGCCACGGCGCCGATGTGGTGCTGGCCAACTCCCGGCACGACGCCGACCGCTTCCGCGACGTCTATACGGGCGTCGGCGCCGACGCGGACAGCGTCGTCGAATGCGCGCTGCCCTTCCTCGGCGGCGACCGCTACGACGAGAAGGCGCGGCTGGGGCGGAAGCACCCCGGCGGCACGGTCGTCTTCGCCGTCCAGCCGTCCGTCCCGGACAACCGCGCCGACCGCACCTATCTGCTGCGCCGCGCGGTCGAGCACGCGCGCCGCCATCCGGACCGCGAGGTCGTGGTCAAGCTGCGCAGCAAGCCCGGTGAGCACACCACGCATATCGAAGAGCTTCCCTACCAGAAGCTGATCGCCAAGTTCGGCGACGATCTGCCCGCCAACCTCCGGCTCGCCTACGGCAACATGGGCGAGGTCCTGGACACCGCCGACCTGCTGGTCACGGTCAGCTCCACGGCCGCCCTGGAGTCGCTGCACCGCTCCATACCGACCGCCGTCCTCACCGACCTCGGGGTGCGGGAGACGCTCGGCAATCACCACTTCCTCGGCTCCGGCTGCCTGGCCTCGTGGGACCAGCTGGACGCCGGGCACCTGCCCGAGCCGAACGCCGAATGGCTCAGCCGCCAGGGCGTCGCCGCCGACGGGCCGTACGAGACCTGGTTCGACGCCGCGCGGGAGCGCGTCGCCGAGCTGGCCGCCGAGCAGGCCCTCGCGCCGCTGGCCCCCTTCTACACCCCCACCACCGCGCCCGGCTATCTGCCCGGCCGGCTCGCCCGGTACGGCTTCGAGCCGGACGGCTCGCCCCGCCCCGGGGCCTCCGCCGAGGACGAGGCGCAGGTCTCCGCGTTCCGGCGAGTGGTGCGCAACACGATGCGCGAAGCGGCCCGCGGCGCCTATCGCCACGGCGTCCAGCGGGTGGCGCCGGTGATCCGGCGGATGGGGGAGCTATGAGCGGCCACGTGGATGCGAAACAAGAGGAGGCCGGGACGGCCTCGATCACCTCCGCAACCCCTGAAGGAGCCGCCATGCCCGCCTCGAGCCCGTGCGTGCTCGCCGTGATCCCCGCCCGTGGCGGGTCGAAGGGCGTCCCCGCCAAGAACCTCGCCGCCGTGGGGGGCGTACCGCTGGTCGCTCGTGCCGTCATGGAGTGCCGGGCCAGCCGCCTGGTCACGGACGTGGTCGTCTCCACCGACGACGCCGGAATAGCCGCCGCGGCACGCGGCGCGGGCGCCGTGGTCGTCCAGCGGCCCACCGATATCGCGGGGGACACCGCCACCAGCGAGGCCGCGGTGATCCATGCCATGGACGCGTACGAGGCGTCCCACGACACCGCCGTGGACGTGGTGCTCCTGGTGCAGTGCACCAGCCCGTTCATCATCAGCGAGGACATCGACGGCGTGGCCGCGGCGGTCGCCGAGAAGGGCGCGGACACCGCCCTGACGGTGGCACCCTTCCACGGCTTCGTCTGGCGCGAGGGCGAAGACCGCCAAGGAGACGCGATGGACGGCGGCGACGGGGTCAACCACGACAAGTCGTACCGCCCGCGCCGGCAGGACCGCCCCCAGGACTTCCTGGAGACCGGCGCCGCCTACGCGATGGACGCACGCGGCTTCCGCGAGGCCGGGCACCGCTTCTTCGGCCGCACCGACCTGGTGCGCACCGACCCCGCCCGGGTGCTGGAGATCGACGATCCGCACGATCTGGCCCGCGCCCGCGCGCTCGCCCCGCTGTTCGACGCCGAGCGGCCGGGCGCCCTCCCCACCCGCGAGGACATCGACGCGGTGGTGCTCGACTTCGACGGCACCCAGACCGACGACAGGGTGCTGATCGACTCCGATGGACGCGAACTCGTGGCCGTGCACCGCGGCGACGGGCTCGGGATCGCCGCCCTGCGCCGTGCTGAGCTGGCGCTGCTGATCCTGTCCACGGAAAAGAACCCGGTCGTCGCCGCACGGGCCCGCAAGCTCCAGGTTCCCGTGCTCCACGGCATCGACCGAAAAGATCTCGCACTGAAGCAGTGGTGCGAGGAGCAGGGCATCGCGCCGGAGCGCGTGCTCTACGTCGGCAACGACGTCAACGACCTCCCGTGCTTCGGCCTCGTCGGCTGGCCCGTGGCGGTCGCAGGTGCGCACGACGTCGTGCGCGGCGCCGCACGTGCGGTCACCTCCACCCCCGGAGGGGACGGCGCGATCCGCGAGATCGCCTCGTGGATTCTCGGAAAGGAACTGTCTTAAGTGAGCTCCAACTCTCGCCTCCGCACCCTCGGTGAAAAGATCGCCGGACCCGGCCACCCGGTCTATGTCACCGGTGAGATCGGCATCAACCACAACGGCGACCTGGAGAACGCGTTCAAGCTGATCGACGTGGCCGCCGAGGCCGGCTGTGACGCGGTCAAGTTCCAGAAGCGAACCCCGGAGATCTGCACCCCCCGCGACCAGTGGGACATCGAGCGTGACACCCCCTGGGGCCGGATGACCTACATCGACTACCGCCACCGCGTGGAGTTCGGCGAGGACGAGTACCGCGCCATCTCCGAGCACTGCAAGAAGCGCGGTATCGACTGGTTCGCCTCCCCGTGGGACACCGAGGCCGTCGCCTTCCTGGAGAAGTTCGACGTCCCGGCCCACAAGGTGGCCTCCGCCTCGCTGACCGACGACGAGCTGCTGCGCGCCCTGCGGGCGACCGGCCGCACGATCATCCTGTCGACGGGCATGTCCACCCCCAAGCAGATCCGCCACGCGGTGGAGGTCCTGGGCAGCGACAACATCCTGCTGTGCCACGCCACCTCCACGTACCCGGCCAAGGCCGAGGAGCTCAACCTGCGCGTGATCAACACGTTGCAGGCCGAGTACCCCAACGTGCCGATCGGCTACTCCGGCCACGAGACCGGTCTCCAGACCACGCTGGCCGCCGTCGCCCTGGGTGCCGCGTTCGTCGAGCGCCACATCACCCTGGACCGCGCCATGTGGGGCTCGGACCAGGCCGCCTCCGTGGAGCCGCAGGGTCTCCAGCGGCTGGTGCGGGACATTCGCATCATCCAGGAGTCGCTCGGTGACGGCGTCAAGAAGGTCTACGAGAGCGAGCTCGGCCCGATGAAGAAGCTCCGCCGTGTCGCGGGCGTCGTCGCCGAGTCCGAGGCCGCCGACCGCGAGCCCGCCGCGGTCTGAGGCTCTCTGCCGTGAATCCACCGGCCGGTGAGACCGGCCCTCGCCCGGAAGCGGCGGGCACCCCTGACACGTCGGGGGCCGCCGGCCGCTTCCGGGCCCTGCCTTTGGACGGTGCGATGGTCTCCGCTGCCCCCCTTGCCCCTCAGGCCACACTCGCCTTCGTGGAGAGCCCGGTCCAGCTGCTGAACGTGCTGGAGTGGGCGTACTCCGATGTTCAGCGCGCCCGGCGCGCCGGGGGCCCGGAGGCCACGGTGCCCCAGGACCTGACCGTGGTGGTGCTCTCCCCGCACGATCCGATGACCCGCGGCCAGCTGCGCCGGATGGCCGAGCTGGCGCGGGACGAGGGCGTCATCGTGCGCTGGGAGGACGCGCGCGGCGGGGCCGGTGCGCCGATCAAGACCATCGGCGGGCTGCGCGGCCCGCTGCGCCGGGCCGCCCGGATCGTGATAGGCGACCCGTTCTCCCGCTATGTCCAGCTGCTGCTGACCCTCACCCGGGCCAAGGACCTGGTCGTGGTGGACGACGGCACGGCCACCATGGAGTTCATCTCCCAGCTGGCCAAGGGGGAGCCCCTGGTGCGCTGGCACCGGCGCGGCAGCCATGGGCCGCGCGACCTGGTGTTCGCACCGGTCTCCGCCACCGCCCGCCGCCGGCTCACCCCGGGCGACAAGCGCCGGGTCGAGGTCTTCAGCTCGATGCCGGTGGAGCCGCCCGCCGGGGTCACCATCACCGCCAACGACTTCGCCTGGACCCGGTCCCGGTTCGGCCCGCCCCGGCTCACCGGAGGCACCGACCTGGTGGGCACCTCCCTGGTCGAGACGGGTGTGGTGGACCTGGAGCGCTATCTGGAGGCGGTCGGCTCGCTGACCCGCGCCCATGGCGCCACCCGCTACTTCGCCCACCGCCGGGAGAGCACCGAGAAGCTCAGCCGGATCGCGCATGAGGTGGGGCTGGAGATCGTACGGCCCGATCTGCCGCTCGAGCTGATAGCCCGCCGCGGCCCCATCGGCCATACGATCGTGAGCTTCCCCTCGACCGTGGTGCACACCCTGCCGCTCGCGCTCGTGGGCACCGGCGTCGAGGTCGCGGTCTGCGATGTGGACCCCGCCTGGCTGACCAGCAACGCCTCCCCGCGCGCCCAGGGCTTTCTGTCCGGGGTCACCGGGACGGCCCGCGATGTGCGCCGGCTGAACTCGGGCCCGACGGCGGGTTCGCCCCCGCCCAGGGACGCGGCCCCGCCGAGAGACCCCGCCCCGCCCGCGAACCCCGGTCCGCCCGCGGCACCGGTCGCCGCGTCCTGAGACCGGCACCGTCGCCCGTACGGCCGTGTGGCGCTTGTCACCCACGGCCGACCGGCAAACCGGTCGTTATACCCCCTGACTAGGGGGATCATGCACCGGGCGGGGTACTTTTGCGTACCCGAACAGATTGAATTTTTGTTGATCGACATTCGGTGGGCCCACCTGGCGTTCTACGCTTCTTCAGGTGAAGCAATTGATGTCCCTCGATGCGACCGATGCCACACCCACCACCGCGCCGGCCCTGCCCGGTACGCTCCCCGATGAGCTGCGTACCGAACTCATCGCCTTCCGGCGCGACTTGCACATGCACCCCGAGCTGGGCAACTGCGAGTTCCGCACCACCGCCGCGATCAAGGCGCGGCTGGAGCAGGCGGGACTCGAACCGCGGGTGCTGCCCTCGGGCACCGGTCTCATCTGTGACATCGGCCCGCGCGATGGCGTAGCGCCCCTGCTGGCGCTGCGTGCGGACATCGACGGACTGCCCATCCCCGACACCAAGACGGTGGACTACCGCTCGACCGTCGCCGACCGGGCCCACGCCTGCGGTCACGATGTGCACACCACCGTGGTGCTCGGCGCCGGTCTGGTCCTGGCCCAGCTGGCCCGCGAGGGGCGGCTGGCGCGTCCGGTGCGGCTGCTGTTCCAGCCCGCCGAGGAGGTGCTGCCCGGCGGCGCGGCCGACGCGATCGAGGCGGGTGTGCTGGACGGCGTCGGCCGGATCCTGGCGGTGCACTGCGATCCGAAGGTCGAGGTCGGCCGGATCGGGCTGCGCATCGGGCCGATCACCTCGGCCTGCGACCGGCTGGAGGTCTCGCTGGACGGGCCTGGCGGCCACACCGCGCGCCCCCATATGACCACCGACCTGGTGACCGCCGCCGCCAAGGTGATCACCGAGGTGCCCGCGCTGCTGGCCCGCCGGGTGGACGCCCGCTCGGGTCTGGCCGTCACCTGGGGCCGGGTGGAGTCGGGCCACGCCTGCAATGTGATCCCGCAGCACGCCGAGCTGTCCGCCACGGTCCGCTGCCTGGACCTGCCCGCCTGGCGGGAGGCCCCGGACCTGGTGCATGCCGCGGTGGACGAGATCGCCACCCTGCACCGCGCCAAGTCGGAGATCAACTACATCCGCGGGGTCCCGCCGGTGGTCAACGAGGCGAGCTCCGCCGAGCTGCTGCGGGACGCCATGATCGCCCGCCGCGGCGCATCCGCGGTCGAGGACACCGAACAGTCCCTGGGCGGCGAGGACTTCTCCTGGTACCTGGAGCGGGTGCCCGGCGCGATGGCCCGGCTGGGTGTCCGCAAGGTCGGCGACACCACCCGGCGCGACCTCCACGCGGGCGACTTCGACGTGGACGAGGGCTCGATCGCGGTGGGCGTGGAGCTGTTCACGGCCGCCGTCCTGCTCGACCGGAACGCGTAGCTCCGGCGGATGCGGAACACATGATTCGGATGGTCGCGGAATACGTAGTTCCGAGGGTCGCGGAACGCCTGGCTCCGAGGGGCGCGGAATACGTGACTCCGGCCGTCGTACCGCCGCGCGCCTCCCGGGGCGCGCGGCGCGATCATCCCTTCGTCACCGCCGGTACCGCTCGCCGACACGAGAGGTTCGCGACGATCCGATAACGGCTTCCGAGGGGGCCTTTATCTGGCATCTACGCGCGTTACGATGCGGCGGAACCAGCGCCGCAAGGGGCGCTTCGAGAACATCAGAGGGGACCCTCGTGCGCCGGGTATCCACGATAGCTGTCGCGGGCATCGCCACCGCGGCTCTCGCACTCTCCGTCACCGCGTGTGGCAGCAGTTCCGAAGAGGGAAGCAAGGACGCCGGTATCGGTCTGGCCTACGACGTGGGCGGCCGCGGCGACCACTCCTTCAACGACTCCGCCGCCAAGGGCTATGACAAGGCCCTGAAGGACTTCGACGTCAAGGGCAAGGAACTGACGGCGAAGGACGGCGACACCGATGCCGACCGCTACGACAAGCTGGCGAGCCTCGCCGAGGCGGGCTACAACCCCGTCATAGGCGTCGGCTACGCGTGGACCCCCTCGCTCACCAAGGCCGCCAAGAAGTACAAGGACACCGACTTCGCCATCGTGGACTCGGTCGTCGACGCCAAGAACGTGGCCAGCCTGGTCTCCGCCGAGCACGAGGGCTCCTACCTCGCCGGTGTGGCCGCGGGCCTGAAGACCAAGAGCGACAAGGTCGGCTTCATCGGCGGCACCGACAGCGCGCTGATCAAGAAGTTCGCGGGCGGCTTCCAGCAGGGCCTGAAGGAGACCAACCCCAAGGCGTCCCTGGATGTCCAGTGGGTGCAGGTCGGCTCGCCCAAGGGCTTCGGCATGCCGGACCGCGGCAAGGACATCGCCGAGGGCATGCTCTCCAACAAGGTCGACGTGATCTTCTCCGCGGCCGGCGGCTCCGGCGCGGGCGCCATCGAGGCGACCGCGGGGAAGAAGGGCACCTGGTCGATCGGCGTCGACGGCGACCAGTACTACGACAAGGGCCTGGCCCAGTACAAGAACACCATCCTGACCTCCATGATCAAGACCGTGGACGGCTCGGTCTACGACTTCATCCAGAGCGTCGTGAAGGACAAGAAGCCCGAGAGCGGCGTCCAGACCTACGACCTCAAGCGCGGCGGCGTCTCCCTCTCGTACTCCGGCGGCTTCATCAACGACATCAAGCCGAAGATCGAGGCGGCCAAGAAGAAGATCATCGACGGTCAGATCAAGGTCCAGGACACCTACAAGGACTGACCCCCGCGCCACGGACCCGCACGGCACCCCCGGGTGCCCGGCCGGGTCCGTGGCATACCCCGGCCGGTCCGGCCCCCGGCCAGCCCCACCCCCCGTCGCCCCTCAGGAGTGCGCCATCAAAGCCGCCAGCCCACCCAAGGGCGCTCCCGCCGGTGCCGTCACCGACGTCGCCGTAGAACTCCACGGAATCACCAAGCGGTTCCCCGGAGTCGTCGCCAACCACGACATCGACATCACCGTGCGCCGCGGCACCGTGCACGCCCTCGTGGGCGAGAACGGCGCGGGCAAGTCGACCCTGATGAAGATCCTCTACGGGATGCAGCGCCCGGACGAGGGCACCATCGCGATCGACGGCAAGACGGTGGAGCTGCACTCCCCGGCGGACGCCATATCCCGCGGGGTGGGCATGGTGCACCAGCACTTCATGCTCGCCGACAACCTCACCGTGCTGGAGAACGTGGTCCTCGGCGCGGAGAAGCTGCACGGCATCGGCGGCCGGGCACGCGCCCGGATCAAGGAGATCTCCGACGCCTACGGGCTGGGCGTACGCCCCGATGTCCTCGTGGAGGACCTGGGCGTGGCGGACCGTCAGCGGGTGGAGATCCTCAAGGTCCTCTACCGGGGCGCCCGGACGCTCATCCTCGACGAGCCGACCGCGGTCCTCGTCCCGCAGGAGGTCGACGCGCTCTTCGACAACCTCCGCGAGCTCAAGTCCGAGGGCCTGACGGTGCTGTTCATCTCGCACAAGCTGGGCGAGGTGCTGTCCGTGGCCGACGACATCACCGTCATCCGCCGCGGCACCACGGTGGCCTCCGTCGTACCGTCCGAGACCAGCCCCCGGCAGCTGGCCGAGCTGATGGTCGGCAGCGAACTGCCCTCGCCCGAGACCCGCGAATCCACCGTCACCGACACCGACATGCTGGTCGTGGGCGCGCTGCGGCTGACCGCCACCGATGTGGACGGGGTGCAGCGGGCCGTCCTCGACGACATCGACTTCACCATCCACAAGGGCGAAGTCCTCGGCATCGCCGGAGTGGAGGGCAACGGCCAGGCCGAACTGGTCGAGGCCATCATGGGCATGCGCGACCCCGACGCCGGCACCATCACCCTGGACGGCGCCGACATCTCCCACGCGCCCACCCGCAAGCGGCGTGAGGACGGCATCGGCTACATCCCCGAGGACCGCCACCGGCACGGACTGCTGCTGGAGGCGCCGCTGTGGGAGAACCGCATCCTCGGCCATGTCACCGAGGTGCCCAACAGCAAGGGCGGGCTGCTCAACCCGGCCGCCGCCCGGCGGGACACCGAGCGGATCGTCGCCGAGTACGACGTCCGTACGCCCGGGATCGAGGTCACCGCGGCCTCGCTGTCCGGCGGCAACCAGCAGAAGCTGATCGTCGGCCGGGAGATGAGCCACCACCCCAAGCTGCTGATCGCGGCGCACCCCACCCGCGGGGTGGACGTGGGCGCCCAGGCGCAGATCTGGGACCAGATCCGCGCCGCGCGCCGTGAGGGTCTCGCGGTGCTGCTGATCTCGGCCGACCTGGACGAGCTGATCGGCCTGTCCGACACCCTGCGGGTGATGTACCGCGGCCGGCTGGTCGCCGACGCCGACCCCGCCACCATCACCCCGGAGCAGCTGGGCTCGGCCATGACCGGCGCCGCCTCCGGCCATCTGGAGGACTCGGCGGACGACGGCACCGAGGCCGCGACCGGGACCGCGTCCGGGACCGGGCCCGCGGCCGAGGCCGCGACCGGGGGAGAGGACCGATGAAGAAGCTGGACAAGGAGCGGGTGCTGCTCGCGGTCGCGGCCCCGGTGCTGGCGCTCGCCGCCGCGTTCGTGCTGACCGCGCTGGTGCTGCTGGCGACCGGCAAGGAGCCGTTCAACGCCTTCGGCATCATGTTCGACTACGGCATGAAGGCCGACAGCCAGGTCTACATCCTCAACAAGGCCACGACGTACTACCTGGCGGGGCTCGCGGTGGCCATCGGCTTCCGGATGAACCTCTTCAACATCGGCGTCGACGGCCAGTACCGGCTGGCCGCCTTCTTCGCCGCCGTCGTCGGCGGGGCGCTGGGGCTGCCGGGGCTGGTGCAGATCCCGCTGATCCTGCTGGTCGGCATGTTGGTGGGCGCGATGTGGGCGTCCATCGCCGGGCTGCTGAAGGTCTACCGGGGCGTCAGCGAGGTGATCAGCACCATCATGCTGAACTCCCTCTCCGGCATCGTCATCAGCTATCTGCTGGTGGACGGGCGGCTGGCCGACCTGGACAAGCAGACCAACATCGTGGCCACCGACCCGCTGCCGTCCTCCAGCCACTTCTTCACCATCCCGGCGGGCGGCGACCTCGACCCCATCTGGGGCTTCATCGTCGTCGCCGCGCTCGCGGGCGTCGGCTTCTGGTTCCTGCTCGGCCGCACCCGGTTCGGCTTCGATCTGCGCGCGGTGGGCCGCTCCGAGTCCGCCGCCCAGGCCAGCGGCGTCAACGTCAAGCGCATGGTGCTCACCAGCATGGTGCTCTCGGGGGCGATGGCCGGCCTGATCGGCATGCCGACCCTGCTCAACGACACCCACCAGTTCACCTCCGACTTCCCCACCGGCATCGGCTTCACCGGTATCGCCATCGCGCTGCTCGGCCGCAACAACCCGGTCGGCATCGCCCTGGCCGCCGTGTTGTGGGGCTTCCTCGAGCGCGGCGCCAACCGCCTGGAGTTCGAGGGCTACGACAAGGAGATCGTCGGTGTGATGCAGGGCGTGATCGTCCTGTGTGTCGTCATCGCGTACGAACTGGTGCGCCGCTACGGCCTCAAGCGCCAGCAGCAGAGGGTCGGCGCGGAACTCGCCGCCCAGGCCAGGGCCGACAAGCCCCAGGGCACGGACAAGACGGAGGTGCCGGCATGAGTGCCACGGTGACCACCACCAAGAGCACAAGCGCGCCGGGCAAGGGGAACGGGCCCGCCTCCCGGATGTCCCTGGGCAAGGTGCTGCTGATCGTCGCCGGGGCGCTGATCGCGCTGTCGGTGCTGCGGACGCTCGTCGACGCCGCCCAGCAGGCGGACTTCGACCGCGTCACCTCCGCCGGGCAGATCGGTGCCGCGCTCTCCATGGCCGTGCCCATCGGCCTCGCGGGCCTGGGCGGGCTGTGGTCCGAGCGGGCCGGTGTGGTCAACATCGGCCTCGAGGGCATGATGATCCTCGGCACCTTCTTCGGTGCCTGGGCGGGCTACCAGACCAACCCCTGGGTGGGTGTGCTCGCGGGCGTCCTCGGCGGCGCCGTCGGCGGTCTGGTGCACGCGGTGGCCACCGTCACCTTCGGGGTGGACCACATCATCTCCGGTGTGGCGATGAACATCCTCGCCCTCGGCGCCACCACCTATCTGGCCAAGCGCTGGTTCGAGCCGCTGGCCGACATCGGCGGCTCCCCGAAGAACTCCCCGCAGGTCGACCCCATCCAGACGTTCACCGTCCCCGGGCTGTCCGACTGGCTGGCCGATCTGGAGAACCACCACTGGTTCCTGGTCTCGGACATCGCGGGCGTCCTCGGCGGCCTGGTCACCGACATCTCGGCGCTGACCATCGTCTCCGTCCTGCTGGTCGTGGGCAGCTTCTTCGCCCTGTGGCGGACCTCGTTCGGACTGCGGCTGCGGTCCTGCGGCGAGAACCCGACCGCGGCCGAGTCCCTCGGCGTCAACGTCTACCTCTACAAGTACGCGGCCGTGGTGATCTCCGGCGCCCTCGCCGGGCTCGGCGGGGTCTTCCTCGCCCTGGTCCGCTCGCACATCTACAACGAGGGCCAGACCGGCGGCCGCGGCTACATCGGCCTCGCCGCCATGCTCTTCGGCAACTGGCGGCCGGGCGGGCTCGCGATGGGCGCCGGTCTGTTCGGCTACTCCGACGCCCTCCAGCTGCGCAACGGCGGGGCGACCGTGCACGCCCTGCTGCTCCTGGTCGCACTCGGCCTCGCCGCGCTGGCGGCCTGGCGGATTGTCCGCAAGAGTTATGTCGCGGGCGCGGTGTTCGGCGCCGCGGCCGTCGCGCTGCTGCTGTGGTACGCCCTGACCGACACGGTCCCCAACGACCTGGTCAGCGCCACGCCGTACATCGTGACCCTGCTGGTCATGGGCCTCGCCTCACAGCGGCTGCGGATGCCCAAGGCGAACAACAGGCCCTACCGGAAGGGACAGGGCACATGACCACTTCCGCCGCCGCGGCCCCCGACTGGGAGTCGCTGCGTGTGCGGGCCCGGGACGCCATGTCCCGGGCCTACGCCCCCTACTCCGGCTTCCCGGTGGGCGCCGCCGCGCTCGTCGACGACGGCCGGACGGTCAGCGGCTGCAATGTGGAGAACGCCGCGTACGGCGTCGCGCTGTGCGCCGAATGCGGTCTGGTCTCCTCCCTCGTCGCCTCGGGCGGCGGCCGCCTCACCGCCTTCACCTGCTGCGACCGCGAGGGCGCCGTGCTGATGCCCTGTGGCCGCTGCCGTCAGCTGCTGTGGGAGCACGGCGGCCCGGAGCTCCAGATGGACACCGCCACGGGCATCCGCCCGCTCGCCGAACTCCTCCCGGACGCCTTCGGCCCCGCCGACCTGCGCCGCCCCGCGGCACACGGCTGATGCTCCCGAACACGAAAGGCCCCGTACCACCCCCATGGACGCCATCTCCGTCATCCGCGCCAAGCGCGACGGCACCCGTCTGACCGACGCCCAGATCGACTGGGTCATCGACGCCTATACGCGCGGCGAGGTGGCGGACGAGCAGATGTCCGCGCTCGCGATGGCGATCTTCCTCAACGGCATGGACCGGGCCGAGATCGCCCGCTGGACCGCCGCGATGATCGCCTCCGGTGAGCGGATGGACTTCTCCTCCCTGCCGCGCCCGACCGCCGACAAGCACTCCACCGGCGGTGTCGGCGACAAGATCACCTTGCCGCTGGCCCCCCTCGTGGCCGCCTGCGGAGCCGCCGTACCGCAGCTCTCCGGCCGGGGCCTTGGCCACACCGGCGGCACTCTCGACAAGCTGGAGTCCATCCCCGGCTGGCGGGCGCAGCTGTCCAACGCCGACATGCTGGCCGTCCTGCGCGATGTGGGCTCGGTCATCTGCGCGGCGGGCGAGGGGCTGGCCCCGGCCGACAAGAAGCTGTACGCGCTGCGCGATGTCACCGGTACGGTCGAGTCGATCCCGCTCATCGCCTCCTCGATCATGTCGAAGAAGATCGCCGAGGGCACCGGCTCCCTGGTCCTGGACGTCAAGGTGGGCTCCGGCGCCTTCATGAAGGACATCGACTCCGCGCGCGAACTGGCCGCGACGATGGTCGGCCTCGGCAATGACCACGGCGTCCGTACGACCGCCCTGCTCACCGACATGTCCACCCCGCTCGGCCTGACGGCGGGCAACGCGCTCGAGGTCCGCGAGTCGCTGGAGGTCCTGGCGGGCGGCGGCCCGGCCGACGTGGTCGAGCTCACCCTGGCCCTGGCCCGCGAGATGCTGGACGCGGCGGGTCTGCCGGACGCCGACCCCGCCAAGGCCCTGGCCGACGGCACGGCGATGGACCACTGGCGCCGCATGATCAGTGCCCAGGGCGGCGACCCGGACGCCCCGCTCCCCACCGCCCGTGAACACCACGTCGTCACGGCCACCGCCGACGGCGTCCTCACCCGGCTGGACGCCTACGCGGTCGGCCTCGCCGCCTGGCGCCTGGGCGCGGGCCGCGCCCGCAAGGAGGACCCGGTCCAGGCGGGCGCGGGCGTGGAGCTCCACGCCAAACCGGGCGACCGGGTCACCCCCGGCCGGCCCCTCCTCACCCTCCACACCGACACCCCGTCGGCGTTCACCTACGCCCTGGAGGCCCTGGAGAACGCGATCGACTACGCCCCCGGGAACTCGGAGTTCACCGCGTCCCCGATCGTTCTGGACCGCATCGCCTGACCCGGGCGCGCCGGCACCCCGGCCACCGGCCGCGCGGATGCCGGGCGCACCGGCCGCGCGCCGGTTACGGCAGCAGCTGGCCCCGGCGGCTCAGCAGGAACTTCTTGAAGGCCGCCACCGGGGGCGTGTCGGGGTGGCCGTCCAGCCAGGCGACGCCGATCTCGCGGACGGCGCGCGGGGCGGTGACGGTCAGCTCCGCCACCCCGGGGCGGGGGACCGCCGGGGGCGGGAGGAGGGCCACGCCGAGGCCGGCGGCGACCAGGCCGCGGAGCGTCTCCGCCTCCTCGCCCTCGAAGGCGATCCGCGGTGTGAACCCCGCCTCCGCGCACAGCGCGTCGGTGATGCGCCGCAGCCCGTAGCCAGGTTCCAGGGTGACGAACAGCTCCGAGGCGGCCTCGGCGAGCCGGACCCGGCGGCGTCCGGCCAGCCGGTGGTCGTCGGGGACCACCAGCCGCAGCCGCTGCTCGTCCAGCCGGCGGGCGACCAGATCGGGGGCGTCCGGCACCGGGGAGGTCAGACACAGATCGAGGCCGCCCGCGCGCATCCGCTCGATCATCGCCTCGCCGTAGTTCTGGACCAGCTGGAACCGCACCCGCGGATGGTCGGCACGGAAGCCCCGGATCAGACCGGGCACGGTCTCGGTGCCCAGCGTGTGCAGAAAGCCGAACGAGACCCGGCCCGCCGCGGGGTCGGCGTCGGCCCGTACGGACTCGGCGGCGCGGTCGACCTCGGCGAGGGCCCGCTCCACCGAGCGCAGGAACGTCCGCCCCGCCGGGGTGAGCGCCACCGTACGGCCCCGGCGGGCGAAGAGCGCCACCCCCAGGTCCTCCTCCAGCCGGACCATCGCCCGGCTGAGCGTCGACTGGGGCACCCCCAACTCCTGTGCGGCGCGCGTCACATGCTCATGGCGGGCGACGGCGGCGAACTGGGCGAGGCGCGGAGTGAGGGCCATCGCCCAGGACCCGGCCTCGGCATCCGCTGTCACCGGAATGTCGTTTTCGTAACTGATGAGTGACACGGACGCCCCTGACCTCTACTCATGCGGCACTGGATCGATTATCGCCATTCCGTGCATTGGACGCATCAACGAAGGTTACGTACGGTCGAACCATGCCTCCTGCTGATACCAGGGCGTCCGCCGGAAACCACCCGGTGGACGCCTCCGCTGTGATGTCGACGAATGTGATGTCGACGAACTCCAACCCTTCCGACCCTTCCGCGTCCGACGCCGCGAACGCCCCCGTGCCGGAGCGGATGCGGCCCGGCCGCCCCGGGTACTCCCGGATGCGGCTCGCCCTCTTCACCGCGGGCCTCGCCACCTTCGCCCTGCTCTACTCGACCCAGGCGCTGCTGCCCGCGATCTCCGACGATCTACGGGTCCAGGCGGACCAGGCCAGTTGGAGCGTCTCCGCGTCCACCTTCGGCCTGGCGCTCGCGGTCATCCCGCTGAGCGCGCTGTCCGAGCGGTTCGGCCGGCGCGCCATGATGACCGTCTCGCTCACGGTCGCGGTCGCCCTCGCCCTGCTGGTGCCGTTCGCACCGGACCTGGGCTGGCTGATCGCGCTGCGCGCGGTCCAGGGTGCGGCGCTGGCCGGGATCCCGGCCTCCGCGATGGCGTATCTGTCGGAGGAGGTCCATCCGAAGGCGCTGGTCGGCACGATCGGGCTGTTCGTGGCCGGTAACAGCGTCGGCGGTATGAGCGGCCGGATCCTCACCGGCTGGGTGGCGGACGCCGGGGGCTGGCGGGTCGCGCTGGCCGCGGTGGGCGTGATGGCGGTGGTGTGCGCGGTGGCCTTCCGGATGCTGCTGCCCAGGCCCCGGCACTTCACCCCGGCCGAGGTGAGCCCGCGGGCGCTGGCCCGCACCCTCGCCGGGCACCTCTCCGATCCGCTGCTGTGCCGGCTGTACGCGATCGGCGCGCTGTTCATGACGGTCTTCGGCGGGGTCTACACGGTCATCGGCTACCGCCTGGTGGCCCAGCCCTTCGGTCTCTCGCAGAGCCTGATCGGCTCGATCTTCCTGATCTACCTGGTCGGCACGTTCTCCTCGGCGGCGACCGGCAAGCTGGTCGGCCGGCTCGGCCGGCGCGGCGCGCTGTACGCGGCGGTGTCCACGACCGCGGCCGGGCTGCTGCTGTCCCTGCTGAACTCCATTCCGGCGGTGCTGGCCGGTCTGGTGCTGATCACCGCGGGCTTCTTCGCGGGCCACGCGGCGGCGTCCTCGGCGGTGAGCCGTACGGCCAAGACCGGGCGCGCCCAGGCCGCGGCGCTCTACCAGGCGTCGTACTACATCGGCAGCAGCGTGGGCGGTGCGCTGGGCGCGCTCGCCTTCCACGCGGCCGGGTGGGGCGGCACGGTCGCCATGGGCCTGGTGGCCGTCGTCGGCGCGGCGGGGATCACGCTGTACGCGACGCGGCAGGCGAGGGCCGAGCGGCGGGCGGAGGTCGCACGGCGCGAGCTGTGCGGTGTGCCGTCCTAGCCCCGGCCTCCCCTGAAGCCCTGAACCCCTGAAGCCCGAAGGGGCCGCCCGCCACTGTCCGGCGGACGGCCCCTTCGCCTGTCCGGACCTGGTTCGTCCGGACCCGGTGCGTGGGGGCCCGTGGGGCCCGGTTTGGCGGCCCGGTGCGTGAGGGCCCGGTTTGGGGGCCCGGTCCGTGGGGGGCCGGTTCGTGGGGCGTGTGCGGGCGTGCTCGGTCGGGTGCGGCTTTCGTCTCGCGCCTTCGGCGCATTTGAGCAGCGGGGCAGGGGGTGCCGGGCCGGGCCCGCGTCGCCGGGCGCCGGGCCGGTGGGGGCGAGCGCCGGTGGCGGCGTCGGTGCCCCGGGGGCCGAGGCCGACGCCGGACAGCCGGGGGTACCCCCGGAAATCGCTTGATAAATTAGTTGCGCCAGATCAAGCGTTTTTTGGATGGGTACCCGGAGGGCCGTCCGGGAGCAGCTCCTCAGCGGACCGGCGGAGTCGGCTACGGTTCGGTGGCGCCCCGAAAGGGCGCGGGGCTGTGCCGATGTGCGGCTCCGCCGCGCGGGCGCGACCCGGAGCGCTCAGCCGCCCGCAGTCCGGCGGAAACCTGGCCATCGAGGACCGTAGCCGCCCCGGCGCTGCCCCCACCGGCTCGGCGCTCGGCGACGAGCGCGCGCCCCCCACCCCCTGCCCCGCTGCTCAAATGCGCCGAAGGCGCGAGACGGCGCCGCACCCGACGACGAACACGGCCCCCGCCGCGCCCCACCTCCTGCCCCGTTGCTCAAGTGCGCCGAAGGCGCGAGACGGCGCCGCACTCGGCGGCGAAACAGGGCCCCCGCCGCGCCCGGCCCCCGTCCGTGCGGCGCAGGAGCCGCACGGACGGGGGCCTGGGCGCCCGCGCACAACCAAGCGCTCAGTGCCCGAGATTCGCCCCGAACCCCGACGCCAGCGGCATCCGCAGCCCCAACGGCGGCGGAGCCGCCAGCGCGTCGGCGACCGGGCGGGAGAAGCCGGAGTGGAAGAGGGTGCCGAGGAGGAAGTCCACGGCCAGCGCCTGCACTTCGGAGCGGTGCTGGTGCAGCCCGTGCCCATCGGTGTGCACCTCGAAGCGGCACACATCCCGGTTGGCCTTCTTCGCCCGCTCGGCCAGCCGGTAGGACAGCTCGGGGTCGGTCCGCTCGTCGTTGGTGCCGTGGGCGATCAGCACCTGCCGTCCCACCAGCTGTTTCACCGGTTCGGGTTCGAGCAGCTCGTCCGGGGCCGGAAGCCAGGGGGCCAGCGCCACGACCGAGGTGACGGCCGCGTGGCCGGCGGCGCGGAGGGCGGCCCGCCCGCCCATGCCATGGCCGATCAGGCAGATCGGTACGTCGCCGTAGCGCCGTACCACCTCCTCCACGGCCCATGCGGCGTCCGACGCGGCATCGGCGGCGACCCCGTTCCAGCCCCGGCGCCGGTAGTGGACGACATGGGCGGCCAGCCCCTCCTCCCGGCCCGCCCGGACCAGCCGCCGGGCCAACGGCAAGGTGGCGGCCACCGAGAGTCTGGACGGCCGTCTCGTCCCGTTGGGCTCCCCCTCGGGGAGCAGCAGCACCACACCGTGTACGGTCCTTCGTGCGGCGGCCGCGCCCATCGGCCGCCCCAGCCGTGCGCCCCGCTCGGGCAACGCTTGCTGAGCCATGGCGACACGATCGCAGAAGGACTGGTGTACTCCACTACCCGTGCGGGTCACTGTTGCGTATCTATCCCTCACGTTCTACGCGCGTAGGGGCTATGGTGCCCGCATGACGAGCGAGCACAGCCATGAGCCCACCCCCGAACAGATCCGCCGAGCCCCCAAGGTGCTGCTGCACGACCACCTCGACGGCGGGCTGCGCCCCGGCACGATCGTCGACCTCGCCAGGGAGACGGGGTACGACGCGCTGCCGGAGACCGAGCCCGACAAGCTGGGCGTCTGGTTCCGCGAGGCGGCGGACTCCGGATCGCTGGAGCGCTATCTGGAGACCTTCTCGCACACCGTCGGTGTGATGCAGACCCGCGACGCGCTCGTCAGGGTCGCCGCCGAATGCGCCGAGGACCTCGCCGAGGACGGCGTGGTCTATGCCGAGATCCGCTACGCCCCCGAACAGCACCTCGAGGGCGGGCTGACCCTCGAACAGGTCGTCGAGGCGGTCAACGAGGGCTTCCGCGAGGGTGAGCGACGGGCCTTTGAGAACGGCCACCGCATCCGCGTCGGCGCGCTGCTGACCGCGATGCGCCACGCGGCCCGCGCCCTGGAGATCGCCGAACTCGCCAACCGCTACCGCGATCTGGGCGTGGTCGGCTTCGACATCGCGGGCGCCGAGGCCGGTTTCCCGCCCACCCGGCACCTGGACGCCTTCGAGTATCTGAAGCGGGAGAACAACCACTTCACGATCCACGCGGGCGAGGCGTTCGGGCTGCCGTCCATCTGGCAGGCGCTCCAGTGGTGCGGCGCGGACCGGCTGGGGCACGGCGTCCGCATCATCGACGACATCGAGGTCGCGGACGACGGCTCGCTCAACCTCGGCCGCCTCGCCTCGTACGTCCGTGACAAGCGCATCCCGCTGGAGCTGTGCCCGACCTCCAACCTCCAGACCGGCGCGGCCAGTTCCTACGCCGAGCACCCCATCGGGCTGCTCCGCCGCTTGCATTTCCGTGCCACCGTGAATACGGATAATCGTCTCATGAGCGGGACGAGCATGAGCGGGGAATTCCAGCATCTTGTATCAACGTTCCATTACACGCTTGACGACATGCAATGGTTCACGGTCAATGCAATGAAATCGGCCTTCATTCCTTTTGACGAACGTCTGGCGATGATCAATGACGTGATCAAGCCCGGATACGCCGAGCTGAAGTCCGAATGGCTGTTCCGCGATGTGGCCTCCGCATCCGCCGTGACCAGGGGTTCCGCTGCCGCGGGCGACTGAACGAGCGAACTGGTCACACGGCACGGGCGGGGAATCAGGGGCCGTTTCCGGTGTTTGCGGGCAGCCGAAATCCATGGCTACGTTTCCGTATCGGTCAAGCCCCCGTCTCAAGGACAGATTTCTGATGAAGCAGGGAACCCTCAAGACTCTCGGTGCCATTGCCCTCGGTGCCGCCGCCGTTGTCGCCGCAGGCGGCGCCGCGTCCGCGGCACCGGCCCCCGGCGCGGGCAGTGTCGGCGCCCCGGGGCAGTCCGCGGCCAAGCCCGCCGTTCCCCAGGCCAAGCCCGGCCAGGGCATGCTGGGCCAGCTCCCGCTAAGTGGTCTGCCCACCGGCAACCTCATCAAGCTGGGCTGAACCCCCACCGGGCACACGGCCGGGCCGCATATCCCGTTGAGGATGTGCGGCCCGGCCGTTCCCTGTATCGGGATCGAGGCGCGGAGATCCCGGGTCACCACGCCTCGCGATAGCTGTCCTCCGCCGGCAGCAGGAACCACAGCGCGAGATAGAGCAGGAACTGCGGCCCCGGCAGCAGACACGAGACCACGAAGAGCACCCGCATCGTGGTCGGGGTGGTCCCGAAGCGCCGGGCGAGACCCGCGCAGACACCGGCGATCTTCTTGTCGTGGCGGGGGCGGACCAGCGGTGCGGACATGATGGGGACTCCTCCTCGTCGGACGGGCTCGGGAAGAGCTGGTTCCCGATGTCCTCAACGCTATGTGCGGGTGCCGGAGGAGACGTCGCTCCACGGTGCGATCCCGACCCTGGGAATCGTCGGGGTCGGGGCCTGGGCGCCGTCGTCCCGGGGGAGGGGGGCCGTCCGGCGCCGGTAGGCCCGGCGGCGGAGGCAGGCCCGGACGGCGGGCACCACCAGCAGATGCGCCAGAACGACCCCGGCGGTGTTCAGCAGCACCGAGTCCATGTTCATGATCTGCCCGGTCACCTCGCTGCGCAGCAGCGCCACCCCCAGCGCCACCATCGCCCCGGTGAAGGCCGTACGGACCAGCGAGGCCAGCGGATACACCTCCACCCGGCCCGCGGCCAGCGGCAGGAGCACCCCCAGCGGCGCGAGCAGCAGCAGCCCGCCGCCGATGGAACGGGCGGCGGACCAGGGGCTGAGCGCCAGATCGGCGCGGATGGTGGCGAGCGGTTCGAGGGTCGCGGGGGACACCCAGGGGACGTTCACCGGGCGCAGGGTCAGCCAGCAGACGAACGAAAGGTGTGCGACGAGGAGGAGAAAACCCGCGGCGCGGTAGCGAAAGGCGGCCCTGCGGCCGAAAGGACCCTGCACGAAATTCAGGACGCCGCACGCGGGGGTCGCGGTTCCGCCCGTCCCCTGCTGGTCAGCACCTTGTTACTGACCAGTCGCCGACCTGGGACGGGGCGGTGTCGGCAGGTGATGAATCAGGACACCAGCACCCCGGAGTTGACCGCGATCACGGGATTGCGGCGCATCTCCTCGGTGCACTGGTACGCCTTGAGCGGATCCCGCTGGCTGTCCGGGCCGCCGAGCACCACCTTGCCGTCGTCGCCGGCCACCGCGGTGTCCGCGAAGGTGCAGATGATCTGCGCGAGCGCCAGGGACTGGATCTCCTCGGGCGGCCGGTTCAGCCGCAGCGCGTTGTCCGGGTCGTCCTTGGCCGGACCGGTGATCTCCACCCAGTCCTCCACCGCCGTGGAGAACCCGGCCGCCGCCTCGGCCGCCGTCGGCGGCAGCCGCAGCTGCTCCAGCAGCGCCTGGGCGACCCGCACCGGCTCCGGGGCGGTCTTCTCGTCGCCCAGCCGGGTGGCCCGGCTCACCGAGAGGATCCGCGAGGAGCACAGCAGATAGATCCGTACGGAGGTCCGGCCGATCCCCTCGGCCGTCTGCTCCGAGGCGGGCGCCCGGCAGGACGCCCGCGAGGGCGCGGCCCCGGCGTCCACCGGCACCGAGGTGCCCCGTATCCCGCAGCCGGCCGCCAGCAGGGCGACCGCACCGGTCAGCAGGAGAGCGGCCGACCGCTTCCAGCGTGCGCTCATGGCCTGCCCCCCTCGTTCCGGCCCGGACCCTTCGCCGGGCCGTTGTCCCCGCCCCCGCCGTCGTCGTCACCGTCGCCCGCGAAGGCGCCGTCGCGATCGCGGTCGGGGTCGTCCGCCGCCTCGTCGGAGGCGATCCGGGAGGCGTCCATCGGCAGCCGCAGCGTGAAGACGGCCCCGCCCTCCGGGGAGTTCGCGGCGCCGATGTCGCCGCCGTGGATATGCGCGTTCTCCATCGCGATCGACAGCCCGAGCCCGCTGCCCTCCGAGCGCGGGCGGGACGCGCTCGCCTTGTAGAAGCGGTCGAAGACATGCGGCAGCACATCCTCGGGGATGCCCGGACCGTGGTCCCGGACCCTGATCAGCAGCTCATCGCCCTCGGTGCGCACCGAGACCCGCACCGGCGAGCCGCCGTGCTTGAGCGCGTTCCCGATCAGATTCGCCAGGATCACATCCAGCCGCCGGGGATCCAGCCGGGCCACGATGGAGCGCGCCGCGTCCAGCTCCACCGCGTCCAGCCAGGCACGGGCGTCGATGCAGGCCGTCACCTGGTCGGCGACATCGACGTCGTCCAGCACCAGCCGGGCCGTGCCCGCGTCGAAGCGGGTCACCTCCATCAGGTTCTCCACCAGGTCGTTCAGCCGCCGGGTCTCGCTCACCACCAGCTGCACCGCCGGAGCGATCATGGGGTCGAGCGAGTCGGCCTCCTCCTCCAGCACCTCCGTGACGGCTGTGATCGCGGTGAGCGGGGTCCGCAGCTCATGCGACATGTCCGCGACGAAGCGCCGGCTGGACGCCTCCCGCGCGGACAGCTCCGCCACCCGCTTCTGCAACCGCTCCGCGGCCCGGTTGAAGGTGTGCGAGAGATTGGCCAGCTCATCGGAGCCCGAGACCTGGAGCCGGGTGTCCAGATGCCCCTCGCCCAGCCGGTGCGCCGCCTCCCCGAGCCGCTGTACGGGCCGCAGCACCGTGGCCGCGGCGGCCTGCGCCAGCAGCGCGGCGCCGATCAGCGCGAGCCCGGTGGCGATCCCCAGCGACCAGGCCAGGGAGTTCAGATCCTGGCGCTCGGTGTCCAGGGACTTGAGCATGTAGCCGGTCGGCCCGCCGCCGTTCACCTTGGCCCCGCCGACCAGATACGGGGTGCCGTGCAGCGTGATCCGCTGCCAGTAGAGGTGGTACGGGGCGCTGTTCCCCTTGCTCACCGGGCGCTTCTGATCCACCGCGCGCCGCAGCGCGGCGGGCACCGCGTCGAGCGTGAACAGCTTCTTGTCCGAGGCGGCCGGGCAGCTTTCGCCGTCCCGGGTCCGGGTGATCAGCAGCACCTCGTACTTCTGGGTGTTGTCCGCCATACGTACCGCGACGTCCCGCAATTCGGAACAGGTGGGGAGGGAGGGCAGCGGGTCGGTGTCGTCCTTCAGCGATTTGCGGAACTCGTCCAGCGCCGCGTCCTGGGTACGGGTCAGCACCGCGTCACGGTTCAGCCAGTACGCGATGGCCGACGCGGACACGGCGGCGGTCAGGGCCACCAGACCGAAGACCAGCATCAGCCGCAGCCTGAGGCTGAACCACCGCAAAAGCCCCGCGGCCCAGCCCCGGACCCGGCCGGGCTCGTCGCTCACTGCGCTCAATTCCGTACTTCCCCGCCCCCGTGCGTACCTGCCACTGCGCCGATGCGCCCGTCGCTCACTGGGGCGCGTCCAGCCGGTAGCCGACCCCACGCACCGTACGGATCAGCGTCGGCGACGACGGTACGTCCTCCACCTTCGCGCGCAGCCGCTGTACGCATGCGTCCACCAGCCGCGAGTCCCCGAGGTAGTCGTGCTCCCACACCAGCCGCAGCAGCTGCTGCCGGGACAGCGCCTGCCCCGGCCGGCGGCTGAGCTCCAGCAGCAGCCGCAGCTCGGTGGGGGTGAGCTGGAGGTCCTCACCGTTCTTGGTGACCGTCATGGCCGCGCGGTCGATCAGCAGGTTGCCGAAGGCCGCGGAGTCATTGGCCTCCCGCTCGCCACGCCGCAGCACCGCACGGATCCGCGCGTCCAGCACCCGGCCCTGGACGGGTTTGACCACATAGTCGTCGGCGCCGGACTCCAGGCCGACCACCACGTCGATGTCATCGCTGCGCGCGGTGAGCAGAATGATCGGCAACTGGTCGGTTCGGCGGATCCGGCGGCACACCTCGAAGCCGTCGATCCCGGGCAGCATCACATCGAGCACGATCAGATCCGGCCGCTGCTCACGCAGCAGTTTCAGGCCGTCCTCGCCCGTCGCCGCGGTCGCCACACGGTGGCCCTGGCGGGACAGAGAGAGTTCGAGGGCCGTGCGGATGGCGTCGTCGTCCTCGATCAGCAACAGGAAAGGCACGTTGGTCATTCTGGCCTACAAGGGGCCTGTAGTTCGACCGTCAGGGGTTTATCGGCTCGATCGCCTGTGACGAGCCTGTGACAGTCGGCAGACACCCCCATGAAACTGGCCCGGCAAAGTCTTCTGTGCACCGGGCGGAACACCACCGGCCGGGGCACCAGAAGCCAGACCGACCAGGCTCCATCGACGGGGGGCGCGAGATGAGCACACTGCACTTCACCAACACCAGCGCAGTTCGCACGCGCCTCCACGACGCCGGGCGGGGCAATGAGAAGTCCGGTGCCGTGAGCGGGCGGGGGTGCGCTCGCGGCGCCGGGCGTCAGCGGCCTCCTTACATGGTGGCCATTGACGCGATCACGGGGGACAAAGAGGCCGGCACCGGCCTCGGGGGGGACGACGGGGGACCGGGGGGCCATGGGGGAGGCTCGTACGGGGAGGCAGAGGGGGAGCGGCGTACCACGTCGGAGGCGGAGTTCACCGCCTACGTCCAGGAGCGCCGCGCCTCCCTGTACGCAACCGCCTACCACCTGACCGGTGACCGCTTCGAGGCCGAGGACCTGCTCCAGAGCGCGCTGTTCTCGACCTACCGGGCCTGGGACCGGATCAGCGACAAGGCGGCGGTCGGCGGCTATCTGCGCCGCACCATGACCAATCTGCACATCAGCGCCTGGCGTCGGCGCAAGCTGAACGAGTACCCGACGGAGGAGCTGCCGGAGACGGTGGGCGACCACGACGCGATGCGCGGCACCGAGCTGCGCGCCGTGCTGTGGCAGGCCCTGGCCCGGCTGCCCGAGCTCCAGCGCACGATGCTGGTGCTGCGCTACTACGAGGGCCGGACGGATCCGGAAATCGCGGACATTCTGAACATCAGCGTCGGAACGGTCAAGAGCAGCATCTGGCGCTCGCTGCGCCGGCTGCGCGAGGACGAGATCCTCAGCTTCGGCCGTGACGAGGAAGAGTCCTTCGGCGAGCTGGTCGCCTGACGGCGGCGGGACGACCGAAGGCGGGGGGAAATCGGGGGAAATCGGGGGAAGCACGGGGGACACGGGGGAAACAGGTGCGAGGCCGGACAGCCGAGGGGGGATGTCCGGCCTCGCACCTTTTTGCCATATGCGGGCCCTGAACCGTGGGCTCTCGTTATACGGACGCCTTCTGGCCGGGGGCGGGGACCGGCCCGCCCGCCGCCGCGGCCGCTATCCGGCCCAGCGCCACGCCCTTGCCGCACGCGTACGCGCCCAGCGCCGTCTGCCGGGCCACGATCCCGCGCTCGGTGCGCATCAGCCGCCAGCCGCGCCGCAGCAGATAGAGCGCGGGCTTGCGGCCCTCCCGCAGATCGCGCAGCAGCCTGCGCCGGAAGGTGGTGGACGGGCGGCCGCGCAGACAGAGCGCGTCCGCGAGCACCCCGAGATCGGCACACCGCCCGATGATGTCGGCGGCGAAGATCCCCTCGGCGATGAACAGCGGCGCCGGGCCGATGCCCAGCGCCTCCTCGCCGACGCGGGCGCTGGTGGCGATGTCGTAGAGCGGCACGGTCGTCCGTGAGGTACGGCACAGCGCCTCGACCGCCGCGACCGCCGCGTCCGCGTCCCAGGAGAGCGGCGAGTCCCAGTCGGCGCCCCCGCCGTCGGCGAGCTGTGGGAGCGTCGGGTCGCCGCCCTCCTTGTAGAAGTCGTCGAGGTTGAGCACGGGCAGCCCGGCGCGGGCCGCGAGGGAGGACTTGCCCGAACCCGAGGGGCCGGAGAGCAGGACGACACGGGCGGAAGGCGGTTGGCTGGTCACGGAACACCAGTGTGACGCATCCTTTCGCCCACGTGACCCCCGCGTAACCGGCGATGTAACGGCCCGGGTGACCGCCCGCGCACCCCGCCGCCGGACGCGCCACCGCCGCCGGACAGGCCCCCGCCGTCAGACGGTCGCGTGCGGCCGTTCCGCCGGTGCCGTCCGGGCCGGGCGGGTCCGGGGGCCGAAGAGCGCCAGGATGAGGGCGCCCACGAGCCAGGTACCGGCGATGAAGAAGAAGACGCTCTGATAGCCGGTGCCGTGGTAGAGGGCGGCGATGATCAGCGGCCCCGCGGCGTTCGAGAGACGGCCGAGGCCGTAGGAGACGCCGGTCCCCAGCGAGCGGCCGCGGGTGTCGAACAGCTCGGGGGAGTAGGCGTACCCCAGGGCCGTGTAGCCGCGTTCGAAGAGGTTCACCAGGAAGCCGAAGACCACGATCAGGACCGGGTTGAAGGTCAGCCCGTACAGCAGACCGCACAGCGCGATCACCGCGCCGAAGACCACCAGACACCATTTGCGCTCGTACCGGTCGGTGACCAGGGCGGCCAGGAACGAGCCGAGCGGAGCGCCCACCGTGGTGAGCGCCACATAGAAGACCGACTTCTCGACGCTGAAGCCCTCCTTGGCCAGCAGCGTCGGCGCCCAGCTCGAGTAGCCGAAGAAGCCGATGGTCTGGGTCACCCACAGGACGGTGAGCAGCAGGGTCGGCCCGAGGTACTTCTTCCGCAGCAGCAGGCGGGGCGACGCCTTGGCGGGCCGGGTCTCGTCGACCGGCGGCGCGGGCTCGGGCAGCGGGCCCTGCTCCGCGGCGACCCGGGTCTCGATCTCGGTGAGGACCGCGTCCGCCGCGGCGTACTCGCCCCGGCTCTCGTGCCAGCGGGGGGACTCCTTGAGGTGCCGGGTGAAGAGGATGAAGAGGATGCCGAGGGCGCCCCACAGATAGACCAGCCGCCAGGACCAGTCGCTGAGCGGTACGACACCGCTGGCGATGAGGTTGGTGGCGGGGGTGCCGCAGATGCCGATGACGATCGCGTACGCCTGGTACTTGCCGCGTACGGCGGCCGGATACATCTCGTTGACGTAGATGACGGCCACGACGGTCATCGCGGACAGCCCCGCCGAGGTCAGCACCCGGAAGACGCCCAGCGAGACGATGTCCCAGGAGAAGGCCGAGGCCAGGGAGAAGACCCCGAAACACAGCGTGGTGTGGAGCAGCGCCTTCTTGCGGCCCCAGCGGTCGGCGAGGGTGCTCGCGACCACCGAGCCGATGAACATGCCGACGAACGACAGCGAGGTGACGTAGGCGATCTGGTCGACCGTGATTCCCCACAGGTCGATGAGCTGGGGAGCGGTGGTGGCGAAGGTGTTGATGTCCGCGAACTCGAAGAAGTAGGCGAAGGAGACGGCCAGCAAGGTGATCTTGTGAAACCGGGAGATGGGGAGTCTGTTCAGCCGGTTCACCGCGTTGGAGTGCTGCATGGGCGGCCCTTGTCGAAGAGGCGGGGAGGGGACGGTGCGGGGGGTGTCGGGGCGGACCGGGATCAGGCGCCTTCGTCGGGCCAGTAGAGCCTCATGGGGTTGTCGACCAGCAGCTTCCGCCGCTGCTCGGCGGTGACCGCCACCTGGGGCACGTAGTCGACCAGCAGCCCGTCGTCGGGCATATGGCCGGTGAGGTTGGGATGCGGCCAGTCCGTGCCCCACAGCACCCGGTCGGGGAACTCCTCGATAGCGCGGCGGGCGAAGGGCACCACATCGGTGTACGGATGCCGCTCGGCGTTCAGGGCCGGGGGTCCGGTGACGCTGAGGCGCTCGGGGCAGGTGACCTTGACCCACACCTCATGGCGCTCGGCGAACCGCAGGAAGCGGGTGAAATGCGGTCCGTCGGCCGGTTGGGCCACATCCGGCCGGCCCATGTGGTCCACGACGAGAGGGGTGGGCAGGGAGCTGAAGAAACGTTCCAGCTCGGGCAGGTCGGCGCTTTCGAAGTAGAGGACGACATGCCAGCCGAGCGGGGCGATCCGCTTCGCGATGGCGGCCAGATCGTGCTGGGGCGCGGCGTCGGCCAGCCGCCGGAGAAAGGTGAAGCGCACCCCGCGCACCCCCGCCGCGTCCAGCCGGCGCAGCTCCGCGTCGGTGATGTCCGGGCGTACGGTCGCGATACCGCGCGCCCGGCCGCCGGACGCCTGGACGGCGTCGACCATGGCGCTGTTGTCCGCGCCGTGGCAGGTCGCCTGGACGATCACATTGCGGGCGACCCCGAGGTGGTCGCGGAGGGCGAAGAGCTCGTCCTTGCCGCCGTCGCAGGGCGTGTACTTGCGCTCGGGCGCGAAAGGGAACTCCGCTTGCGGTCCGAAGACGTGGCAGTGGGTGTCGACGGTGCCCGGCGGCAGGGCGAAGGCGGGCTCGGACGGGTCGGGGTGCCAGTCCAGCCAGCCCGGGGTCTTGGGGGAGAGCGTGCTCATGAGGGCTCCTCTGGGCGGGCGAGCGGCCCCGCGGTCGTCGTCGGGGGACCGGCCATCACCGGGCCTGCGGTCATCGAGGGGCTGGCCATCACTCGGCCTGCCGTCGTCATCAGTGGACCAGCCGGTCTCATCAGCGACCCTGCCCGGTCAGCAGGGCGTCCAGGCGGGGGTAGACGGCGCGGGTGTTGCGTTCGTAGATGCCGGTCAGATCGTCTTCGGAGAGCCCGGCGGCCTCGGCGTAGCGCCGGGTGTCGTCGAAGTGGCGGCCGGTCCGGGGGTCGACATCGCGGACGGCGCCGATCATCTCCGAGGCGAAGAGGATATTCCGGGCCGGGACGACATCGAGGAGCAGGTCGATACCGGGCTGGTGGTAGACGCAGGTGTCGAAGAAGACATTGTCCAGGACATGCTCCTCCAGGGGCGGCTTGCCGAGGGCCATCGCCAGTCCGCGGAACCGGCCCCAGTGATACGGAACGGCACCGCCGCCATGCGGGATGACCAGGCGCAGGGTGGGGAAGTCGGCGAACAGATCGCCCTGCACCAGCTGCATGAACACCGTCGTATCGGCGTTTAGGTAGTGCGCCCCGGTGGTGTGGAAGGCGGGGTTGACGCTGGTGCTCACGTGCACCATCGCCGGGAGGTCGTACTCCACCAGCTTTTCGTAGATCGGGTACCACGAGCGGTCGGTGAGCGGCGGGGCCGTCCAGTGGCCGCCCGAGGGATCGGGGTTGAGGTTGACCGCCACGGCCCCGTACTCCTCCGCACAGCGGATGAGCTCGGGCACACAGGTGGCCGGATCGACGCCCGGTGACTGCGGAAGCATCGCGGCGGGGGCGAACCGCTCCGGGTACAGCTCGCTGACGCGGAAGCAGAGCTCGTTGCAGAGGGCCGCCCACTCGGCGGAGGTGTGGAGATCGCCGATGTGGTGGGCCATGAAGGACGCCCGGGGGGAGAAGACCGTCATGTCGATGCCGCGCTCGTCCATCAGCCGGAGCTGGTTCGGCTCGATGCTCCGGCGCAGCTCGTCGTCGCCGATGCGGAGATCAGCGCGGGAGGGGGTGCGGGTGGGGTCGGTGAGTCCGTTGATCTGCTGGGTACGCCATGCCTCCAGCGCCGGTGGCGCGGTGGTGTAGTGGCCATGGCAATCGATGATCATTCGCTGTTCCTTCTCGGCGTGCGGTTCCTCGCAACCTAACTGTCGATGAAATTGTTGACAATATGTGCGACGAAAAAGGCCCCCGCGATGTCCGGGATGCGGGACGCCGCGGGGGCGGGGGTATGGAGGTGCGCGCGGAAGCGCGGAGGCGGGTCTAGACGCCCATTGGATGCCAGACGGTCTTGGTCTCCAGGAAGGCCAGGAGCCGGCCGGTGCCGGGGTCGGCCGCCCAATCCACAGCCTGTGGACGGAGGACGCGCTTGAGGTTCTCCGCGGCCGCCTTCTCCAGCTCGACCGCGAGCTCCGGCTCCGCGCCGGCGAGGTCGATCGCGTTGACGTCCTGGTGGGCGGCGAGCGGGGCGGCGATCTCGGCGGTGCGGCCGGAGAGGATGTTGACCACGCCGCCGGGGAGGTCGGAGGTGGCCAGCACCTCGGCGAGCGAGAGGGCGGGCAGCGGGGCGCGCTCGGCGGCCACGACCACGGCCGTGTTGCCCGTGACGATCGCGGGGGCGATCACCGAGACCAGGCCGAGGAAGGACGACTCCTGGGGCGCGAGCAGCGCGACCACACCGGTCGGCTCGGGGGAGGAGAGGTTGAAGTACGGCCCCGCGACGGGGTTGGCGGACCCGGCGATCTGGGCCGTCTTGTCGGACCAGCCCGCGTACCAGACCCAGCGGTCGATCGCCGCGTCCACCTGCGCGGTGGCCTTGGACTTCGACAGCCCCTCGGCGTCGGCGACCTCGTGGATGAACTGGCCGCGGCGGCCCTCCAGCATCTCGGCGACGCGGTAGAGGATCTGGCCCCGGTTGTAGGCGGTGGCCCCCGACCAGCCGCCGAACGCCTTGCGCGCGGCGACGACCGCGTCCCGGGCGTCCTTGCGGGAGGCCAGCGGGGCGTTGGCCAGCCAGTGGCCCTTCGCGTCGGTCACCTCGTACACCCGCCCGCTCTCCGAGCGTGGGAACTTGCCGCCCACGAACAGCTTGTAGGTCTTCAGGACCGAGAGTCGGTTGTCAGACATCGAGGTATGCCTCCAGGCCATGGCGGCCGCCCTCGCGGCCGTATCCCGACTCCTTGTAGCCGCCGAAGGGGGAGGCCGGGTCGAACTTGTTGAAGGTGTTGGACCACACCACACCCGCCCGGAGCTTGTTCGCCATCCACAGGATGCGCGAGCCCTTCTCCGTCCAGATGCCCGCCGACAGCCCGTACGGCGTGTTGTTGGCCTTGGCCACGGCCTCCTCGGGAGTGCGGAAGGTGAGCACCGAGAGTACCGGGCCGAAGATCTCCTCGCGGGCGATCCGGTGGGCCTGGGTGACACCGGTGAACAGGGTGGGCGCGAACCAGTAGCCGGAGCTGGGCAGTTCGCACTCCGGGGCCCAGCGCTCGGCCCCCTCGGCCTCGCCCGCGTCGGCCAGCGTGCGGATCCGGGCCAGCTGCTCGGCGGAGTTGATCGCGCCGATGTCGGTGTTCTTGTCCAGCGGATCGCCCAGGCGCAGGGTGCTCATCCGGCGCTTGAGCGCGTCGAGCAGCTCGTCCTGAACGGACTCCTGGACCAGCAGGCGGGAGCCCGCGCAGCAGACATGGCCCTGGTTGAAGAAGATGCCGCCGACGATGCCCTCGACCGCCTGGTCGATGGGGGCGTCGTCGAAGACGATGTTCGCGGCCTTGCCCCCGAGTTCGAGGGTGATCCTCTTCTTCGTACCGGCCACCGTACGGGCGATGGCCTTGCCGACCTCGGTGGAGCCGGTGAAGGCCACCTTGTCGATCCCGGGGTGGGCGACCAGCTCCGCGCCGGTCGAGCCGTCACCGGTGACGATGTTGACGACGCCCTTGGGCAGGCCCGCCTGGCGGCAGATGTCCGCGAAGAAGAGGGCGCTCAAGGGGGTGGTCTCGGCAGGCTTGAGGACGACCGTATTGCCGGTGGCGAGCGCCGGGGCGATCTTCCAGGCCAGCATCAGGAGCGGGAAGTTCCAGGGGATGATCTGGCCGGCCACGCCCAGGGGCCCGGGATCCGGTCCGTAGCCCGCGTACGCCAGCTTGTCGGCCCAGCCCGCGTAGTAGAAGAAGTGGGCCGCGACCAGGGGCAGATCGGCGTCGCGCGACTCGCGGATCGGCTTGCCGTTGTCCAGCGACTCCAGGACGGCCAGTTCGCGGGAGCGCTCCTGGATGATGCGCGCGATGCGGAAGAGGTACTTGGCGCGCTCGGCGCCGGGCAGCGCGGACCAGGTCCCGAACGCCTTACGGGCGGCCTTGACCGCGCGGTCCACGTCCTCGGCGCCGGCCTGGGCGACCTCGGAGAGGACCTCCTCGGAGGAGGGGGAGAGGGTCTTGAAGACCTTGCCGTCGCCCGCCTCGGTGAACTCCCCGTCGATGAACAGGCCGTAGGACGGGGCGATATCGACGACCGCGCGGGACTCCGGCGCGGGTGCGTACTCGAAAACTGGCATGGCGTATCAGTCCACCGTCACGTAGTCGGGACCGGAGTACCGGCCGGTGCTCAGCTTCTGGCGCTGCATCAGCAGATCGTTGAGCAGACTGGAGGCGCCGAAACGGAACCACTCCGGGGAGAGCCACTCCTCGCCCAGCGTCTCGTTGACCATCACCAGGTACTTGATCGCGTCCTTGGAGGTGCGGATGCCGCCCGCGGGCTTCACGCCCACCTGCACGCCCACCGCGGCGCGGAAGTCGCGGACCGCCTCCAGCAGGACGAGGGTGACGGGCGGGGTCGCGTTGACGGCCACCTTGCCGGTGGAGGTCTTGATGAAGTCCGCGCCCGCGAGCATCGCCAGCCAGGAGGCGCGGCGGACGTTGTCGTACGTCTGGAGCTCACCGGTCTCGAAGATGACCTTGAGGTGGGCGGCGGTGCCGCTGCCGTCCTCGCGGACGCAGGCGGCCTTCACCTGGCGGATCTCCTCGAAGACCTTGAGATAGCGGCCGGAGAGGAAGGCGCCGCGGTCGATCACCATGTCGATTTCGTCCGCCCCGGCGGCCACCGCCTCCCGGGTGTCGGCCAGCTTGACCGACAGCGCGGCGCGCCCGGAGGGGAAGGCGGTCGCGACGGCCGCCACATGAATGCCGCTGTCCTTCAGGGCCTCCTTGGCGGTGGCCACCATGTCGCCGTAGACGCAGATCGCCGCGACGCGGGGGGCCGTGCGGTCGGTGGGATCGGGGTTGATCCCCTTGGCGCACAGGGATCGGACCTTGCCCGGGGTGTCGGCACCCTCCAGGGTCGTCAGGTCGATCATCGAGATCGCCAGGTCGATGGCGTACGCCTTCGCCGTGGTCTTGATCGAGCGGGTGCCGAGGGTCGCGGCACGGGCCTGGAGGCCGACCGCGTCGACGCCCGGCAGGCCGTGCAGAAAGCGGCGCAGCGCGCTGTCGTCGGCGGTCACGTCCGCCATCGACGCGAGTCGCTCCGCGGCCTCTTCGCCGTATGCGGGAACTGTGGTGGGCATGGTCACCAGATGAGCATATCTACGCGCGTAGTCGGATGTCACCCCCGGCCCCGGAATCCGTCGGGGGCCGAGGGCGGGAAGTCCAGGCCGGGCCCGCGGGCTCCCCTGGACGTCCCCCACACCAGGAGTGTGGTGCACAATCGGGCGCATGACGAGCCCGGACGACGACTCAGCCTCCACTGCCTCATCCTCCGCATCCTCCTCCGCGTCCCCCTCCGCCCCCGAGACCTTCTCGGACCGGATCTACCGCTCCCCGAGCGGCATCGCGGGCGGGGTGCTGCTGCTCGCGCTCAGCGGCTGGCTGGGCATCGACGCGATGATCCGGGGCGAGGGCCGGACGCCGTGGCTGGCGCTGGCCGGGCTGCTGTGCGCGGTGCCGGTGGTGATCGCCTTCACGGTCCGCCCGTCGGTGCACGCGGGGCAGGACCGGCTGCTCGTCCGCAACCCGTTCCGTACGGTCACGCTGCCCTGGGCCTCGGTCGAGGGGGTGCGCGCCGGATACACCAGCGAGGTGCTGGCGGGCGGGGCGAAGTACCAGCTGTGGGCGATCCCGGTCTCGCTGCGACAGCGCAAGCGGGCCGCCCGGCACCAGGCCAGGGCGGCGTCGGAGGACCCCTTCGGCCGCACGTCCGCCCATGTGTCGGCGAACAAGCCCGACGAGGACCGGCGGGCCCCCTCCGACGTGGCGATGGGCGATCTCCGCGAGATGGCCGAGACCAACGCCCACCGCGAGGGCGCCCAGGGGGCGCCGGAGGTGCGCTGGGCGTTCGAGATCATCGCCCCGACGCTGGCCGGTGCGGTACTCCTGGCCATCATGCTGGCCATCGGCTGACCCCTGGGCCCCTGCGGCTTCGAGAGGCTCGCCGCCCTGTCGCCGTGACCGGACCGGGCGGCACCTTCCGCACGTGAACCCGGGGCGCGGCGCCCCGCCCAGGGTCGCTACGGGGCCTCGTCGCCTGCCACCGGGCGGGCTGGGGACCTGGCCGGGGCTGTGTCACCGGGCTGTGGTCGCCGACGAGGGGGGAGGGGGCGGGGTCGGAGGTGTGGTGTCCTGGACGCTGTCGCATATTTGTGGCGCCAATCTCCGACCAACTCAACGATCTTCGTTCGTCGGCGACGTAAATATGCGGTCCAGGGCGCCGCACCGGAGGCCCCGCCCCCGGCACCCACCACGAACAGCGGGCGCACCACCCACGCACCCGGCGCGCGCCCACGTGCCCTCAGCCGGATCTGACGCGGCGGGCTACGCGCCCGCGGCCGCCGTTTCCGCGGACTGGATTCCCGCCGCCACCGAGAGGTCCCCCTTGAGCGCGGCCAGCACGGTGTCCGCCGTGGCGCGGGCCGGGGTGAGGGCGTCGGCGGCGGGGACGTCGACGACCACCTCCAGGTAACCCTTCAGCTTCGGCTCGGTGCCGCTGGGCCGGACGACCACACGGGCGGCCCGCACGCCCCCCTTCCCGGCCAGCCGGTAGCGCAGGCCGTCCGTCGGGGGCAGCGTCTCCGTACCCCGCGACAGGTCCTCCGCCGAGGTCACGGCGAGCCCCGCGAGCTCGGTGGGCGGCTGTTCGCGCAGCCGCTTCATCGCGGTGCCGATGAGGGAGAGGTCCTTGACGCGTACGGACAGCTGGTCGGTGGCGTGCAGGCCGTGGGCCACCGCGATGTCGTCCAGCAGGTCGCCCAGGGTGCGGCCCTGCTCCTTGAGCTCGGACGTCAGCTCGGCGACGAGCAGCGCGGCCGTGATGCCGTCCTTGTCGCGTACGCCCTCCGGGTCCACGCAGTAGCCGAGCGCCTCCTCATACGCGTAACGCAGCCCGTCCACGCGGGCCAGCCACTTGAAGCCGGTCAGCGTCTCGGCGTACGGCAGCCCCGCGTCGGCCGCGATCCGGGAGAGGAGCGACGAGGAGACGATCGTGGTCGCGAAGGCGCCGCGGGCGCGCTTGTGGACGAGGTGGGTGGCGAGGAGCGCGCCCACCTCGTCACCGCGGAGCACGCGCCAACTGGCCGCGTCCGTGGGGGCCGTGGGGTTCGTGATCGTGGGCACGGCGACGGCGCAGCGGTCCGCGTCCGGGTCGTTGGCGATGATGATGTCCGGAGCGACCCTGCGGGCCGTGGCGAACGCCAGGTCCATCGCCCCCGGCTCCTCCGGGTTCGGGAACGCGACCGTCGGGAACGCCGGGTCCGGCTCGGCCTGCTCGGGGACGACCACGGGCGCGGGGAAACCGGCGCGGGCGAAGGCGGCGGCGAGGGTTTCGCGGCCGACGCCGTGCAGCGGGGTGTAGACGATGCGGGCGTTACGGGGCGAACCCGGGGTGAGAACGGCGTCCGTGCGCGCGAGGTACGCCTCCAGGACGTCGTCGCCCAGTGTCTCCCAGCCGCCGTCCGGGCGGGGGACGTCCTCCAGGCTGCGGATGGCCGCGATCTCGGCGGCGATCTCGGCGTCGGCGGGCGGCACGATCTGGGAGCCGTCGCCGAGGTAGACCTTGTAGCCGTTGTCGCGGGGCGGGTTGTGGCTCGCGGTGACCTCGACGCCGGCGACGGCGCCGAGGTGACGGACGGCGAAGGCGAGCACGGGCGTGGGCAGCGGGCGCGGGAGCACGGCGGCGCGGAACCCGGCGCCGACCATCACGGCGGCGGTGTCGCGGGCGAAGTCGGCGCTCTTGTAGCGCGCGTCGTAGCCGATCACGACGAGAGCTTGCCCTTGCCCTTGCCCTTGCCCTTGCCCCTGACCCTGGCCCTCGCGCTGATGCTTGCGCAGGTACGCGGCGAGTCCCGCGGCGGCGCGGATGACGACGACCCGGTTCATCCGCATGGGCCCGGCCCCGAGCTCGCCCCGGAGCCCGGCGGTGCCGAACTGGAGCGTCCCGGAGAACCGATCGGCGATCTCGTCCAGCGCGTCGTCCGTGTCGGCCTGGAGCAGCGCGCTGAGCTCGTCCCGGGTCTCGGGATCGGGATCCTCGGCAAGCCAAGCGCGCGCCTGGGCGATGAGGTCGTGCTCCGTGGCCATGTGGGCCTCCTGGGGGGCGGCGGTTGTTTCGGGCGGGTGCGGGTGGGGTGGTGGTTGCTGTGGTGCGCGGTCGGTTGTGTGGTGGGTGCGGGGGCGGGGCCTCCGGGGCGGGGCCCTGGACCGTATATT
>NZ_JBEZNG010000004.1:0-171352 GCF_040653035.1 Streptomyces malaysiensis subsp. malaysiensis
TGCAACGGGTAATCACACTGCGCCGCCAACTGACGGTACGCATTGACCATCACCACCGGATCGTTGTGCTTCACCGAGATCTTGATATCCCGGAAACCATGCTCCTCGAACAGCGAGCACTCCCACAACGCCGACTCCACCAACGCCTCCGGAGTCGCCTTCCCATACTTCTCCAGCAACCGCCTGTCCAACGACCCCGCGTTCACCCCGATACGAATCGGCACACCCGCATCCGACGCCGCCCGCGCGATCTCCCTGACCTTGTCATCGAACTGCCGGATGTTCCCCGGATTCACCCGCACCGCCGCACACCCGGCATCAATCGCCGCAAACACATACTTCGGCTGAAAATGAATGTCGGCAATGACCGGAATCTGCGACTTCTTCGCGATCACCGGCAACGCATCCGCATCATCCTGCGAAGGACACGCCACCCGCACAATCTGGCACCCCGACGCCGTCAACTCCGCGATCTGCTGCAACGTCGCACCGACATCCGCCGTCACCGTCGTGGTCATCGACTGCACCGAGACCGGAGCGTCGCCACCCACGGCCACCGACCCCACCTGGATCCGGCGCGAGACCCGGCGCGGCGCGAGCGGCCTGTCCGGCATGGCGGGCAGGCCGAGTGCGATTGGTTCCGCTGAACTCATCGAGTCACCTTTTGCTTCCGGCGGCGGTTTCTCGGGCGGCGCGCAGCGACTCCTTGAGGGAGCCCATGGTCGCCAGGACCGCGGTGGGCTCATAGCCGCAGTGGGCCATGCAGTTGTCACAGCGCGGGTCCTTGCCGCGGCCGTACTTGTCCCAGTCGGTCTCCTCGACCAGCTGGCGGTAGGTCGGGACATAGCCGTCGCTCATCAGGTAGCAGGGTCGCTGCCAGCCGAAGAGGGAGTAGTTGGGAATGCCCCAGGCGGTGCACGGGAAGTCCGTCTTGCCTTCGAGGAAGTCGAGGAAGAGCGGGCTGTGGTTGAGCCGCCATCGGCGGCGGTTGCCTCCGGCGAACGCCTTCCGGAACAGCTCGCGGGTCTGCTCCACGCCCAGGAAGTGCTCCTGGTCGGGCGCCTTCTCATAGGCGTAGGCGGGCGAGATCATCATCTCGTCCACCTCGAGCTCGTCATTGAGGAAGTCGAGGACGTCCACGATGGTCTGGGGGGTGTCGGTATTGAAGAAGGTGGAGTTGGTGGTGACCCGGAAGCCGCGCCGCTTGGCCTCCTTGATGGCCTCCACCGCCTCGTCGAACACCCCCTCCTTCGCGACCGATTCGTCATGCCGTTCCCGCAGCCCGTCGATGTGCACCGCGAAGGCGAAGTACGGGGAGGGGGTGAACAGATGCATCTTCTTCCGCAACAGCATCGCGTTGGTGCAGAGGAAGACATACTTCTTCCGCTCCACCAGCTGCCGTGCGATCTCGTCGATCTGTGGATGCATCAGGGGTTCGCCGCCCGCGATGGACACCATCGGGGCACCCGACTCCAGCACCGCGCCCACCGCCTGGGCGACCGGCATGCGCTGCTTGAGGACCCCGGCCGGATGCTGGATCTTTCCACAGCCCTCGCATTTGAGATTGCACGCGAAGAGCGGTTCGAGCTCGACGATCAGCGGGAACTTGTCCCGCCGTTTGATCATCTTCTGTTCAAAGAGATACGTCGCGACCCGGATGGTCTGGCGGAGAGGCATGGCCATCTAGCTCACCTCCTGGGAGCAGCGAAGAACGGTGCCAGTGAAAGAAAGCGGGAAGAACGGTTCGTAGAACCCGGAAAGCCGATATTCCACCGCGCAGGGTGCCAATTCGGACGAGTTCATGTTCAGGAGCGTCCACGACCACCCGGACGGCCGCAACCGGACGGACGCCGTGGCCGACGGCGGTGCGCAGGGTCGCGGCGGACTCCATGTCCACCGCGATGGCTCCGGTGCGGTGCAGCGCGGTCCGCTCCGCACCGCGCACCACATGGTCGGAGCCCACGACCGGGCCGATGTGCACGGCACGGCGGGGGCCGCCCGGAAGCGGCCGTGACAGGGCGTCGGCGAGGATCCGGGTGCCGGTGCACACGGTGCGGCCCGCCGGATCGCGGGTCTCGTCGGCGACGACGAGGTCCCCCGGGTGCATCCCGGGGGCCAGCCCGGCGCAGAAGCCGGTGGCGATGACGGCGGTGCGCCACTCCCCGGACCCGCCGGACCCGGCGGTCAGCGCCCGGGTCACGGCGCGCTCGGCAGACTGCGGCCCCATACCGGTGCGCACCACGGTCACCTCCCCGGCGGCGCCGGGGCCGGCGCCGCGCAGGGCGAACCGCTCGATGCCGAGCGCGCAGGCGATCAGCAGCGGCGCACCACCGGCCTCCGGGGCCGGATCGGCGGACATCAACTGCTCCGCGGTCGCGCCCCGGTGGGCTCGCCGTGGACAAACCGGCCGAGTGCCGTGACCGGGAAGACCTGACGGTACAGGTGGTAGTTGATGGAGAAGTCCCAGGGGAAACCGGTGCCGGTGAAGTACGGCTCGTCCCAGGAGCCGTCCTCCCGCTGGGTCTCGGCGAGCCAGGTGACCCCGCGCTCGACGGCCGCGCCGCCCCGCTCCCCCGCCGCGAGCAGCGCGAGCAGCGCCCACGCGGTCTGGGAGGCGGTGGAGGCGCCCCGGCCCATCCACTCGGCGTCGAGGTAGGAGCGCTGGTCCTCGCCCCAGCCGCCGTCCTCGTTCTGAACGCTCTCCAGCCAGCGGACGGCCCGGCGGACCGCCGGATGGGAGGCGGGGACGCCCGCGGAGATCAGCGCGGGGACGACCGAGCCGGTGCCGTAGACGTAGTTGGTGCCCCAGCGGCCGAACCAGGCGCCGCTCGGCTCCTGCTCGGACAGCAGCCAGGAGATACCGCGCCGGGTGCGGGCGTCGTACGTCCTGCCCTCGTGCGCGAGCATCTCCACGACATGCGCGGTGACATCGGCCGACGGCGGGTCCACGACCTCGCCGAAGTCGCAGAACGGCAGCTTGTTGGGCAGCGGGCTGGTGTTGTCGACGTCGAACGCGCCCCACGCCCCGTTCTTGGACTGCATGCCCAGGGTCCAGCGCATGGCGCGCCGCACGGCCGCCTCGATCCGCGCGGGCTCGGGGTGGTCGACCCGGCGCAGCGCCAGGATGACCTCGGCGGTGTCGTCGATATCGGGGTAGTTGTCGTTGTGGAATTCGAACGCCCAGCCGCCGGAGGGCAGCCCCGGCCGCCGGACCGACCAGTCGCCGGGCCGGTCGATCTGCTCGGCCATCATCCAGTCGGCGGCCTTGACCAGCGCCGGATGGTCCGGGGCGAGTCCGCCGTCGGCGAGCGCGATGGCGGCCAGACAGGTGTCCCAGACCGGGGACTGACAGGCTTCGATCATCCGGCTGCCGTCCTCGCGCCACACCGCGAACCGGTCGAGCGACTCCAGACCGGCGCGCATCACGGGGTGGTCGAGGTCGTAGCCGAGCAGATGGAGGGCGATGACGGAGTAGACGGCGGGTGGCTGGATACCGCCCCAGCAGCCGTCGTTCTCCTGCCGCTCCACGATCCAGCGGGCGCAGGAGCGCAGCGCGGACCGGCGCAGCGGGCGGAGGGCGACCTTGTGGTAGGCGTGCAGCGCCCGGTCCAGCCGCTGGAAGACGCCGTCCCAGGTGGCGATGGGGGCCTGCGGAAGCGGCGGATTGGGCTTGCGGGGGTCGGTGTGGAGCTCGTCGAGGGGGAAGGGGGCCGGGCGCACGGGGCGTTTGGCCGAGACGACGGTGAGGGGCACGATGGTCTGCCGGGCCCAGCAGCCGAAGTCGTAGATGTTGAGCGGAAACCACTTCGGGAAGTAGATGATCTCCGGTGGCAGCTCGGGCAGGTCCTCCCAGCGCCACCAGCCGAAGAGGGCCAGCCAGATCCGGGTGAACACCCTGCTGGCCGCGACGCCGCCCCGGGAGCGCACCCAGGCGGAGGCGGCGGTCATATGGGGCGCGTCGGGCTCGTCGCCGGCCAGCCGCAGGGCGACATACGCCTCGATGGTGGTGGAGAGCTCGGGCGGGCCGCCGTGGAAGGTGGCCCAGGTGCCGTCGGGGGCCTGCTGGGAGCGCAGATAGCGGGCGGCGGCGTCGAGGGTGTCGGGGTCCTGGATGCCGAGGAACTGCCGGAGCATCAGATCCTCGGCGTCCATGGTGACGTTGGTCTCCAGGTCGCCCTTCCACCAGCCGCGCTCGTCCTGGCGGGACAGCAGGTGCTCCACCGCGCGGGCCGTCGCCTCGCGGGCGACGCTCAAGGTCTTGGACTCGGATGACTCGGAGGGTTGGACGGTCGGTGTCGCTGTCATGGCTTCCCCTCGCAGTGTGTTCATCTGCCGTCTTTGGGGCTTCCGTCGGCCGACACCCCGGCTGGGTGCCGGCCGGCGACTGCGAACGCGAACTAGCGGTCCATGGCGATCATCTCTTTCGTACGACGACGAAGTCGGCGAGCGCCACGAACCGGGCCCGGATCTCGGCGGGCATGTCCACCGAGCCCAGCGCCTCCATGGCGGTCGCATGCTGTCTGCGGGCCTCCTGAGAGGTCCAGTCCCGGCCACCCGCTTGTTCGATCAACGCGGCGCGGACGGCGAATTCTTCCTCCGAGAAGTCCGCGAACTCCTCCTCCGGCTTGCGCGCGTCGGCCGCGAGGATCTGGGCCAGGCGCTCGGAGTCGGGGCCGCCTGCGGCGAGCGCGGCGACCACCGGCAGGGACTTCTTGCGCTGGCGCAGATCGCTCCAGGTCCGCTTGCCGGTGGCCTCCGGGTTGCCCCAGATGCCGAGCAGGTCGTCGACGGCCTGGAAGGCGAGGCCCAGGTGGTGGCCGTAGCGCTCCAGGATGTCGGCGGTGCGGTCGTCGGCGCCGCCGAGCACGGCGCCGATGGAGGCCGCGCAGGCGAGCAGGGCACCGGTCTTGTTGCCCTCCATCTCCAGGCACTCCTCGACGGTGACCCGCTCGCGGTGTTCGAAGGAGATGTCCTGGGCCTGGCCGTCGATCAGTTTCCGGGTCGCCGCGGTGAGCCGGCGGGTGGCCCGTCCGGCCTCCACGGTGCCGATCTCCAGCAGTATCTCGTTGGCCAGGGCGAACAGGGCGTCACCGACCAGGATGGCCTGGGCCGGGCCGTGCTCCTTCCACACCGTGTTGCGGTGGCGGCGCTGCTCGTCCCCGTCCATCAGGTCGTCGTGGAGCAGCGAGAAGTTGTGCACCAGCTCGACCGCGACCGCGCCGGGCACCCCGGCCTCGGGGGCGGCGCCCGCCGCCTCGGCGGACAGCAGGGCGAGCGCGGGGCGCACGGCCTTGCCGCCGTCGCCCTCCGCCGGGTTGCCCTCGGCGTCGATCCAGCCGAAGTGGTACGCGGCGACGGTGTTCATGGGCGGAGCCAACCGGTGCACGGCGGCGCGCAGCACCGGCGTGGCGAGCGTGCGGCCGCGCTCCAGCAGCGGCATGACGCCTGCGGTGTCGGCAGCTGGGGTCGCCGAGGTCACGGTCTCTCCTCTGTTTTTGGTGGTGGTGCTCATGCCACCTCCTTGGGCGTCCCCCCGCCGAGGGCGGGGAGAGGGTTCACATGTGGGCGGCCGAGGTCGGTGAGGGCGGTGCGGGCTGCGGAAAGACCGCTGCGCACGGCGCCCTCCATGGTCGCGGGCCAGCCGGTGGCGGTCCACGCACCGGCCAGGTAGAGGCCGGGCGCGTCGGTCGGGGCGGAGGGCCGCAGGAGGCCGACGCCGGGGACGGGTGCGAAGGTGGCGGTGCGCTCCCGGGTGACGAAGAAGTCCCGCACCCGGGCACCGCGGGCGATCGGAAGCAGCCGCTCCAGCTCGGGCAGATAGCGGGCGCGCAGCTCGGCCACCGGGCGGTCGATGTCGTCGTACGCGGCGGACTGCGACACCGCCAGGTACTGGCTGTCCCCGGCCCCGGGCGCGTCCCTCAGCCCCGAGGCGTCCGTACGGTCGAAGACCCACTGGACGGGCGAGCCGATCGCGGCGAAGAACGGACGGCGCAGCACCGTGCGGTCGTAGATCACATGCAGATTGAGGATGGGCGCGGAGCCGATGCGCAGCAGCCGGCCGGGGTCCTTCAGGGCGCCGTCGGGCAGCAGGGCGTGCGCCTCGCGCTGCGGTACGGCCAGCACGAGAACGTCCGCCTCGACCGGCGAGCCGTCCGCCGGCCGCCCGGCGGTGGCGGCGCTCCAGCGGCCCTCGGGGGTGCGGGTGACGCCGGTCACCCGGGTGCGCAGCTCGGTCGTCACGCCCGCCGCGTCCAGGGCGCGGCGGGCGTGGGTGTGGTGCAGCTGGCCGAGCGGGGCGCGGGCCCAGCCGATGTCGGCGGCGCCGGGCCGGGAGAGCAGCCCGGTCTTGAAGACCATCGCGGCCAGGCCGAGCGAGGCGTTGGAGGCGGTGGCGTTGAGCGTGGCCACGCCGACCAGGTCCCACAGCGCCTCGACGGCGCGCGGCGACTGGCCGTGGCGGCGCAGCCAGCCGGCGAAGTCCACCCCGTCCAGCTCCGGGTCCCGGGGGTCGAGCCGCCCCAGGGCGAGCGCGGCGCGGCCCACCTGGGCGCGCTCGGCGAGGGAGAGATGGGGGTAGGTGGCCAGGCTCGCGGACAGATGGAGCGGCACCGGCAGGGATGTGCGGCGCAGCCGGCCGAGCCGCCGCCCGCTCCGCCCCCGGGCGTCCAGGACGGGGACGTCCAACCGGCCCTGGAGCGGGGCGAGTCGGGCGGCGCCGACCCGCTCCAGGAACCACTGGTAGGCGTCGCAGCAGCGCAGGTACACATGCTGGCCGTTGTCGACGCTCAGCACGCCCGCCGGGGAGGAGCGGTGGAAGGAGAAGGCGAGGCCCCCCAGCCGGGGACGCCCCTCGATCAGGGTGACCCGGAGCCCGGCGTCGGCCAGCGCGAGCGCCGCCGCCGTACCGGCGAGCCCGCCGCCGATCACCAGCGCGGCGCGCCCGCGGGGGCGTGGCCCGGCGGGCGGGGCGGGGTCCAGGGCCGAGTGGGTCACACCGCCCTCCCGGTGCCGCGGCGCTCGACGGCGCGGGCGTCGAGACCGGCCAGCCCGCGCACCGCCACATACGCCTTCTCATGTCCGGGCAGCGAGACGCGGCCGCGCAGGACGGCCGCGGGGTCCTTGGCGATCCGGTCCAGGAGTCTGCGGTAGATGCCCGCCATGGCGGACACACACGCCCCGCTGCGCCGGTCCAGCAGCGGCAGCAGCCGGAAGCCCTCGGCGAACAGGGCCCTGGCCCGGCGCACCTCGAAGTGGACCAGACCGGTGAAATCGGCGTCGGGCGGTGCGGTGGAGCTGCGGAACGCGGTGGCGCAGCCGAATTTGGCCAGGTCGTCGGCGGGCAGATAGGTGCGCCCGGTGGCGGCGTCCTCGCGGACGTCCCGGAGGATGTTGGTCAGCTGAAGGGCGAGCCCGAGGGTGTCGGCGTAGTACGGGGCGCGCTCGAGCTCGTCCTCGCTGTGGCCGGTGCCGGGGGCGGTGCCGAAGACCCCGAGCGACAGCCGTCCGATGGCGCCCGCCACACAGCGGCAGTAGACCTTGAGGTCGTCCCAGGTCTCGTAGGTCTGCCCGGCCACGTCCATCAGCACGCCGTCGATCAGCTCGTCCAGCGCGTCCAGCGGGATCGGGAAGCGGTGCGCGGCATGGGAGACGGCGACGGCGACCGGGTCGGTGTCGTCCTCCTCGATCCCGCCGCTCCGCATCCGGTCCAGCAGGGCACGGGTGTCCGCCAGCCGGGTGCGCTTTTCCTCCGGGTCGAGGGGGCCGTCCCCGATGTCGTCGACCCGGCGGGAGAAGGCGTACAGGGCCGACATCGCATGGCGCTTCTCCGTCGGCAACAGCCTGATGCCGTAGGCGAAGTTGCGGGCCTGGTGGCCGGTCACGGCCTCGCAGTAGCGGTACGCCGCGAGTACTGGCGCGGACGCGTGCGGAGATCCCTTCACGGTCCGGCTCACCCCTCTCTTCGCAGTGTCGCCCCCACCTCGCGCAGCAGGCTGAGCTTGGTGGGCCTGGGCGGTCCAGGGAGTACGTCATGTCCCGCGGCCGCGACCGCCCGCAAGGCGGCCCGCCCCCCGGCCACGAATCCGGCGAGCAGCACCTTGAGCCTGCCGTGGACGCTACCCACCAGGGGGGTGCCTTCATTCAGCAGGGCCGCGGCGCGTTCCGCCTCCTTCGCGACCAGGGCGCGCAACCGTACGCCGCCCCTGGGGGCGGCGAGGTCGGCCTCGGTCACGCCGAAGCGTTTCATGTCCTCGGCGGGCAGGTAGATGCGGTCCCTGCGGAGGTCCTCGGCCACGTCCTGCACATGCTCGATGATCTGAAGGGCGGTGCAGATGGCGTCCGAGTGGCGGATCCGCTCGGGGCTGGTGGTGCCGGTGATGCCGAGGACGAGCCGCCCGACAGGGTTGGCGGACAGCTCGCAGTAGCCGAGGAGATCCTGGTAGGTGGCGTACCGCCGGACGCTCTGGTCCTGGCGGTTGGCCTCGATCAGGCCGAGGAAGGGCTCGGGGGTGAGCCCATGGCGGTGGACGGTGGGGCGCAGCGCCCGCAGCAGCGGATGGCGCGGCTCCCCGGCGGACCGGAAGACCCGGTGGAGGTCGGCCTCGAACGCGTCCAGCATCGCGAGCGCGTCGTCCGCCCGGTCGCGGTCGAGACCGAGCAGTTCGGCGTCGGCGCCGCCGGGGGCCAGATCGCCGTCGCCGATGTCGTCGACCAGCCGGGCGTAGCCGTAGACGGCCATCAGATCGGTGCGCCAGGCGCGGGGGAGGAAGAAGGGAGCCACGGGAAAGTTCTCGTGAGCGGCCTTGTCGAGCACGGCACGGGCGGCTTCCTGCCCGCCGCTCCGGCTGCTCGACGTGGTATAGGACCCGCTGCGCTCGTCCTCCACGCTCACCGTGGACAGCCAGGCGTACGGGCGAGACCCAGGACGCCACCTGGGTCCCGGCGACCGGGCCCCGCGGGAGCGCTGGAGATGGGCCGTGTGGCCAATGCCGTCACATCCCCCGTTCTACACCGGTTACCAGGGTCGGCACGATCCGGACACGCCGCTCCGTCTTGTCAACGGACTCCGGCCCCGAGCCCCCGAACAGGGGACAAGGGCCCGGCTCCGGCATGATCCGGACAGGCATTGGCACAGCTTACGCCTCTCGGTGTACAGGTGTACGGGGCGATACCCCGATGTGACCTCCGAAGTGGCGCCGGGCGGGTGACCGGCGAACGCCCCCGGACCGGTCTCCGGGGGGCTTTCGGGTGACCTCAGACGACCTCTTCGTAGAACTCGGAGATATCCAGCACCCGGCACAGATCGCGCAGCTCGAACTCGAAGAAGTGCTGGCCCTCGGAGAGCGCGAAGGACATATGGCCGAGCGCCTCCATGGAGATCACCCCGTACAGCCGCACCCAGCAGCGGAGCATCACGGCGATGGCTCCCGGGGGCATGTCGACGTCCTGGTCCTCGCTGAGCACGGTGAGCGTGCGCGCGAGCCCGGGGTCGAGCTCCTCGACCTCCGGGGCGGGGAAGCCCCGCACCCGCCACAGATCGGCGACCAGATCGGAGAAGACCGAGCCGAAGACCCAGCTCATATGGCGCTCCGGCTTGGTCTCCTCACGGCCGAGCCCCGGGGCCCACGGGCCGAGGATCAGCCCGAACTCATGGGGGTGCTTGATCGCCCAGACCCGCAGCGCCCGGGCACCGCTGATCCACCGGCGGCCCGGCTCCTCCTCGGGATGCTGGCCGAGGACCCCGCGCATGAAACGGGCCATCTCCTCGAAGATGTCCACACGCAGCTGGAGGATCAGCGCGTCCCGGCTGCTGAAGTAGCGGTAGACGGCGGGCGCGGTCATGCCCATCTCACGCGCGATGGCCCGGATGGTCACATTTTCCGGGCCCTCCTGAACCAGGAGCGTCCGGGCGACGTCCTTGATTTCACGGATGGTCGCGATGCGCAGCCGCTCGCGCCGTGAGTACGGTGCGACGTGCGCTTCCCCTGGCGACACGCGTCCCCCTCCCTGATGCTGCGCCGCTCGACAACCCGGCGTACACGCACACGATACAGCGCCTCCGTTTAGTGAACAGCGGCGGTGACAGAGCCTCTGGTTCAACTGCTAGCTCCCCGACCCTGCCACAGATCCGTCGGGATGCCCCGCCGGATGGCTCAGCGACCACCGTCCGGGTCACCGGAGGGCGCGCGGGAGCGCGCCTGCATACGTCGGACATTCATTCGGGAGGAATGCGCGCGAGTGATCCGGTAAGCGGCCGGGGAACCGCTGACCGCCATACGCGGTACCGCTCTGCGGTAAACAGGCGTAGCGGAGGTGAGATCGACTTCTTGTGCGCCTCGTCGGAGGTGCGGAAAGGTCCCGTTCCCGCCACTTGGGCGGGGCGGAAAGGAAACCGACCGGTCGGGACACTGGTTTTCCACTTCGACCCGTCGGCGGGGGCCTCGAGCGCCCGGAGAAAACGGGTCATGGCATTGCGGCCGGCGGCGCCGTGGCGTTCGGCCACCGGAGGTTTCCGCGGCTCAGCCGGAGGATGCCGCCGCAACGCGGGAGCACCTCCGCGCGGTTCACCCGGGGCGATCTCCGCTCACACCGCCCGGCCCATCCGAATAGGAAGCGGCGGATGCAAGGGCGGATACCGATGAGCGATATCGCCCTTGTCTCCCATATCCGGCACCCGGCCTGCGGACTTTCGCGGTGGCCCGGCAGGGCGCCCACGAGAAGACCGGGCCGGGCGGTTCCCACGGGCCGCGCCCTTCGAGAGCTCCCGTACACCGTCCGCATTCCCGTCCGGATCACGGCGAGGAACGCTTTCCCCGAAAAGCGTCAGGACCCGTCGACAACACCTGCCCGCCGCGGCTCCCCAACCCCGGCGACGGCCGCGCCCATTACCACATCTGTTCGGTTTGTATTCGGTCAGCAGTTCAATCCGCAACCGTTCTCGCCGCGCTATCCCGGGCCGGAGCGAACGCATGAAATCAAGGAAGCCGGCGGTATCTCACTCGGCCGGGAACTCCGATTCCGCTTCCGCTGTCGGAGCGCGGCGGAAGAGTGCGCCCACGCCCATGATCATCACCTTGTGCGCATCCGCCAACGCGCCCTCCCCGAACGGCGTTTACGGTATTTTTACCAGCCGTACCGCCCGCGCGACAGACTACGGACGCGCGGCGCTCGCCGACGGGTGGCGGCGGGGCCTCAAGGTCGGTGGGGCAGGCGGCGGATTCGGCGGGGGCGGTGCGCCGGGACGGCCGGGGCACGGCGGTGCCGCGCTCACACGCGGTCACCGGCCCCGAGCCGAACGGGAGATACGCCATCCGCGGCCGCTCCTTGATGGCCCGCCGGGTGGGCGGCGATTGACCGACGGGGTAGCGGGCGCGCGCCCTGCCGCCGCGGACGCCCTTGGCCACCACCCTCGCCACCCTCCGGGCCACATCGTCGGGCTGGATGGCGAAGCTGCCCGCCAGGGTGCGGCGGCTGCCGGTGTAGATCGCCTCGAAGTACTCGGCGCTCTCCCGGCGGAAGCTCTCGTACGTCCGGCTCACCGGCCGCAGATTGGCCACGTAGGTGGCGCCGAAGCGGGTGGTGCGCACCGGTCCTGGCTCGACCAGACGACCCGCACCCCGAAGTCGGCCACCTCGTTGCGCAGCGCGTCGCTGAGCGCCTCCACGGCGTGCTTGGTGGCGTTGTAGAAGCCCGAGCCGGGGACGGCGTAACGGCCGAAGATGGAGGGGATGTTGACGATGGCGCCGCCGCCGTGGGCGCGCATCCCGGGCAGCACCAGCCGGCTGAGCCGGGCCAGACCGTACACATTGGTCTCGAACTGCTCGCGCACCTCGGCCATGGAGGCTTCCTCGATACAGCCCGACATGGCGTAGCCCGCGCTGTTGACCAGCGCCCCGACCACGCCGTGTTCCGCCTCGACCTTGGCGACCGCGGTGGCCATGGACTCCCCGTCGGTGACGTCGAGCGAAGATCACCCCATCGGCATCCTCAGGGCATGGGCGGCCTCCGGTGCGGGCGAGTGGGCCAGGGCCTTGAGGCCGAGCTGCGGGGCGGCCGAGCCCAGCCGGTACAGCCCCCGGCCCTCTCGGTGGACGACAAAGCCCCGCCGGGTTGTCCGGCGGGGCCCTGTCGTCTATGAGACCGGTGCTCGCGAAACGGCTACTTGCCGGTCTCCTTCTCGTACGCCTTGATGACCTCGTCGGTCGGACCGTCCATCAGCAGCTCGCCCTTCTCCAGCCACAGCACCCGGTCGCAAGTGTCCCGGATGGACTTGTTGTTGTGGCTGACGAGGAAGACCGTGCCGGCTTCCTGGCGGAGTTCGCGGATACGGGCCTCGGAGCGCTTCTGGAACTTCCTGTCACCGGTGGCCAGCGCCTCGTCGATCATCAGCACATCGTGGTCCTTGGCCGCGGCGATGGAGAAGCGCAGCCGGGCCGCCATACCGGAGGAGTAGGTCCGCATGGGCAGGGTGATGAAGTCACCCTTCTCGTTGATGCCCGAGAAGTCCACGATGTCCTGGTAGCGATCCCGGATCTGCTCACGGGACATCCCCATGGCCAGACCGCCGAGAATCACGTTCCGCTCACCGGTGAGGTCGTTCATCAGCGCCGCGTTCACCCCGAGCAGCGACGGCTGGCCGTCGGTGTAGACCTTGCCGCGCTCGGTGGGCAGCAGCCCCGCGACGGCCTTGAGCAGCGTGGACTTACCGGAGCCGTTCGACCCGATCAGACCGATCGACTCGCCCTTGTACGCCACGAAGGTGACCCCGCGCACGGCGTGCACCTCGCGCATCCCCGGGGCGCCCTTGCGGCGCAGGATGCGGCTGAGGGCGGCGGTGGCGCTGCCCTTCCCCTTGGGGCCGCCGTTGACGCGGTAGACGATGTGGACGTCGTCGGCGACGACGGTGGGCACCCGCGACCGTGCGGAAGCCGCCTGGGCGGCCTGCTCGGCCTTGCCGGCCTGCTCCGCCTGAGCGGCCTTGGCACCCTTGTCGAGAGTCTGCTCAGCCACGGCCGTACTGCTCCTCTGCCTTCCAGAAGTACACAAAGCCACCGGCGCCGAAGAGAACCGCCCAGCCCAGGGCCAGCGCCCAGACATGCGGCGGCAGGTTGGCCGCGGTGTAGTCGTCGATCAGCGCGTACCGCATCAGGTCCATGTACACGGCCGCCGGGTTCCCCAGCATGGCGTCCGAGATCCACTTGCTCGCCCCGGCGTGCTCCAGCGTACGGGCCAGCGGGAACATCACGCCGGACGCGTACATCCAGGTACGGAGGATGAAGGGCAGCAGCTGGGCGAGGTCCGGGGTCTTGGCCCCCAGCCGAGCCATGATCAGCGAAAGCCCGGTGTTGAAGACGAACTGGAGCGCCAGCGTGGGAAGGATCAGCAGCCAGGAGAAGGCCGGGTAGTGACCGAATCCCAGCAACACGACGACCAGCACGATCATCGAGAACAGCAGCTGCTGGAGCTGCTGGAGCGAGAACGAGATGGGGAGCGAGGCGCGGGGGAAGTGCAGGGCCCGCACCAGCCCGAGGTTCCCGGAGATCGCCCGTACGCCCGCCATGGCGGACGCCTGGGTGAAGGTGAAGACGAACACCCCCGTCACCAGGAACGGGATGTACATGTCGTTCGGCATACCGCGGCTGCTCTTGAGCAGCAGGCCGAAGATGAAGAAGTACACCGCCGCGTTGAGCAGCGGGGTCGCCACCTGCCACACCTGCCCCAGCTTGGCCTGGCTGTACTGGGCAGTGAGCTTGGCCGACGAGAAGGCCACGATGAAGTGCCGCCGGCCCCACATCTGATTGATGTACTCGCGAAGGCCCACCCGGGCGCCACTGACCGACAGCCCGTACTTCTGCGCCAGCTCGGCCGGGGACAGGCCGTCGTCGGCTGATGGCGGGCCACTCACGGCTACCGCACCGTCGTGCGTAGTCTCGCTCACAGTTGACACTTTCGTCTTCAGGGTGCGCTGAGCGGGGCCGCGCCCCGGGTCGCGCCCGATGCTCTTCGTTACGAGCTTGTCAGATGACAGGAGGTCGGCCCAGTCGGGTCAGGCGCCATACCGTACGCCACTTCATGGGCCGACGTGGACCACACGGTGTCTTCCAGCCTTCTCTGAACCCTCCGAACCAGGCCCGAAGTGCGGTTTTCGAGGGACGCCTGGCCAGTGTGAGCAGCAGCCAGACGCCCAGATAGACGGGCACGAGCAGCGCAGGAAGGTTACGCCGGGCCAGCCAGACCCGGTTGCGGGCCACCATCCGGTGGTAGACCGCGTGCCTGCTCGGCGCGGTGGTCGGATGGTGCAGCACCATGTCCGACCGGTAATCGATCATCCATCCGGCATCCAGCGCCCGCCAGGCCAGGTCGGTCTCCTCATGGGCGTAGAAGAAGTCGTCCGGCAACCCCCCGACCTGCTGGAACACCGCGGTACGGACCGCGTTGGCACCGCCGAGGAAGGTGGTCACCCGGGAGGACCGCAGCGGGTCGGAGGCGCGCAGCCGGGGCACATGGCGACGCTGGGTGACACCGGTGTCGGGGTCGGCGATACGGAACGAGATGATGCCCAGCCCCGGATCGGCGGCGAACGCCGCACGGCACAGCTCGGCCGTGTCGGTGCCCGGCAGCAGCCCGTCGTCGTCGAGGAAGAGCAGCACATCGACGTCCGACCCGCCGGGCCCGAACGCCTCGATGCCGACATTGCGCCCCGCGGGAATGCCCACGTTCTCCGGCAGCTCGACGGTCCGGACGCCCTCGGGGAGCGGTGGCAGCGGCGAGCCGTTGCCCACGACGACCGCCTCGACCGGGTCGCCGTCCTGCTTGGCGACCGAGTCCAGGAGTGCGCGCAGCTCCTCGGGACGGTTGCCCATCGTCAGGACGACCGCTCCGACCTTCATTGTGTTCATGCTCACTTGAGCCTGCTCGACGCGAGGATGGACACGAGGTGAAGCAGGGTTTGCAGCAGGGCGATACCGGCCAGTACGGCCACGCCCAGCCGGGTGAAGAACAGGTCGCCGCGCACCTGGTCCACGACCGCCAGCACGAGGATGAGCAGCGATGCCTCGATCCCGAGGACCAGCCGGTGGAACTTCAGCGCCGCGGCCGCCCTGCGGGCCAGCGCCACACCGGAGGAGCGCGGCTCGGAGGCCGCCTCCTTGACCGGTGGCAGACCGCCCTGGTGCCGGGCGACCCCGACGAGGTCGGTCTCGGCCTTGATCAGGATGGCGCCGAGCGCGGCGAGGGTGCCGAGGAACGCCCACAGCCAGTCGATCCGCCCGGAGCCCCACAGATCGGCGGCGCGCAGACCGAAGCCGACGAGCACCGCGGCGTCGCACAGGTAGGCGCCGACCCGGTCCAGATACACACCGCCCAGCGAGAACTGCTGCTTCCACCGGGCTATCTCGCCGTCCACGCAGTCCAGCAGCAGGTAGAGCTGGACCATCAGCACCCCGAGCACGGCGCCCGCGATCCCCGGCACCAGCAGGGCCGGGGCGGCGAGGACGCCGAAGACGGTCATCAGATACGTCAGCTGGTTGGGTGTGACCCGCGTGTTCACCAGGTACCGGTCGCAGCGCAGCGAGATCTCCCGCATGTACAGGCGCCCGGCCCAGTGTTCACCGCTCCGCCGGTCCTTCACCCCTTCGGGGTGGACGACCGGGCGGAGTTCAGCCACTGATGGTTTGACTGACTGCTTTGGCATAGTCGGCGTATGCGTCCCTGATCGCGTCGGTGGACAGGTCGAGGTGCTCGAGGATCGTGTAGCGGCCGGGGCGCGTCTTCGGAGCGAACTCCACGACCTGGACGAACTCGTCCACGGTGAAGCCGATCTCCTCGGGCAGCACCGGCAGACCGTGCCGGTGCAGCACCTCGGCCATATGCTCCGACTCCTCGTGCGCCCCGCGCAGACGCATCGCGAAGGCGGCGGCCAGACCGCACTGCTCGCCGTGGCTGGCGGCGCGCTTGGGGAAGAGGAGGTCGAAGGCGTGGTTGATCTCGTGGCAGGCACCGGAGGCCGGGCGGGAGTCCCCCGCGACCGACATGGAGATGCCGGTGAGCACCAGTCCCTCGGCCAGCACCTGGAGGAAGCCGTCGTCGCCGACCCCGCCGGGGTGGCGCAGCACGGCCTCGCCGGCCTGGCGCGCCATCGCGGCCGCGAGCCCGTCGATCTGTTCACCGGTCTCGCGGTGGGACAGCTCCCAGTCGGCGACCGCGGAGACGTTGGACAGCGCGTCGCCGATACCGGAGCGGACGAAGCGGACCGGCGCCTCCCGGATCACATCGAGGTCGATGACCACGGCGATCGGGTTGGGCACCCCGTACGAGCCGCGGCCCGCGTCGTTGTCGAGGGTCGCGACCGGGGAGCACAGACCGTCGTGCGAGAGGTTGGTGGCGACGGCGACCAGCGGAAGGCCGATGCGCGCCGCGGCGAACTTCGCACAGTCGATGATCTTTCCGCCGCCCAGCCCCACGACCGCGTCGTAGTGCCCCGACTTCATGCGGTCGGCGAGCTTGATCGCGTCGTCCAGGGTGCCGCCGCCGACCTCGTACCAGCTCGCGCCCGGCAGCGCGGGCGCCAGCCGCTCGCGCAGCACGGCGCCGGAGCCGCCGCTGATGGCGATCGCCAGCTTGCCGGAGGCGGAGATCCGCTGGTCGGCGAGGACCCCCGCGAGATCGTCCAGGGCGCCCGCGCGGATGTCGACGACGAGCGGCGAGGGGATGAGCCTCGTCAGTACAGGCACGCGATTTCACGGCCCTTCGCCAGATCGTCGTGGTTGTCGATCTCTACCCACTTGACGTCGCCGATCGGCGCCACGTCCACCTTGAAGCCCCGGTTGACCAGCTCCTGGTAGCCGTCCTCGTAGTAGAGGTCGGGGTCGCGCTCGAAGGTGGTCTTCAGCGCGTCCGCGAGGTCGGCGGCGGCCTCGCCCTCGATGAGGGTGACGCCGATGTACTCACCGGTCGCCTCGGCCGGGTCCATCAGCTTGGTGATCTTCTGGACGCCCTTGTCGGGGTCGGCGACGACCTTCATCTCCTCGTCGGCGAGCTGCTTGACGGTGTCCAGGGCGAGGATGATCTTCTGCCCGTTGCCGCGCGCGGCCAGCAGGGTCTTCTCGACCGAGACCGGGTGCACGGTGTCGCCGTTGGCGAGGATCACGGAGTGCTGGATCGCGTCACGGGCGCACCACAGGGAATAGGCGTTGTTCCACTCCTCGGCCTTGTCGTTGTCGATCAGCGTGAGCTTCACGCCGTACTTCCGCTCCAGGGCCTCCTTGCGCTCGTACACGGCCTCCTTGCGGTAGCCGACGACGATGGCGACCTCGGTCAGACCGATCTCCGCGAAGTTGCCGAGGGTCAGGTCGAGGACGGTCGTCTCGTCTTCCTTCCCCTCGGGTCCCACCGGCACCAGCGCCTTGGGAAGCGTGTCGGTGTAGGGGCGCAGACGCCGTCCGGCGCCGGCCGCGAGCACGAGGCCGATCATGCGGGTTCTCCTGTTTCGTCGTGTACGGCGGGTGCTCCTGAGGACACCCAGAAGCGGATGCTCTCGGTGAGCACCGCCAGCGCGAGGGCCGCCGCCAAAGCGGTCAACGCGATGGTGAAACCTTGGTTCCGGTGGTGCAGCAGGGCAGCGGCGGCCGTGACCGCCACCGTCCGCCCCTCGTGCCCGCCGATCGCCCGCACCAGCAGGTGCGGAGGCGCCCCCGTGCCGCCCCGGATGCGGTACACGGTGTCGTAGTGATGGTAGGCGACGGCCGCAATCAGCCCGAAAGCCGCCGGCAAGGCGCCGTTCACCTCCGAGCAAGCCGCAAGGATGAGGATGACGCCGTATTCGGCGGCGCGGAAGAGCGGCGGCACCAGCCAGTCGAGCGGGCCCTTGAGCGGCGCGGCGACGGCGACGCCCGCGAGGACCGCGTAGAGCACCGCACATCCGACCGGCACCCAGGAGCCGAAACCGGCGGCCGCGGTGCCGGCCAGGACGGCCGCGGCCCCGAGGGCGGCGGAGAGCGGGGCGAGGTACGAACTCGGCCCGCGGGGGGCGGCCTTGGCCACCAGCTCGGCCAGCGGACCGGTGTCCGCGAGCTCGGCGAGGGCGTGGGCGGCCCGGTCGGTGCGCTCCGCCCGGCGGGTCAGCGAGCGCAGCACCCGGCCGGCGGTGGTGTAGCAGGCGGCCAGCGCACAGCCGACGAGCAGCACATAGAAGGTGATACGGGGGGTGGTGAACGCCGTCAGCACGGCGATCATCGCCCAGCGCTCACCGATCGGCAGCACGATCATGCGGCGCACCCAGACCGTCCAGCCGACGCTGTCCAGGCGGCCGGAGAGGGCGGCGGTGGGGCTGGTGTTGCCGGTGGCGTCGTGGTTGGCCTCGTTGAAGGCGAAGTCCACGACATGGCGGCAGGTCTGGAGCACCATCGCGCCCAGCGCCAGCGCCCAGACGTCATCGCCGTCGGCGCGGGCGGCGCCGAGGGCGAGGCCCGCGTAGTAGGCGTACTCCTTGGCCCGGTCGAACGTGGCGTCCAGCCAGGCGCCGAGCGTGGAGTACTGGAGCGAGTAGCGGGCCAGCTGTCCGTCGGTGCAGTCGAGCACGAACGAGGCGATCAGCAGCACACCGGCCGAGACGAACCCGGGCCGGGTGCCGGTGGCGGCGCACGCCGCCGCGATGAGCGCGGTGAGCAGGGAAGCGGTGGTGACCTGGTTGGGGGTCAGCCCGCGCCGGGCGCACCAGCGGGCGATATAGCGGGAGTACGGGCTGATGCAGAAGGTCGTGAAGAAGCCGTCCCGCGACTTCACCGCGGACCGCAGCCGCACCCGCTCGTCGTCCACCGCATCCACGGCGTCCTGTGCCTTCGCCCGCGACAGCGCGTCCGCGGGCACGGCGGCCACGAGCACACCGAGCTCGGGCCGGTGCACGGGGACGCCTTCGGCGTCGAGGGCGGCGGCGAGGTCGTCCACGCGGGAGTGGGCGCCGGGGGCAGCGGCGGTCCCGGACGGTCGCGTCCGGCTCCGGCTTTCGGCGTACTCGCCCGATGCGTGTGCCGCGGCGTCCGCACTCGAAGCCGCGCCCGCGTCGCCGCCCCCGGCGTCCGCGCCGGGGCGCGGGGCCGAGCCGAGGGGCGGCCGCGCCTGCCCCGCCCGGCCGGGCACGGTGGCGGGCACCCCTGTCGGCGCGGTCTCGCGCTCCGGGCTCTCGGCGGGGCCGAGGGCCCGAGCGGGGGCGACGGTGGGCGCCCCGCCTCCGCTCCCGGAGATCCGCGCCGTGGCGGCGGCAGCCGTCACCGCGCGGGCCAGGGCCGTACGGGCCTCCGGCTGAACGCTGAGCGCGCCGCGCACCGCGGCCGCGGGGAAGCGGGGGTCGGTGAGGGCCAGCCGCAGGGTATGGACATGGCCGACGAACCGGGGGTCCACGAGGGCCACCCGCTCATGCGCCGGGACGGCGGCGAGCTCCGCCGTGACCCCGGCGGCGTCGTTCGCCGTACGCACGTCGAAGCCCAGCGACCGCAGGCCGTCCTCGAGGGACGAGCCGGCGACCGGCGCACCGGTGAGAATCGCGGTCGACAGACGAACTCACTCCTTGGCAGCTGACATGGTGGCCGCGCCGCTGATGGCGCGGGCAGGGGCCCTCCGGGCCATGGGCATCACACGCCCTCGCCCCGCTGGGGCTGGCGGCACGTCCGGCAGAGGCTATCGGATCGATGGAAGCCGCCGTTCACCGCGCATTCACCACACGATCGGGGGAACGACCACTTCCGCGTGACGTCGATCATCATGGTGGATGGCGGCTGCCCTCCACAAACGGCGACCGTCCCGGCCACGGATAGGGTGCGGGGCATGACATGGCTGATCACAGGTGGTGCCGGATATATCGGGTCGCATGTTGTGCGGGCCATGGCCGAGGCGGGCGAGTCCGTGGCCGTGCTCGACGATCTGTCCAGCGGCGTACGGGCGCGGCTGCCTGAGGATGTGCCGCTGGTCCGCGGCTCCGCCCTCGACCGTGAGCTGCTGGACCGCACCTTCGCCGAGCTGAACGTGACCGGTGTGGTGCATCTCGCGGCGAAGAAGCAGGTCGGGGAGTCCGTGGAGCAGCCGCTGCGCTACTACCGCGAGAATGTGCACGGGCTCACGGTGCTGCTGGAGGCGGCGGTCGCGGCCGGGGTCGGCCGCTTCCTCTTCTCCTCCTCCGCCGCCGTCTACGGCATGCCCGATGTGGAACTCGTCACCGAGGACACCCCGTGCCGGCCGATCAATCCGTACGGGGAGACCAAGCTGGCCGGAGAATGGCTGGTCAGAGCGGCGGGCGCGGCCCACTCCCTGTCCACGGCCTGTCTGCGCTACTTCAATGTGGCGGGTGCCACGCGCCCCGAGCTGTCCGACACCGGAGTGTTCAACATCATCCCGATGATGTTCGAGCGGATCACCGAGGGGCGGCCGCCCCGGATCTTCGGTGCCGACTACGACACCCCCGACGGCACCTGTATCCGCGACTACATCCATGTCGAGGATCTGGCCTCCGCCCATCTGGCCGTGGCCCGCCGGCTGGCCGCGCAGCCGGGGCCGGGTGACCTCACGGTGAACATCGGCACCGGTCAGGGCGTCTCGGTGCGCGAGATGTCCGATCTCATCGGCGAGATCACCGGCCACCCCGAACTCACCCCCGTGGTCGAGCCGCGCCGGGCGGGCGATCCGGCGCAGGTCGTGGGATCCACCGAACTGATCGCCAAGGAGCTGGGCTGGAGCGCCCGGCACGATGTCCGCGCGATGGTGGAGTCGGCCTGGGAGGGCTGGTGCCTGCGCCACCCCGAGGCCCGGCGCGGCTGACCGGGCCGCGTCCCGGCGCCGTAGTTCACTGGTGAGCAGGGGGCCGCGGCGCCGGGAGGAGGGCCGTACGCACATGGGCGCAGGCCATGACCACGCGCGCGGCCACACCACCGCGGGCGCCGCCCACCGCTGGCGGCTGCGGATCGCCCTGGGCATCACCCTCACCGTGATGGCCGTGGAGATCATCGGTGGTCTGCTCGCCGGCTCCCTGGCCCTGCTCGCGGACGCCGGCCATATGGCGACGGACGCGCTCGGGCTCTCGATGGCGCTGCTGGCGATCCACTTCGCGGGCCGTCCCCCGAGCCCGCACCGCACCTACGGCTATGCCCGCGCCGAGATCCTGGCGGCCCTGGGCAACTGTCTGCTGCTGTTCGGCGTCGGCGGCTACATCCTCTACGAGGCGGTGCTGCGGTTCCTCACCCCGACCGCCACCGAGGGCGGGCTGACCATCGTCTTCGGCGCCGTCGGCCTGGCGGCGAACCTGGTGTCGCTGGCCCTGCTCAGGGGCGGCCAGCGCACCAGCCTGAACGTCCGGGGCGCCTTCCTGGAGGTCGCGGCGGACGCGCTGGGCTCGGTGGCGGTGCTGGTGTCCGCCGGGATCATTCTCACGACCGGCTGGCAGACGGCCGATCCCCTGGCCTCGCTGGTGATCGCGCTCATGATCGTTCCGCGGACGTACAAGCTGCTGCGCGAGACGCTGAACGTGCTCCTTGAGGCGGCGCCGCGCGATGTCGACATGGCGGCCGTACACGCCCATATCCTCGGCCTGCCCGGGGTCGAGGGGCTGCACGACCTCCATGTGTGGACCATCACCTCGGGGATGCCGGTGCTCTCGGCGCATGTGGTGGTCGCCCCGGGGGCCCTGGACACGATGGGTCACGAGCGGATGCTGCACGCCCTCCAGGAATGTCTGGGGGAGCACTTCGATGTCGCGCACTGCACGTTCCAGCTGGAACCGGGTGGGCATGCTGATCACGAAGCCAAGCTGTGCCACTGACACGGTCACCGGGCACACGTGCGGCAGACTTGGACGTTCACGAGTCGGAACTATGAGGATGGTCATGCCGATCACACCTGCCAACGGCGGCTCCGCCAAGACCGCCGAGACCGCCGCACCCAGCGGTTCCGCGGAACCGATCATGCTCGAGCTGGTCGACGAGGACGGTACGACGATCGGTACCGCGGAGAAGCTCTCCGCGCATCTCGCACCCGGCAAGCTGCACCGGGCGTTCTCCGTCTTCCTCTTCGACGACGAGGGGCGGCTGCTGCTTCAGCGCCGTGCGCTGAGCAAATACCACTCCCCCGGGGTCTGGTCCAACACCTGCTGCGGCCACCCCTACCCCGGTGAGCCGCCGTTCGCGGCCGCCGCCCGGCGCACTGGTGAGGAGCTGGGCGCGGCGCCCGCGCTGCTGCGGGAGGCGGGCACGGTCCGCTACAACCACCCCGACCCGGCCTCTGGCCTGGTGGAGCAGGAGTACAACCACGTCTTCGCGGGGCTGGTGGGGGCCACTCCCAACCCGGATCCCGAGGAGATCAGCGAGATCGCCTTCGTCACCCCCGATGAGCTGGAGAAGCTGCTGCGCGACGCGGGGCCGTTCTCGGCGTGGTTCATGAACGTGCTGGACACGGCCCGCCCGACGGTCCGTGAGCTCACCGGGACGGCGGCCGGCTGGTAGTGGCGCCGGGCAGCGGAAGGGCGGCCCAGACCACCTTGCCGCCGCCCGCCGTGTGGTCGACGTCGTAGGCCCCGCCGGCCTCCTCCGTGATCGCCGTCACGAGCAGCAGTCCACGCCCGCCGGTCCCGCCCTGGTCCGCCATCAGCGCGACGGGCCGGTAGGGATGGTTGTCCTCGACGGCGATCCTGACCCAGCCCCGGTTCAGGGAGACCTCGACGGCGATCTCGGGGGAGAGCAGCGCGGCGTGCCGTACCGCGTTGGTGACCAGCTCGGAGGCGATCAGGAGCAGACTCTCCACCAGTTCCTCGTCGACCGGAGCACGCTGATGGACCAGCAGCTCGCGCACCGCGCGCCGGGCCTGGGGCACGGAGGAGTCCAGGGCGGGTGCGGTGAACCGCCAGGTCCCCTCGTAGGCGGCCGGCGGCGGGGGCGCGGGCGGGGCGTGCCCCGGTTCGGAGGGGACTCTCCCGACGATCTCCATGTCCGATACTCACCCCTCGCCGCGGCCCGACCACTCATACCGAGTGTTGGGAAGCCCCGGTACTGACCGATGGAGTAGCCAGAACTTGGCGCTTATCGAGCGCTTTTGACCGTTGGCGTATGCCAGCGTCACGCGCTCGACTGTTCCTGCTCGCCTGGATTCCGACCATGGTGACTCTGACTTGACCGGCCACTCCGGCCCGAACGGCGTCCGGCCCGGCTCCCGCCCCACCCGGGTGCCGTCGGGGGCGCCCCCGAGCGGCCCGGATACGATCCGCGGCATGGAGCCCTCTCTGGAGCACGAGGTCGCCGACGGCATAGCGACCGTCGTCATCCACAATCCCGCCAAGCGCAACGCGATGACCCTGGGGATGTGGCGGGCGCTGCCGCCGCTGCTGGCCCGGCTCGCCGCCGACCCCGCCGTACGGGCGCTGGTCCTCACCGGCGACGGCGACACCTTCTGCGCGGGCGCCGACATCGGCTCCCTGAGCGGCACGTACGAGGCGACCACCGGGGTCGCGCTGCCCGCCGAGGAGGCGCTGGCCGCCTTCCCCAAGCCGACCCTGGCCGCGCTGCGCGGCTACTGCGTGGGCGGCGGCTGCCAGCTCGCGGCCGCCTGCGATCTGCGGTTCGCCGAGGAGGGCACCCGCTTCGGGATCACCCCGGCCAAGCTGGGCATCGTCTACGCCCCCGGCTCGACCCGCCGGCTGGTCGAGCTGGTGGGCCCGGCCACCGCCAAGTTCCTGCTGTTCTCGGGCGAACTGATCGACACCGAACGGGCGCTGCGCACCGGGCTGGTGGACGAGGTGCTGCCGGCGGGCGGACTCGACAAGCGGGTGGCGGAGTTCACGCGGGTGCTGGTCTCCCGGTCGCAGCTCACCCAGTCGGCGGTCAAGGAGTTCGCGGCCGGGCCCGTGGAGCCGGACCGGGTGGCGTACTGGCAGGAGCAGATACGGCACAGCGCGGAGGCCGCGGAGGGTATCGCGGCCTTCCTGGAACGCCGCACGCCGCGCTTCCGCTGGACGCCACCGACCGGCTGAGCGGGGTAAGTGGCCGGATCCGGCGGGCCGATGGGATCTTGGTGAGGTCCGGGCTACCGGGTGTGACTACCTGTCGGTAGCGTGCGGCCCATGACCACTCTCCCCGAGCTTGCCGCTCGTCGCTGCTACAGCGTCGTCAACCCGATCCACTCCGCCATCTACTTCTCCCCCGACTTCGGCGAGGAACTCGCCAAGCTGGGCCTGGAGGACAGCACGGCCGGCTACTTCATCGGCCGCGCGGCGCCGCTGGGACGGGTGTGCGCGGGCACCGTCACCGCGACCTTCTTCAACTTCAACCATGAGTTGATCGCCCGTCATATTCCGGCCGCGTGGGACGTGGTCTCCCCCGAGGCCGCCCTCGAGGCCCGGCTGCGGGCCGCCGACTCGGTGCTGCGGCGGGTGCTGGGCGAGGAGGTCATAGCCTCCAAGGAGGTGGCCGAGGCCGCGGAGCTGGCGCTGCGCGCCACCGAAGCGTGTACGCGCCAGGCGCGCCCCCTCTACGCGGCCCACGCCGATCTGCCCGTGCCGGACACCCCGCATCTGGCGCTGTGGCACGCCGCCACGCTGCTGCGCGAACACCGCGGCGACGGCCATCTGATGACCTTGGTCGGCGCCGGGCTCGACCCGGTCGAGGCGCTGGCCTCGCACACCGCGACCGGTCAGGGCATGTCCACCAAGTGGATCCTGCGGACCCGCGGCTTCAGCGCCGAGGAGTGGGAGGCGGGCCGGCAGCGGCTGCGCGACCGCGGGGTGCTCACCGCCGACAACGAGCTGACGGAGGCGGGCGAGCGGCTGCGCAAGGACCTCGAGGCCGAGACCGACCGCCTGGACGCGGCCCCGTACGAGCACCTGGGCGCCGAGGGTGTGGCCCGGCTGACCGAGCTGGCCACCGCCCTCAGCACCACCGCCCGTGAGAACGGCGCCTTCCCGGCGGACCTCCGCAGCAAGGACTGAAACGGACGGCCCGGCCGAGCCGCCCGTCCCGTGGCCGTGCCTCCCCCCGGGGGCACGGCCACGGCCGCGGGGTGGCCGGGTTTGGCAGGGGCACATCGGGATACCCGCCTTGTTGTGCGCGATCGGCCGTCTGACAACCGGGCGCCCACACCGCGCGCCGCGTACGCCGGCACCAGCCCGTGCGCCGCGTTGCGAACGGTGCTCGGCGGCCGCCGCCGACCCGCCACCGACCGACAGGAGGTATCCCCGTGTTCCGCGCCATCGCCGACGTGCTCCGTGCCATCGGTGCCGCCATCGCGACCGTGGTGACGCTTCCCTTCCGCGCGCTGGCCCGCCTCTTCGGCGGCGCCTCGGACGCGGTGAGCGGACCGCGCCGCAGGCGGGTGTGATGACCGTTTCCGGCTGATACCGGTGTCCGACCGGCCCGTATCCGACCCTCCCGGCCCGCCGAAAGCGTCGGCCGCGACCGCTTCGTCAGTGCCACCTGCCACAATGCAGGAGCAGTGCAGACCGAAAGCGGAGCGTGATCGTGACGACGTCCATCGAAGGCAGGATCGCCGAGGAACTCGGCGTACGGGAACGGCAGGTCAAAGCCGCCGTCGAGCTGCTCGACGGCGGCTCCACCGTGCCGTTCATCGCGCGCTACCGCAAGGAAGCGACGGAGATGCTCGACGACGCGCAGCTGCGCTCCCTGGAGGAGCGGCTGCGCTATCTGCGGGAGCTCGAGGAGCGGCGCGCCGCCGTCCTCGAGTCGATCCGCTCCCAGGGCAAGCTGGACGAGGCCCTGGAGGCGCAGATCCTCGCCGCGGACTCCAAGGCCCGGCTGGAGGACATCTACCTCCCCTACAAGCCCAAGCGGCGCACGAAGGCGCAGATCGCCCGCGAGGCCGGTCTTGAGCCGCTCGCGGACGGGCTGCTGGGCGACCCGGCCGTGGAGCCCCTGGCCGCCGCGGCGGCCTTCGTGGACGCCGAGAAGGGCGTCGCGGACGCGGCCGCCGCGCTGGAGGGGGCCCGCGCCATCCTCACCGAGCGGTTCAGCGAGGACGCCGACCTCATCGGCGAGCTGCGTGAGCGCATGTGGGAGCGCGGCCGGGTGGCCACCAAGGTGCGGGACGGCAAGGAGGAGGCGGGCGCCAAGTTCGCCGACTACTTCGACTTCGCCGAGCCGTTCACCGAGCTGCCCTCGCACCGGGTGCTGGCGATGTTCCGCGGTGAGAAGGAGGAGGTCCTCGACCTCACCCTGGAGCCGGAGGAGCCCTCCGAGGAGGCCGGCCCCACCTCCTACGAGCGCTCCATCGCCCACCGCTTCGGCATCGCGGACCGCGGCCGCCCCGCCGACAAGTGGCTGGCCGACACGGTGCGCTGGGCCTGGCGCACCCGCGTCCTGGTCCACCTCGGCATCGATCTGCGGCTGCGGCTGCGGCAGGCCGCCGAGGACGAGGCGGTTCGCGTCTTCGCCGCCAACCTCCGCGATCTGCTGCTCGCCGCCCCGGCCGGGACGCGCGCCACGATGGGCCTCGACCCCGGCTTCCGTACGGGCGTGAAGGTGGCGGTGGTCGACGCGACCGGCAAGGTGGCGGCCACCGACACGATCTATCCGCACGTCCCCCGCAACCAGTGGGACGAGGCCATCGCCAAGCTGGCCGCGCTGGCGCGGGAGCACAAGGTGGAGCTCATCGCGATCGGCAACGGCACGGCGTCCCGCGAGACCGACAAGCTGGCGGGCGAGCTGTGCGGCAAGCACCCCGAGCTCAAGCTCACCAAGGTGATGGTCTCGGAGGCGGGCGCCTCGGTGTACTCGGCCTCCGCCTTCGCCTCGCAGGAGCTGCCGGAGCTCGATGTCTCGCTGCGCGGCGCCGTGTCCATCGCGCGCCGGCTCCAGGATCCGCTGGCCGAGCTGGTCAAGATCGACCCGAAGTCGATCGGTGTCGGTCAGTACCAGCACGACCTGTCCGAGGTGAAGCTCTCCCGCTCGCTCGACGCGGTCGTCGAGGACTGTGTGAACGGCGTGGGGGTGGACGTCAACACGGCCTCCGCCCCGCTGCTCAGCCGGGTTTCGGGCATCGGCACCGGCCTCGCGGAGAACATCGTCTCCCACCGCGACGCCAACGGCCCGTTCCGCGACCGCAAGGCGCTCAAGGGCGTGGCCCGGCTCGGTCCCAAGGCGTATGAGCAGTGCGCGGGCTTCCTGCGCATCCGCGGCGGCGACGACCCGCTGGACGCGTCGAGCGTGCACCCCGAGTCGTATCCGGTGGTGCGGCGGATGGCCACCAAGGCGGGCGGCGAGGTGGCCACCCTCATCGGCAACACGGGGGTGCTGCGGGGCCTGCGGCCGGACGAGTTCGTGGACGACGCCTTCGGTCTGCCGACCGTCACCGACATCCTCAAGGAGCTGGAGAAGCCGGGCCGCGACCCGCGTCCCGCCTTCAAGACGGCGACCTTCAAGGACGGCGTCGAGAAGATCGGCGACCTGTCCGCCGGGATGATCCTGGAGGGCGTGGTCACCAATGTCGCGGCGTTCGGGGCGTTCGTCGACGTCGGTGTGCACCAGGACGGTCTGGTGCACGTCTCCGCGATGTCCAAGACGTTCGTCAAGGACCCGCGGGATGTGGTCAAGCCCGGTGACATCGTGCGGGTCAAGGTCCTGGACGTCGACATCCCGCGCAAGCGGATCTCGCTGACGCTCCGGCTCGACGACGAGGCGGGCGCGCCGTCCGGCGGCGGCCGTGACCGCAACCGCTCCGAGGACGCCCGCGGCCAGCGGGGCGGGGGCCGCCGCGGCGCGCCCCAGCAGCGCCAGGGCGGCGGCCGTGGCCAGCGCGGCGGCGGCCGCGACGCGGCCCCGGCGAACGGGGCGATGGCCGACGCCCTGCGGCGTGCGGGTCTGCTGGACCCGAAGAAGCGCTGAGCGCTCCGCTGGGAGTGCCCTGAGCTGCCGTCGATCGTCCACGGCGCCGTCGTGGCCGGTCGCGCCCGCGCGGCGGAGCCGCAGATCGACACAGCCCGGCGCCCCTTCGGGGCGCCACCGAACCGCAGCCGACCTCCGCCGATCCGCTCGGCCCTCCGGCGCCGAAACCGGCTCGCCCCGCCCGGCCCCGCCATGACGGCGAGGCCGGGCGGGGCGGGCGGCGAGCGGCGGGCAGCGGGCGGCGGGCGGCGGGCGGCGGGGCGATCAAGCGAGCCGATTCGGCCTCGTAAGGCCCGGCGTGCGCCCGGCTCAGTTCCCGAGCGTGCTCGGCGACGACTGTCCCGAGGCATGTACCGCGCTCGGGCTGGAGCCATACGAGACCGGCTACGGGCCCCCGGCCACCGCTGAGAGGTGGTCGGAGCCGCGCGTCACCGTCGCGCGCGGCGCCTCCTTCAGGCGCCGTTCGACCATGCCCCCATGCCCCCCGCCTGGGACCGCGGCGCGGCGGGCGCCTTCTGGCCGCCCGTTCTGATCCGGCATGATCCACGCGTCGTCGCGGCACGGGCCGACGGCGAGGTCACCGCGGACCTGGCCCGCCGGGGAGAGGGCATGGGACCGACGCCCCTCCCCTACCGTTCCACGGGGGTGATCCGCACCGTGTCGTTCGTTCGGGCTACCAGGAAGGACCGGCCGCGGACGGCGCGAGGGTCCAGGGGGACGCGGTGGGTGCCCGGGGGCAGGACGGCGTCGAGGAGTGCGTGCGTACGGGGGCGGGACAGCCGGTCAAGGCGGTGGGCCAGCAGCCGCACCCGGCAGGCCGAAGCGATCTCGACCACCGCCTCGGCGCCGCCCGCCACCGCCGTCAGACCGAGCAGGCGGCGGTGGTCCTGGGAGGTGCGGTCCAGTGCCTGGACGACCTGGGCGACGAGCAGCGGGACGATCGGGGCGAGCGCGGTGACGCACACCGCCTCCGAGCACGCCGCCGCAAAGGCCCGCCGGACCGCGTCGCGCTCATCCTCGCGCACCGTCCCGCCGAAGACCACCACACCGTATTTGCGCAGCTCATCCGCGTGGGCGCCGACCGCGTCCAGGGTGATCTCGGCGCCGACGCCGATACGGCGCAGCGCGGCGGCCAGCTTGGCGAGGACGGCGGCGCGCGGCCCGATCAGCAGCGCCCGCGGGCCCGTGGGAATCCCGGGCGCGGGCGCGCCGTCGGCCGTCAGCAGCCGCCTCAGCGCGGCTCGGTACCGCTCACCGTGGAAGCGGTAGGGGCCGATGTCGTGGTAGCCGTCGCGCTCGGCGTCCGGGGTCTCGCCGGTCTGCCAGCCGAAGTCACGCCAGATGACGTCCGGACCGTCCCGTTCGATGACGGCGGTGAGGGCCCCGCACTCCGGCCCCTCGCACTCCGGGCAGCCGTAGATGATGAACCGGCTGCCGTCCAGCGGCGGCTCCGCCTCCAGCAGCAGCCTCCGGACCTGGTCGGCGAAGGCGGCGGGCCCGGTGTCGGCGGTGAGCGGTGAGACCGCGTCGAGGTCGGCGAGGCGCGCCAGCAGGGGTCTGCCGTCCACCACGAAGTCCAGGAAGTCGCGGTGGGTTTGGTACGTGCCGTCGGCCTGCACACCGCCCGCGCGCATCGCCGGCATCAGCCCGAAGGTCACGTACTCGGAGGTCATGCCCCAAGTATTCCCGGTTCGGGCGGTATCGGGGGGAAACCGGCGGTGCGCCGGGCGGCCCGGGTCGCCGCCCGGCTTTCCTCGGGGTGCCGGGACGGCCGCCCGGCTCTCCCCCGGCACACACGACGCGCCGCCCGGACCGACGGGGGTCCGGGCGGCGGGGTACGGTCGCGCCCGGCACACGGGCGGGCGGAGAGCGACCGGGGGAATCGGCCTAACGGGCCTCGGCGACGGGAGCCCGGTCGCCCGATTCGGCCGCGCCGTCCTCGTTCCCCGACGGGGAGTCGGACGCGGAGGGGCTCGCCGGGCCGATGCGGATCTCGAACTCGCCGTCGTACTTCTCATGACCGGCGATGACCGCCATCTCGACGGCCTCCTCGCCCTTCTCGCCCCGGACGATCAGCGGATCGCGGCGCAGATCCTTCAGCAGCGCCCAGCACAGCCCCACCATCACCAGTGTGAAGGGGGCCGCCACCAGGATCGTCAGATTCTGGAGCCCGGTGAGGGCGTCGCCCCCACCACCGCCGATCAGCAGCATCACGGCCGCCACCGCGCCCGTGACCACGCCCCAGAAGATGACGACGAAGCGGGTCGGCTCGAAGGCGCCCTTCTGCGAGAGCGTGCCCATCACGATGGACGCCGCGTCGGCGCCGGAGACGAAGAAGATGCCGACCAGGACCATCACCAGCACGCTCATCACACCGGCGACCGGGTACTGGTCGAGCACCCCGAACAGCTGCCCCTCGGGGGTGGTTTCCTTCCCCAGCCGGCCCGCGGCCTGGAGCTTCATCGACGAGCCGCCGAAGATGGCGAACCACAGCAGGCTGACGGTGCTCGGGACCAGGATCACACCGCCCACGAACTGCCGGATGGTGCGGCCGCGGCTGATCCGGGCGATGAACATGCCCACGAACGGCGTCCAGGAGATCCACCAGGCCCAGTAGAAGACCGTCCAGCTGCTCAGCCAGTCCGCGACCGACTTACCACCGGTGGCCTCGGTGCGGCCCACCAGCTGCGGCAGATCGCCGATGTAGGAGCCGATCGAGGTCGGCAGCAGATCGAGGATGATGATGGTCGGCCCGGCCACGAAGACGAAGACCGCGAGGAAGAGCGCCAGCACCATATTGATGTTGGACAGCCACTGGATGCCCTTGGCGACACCCGAGACGGCGGACGCGATGAAGGCCGCGGTCAGGATCGCGATGACGGCGACCAGCAGCCCCGTGCCCACATCGCTCTTCCAGCCCAGCACCTCCACACCGCTGCCGATCTGGAGCGCGCCGAGGCCGAGCGAGGCGGCGGAGCCGAAGAGCGTGGCGAAGATGGCCAGGATGTCGATGACCCGGCCGCCCCAGCCGTTGGCGTTCTTCGAGCCGATGAGCGGGGTGAAGACCGCGCTGATCGTCTGCCGGCGGCCGCGGCGGAAGGTGCTGTACGCGATGGCCAGGCCGACGACCGCGTAGATGGCCCAGGGGTGCAGCGTCCAGTGGAAGAGCGTGGTGGACATCGCGGTCTGCATCTTCTCGGCCGCGCTGGCGGGGTCGGTCCCGGGTGGCGGGGACACGAAGTGCGCCAGCGGCTCACTGACGCCGTAGAACATCAGACCGATGCCCATGCCCGCGCTGAACATCATCGCGACCCATGAGACGGTCCGGAATTCGGGTTCCTCACCCTCCTTTCCAAGGGTGATCTTGCCGTAGCGGCTCATGGCCAGCCAGAGGGCGAAGATCACGAATCCCGACGCGGCCAGGACGAAGGCCCATCCGCCGTTGTGGATCAGCCCGGAGAGCATGCTGTCCGAGACGCTCTCCAGGGTGTCGCTGGCCACCGCCCCCCAGATGACGAAGGCGACCGTGAGCGCGGCGGAGACGCCGAAAACCACACGGTCCGTGCTGGGGGACCGATGGGACCCGGCGTGGTCGGGGCCGGGAAGATCCTCGGTCACCGGCGGATCGCCGCTGACGTCCCCCGTAGTTGTACCTGTCTGCGGCACGCAAAAGCCCTTTCACTGGAGGTTTATCTGACGGACTTTCGGCTACCCAGGACTCTGAGATGCATGCCAACCGACCGTGAGGGCCGGTGTTTTCGTGTGCCCTCGGGGCGTTCGCGCCCTCGGGGCGTCAGCTCAGCACGTGTCCACCGGCTGCCCGGCGGTGAGGTGGTACGCGGCCCGCCCGTCCAGCAGCAGCGGCACCAGCGCACGGGCCGACTGGCGCAGCGGTACGAAGGCGCCCCCGTCACCCTTGACGGGTCGGGCCGTCACCGCGTGCAGGGCCAACTCGTCCCGTACCTCGCCGTACTGGGCCGCGTCCAGCCGGTAGCCGCACGGCGGGTCCGTCAGAACCGTGCCGTCCTCCGGCGGTTCGTTGTCGGCGCCGTCGAGGTAGACCGGGCCCCGGTCCGCGTAACCGGCCAGCCGCGCCGCCGTCGTGGCCGCCTCGATCCGGGCGCGCCGCTCGGTGATGAAGTCGAAGGAGCCCTTCAGGGCGGCCAGATGGGAGCCCACCCGGCGGCGGTTGTTGAGCGCGGGGTCGGCCTTCTCGGCGTCGGTGAGCGGGTCGACCCGGGTCTCGACCAGCAGCCCGATCGAGTGCTTGACACCCGCGGTGTTCCGCAGGATCCGCTCCTGGCCGTCGCCCGCCACCTGCTTGACCGGCTCCCCGGTCTCGGGGTCGGTCCAGATGCCGTAGACGCCGGTGGTGTGGCCCGCGGCCTCGACGCCGGGGCGCACATAGGCGTCCGACAGGGTGCTCGCCTCCCGGTGCACCGGGTCGTGGGTGTTGAGGTTGCGCGGCCACAGCGCCAGCAGGTCCTTGGTGTAGTACGGGGCGGTCGCCCCGTACTCATGCAGATCGTGGACGGTGTCGGGGCGCCAGTCGCGGATGACGCCCGCCATCGCGCGGGATTCGGCGGTGCTGAGCGCGATGTGGTCGCGGTTGATGTCCACGCCGTCGGAGTTGCCGCGGGTGTCGGCGGCGCGGCCGTCGGGGTTGGCGGTCGGGACCACGAGGACCTGGGTGCGCTCCAGGAAGCGGCGCGTGTCGCGGTCCTTGGCGTAGGCGAGGTCGCGGACGGTGGTCAGACACGCCTCGCGGCCGGAGGGTTCGTCGCCGTGCTGGGAACAGATCAGCAGCAGGACGTTGCCGCGCGCCGCTTCGGCGGGATCGGCGGGGGCGGCCGGTGCGCCGATGCGCACCAGCCGCAGCGGCCGCCCCTGCGCGGTGGCGCCGATCCGGTCGACGGCGACGCGCGGGCCGGCCTTGTCGACGGCCGCGAGGAAGTCCGCCTCCTCGCCTTGGGTGGTCCACCGGGCGCCATGGCTGATCTCGAACCCGGTACGCGGCGGGCGCTGCTCGGCCTGCGCGGGCGCGCTGAGGAACGACCCGGCCAGCAGGGCACCGATCGCGCCGCAGGTGGCGCTGCGGATCAGGGGTGACCGCGAGAACACGAAGGACCTCCTGGGGTGTGGGAGTACGGGTGCGGGGTGGGTTACGGCGTTCTGTCACGGCCCGCCACCGGTGGGTCCCCGCCGCCATGGCCGTGGCGGCGGGGACCCACCGGCACGGGTCAGTCGTGGGTGGAGACGGACGGGAGCGGGGTCCGGTGGTGCGGGGCCCGTACGCCCTTCAGGGGCGGGGTGGCCGCCGTGCGCGAGGGGGCGGCCGCGGCCTTCGGGGCGCCGCCGACCAGCGGCAGCCGGGCCGAGGTGCGGGGCAGGTCGACGGTCAGCCGCGGGGTGGTGGACGGCGGCTCGATGAGGCCCGCGTCGGTGCCCGCGACGATCAGGCCGAGGCGGTGGCCGGCCGGGACCACATGGTCGGTCGCCGCGAGGTCCAGGGTGATGGTGTACGCCTTGCCCGGGGTCAGCGGGCGGGCCTTGCCGTCGTCCGCGTAGTGCCCGAGGTCGGCCCAGCCCCGGCTGAAGACCGTGTAGTCCACGTCCTCCTTGTCGGCGGCGGTCTCCTTGAAGCAGGCGCTGTCGCCCGCCGTGGAACTGCCCCAGCAGGTGCGCCGGTCGAGGGTGGTGATCCCCTCGCCCGCTGCCGTGTAGTCGCGGATGGTGGCCGGGCCGAGGTCGACCAGGACCGCGGAGAGATGGGCGTCGGCGGTGGAGGGCGTGGCGGTGACGGTGACCGTGCCGGAGCCGGACAGCCGCAGGTCCCGCTCGAGCGGACCGGTGGTGAAGCCCGCCTTGCCGGGCGTCGAGGTGTCGATCGCCGCGGACCAGTCGGCCTCGCTCAGCGCGGGGTCGTCGGTGAAGGTCTCCGTAGAGCCGGGCTCGGCCCGCTCGGTGCCGAGCACGCCCACTCCGGCGGTGGCGCCGCCGCGCGGGCGCAGAGTGGTCTGCCGGGTGCCGGACGGGGGCCAGACCCGGTCGGTGGACCACTGGTCGGGGGCGCGCTCGACATCGGCCATCGGCTCGCGCTCGATGCCGTTGTCGATCCCGAGCAGATAGTGGTCGAACCAGCGGTGCAGGGTGCGCACCCACTCCTCGCGCCGGAAGTCGAACGGGTCGACATGCCCGGTCTGGGAGAGCCAGATCTTGCGCTCGACGCCCGCGTCGGCGAGGGCGTTCCACCACTGTCCGAGGTGCTTGGTGCGCACGTTGAGGTCCTGCGCGCCGTGGACGGCGAAGACGCTGGCCCGCACCTTGCCGGCGTCCGGCACATAGTGGCGGTCGTTCCACAGACCGGTCCAGTCGCCGTTGCGCGGGGCGCCCTCGACGAGACGTTTCTGTACGGCGGCGCAGCGGGCGTGCGCGCCGTCGCTCTCGACGGTGTCCGAGAGTCCGTCGGGGCCGGAGTCGAAGAGCGGGGCGCCCTTGGCGAAGTAGTAGTCGTACCAGGAGGAGATGGCGCCGATGGGCACGATGGTCTTGAGCCCCTTGACGCCGCTGGCGGCGACCCCGTTGGCGATGGTGCCGTCGTAGCTCTTGCCGATCATTCCGGTGGCGCCGTTGGACCAGCCCGCCTTGACGGTCCGTCCGCCGGTGGCGGTGGTGTATCCGGTCGCGCGGCCGTTCAGCCAGTCGACCACGGCCTTGGCGGACAGGATGTCGGAGCGGCCGCCGACGTCCACACAGCCGTCGGAGCGGTTGGTTCCGGCGAGGTCGACCAGGACGGTGGCGTAGCCGCGCGGTACGAAGTAGTTGTCGTAGAAGAGCGGGAAGCGGACCGGGTTCCCGGCGGCGTCATAGGTCTTGGTCTGGCTCTCGTTGCCGCGCCCGCAGCAGGAGTAGTACGGACTGGCGTCCATGATGACGGGGACGCGGCGGCCCTGCGCCTCGGGTTCGCGCGGCCGCACGATGTCGACGGCGACCCGGTCGGTCCGTCCGTCCGCGTCGCCGTCGATCGTGGTGTCCACCCATACGGATTCGCGGATGGCGTTCTCGTAGGAGTAGACCGGTCTGCTTTCGGATCTGCTGTCGGCTGTGCTCCCCGGCGCGGCGGAGGCGGCGTGGGCGGCCTGGGCGCCGAGCGGTGGCAGCAGGGATATGGCGGCGGCGACCAGCGCGGTGACCGCCGACAGTACGAGTGTGGTCCAGGGTATGCGGGATCTCCGCGTCTGTAGCAGCACGGCCGGACGGTAGCGCGAGTCAACTCCCGTACAGAAGAGGGCGATAGATGTCGTGAACGGGTCCGAGTCGGTGCGCGTTGCGGCCAGATGTCGATTGGATGTCGGACGGCGTGATGGACGCGAGGTGCGGATGAGGAGTACATAGGCTCACGAGTGATCGTTCTCCCCTACGAGTTGGAGGACTCGTGCGTCACCACAGACTTCTCGTCCCGGGCGCGGCCGCGGCCTGCCTGCTGCTGGCGATCCCGGCGTCGGCGGCCGATGCCACGCCGGGCGCCCCGGGCATCGGGGACTCCTACTACCCCTCGTACGGCAACGGCGGGTACGACGTCTCCCACTACGACCTGCGGCTGAAGTACCAGCCGAAGACGGACCGGCTGGAGGGCACGGCGACGATCGTGGCCGAGGCCCGGCAGGATCTGTCCCGGTTCAACCTGGACTTCGCGCTCGATGTGAGCGAGGTGCTGGTGGGCGGGAAGAAGGCCGCGTTCACGGCGACCGGCGACCACGAGCTGGAGATCACCCCGGCCGCGCCGCTGACCTCCGGCCGCTCCTTCACCGTGGTCGTGCGCTACAGCGGGACGCCCTCGAAGGTCGTGGCGAGCGGTTTCACCTCCTGGCTGCGCACCCCGGACGGCGGGATCGCGGCCAATGAGCCGGAGTCGGCGTGGTGGTGGTTCCCGAGCAATGACCACCCGCTCGACAAGGCCACCTTCGACGTATCGGTGGCGGTGCCGGACGGAACGCAGGCGATCAGCAACGGCACCCTTCAGTCGACCAGCTCCCAGCTGGGCTGGACCCGCTACAACTGGCGCTCCAGCAAGCCGCAGGCCACGTATCTGACCACGCTCGCGGTCGGCAAGTTCGACATCACCACGGACACGACCGCGAACGGTCTGCCGGTGATCAACGCCTACAGCAAGGACCTCGGGGACAACGCGGGGGCGGCGCGGGCGAGCGTGGAGCGGTCGGCGGAGATCGTGGACTGGGAGTCCTCGGTCTTCGGCCCGTACCCCTTCGACGCGCTGGGCGGCTATGTGCCCAATGTGCCCACGGGCTATGCGCTGGAGACCCAGACCCGGCCGTTCTACAGCCCGAAGGGGTTCGCCAAGGGCGCGAACACCTCGCTGATCGTGCATGAGCTGGCCCATCAGTGGTTCGGCGACAGCGTCTCGCTGAAGGACTGGCGGGACATCTGGATCAACGAGGGCTTCGCCAGCTACGCGCAGTGGCTGTGGTCGGAGAAGGAGGGCGAGGGCACCGCGCAGGAGCTGGCGGACTACACCTACGCCTCCTACCCGGCCGACGACCCCTTCTGGAAGGTCGAGCCGGGCGACCCGGGTCCGGAGAACCAGTTCCATGACGCGGTGTACGACCGGGGCGCGCTGGCCCTCCAGGCGCTGCGGAACCACATCGGCGACAAGGACTTCTTCGCGATCCTCAAGGGCTGGACGGCGGAGCACCGGTACGGGAACGCCTCGGTCGAGGACTTCGTGACCTATGCGGAGAAGGTGTCGGGCAAGCCGCTGGCCGCGCTCTTCGACACCTGGCTGTTCACCCCGTCCAAGCCGGCCGCGGCGCAGGCGCGGGCGGCGGCGGTGAGCCCGGCCGAGGCGCCGGTGCGGCCGAAGTCGTGGCAGCGGATCCAGGACACGCACAGCGCCCACGGCCGCTGAGCCGTCTCCGGGCCCCGGCCGGGTCGGCCACCCCGGCCGGGGCCTCGCGCGTTCATGGCCCCAGCCCACGGCCGCCCGCGCGGGCGCGGCGCCGGGCCTCGCGTGCCAGGGGGAGATAGCGCAGCCGCTCGGGCAGCAGCGGGACCACCACCCGCACGGCCCGCCCGAACCACCGCAGCCGCCGCTCCCGCTCCCGTGTCCACTCCAGCCCGATCGCCTCCCGCGCGTCCGGCGGCATCAGCCCGACGGTGAGGAACGCCCGGAAGCGGGTGAACAGCGGGCGCAGCAGCGGCCACAGCAGACGGAGCGGCGGCGGGCCCGGCGGCGGCACGGGGGCGTCGGGCGCCGCCAGTTCACGGGCGACGGCGGTCGGCTCGAGCCGCTCCCGCACCATCGCGCGGTAGTAGGGCCAGAACTCCTCGACGGATCCCGGCATCTCGCGGTCGTCGATGCCCAGCACCCGTCCGACCCGCAGCCATTCCCCGTACAGCCGCCGCTCCTCGGCCGCGGTGAAGGGGCGGGTGCCCAGATAGCGCTGGGCGCGCAGATAGACCGGATAGCCGGTGGCGTGCACCCAGGCGTAGACGGGCGGGTCCAGCGCCCGATAGGGGCGGCCGTGTGCGTCGACGCCCTGGATGGACGCGTGGAGCCTGCGCAGCCGGCGCCCCTCCGCCTCGGCCTCCGGCCCGCCGTAGACCCACAGCTGCACCGACCGCAGGGAGCGCTCCCCGCGCCCCCAGGGGTCGGTGCGGAAGACGGAGTACTGGTCCACGCCCGCCCCGACGGCCGGATGCGCCACCTGCATGGTCATCGCGGCCGGCAGGGCGAGCACACTGCGCAGCTCCCCCGCCACGGTCCACAGGATGCCGCCGACAGGGGGCGGATCGTGGCCTTCGGTGGTGCGGCGGGGACTCTGCGTGCTCATGGGACCTGCGGTGGTGCGGTTACTTCTCTCCTCTTCCAGTGTGCGCGCTCGCGCCGCCGGTGAGCGGGCGCAGGGTGAGCGTGTAGTCGTAGGCCCTGTCGGCCTTCACCCGGTACTGGTCGCGCACCGGGTTGGGGGTGTCGCCCACGCCGGTGACCGCGTGGTCGGCGTGCAGGGTGTTCCAGCCGTCGTTGCGCTTCAGGAAGTGCGGATAGGCGGCGCGGTCGAGCTCGTCGTACGCGGTGGCGCCCGCCTCCAGATCGCCGGAGACCAGCAGCCCGGCACCGCCGCCGTCGGTGAGGGACGCCCAGCGCACATCGTCGTGGTTGCCGTGGTCCTGGGGCTTCAGATACTCGACGTACTGGTCCTCGACCGAGGAGGACCACACGCCCATGGGCGTGCCGTCCTTACGGTCGTTGAGGTTCTCCACCGGTCCTCGCCCGTACCACCGGAAGGTGCCGTAGCGCTCGGGCACCTTCAACTGGAGGCCGACCCTGGGGAGGTACGACAGGGTGCGGAAGTCGCCGCGCGCCTCGACCTGGTGCCGGATCCCGACCTGGCCCGCGCCGTCGACCCGGTAGGCCACGGTCTGGCCGAAGGACGCGCCGGTCACATCGGGCGCGGCGGCGGTGGAGCGCACGGTGACGGTGACGGTGCCGTCGTCACCGGGGGTCACCTCCACCCCGTCGACCGTGGTCCGCAGCCGGTCCAGGCCCAGGGAGCGCCAGCGCTTGCCCTCGGCGGTGCCCCAGTCGGAGCGCTCATTGCTGATCGGGGAGCGCCAGGCGTCCAGTTCGGGGCCGGAGCGGAGCAGTTCACGGCCCCCGACGCGCATCGAGGTGAGCGTGCCCTCCTTCTTGCCGAAGGTGTAGCGGAAGCCGTCGCCGCCGACCCGCACGGTGTCGCCGCTCTCGACGGCCTCGGCGGACCGGCCGGCGGCCTGGGCGGGCTCGGGCTCGGGCACCTTGTCGCCGCCGACCGCGAACTGGCCGAAGGACACCGTATGCCCGGCCCCGGCCCAGTCGGTGGAGTGCGCGGTGACGGCCCGTACGGTCAGATGGCGCTCATAGCCGCCGGGGTTGGCGGGCGGGGCCGGGAGCTGGACCACGGCGCTCTCGCCGGGGGCGACGTCCAGCGCACGGGTGCCGCTCGCGACGGTCCGCGCGCCCTCGGCCACCGTCCAGCGCAGCGCGAGATCGCCGGTGCCGGTGAAGGCGCGCTCATTGGTGACCTTCACCTTGCCGGTGCGGGCGCCCTCGCCGCCCGGGTCGGTGATACGGATCGGGGCCTGCACCCAGGCCAGCTGGGCGGTCTCCGGCTCCGGGTCGCGGTCGGCCGTGACCAGGCCGTCCACGCCGGATTCATAGAGCCCGTAGGAGAGATAGCTGCCCTTACGGGTGAAGTCGTCGAAGTCGAGGGCGATCAGGGCGTCGCGCCGGGGGTCCCGGTCCTGGGCGAGCGACTCCGCGCCGAGCGCGGTGTCATAGACCCTGACCTGGTCGATGGTGCCCTTGGCGGTCCGGCCGGTCCAGCCGTCCTCCATGGTGTCGTTGTTCCGGCCGACGCCGAGGTCGAAGCCGGTGTAGTCGATGCGCCCGCTCCACGCGGTCTCGGCGAGCTCCTTACGGTCGACATAGAGGCGCAGTGCGGTGCCGTCGTAGGTGCCGGTCACCCGGTGCCAGGCGCCGGTCCAGCCGTCGGGCACGGGGGCGGTGACGGTACGGGGCCTACCGCCGCTGGTGATCGTGAATTCGATGGTGTTCTCGTCCTTCATCCGCAGGACGTACTGGTCGCCCTTGCTGATGATGGTGAAGTCCCCGGTCCAGAGCTCGGCCGGTTTGACGCGGGCGTCGAGGGTGACGGCGGTGCCGGTGAGGTCCAGCTTCGGATCGCGGTAGATCTCCACGAAGTCGTCAAGACCGGACAGATACAGCGCCTTGCCCCGGCCTCCGTATCCCTCGACCTGCTTCGGCTTGCCGGACAGGGAGGCGGCGATGTCATTGCCGGAGGAGTCGGGGGTGGTGATCAGCGGACGGCGGATGTTCTGCTCGGCCCAGTCCCAGATGAAGCCGCCCTGGGCGCTGGGGTAGGCGCGCATCACCTCCCAGAACTCACGGAAGTTGCCGAGGCTGTTGCCCATGGCATGGGCGTACTCCCCCATCACGATGGGCTTGGTGAAGGTCTTGGCCTTGGTTTCGAGGGAGGCCGGGGTCGGATAGCGGGGTCCGGCGATGTCCGCGTAAGGCGCGTCCCCGTCGGGGCCGTTGGACTGGTGGTAGAGCGGGCGGGTGGGCTCGTTGGCCCGGGTCCACTCGGCCATCGCGTAGTGCGCCTTGCCAAGACCGGCCTCGTTTCCGGTATCCCACATGATGACGCTGGGGTGGTTCTTGTCGCGCTCCACCATGCCCTGGTGGCGGTCGAGGAACGCCTTCTGCCATTCGGGGCGCTCGGCCAGGCAGTCGTCCGGGCAGTTCTCGTGGCTGTGGGTCTCGACCTCCATCTCGTCGTCGATCAGGATGCCCTCGCGGTCGGCGAGTTCGTAGAGGTACGGGTCCGAGGGGTAGTGGGAGGTGCGGATGGCGTTGACGTTCAGCCGCTTCATCAGCCGGATGTCCTGCTCCATCCGGGCGCGGGTGGCATGGCGTCCGGTGGCCGGGTCGGTCTCGGCGCGGTTGACGCCACGGATCAGGATGCGCTTGCCGTTGAGCCTGAGCTGTTTGTCCTTGACCTCGATCTCACGGAATCCGACGCTCTGGCGCACGGTCTGGATCGCCTTGCCCTCGGGATCGCGCAGGGTGAGCACCAGCGCATAGAGGTTCGGCGCCTCGTCCGACCACTTGGCCGGGTTGGTGATCCGCCCGGTCAGCTCGGCCTTCCCGGCCTTCTCCTCGGCCGTCAGCCGCCGTACCACACGCCCCTCGGGGTCGTAGAGCACACCGGTGACCCGATGCGGTCCGCTCGTGTCGCCTCCGGTGCGCGCGATGTCCACTTCGGTGCGCAGCGTGGCGTCCCGGTAGGAGGCGTCGAGATCGGTGGTGACGTACGCGTCCTCCATGCGGGTCGTGGGCGTGGAGTACAGCGATACGGAGCGGAAGATGCCCGCGTAGCGCCACTGGTCGTAGTCCTCCAGATACGATCCCGCGCTCCAGCGGTGCACCTGGAGGGCGATCCGGTTGGTGGCGCCGGGACGCAGATAGTCGGTCACATCGAACTCGGCGGGCACATAGCCGCCCTGGTCGTAGCCGACGTAGTGGCCGTTGATCCACAGGAACCAGCCGGAGGTGACCCCGTCGAAGCGGATCACCTGCCGGCGCCCGTCCCAGCTCCGGGGCACCGTGACATCCCGGACGTACGCCCCGGTCGGATTGGTGTCACGGGGCACCTTGGGCGGGTCATCGGGCGCCATCTCGCTCTGGACGTTGCGGAACACCGGATGGTCGAGGTCGTCGGTCTGCCAGGTGTGGGGCACCTGGACGCGCCGCCACGCCGAGGCGTCGTAGCCGTCCTTCCAGAAGCCGCTCGGGGCGTCCTCAGGCCGGTCGGCCAGGGCGAACCGCCAGCCCCCGTCCAGGCTGCGCTCCCATCGGCCACGGTCGGGCCCGTCCGGCCGCAGCCGGGTGTGCGGGGGCTCCTGGCCCTCGCCGGTCCGCTCCGGGTCCTCGAGGTATGTGTGCACATCGGCGGGGAACTTGCCCGCGTCCGACGCCTTGCCGACGGCCGTGTCCGCGGCCGTGAGGCCGAGGCCGACGGCGGTGGTCATGGCCAGCACCGCACCGATCAGTCGTCGTATCCCATGCCTGCCGCGTTTTGAGCTCAATCCGACCCCACCTCACAGATTCGGAAGAAAACCAACACAGCGGAACGGCGACGCACGCTATTCATCGGTAAAGAGAGCGTCAACAGGCCGTACCGATCCGGGTGGTGAGCGACTGGCGGCGGGAGGTTTCACAGCGGTGATGCGACAGCAATACTGATGAACCCGACCGGGCAGCAGCACAGCAGCGGTACGGCGGAGCAGGACGACACAGAGAGCGAGGCACGGCCGATGACCACCCCCGGCACCGAGGAACCCACCCTCACCGTCGACGAACTGGCGGCCCGCGCCGGGGTGACCGTGCGCACCGTGCGCTTCTACGGCACCCGCGGACTGCTTCCGCCGCCGGTGATCGGCCCGCGCCGGGTCGGCCACTACGGCCCTGAGCACCTCTCCCGACTGGCGCTGATCGAACAGTTGCAGCGCCACGGCATGACCCTGTCCGCCATCGAGCGCTATCTGAGCCAATTGCCACCGGATCTGAGCGAGGACGATCTGGCGATCCACCGCGCCCTGGTGGCCTCCTGGGGCCCGGACTCCCCCGAGGAGACGACCCGCGAGCAGCTGGACCGGCGGGCCGGGCGGGAGCTCTCGGAGGAGGACATCGACCGGCTGGCCTCACTGGACGCTCTGGAGCGCACCGACGACCCGGATCGCTTCCGGATCGACCCCAAGGTGCTGCACCTGGGGCTGCGGCTGCTGGATGTGCCGATCGAGCTGGAGACGATACGCGCGGCCCATACGGTCGTCCTGGAGCACACCCGCTCCGCGGCGCGGGACCTCGGCAGGCTGTTCCGGGACGAGGTGTGGGGGCCCGAGCGCGATCATGAGTCCGGGAGCGGACCGGAGCGGATACAGGCGAAGAAGTCGCTGTCGGCCCATATGCAGCCGCTGGTGGTGGAGGCGCTGGTGATCGCGTTCCAGCGGTCGATGAAGCAGGAGCTGCGGGCCTGGTACGGGCAGGACGCGGAGGGCGCGGAGAGCGCCGAAGGCGCGGAGCGCTCGGTGAGCGCAGAGAGCTCGGTGAGCGGGGATTGAGCCCGGCCCGGGGCGGCGCGGCGACCGCCCCCGGGGACCGGCCCCGGGGTCGGCGGCCCTGGTCAGCGGTGGCGGTCGGCGGCCCCGGTCAACGGTCGCGGTCGGCGGCCCCGGTCAGCGGTCGCCGATGAGCGCGGCGGCGAGTTCCTCGGGGCGGGCGGCGAACGGCGAATGGCTGCCCGGCAGCGGCCGTACGGTGAAGGGGTGGTCCGGCATGGCCGCGTCGGCCTCCGCGATCATCAGATCTTGCAGCGCGGGGGTGCACGCCCAGTCCTCGGCGCACCGGATGAAGGTGCGCGGGATCCGGCCCCACCGCTCCCGGGTCAGGGCGATCGGGGTGGTCGGCACCGCGAGGGGCAGATCGGGGCTCAGGGCGTGGTACCAGCGGGCGAAGGACTCGGCGGGGACGTCGTGGTAGTAGGTCAGCCGCAGCTCCTCCACATACTCCGGATCGGCGGAGAACGGATTGATCCGGAACGCGCCGATGGCCTCCGGGTCGCCCAGCATCAGCCCCTGCCCCCGCACGGTCGCGGTCTGCTCGGGGGAGGCCAGATAGTCGGCGAAGCGGGGGCGCCCGGCGGGGACGAAGGACGACAGATGGATCAGCTCGTCGACGAGTTCGGGCGCCCGCTCCGCGGCCAGGGAGGCGGGGGCGCCACCGGCGCTGTGCGAGACCAGGACGACCTTCGGATACCGGCGGACCGACCGCAGCGCGGCGATCACGGCCCCGGCGCACTCCTCCAGGGTCACCCCGGCCAGCGCCGACTTCTCGGTCGCGTAACCCGGCTGGCCCGGGAGGTGGGTCCCGGAGGGCAGCGGTGCCCCGAAGCCGTGCCCCGGCAGGTCGACGGCGAGGGCGGCCGCGCCGAGCCGGGCAAGGGCGCGCTGGGTGGGCGCCCACTGCCAGGAGGCGTGCCAGGCGCCGTGGACCAGCACGAAGACGGTGCCGGAGGGCTGGGGGCCGGAATCGTTCAGGGGGGTTCTGGGGCTCTTGGCGCTCATGGGGACAGTCCACCGGGACGACACGGCGTTATCCATCGCGATATCTGACGACCCCGTCATCGATATGCCCTGGATATCGCCTCGGTTATCCTCGGTCCGATGGAGTCACGACATCTGCGGTACGCCCTGGCGCTGGCCGAGCATCAGCACTTCGGACGGGCGGCGGCCGCCCTCGGGATCGCCCAGCCGCCGCTGTCCCAGCAGATCGCGGCGCTGGAGCGGGAGCTGGGCGCGCGGCTCTTCGACCGTACGGCGCGTGGGGTGTTCCCGACCGCCGCGGGCGAGGCTTTCCTGGCCAGGGCGCGCCGGGCGCTGGCCGAGATGTCGGCCGCCGTGTCGGACGCGGGCCGGGCGGCCAGGGGCGAGACGGGGCGGCTGCGGCTCGGCTTCATCGGCTCGGCGCTGCTGGAGCTTCTGCCGTCCGTACTGGGCGGTTTCGTCCGCGACCGCCCCGAGGTGCGGCTGGGGCTCCAGGAGATGTCGACCCGGCGGTCCACGGCGGCGCTGCTCGCGGGTGAGCTGGACATCGCCATCGGGCGCGGTGCGCCCCGGGGCGCGGGTGCCGAGGAGCTGGTGTCGGTCACGGTCGGCAGGGACCATCTGGTGGCGGTGGTCGGCGCGGCCCATCCCTTCGCCGGGCAGCGCGGGGTGAGCGTCGAGCAGCTCAGGGGGCAGCATCTGATCATCGCGCCCGCGGACGAGGAGCCGGTGGTCGCCGCGTGGCTGACCACGCTGCTGGGCGAGGGCTCCGAGGCGCCCGCGCGGGCCGGTGGGTTCACGGAGGCGCGGGATGTGCACACCATCATCGGGCTGGCCTCGTGCGGGGTCGGGGTGGGGCTCGGCCCGGCGTGTCTGCGGGTGGCAGCGCGGCCGGACACCCGGGTGTGCGAGGTGAGTCCGCGGGTGGAGCTGCCGGAGCTGGTGATGTCGTTCCGCGCCCAGGACCGCTCCCCCGTACTGGCGGCCTTCCTGGACACCACCCGGGAGCGGTGCCCGGGGGTGAGCGAGCGGCTCGAACGCCATCTCGGCGCGCGGCGCTGACGGGTCGGACCGACAGGCCCGTCAGCGACAGGGGAAGCGGCGCGGGAGATCGCACGGACGGCTACCGGTCGCCCGACGGGCCTTCCCCCTCCCCGCCCCGGGCCAGGGACTCCACCTCAGGACACGGCCCCGCCTCAGGACAGCGGCCCCGCCTCGGACAGCAACCCCACCTCAGGGCACGGCCCCGCCACGGGGCAGGGGCTCCACCTCAAGGCACGGCCCCCGCCTCGGGACAGCGGCCCCACCCCTGGAACGCGGCCCCACCCCTGGAGCGCGGCCCCGCCCCGGCCCCGGGGTCTGGGGCGGAGCCCCGGTTGAGGGAAGGGGCGGGGAGGGGACAGCCCGCCGCAGGCGTCACCGCCCGCCGGACACCCCCGCCTAGTCCATAAACCGCTCCCCCCGCTCCGCCTTCTCCAGCAGCAGCGCGGGCGGGGCGAACCGCTCCCCGTACGCCGCCTCCAACTGCCGGGCGCGGGCCACGAAACCGGGCACGCCGCCCTCGTATCCGTTGATGTACTGAAGCACCCCGCCCGTCCAGCCGGGGAAGCCGATGCCGAGGATGGAACCGATGTTGGCGTCGGCGACGGAGGTCAGGACGCCCTCCTCCAGCAGCCGCACCGTGTCGATGGCCTCACAGAAGAGCATCCGCTCCTTCATGTCCTCCATGGGGATCCGGGTGCCCTCACCACGGGAGCCACCGGAACCACCGGACTCGCCGGAACCACCGGACTCGCCGGACTCACCCGGCGCGAAGTGCTCGCGCAGCCCCGGCCACAGCCGGGTGCGCCGGCCGGTCGTCTCGTCGTAGTCGTAGAAGCCCGCCCCGCCGCTGCGGCCGGGGCGCCCGAACTCCTCCACCATGCGGTCGATGACCGCGTCGGCCGGATGCGGCCGCCACTCGCCGCCCGCCTCCTCGGTCGCCCGGCGCGTCTCCTCGCGGATCTTGCGCGCCAGGGTGAGGGTCAGCTCGTCCATCAGGGAGAGCACCTTGGCCGGGTAGCCGGCCTGGGCCGCGGCCTGCTCCACGGAGGCCGGGGCGATGCCCTCCCCCACCATCGCCACGCCCTCGTTGAGGAAGTGGCCGATGACGCGGGAGGTGAAGAAGGCGCGGGAGTCATTGACCACGATCGGGGTCTTGCTGATCTGCCGCACCAGATCGAAGGCGCGGGCCAGCGCCTTGTCGCCGGTGCGCTCGCCCTTGATGATCTCGACCAGCGGCATCTTGTCCACGGGCGAGAAGAAGTGCAGTCCGATGAAGTCCTCGGCGCGCTGCACCCCCTCCGAGAGCAGGGTGATGGGGAGGGTGGAGGTGTTGGAGCACAGCAGGGCGTCCGGGGCGACGACGCCCTCGATCTCCTGGAACACCTTGTGCTTGAGCGCCGGATCCTCGAAGACCGCCTCGATGACCGCGTCACAGCCCTCGATGTCGCGGAGGTCGGCGGTCGGGGTGATCCGGGTCAGCAGCCCGTCCCGCTTCGCCTCGGTGGTCCGGCCCTTGGCGAGCGCCTTGGCCAGCAGCCCCTCGGAGTACGCCTTGCCCTTGGCGGCGGCCTCCACGGACACATCCTTGAGGACGACCTCGATGCCCGCCTTGGCGCAGGCGTACGCGATGCCCGCGCCCATCATCCCGGCGCCCAGTACCGCGACCTTACGGACCTGCTGGGGCTCGATCCCCTGGGGCCGGTTGGCACCGGAGTTGACCGCCTGGAGATCGAAGAAGAACGCCTGAATCATGTTCTTGGCGGTCTGGCCGACGACCAGCTCGGTGAAGTACCGGGCCTCGATGGTCTGTGCGGTCTCGAAGTCCACCTGGGACCCCTCGACGGCGGCGGCCAGGATATTGCGCTGCGCCGGATAGGGCGCGCCGTTCAGCTGCTTGCGCAGATTGGCGGGGAAGGCGGGCAGATTGACGGCGAACTTCGGCTGCGCCGGGGTGCCGCCCGGGATCCGGTAGTCCTTCTCGTCCCAGGGCTGTGCCGACTCGGGGTGGGCGGCGATGAACGCGCGGGCCAGGGTCAGCATCTCCTCGCGGGTGGCGGCGACCTCGTGCACCAGCCCCGCCTCCTGGGCGCGCCGGGGGCTGTAGCGCATGCCCTGGAGCAGCCACTTGAGCAGCGCGTCGGTGACGCCGAGCAGCCGTACGGTACGGGCGACGCCCCCGCTGCCCGGGAGCAGGCCCAGGGTGACCTCGGGGAAGCCGATACGGGATCCGGGGGCGTCGAGGGCGATGCGGTGGTGGCAGGTGAGCGCGATCTCCAGCCCGCCGCCGAGCGCCGCGCCGTTGATCGCGGCGACCACGGGCCTGCCGAGCGTCTCGATACGGCGCAGCGCGCGCTTGATGCGGAGGTTCTTGTCGTAGACCTCCTGAGCCTGGTCTGGCCCGACCTCGATGAGGTCGTTGAGGTCGCCACCGGCGAAGAAGGTCTTCTTGGCGGAGGTGACGATGATGCCGCTGATCGATTCGCGCTCGGCCTCGGCGCGGTCGGCGATCGCGTCGAGGGAGTCGATGAACGCGGCGTTCATGGTGTTGGCGGACTGGTCGGGGTCGTCGAGCACCAGGGTGACGACGCCTTCGTCGTCCTGCTCCCAGCGGATGGTCGAGGCCGTGGTGGGGTGGGTCATCTGAGGTCTCCAGGGCGAAGGGACGTGGGGCGGGGGGCGGGGCAGAGAGGGACGGGGCGGAGAGGCGAGCCGAGCGGCGGCCTCGGCGGCTAGATCCGCTCGACCACCGTCGCGATGCCCATCCCGCCTCCCACGCACAGCGTCACCAGCCCGAACCGCCCGTCCCGCCGCTCCAGCTCGTCGATCACCGTGCCGAGGATCATCGCACCGGTGGCGCCCAGCGGATGGCCCATCGCGATCGCGCCGCCGTTGACATTGACCTTGTCCAGGCTCAGCCCCATGTCGTCCACGAAGCGCAGCACCACCGCCGCGAACGCCTCGTTGATCTCGACCAGATCGATGTCGTCGATGGTCAGCCCGGCCTTGGTGAGCGCCTTACGGGTGGCGGGAGCCGGGCCGGTGAGCATGATGGTGGGGTCGGCGCCGGAGACGGCGGCGGAGACGATCCGGGCGCGCGGGGTCAGCCCGAAGCGCTCGCCGGTCTCGCGGTTGCCGATGGCGACCAGGGCGGCGCCGTCCACCATGCCCGAGGAGTTGCCCGCGTGGTGGACGTGGTCGATCGCCTCGACCCAGTGGTACCTCTGGAGCGCCACCGCGTCGAAGCCGCCCGCCTCGCCGATAGTGGCGAACGACGGCTTCAGGCCCGCCAGGGTCTCGGGGGTGGTGCCGGGGCGGATGTGCTCGTCGCGGTCGAGGACGGTCAGCCCGCTGCGGTCGCGGACCGGGACCACGGAGCGGTCGAAGTGCCCCTCCTTCCAGGCCCGCGCGGCCCGCTCATGGGAGAGCGCGGCGTAGCTGTCCACGTCATGGCGGCTGAAGCCGCCGATGGTGGCGATGAGGTCGGCCCCGATGCCCTGCGGTACGAAGCCGGTCTCGTAGTTGGTCATCGGGTCCGCGGACCAGGCACCGCCGTCGGAGCCCATCTTCACCCGTGACATCGACTCGACCCCGCCCGCGAGCACCAGGTCCTCCCAGCCGGAACGGACCTTGGCCGCCGCCAGGTTGACGGCCTCCAGGCCCGAGGCACAGAAGCGGTTCTCCTGGACGCCCGCGACCGTGTCCGGGAGCCCGGCCGCGATGGCCGCGATCTTGGCGATGTCGGAGCCCTGGTCGCCCAGTGGGCTGACGACGCCGAGGACCACATCGTCGATCGCCGCCGGGTCCAGCTCGGGGAAGCGCCGCCGGATCTCGTGGATGAGGCCCACCACCAGGTCGACGGGCTTGGTGCCGTGCAGGGCACCGTCGGCCTTTCCGCGCCCGCGCGGGGTACGGATGGCGTCGTACACATACGCTTCGGTGCTCACGTCAGCGGCCTTTCAGGGGAGGGGAGGGATCGGGCGGGGACGGCTCAGCGGGCCGGCGGGGAGCGGACGGGGGGTCATGACGGGTTTCCCCCGAGAAGCGAGGTGACTCCCCAGTCGCGGGCCACCTCGGCGGTCTCCGCCCCGGGCCCCTTGGGCACGCGGCGCACCGCGCCCGGGGTGGCGGAGAAGCGCGGGGCGGGCGCGGGCTGGGTGATTCCGCCGTGGTCGACGAAGGTGGAGCGGGCGGCGAGCTGCGGATGGGCCGGGGCCTCGCGCAGGGACAGCACGGGGGCGACGCAGGCGTCCGAGGTGCCGAAGACGGCGGTCCACTCCTCGCGGGTGCGCTGCTTGAAGCGGTCGGCGATGGCGGCGCGCAGCTCGGCCCAGCTGTCGAAGTCATCGCGGGCCGGGGCCTGGTCGGCGATGCCCAGCAGCTCGATGAACTCGTTGTAGAACTTGCGCTCCAGGGGCCCGACCGCCATATAGCCGCCATCGGCGGTCTCATAGGTGCCGTAGAAGGGGCTGCCGCCGTCGAGGAGGTTGGTGCCGCGCTGGTCCCGCCAGCCCCCGGCGGCCATCATCCCGTGGACGACGGAGGTCAGATGGGCGGTGCCGTCCACGATCGCGGCGTCCACCACCTGGCCGGGGCCGCCCGCGCGGGCGTGCTGAAGGGCGGCCAGGACACCGATGACGAGATAGAGCGAGCCTCCCGCGTAGTCCCCCAGGAGGTTGGCGGGGGCGATGGGCGGGCCGTCGGTCGTGCCGATCATGCTGAGGGCGCCGGTGACGGCGATATAGCCGATGTCATGGCCGGCGGACTGGGCGAGCGGGCCCTCCTGCCCCCAGCCGGTCATCCGGCCGTAGACCAGCTTGGGGTTACGGGCCAGGCAGTCGTCCGGGCCCAGGCCCAGCCGCTCGGTGACTCCCGGGCGGTAGCCCTCGATGAGGATGTCGGCGCGCTCCACGAGGTCGAGAACGACGCCGACGTTCTCCTCGGATTTGAGGTCGAGCAGCACCGAGCGCTTGTTGCGGTTGGCGAGGTCGAAGTCCGGGTCCATCCGCGGGCCCCTGGGCCCTCCGGGCCGGTCGACGCGGACCACGTCGGCGCCTAGGTCGCCGAGGACCATGGCGGCGAACGGGCCCGGCCCGATTCCGGCGAGCTCCAGCACCCGCACTCCGGCCAGAGGGCCTGCCGCCCCTTCCTCAGCCACCGTCATCCCGTCCCCCAATCATGTGACACCACTGCTGTAACACCGCCGATGCTAAGAACGCGTCCGGCATTCCACAAGCCCTCCCAGGAGTCTGTGGACAACCAAACGCCGTGACCGGAAAGGGCGTTTGGCCCCCGCAGTGGCATGGCGGGCCGGGTGTGGCGCCGACCGGCGTTCGGGGTCAGGTCGTGTCCACGCCGGGCCTCGCCGTCGACAGCGGCTGTCCGGGCAGGAGATGGTCCTGGTCGCCCGCCGGATCGGTCAGCCGCCCGAGCCTGCGGGGCACATCGGTGCCGACCAGCACGATGACCACGAGCGTCAGCCCGAAGGTGAGCACCGCCAGCGCCCGCCCGAGGGACATGCCCTCGGCCAGATGGGCGCCGAGCACCGGCGCCACCGCGCCACCGAGCGCCCCGGTGTTGTAGACGAAGCCGAGGGAGGCCGCCCGGCTCTCGGTCGGGAAGTGACCCGCGATGTACTTCGGCAGGATGCCGGAGATCCCCTGGCTCAGCGCGAGCAGGAAGAACAGCAGCACTCCGAGCCCGACCAGGGTGTCGCGCACCGCGAACACCGGGAAGACGAAGGCCAGCGAGGCGAGCAGGGTGAAGGCGTAGGCGCGCCGGGTGCCGAGCCAGTCGCCCACGAAACCCGCAAGACAGCAGCCGGCCATCGTGCCGAACCCGGCGTAGAACATCACATCGGTGACCTCGGAGGGGGTGTAGCCGAGCTGCTCCTTCAGATAGGTGGGCAGCAGCGCCTGGATGGGCCAGCTGTAGAGGAAGGCGCAGAAGACCGTGCACATCAGGCCCACGTACAGCGGCCAGCGGCGCCGTCCGCCGAGCTGGGCCGCGAAGGCGACCAGACACCCGGCCGCCAGGATCGACAGCGGCCAGCGCCAGCCCGCGCCCGGCGGGGTGAAGACCAGGAACAGCGCGACGCTCGCGGCCACGGTCAGCACCGTGTTGACGCTCGCGAGGGTGCGTCCGGCGAACAGCGGCCGGAAGGGGTTGGGCCGCGCCCGTGCCGCCGCCACCTCCTCGTGCCAGTCCCCGGCCTCCGGGAGCGCGCGCCGCACCCACAGCGCGACCAGCACCGGCAGCACGCCGATCCAGAACATCCAGCGCCAGCCCCAGTGGGGCACCACCCACTTGTAGAGCTCGGAGGCGATGATGGTGCCGCCCGAATAGCCCGAGATGAGGAAGCCGGAGGCACGGTTGCGCAGCCGTGCGGGCCAGCTCTCCAGGACATAGGTGGCACTGGCGCTGTACTCGCCAGCCATGCCCATGCCAATCACTAGCCGAGCGCTGAACAGGCTGAGGTAGTTCCAGGCGAACCCGCAGGCGAACGTGCCCAGCGAGTAGAGCAGAATGCTGACGACCATGGCGGCCTTACGGCCGTAGCGGTCGCCCAGCGCGCCCAGCAGCGCCCCGCCGAGCCAGCGGGTGATGAAGGCGCCCGAGACCAGGCTCGCCGCCGAGGCCGTGCCCAGGTCGAACTCGTCGGCTATCTCGGTCAGGACGAGCGTGATCAGCACAAAGTCGAAACCGTCGAGCAGATAGCCGATCCAGGCGGCGAACAGGGACTTCCACTGGCCGGATGAGACCTCTCGGTACCAGGGCACCTTGGCGGCTTCGGTCACGGCAACAGCCCTCCCTCCTCCAGGAGTTGACGTACGGTCTTCACGGCCGCCTCGCCCAGCGGCACCTGGGGCGCGGCGGTGTCCGGGCAATCGATCACGCCGAGCAGCCGCAGCGCGGCCTTGAAACCGCCCAGCCCCGACGAGCTGCCGCCCATCAGCGCCGGATCCCCGGCGGCGGTGATGGCGAAGAGCGCGGCCAGCCGGTCCTGTTCGGCGGCGGCACGCTCCCAGCGCCCCGCGCGCGCATGCTCGTACAGCCGGACGAAACCGGCCGGGTCGACATTGGCCAGCCCCGGGACGACCCCATGGGCCCCCGCCAGCAGTGCGCCGTCCACCGAAAGTTCGGAGCCGGTGAGCACGGTGAAGGAGTCGATGAGACCGCGCCGGCGGACCTCGACCAGCAGCCGCCGCAGCGCCCCGTCGTCCCCGCTGCTGTCCTTGACCCCGGCCAGCGTGGCATCGGCGGCCAGCGGCAGCAGGATCGAGGGCGTCAGCTTGGAGTGGACGGAGACCGGGATGTCATACGCGAACAGCGGCAGGTCCACGCCATGGCGCAGCCGCCGGAAGTGGTCGGCGATCTCCACGGGGTGGGTGCGGGTGTAGAACGGCGCGGTGGCCACGACCGCGTCCGCGCCCAACTCCGCCGCCGTACGGGCGTGGTCCAGCACCCGCGCGGTCGTCATATCGATCGCCCCCGCGAGCACGGGCACCCGGCCGTCCGCGGCCTCGATGACCGCCTCGAGGGCCGTACGGCGGCCGCCGTCACCCAGATAGGCGGCCTCGCCGCTGGAGCCGAGCGCGAACAGCGCGCTCACCCCCGCGTCGATCAGCCGCTCGGCGAGCGCGGCGAGAGAACGGGTGTCGACCTCGCCCGTGGGCGTGAACGGGGTGCACAGGGGCGGAACGACACCGGTAAGGGGAGCCGGAAGACTCATCGACACCCAGCCTTCTGAATAGCAGGACAATACGGACGTGGGACGTCCTATGTTTCGGCCCGAATCTGACGGAGCGCCATCGCCCTGTCAAGTACATCCCCGCCTCAGCGCCCCGTCCGAATCCCGCCAGCGCTCCGTGCCCCCGCCCGCCAGCCTTGAACGCATGAGCGAGAACCACGGCGAGATCTACGAGATGCGGGCCATCGCGCCCGAGGCGCTGAAGCTGCTGCGCACCACCGACGACGCGGGGCACCCGCCGCGCCTGGTGGTGGACGACGAGGAGGGCGGCAGCCCGCTGCGCTGCTGCCTGGGCCGGAGCCGCCCGTACGAGACCATCGCGCTCGTCTCCTACGCCCCGCTGCGCCGCTGGGCGCGCGAGACGGGTGCCGGACCCGGCCCGTACGACGAGGTCGGCCCGGTCTTCATCCACCCCGAGGAGTGCGACGGCTGGACCGGCCCCGGCATCGCGGACGGCATCCGGGGCCGGCGGCGGGTGCTGCGCGCGTACTCCGCCGAGGGCAACATCCTCGGCGGCCGGCTGCTGGACGACGGCGGGCCGACGATCGAGGAGGGGCTGGCCGAGTGGTACGCGGACCCGCGGGTGGCGGCGGTGCATGTGCGCGCCGTCGAGTTCGGCTGCTTCCTGGCCGAGACGCGGCGGGTCTGAGGCGTCCGGCACCCCGGGGGCGGGGCGGCGCCGGGGGGTACAGGGGTTCCCCCGGCACCGCGCCCGGAGTACCGAGTGCGCAGCCGCCACGTTCGGAGTGCCGGACTCACCACACCGCGTTCAGAGCGTGGCGGCTTTCAAGGCCCGGCGGCACAGCGCGTCCGCGCGCCGTGTCGTCTCGGGCTGCCGGAAGTCGCGGGCCAGGTGCAGGGTGTACGCGCAGGCGTCCGTGATGGTCACCCGATGGCCGACGGAGACGAAGAGCGGCTTCACCGCGTCGCGGGTGCGCAGCGCCCGGCCGACCTCCTCGTCCCCGTCGAGCAGGGACGACCAGTCGCCACGGCGCGGCCCCGGGTCGGCGTGGCGGAAGCCGAAGAGGTTCTTGGCGACGCCGATGGTGGGCAGCCCGGTGAGCACCCCCAGATGGCTGGCCAGCCCGAACCGGCGGGGGTGGGCGAGGCCGTAGCCGTCGCACACCACCAGGTCGGGGCGGCGGCCGAGCCGCCGGTCGAGGTCGCCCAGCGCGTCGAGGACGGCCGGGATCTCACGGAACGCCAGCAGCCCGGGGACGTACGGGAAGGTGACCCGGCCGACCGCGGTCGCCTCCGCGACGATGTCGAGGCCGCGGGCGTCCAGCGCGACGGCGGCGGCCGCGACCAGGTCACGCTCGTCGTCGTACGCCACGTCCACCCCGACGACCGCGCCGGGGCCGGTGCCCGGCGCGGGCACCTCCCCGCCGACGACCACGGACGCCCGCGTCCGCTCCTGGACGCCGATCGCCTCGGCCTCGGTCGAGGGCCAGTCGCGGGGCAGCTCATATCGTGGATCGACAGCGCTGGTCATCGTGTGGCTCACGTTACTAGCCTGGCTGTCATGTTCGTACTGGAGATCACGTACACCGCCTCGGCAGACCGCGTCGAGGCCGCCCTCCCCGAACACCTCGTCTGGGTGGACGACCACTTCGCGAACGGCGCCTTCCTCGCCTCCGGCCCCAAGAACCCCCGCGACGGCGGGGTGATCCTGGCGCTCGGCGACGACCGGGCGAAGATCGAGGAGATGGTGGCGAGCGACCCCTTCATCGTCGCGGGCGTCGGCGAATACACCATCACCGAGTTCCTGGCCACCCGTACGGCCCCGGCACTCACCGAATACCGCCAGCAGCGGCCGTAAGGAGCCCGTTCCGGCTTACGCCTTGAGCGAGGCTATGAACGCGGCCCACGATTTGGTGGGGAACGGGATGGCGGGGCCGTCGGGGTTCTTGGAGTCACGGACCGGGACGACCCCCGGGAGGTTGTCGGCGACCTCGACGCAATCGCCGCCATTGTTGTTGCTGTAGCTGCTCTTGCGCCACGCGGCAACGCTCAGGTCAGGGGTGGTTGGCATGAGTCAGCCCGTCTTGAGGCTTGCGATGAACGTGGCCCATGCTCCGGCAGCGAATATGAGGGCGGGGCCATCGGGGTTCTTGGAATCGCGGACGGGGATGACACCGGGGAGGTTGTCCGCGACCTCCACGCAGTTGCCGCCGTCGGGATTGCTGTAACTGCTCTTGCGCCACGTGGCAACACTCAGGCCCGGGGTGGTTGGCATGGGCTCCAGTCCTTCATCACGGCTCGGATCATCGCCTCGGAGTCGCGGGGCGAGAGGGCCATGGCCCTAAGCAGATCGTAGTTCTCCCTGCGCCGCGCAACAGTCTCCTGGTCCTCGATGATGGTCCCGGACTGGCTGCTCTCGTCATACGCCACCAACGCCCCATGGGGGACCGTGAAGAGAGTCAGAGAACCCCCGGTCTCCGCGTGCTCGCCAGCCGTGAAGGGCAGCACCTGGAGGGTGACGTGCGGCTGTGCACCACGCTCGATCAGGGAGGTCAACTGATGATGCATCACCTGAAGACCCCCGACGGGACGGCGCAGTACCGCCTCCTCGAGGATGAACCAACAGCGCGGCGGCTTGGGGCGGTCCAGCAACGACTGTCGGTCGATGCGGGCTTTCACCATTGCCTCGATCTCCGCGTCAGGAGCGTGCGGGCGGCCGCACCGCAGCCAGCACTCTGCCGTGTCCGGAGTCTGAAGCAGGCCCGGCATGGTGGCGCCCACGTACTGCTCGATGATGACCGCCTGGCTCTCCAACTCGATCATTCGCCGGTACTTGCCCGGGAACGGCTCGTTCTTCGCCAGCGCGTACAGCCTCGCGAATAACCCATCCGCCCCGAAGCACGCGTCCAGTTTCGCCGGTAGGTCGTCGTACGGCAGCGACTCCGCCGCCTCGATCCGCGCGAGGTGGGACTTGCTGTAGTTCAGCACCTCGGACAGCCGCCGCAGCGACATGTCCGCCTTCTCGCGGTGGCGGCGGATCTCCGCGCCGAACAGGTCGCGTGCGGAGCGGTCGGGGAAGAGTTCGCGCGGCTGGAACGTCATTGGTCCATCCCTCCTGGTCCCGCTGTCCGGCTGGGACCGCTGGCTTGTTTTGAGCTTACGCTCCGGAGGGCAACACGCTTGACACGTTCTGTAATTGAGCCCTGGTGGCCGCACGCGCTAGGGGGCGCCTGGTGGGGGGCTTCCCCCTCCCCGCCCCTTCCCGATACCAGGGGCTCCGCCCCTGGACCCCGGGCTTGGGGCGAAGCCCCACCGCGCGGCGGAGCCGCATGGCCATGCGGCGGGAAGGGCCGAAGCCCCGGCCCGGGCTCCGGGACGGAGCCCCGGTCCGAGGTCTGGGAGGGAGCCCCCACCCAGAGCCGAAGGCGAAACCCCCGCCCAGGGCCGAAGGCGAAACCCCCGCCCGGGATCTGGGGCCAAGCCCAGGGTGCCGGAGGACGTGGCGGTGGTCGGCTACGACGACATCGAGCCCGCGGGCTACACCGAGCCCCCACTGACCACCGTGCGCCAGCCGATAGCCGAAACCGCGCTCCCGCATCTCGTCGACGGCGCGCGCCTGGGCTGGAGGCAAGCCCCGGCCCAGAGTCTGAAGCGAAACCCCCGCCCGAGGTCCGGGACGGAGCCCCGGCCCGGGGCCTGGGACGAAACCCCCACCCAGAACCTGAGGCGAAACCCCCACCCGGGATCTGGGGCCAAGCCCCCGCCCGGAGTCTGGGGCGAAACCCCGGCCCAGAATCTGGAGGCAAGCCCCGGCCCAGAGTCTGGGGCGGAACCCCCGCCCAGAGTCTGGGGCGGAACCCCCGCCCAGAGTCTGGGGCGGAACCCCCGCCCGGGATCTGGGGCCAAGCCCCGCCCGGGGCCTGGGGCGGAGCCCCGCTCGGGGTCCGGGGCGGAGCCCCGGTTCGGGAAGGGGCGGGGAGGGGAACAGCCCGCCGCAGGCGTCAGGGCCCGGCGGGCACCCCCGCCCGCCCTAGCGGGACACGCAGAGCCGCACCACCAGCGAGACACAGTCCCGGGAGTCACCGGAGCCAGAGGCAGAGCCGGAGTCGGTCGGCTTGGTCGTGGGCCGCTGCGTCGACTCGTCCGTGGGGCGCTGCGTCGGCCGCCCGCTCGGGGTGTCCCCCGGGTCCGCCGTCCCGCCGCCCGTCGGATTCCCGGTCGGTGTGCCGGTCGGCTTCCCCGTCGGCCGGTGCGACGGGCCGCTCGACGCGGAGGAGGAAGCGGACGAGGAAGGCGAAGACGGCCGCGACGAGGGCGAAGCGGAGGAAGAGGACGACGGCGCCTTCCGCGAGGGCGATACGGCGCTGGACGGCACATCCGCCGGGGAGTGCCCCGTGGGCACGCCCGACGTGGACGGCCGGTTCCGGGACGCCTCCCCCGGAACGCCCGCCCGCGGCCCGTCCGAGTGCCGCGACGCCCCGGACGTACCCGAAGCCGACGAGGAGCCGGAAGAAGCGGAAGAAGAGTCGGAGGTGTCCGATATGGACGGCGTCGACGCCGTCGCCGGCTGCTGCGCCTCCGCCGAGCCGCCGTCCGTCAGCGCCAGCCCCGTCATGACCGCCGCCCCCGCGACCAGCAGCACCCCACCCGCGGCCGCCGCCACCGCCACCGGCCCCGCCTGGCGCACCCGTCCCCGGACCAGGTGCTGCATGGAGCGGCGGGACGAGACCAGCGGCCCATTCGAGGGAGCGGCATGCGCACCGCCGGATGTCATGGTGTCCGCTCCGGCCGCCGCCACGGCAGCCGCCCCACCCGCGGCCACCAGCGGCGCCAGGAAGCGCGCCATGCCCCGGTCGTACAGGTCGAGCAGCGCCGGGCCGACCAGTGCGGGCAGCCGGTCGTCGGCCGCCACCAGCTGCTCCATGCGGCCCCGGCAGTCCCGGCAGCCGTCGATGTGCACGGCGATCTCCTCGGCCTGGTGCGGGGAGTCCGCGCCCCGCACATGGTCGGGCAGCCGCTCCCAGTGCGCACCGCACGCGGCGCTCGCCGGATAGCCGGGCTGGGCGCGCAGGAACTCCTGGCGCACGCTCTCCCGGACGCGCTCCACCAAGGCCGCCGCATCGTCGTCGGTCATCCCGGCCCGCCGCGCCACCTCCTCCGGCGGGAGCCCGTCCACCTCGGCGAGCCACAGCACCTTGATCCAGCGCTGCGGCAGCTCATCGAGAACCCGCACCAGCGGTTCGAGATACGACGCCTGCTGCGCCGGGCCCCAGCCCCCCGCTCCGGCCGAGAGCGCCCTTACGGCGCTCGTCAGCTCGTCCGGGATGGCGTCGGCACCGAGGGGGTGCCCGGCGCGCAGCCGGCGCCACACGCTGTAGTGCGCCTCGGCCACCAGATCGCCCGCAACCCAGGGGTTGCCGGTGAGCGTTCGGGCATATCCGCACAAACGCGGATATTCAGCTTCATAGATTCTCGCGTAGGCGGCCGCGTCGAGCGCCGCGTGACCTTCGGTCATGGTGGAACAACCCCTGGGGTGGGTGCCTCGTCACTACCGACGTTCTGTAACAGCTCCGCACGGCGCCCCGAGACCTTGCATGGATTGGCAAGCCTAAATGCCCTATGTCCCCTCGAAAAATCAGTCGTGACGCACGTCACGTCGAAAGCGGGTGCACTGCCCTGAGCGCCCAAACGTCTTAACGGTCGAAGGGCGACGCGCCCCGCACCTATCGCAAGGGAGCCCGACGTGACCACTGTCATCGACCAAGCCGTCCAGGCACAGCTCATCGCGTCGACGCCCGAGTCACGCGCGATCCCGGCCTGCCTGCGCTACGAGCGGGACGATCCGTTCGCCGTCCGCGTCTCCTTCCCGCCCTCCGCGTCCCTCGACGGCTCCGAGGTGGAGTGGACGTTCGGGCGGGAGCTGCTCGCGGCCGGGCTGCGCGGCCCGGCGGGCAGCGGGGACGTACAGATGTGGCCGTGCGGATCGCGGCGGACGGTCCTGGAGTTCCACGCCCCCGAGGGCATGGCCATGGTCCAGTTCGACACCGCCGACCTCCGCAGATTCCTCGGCCGCTCGTACGCCGTCGTCCCCGAGGGCAACGAGGCCGGGGAGCTCGACCTGGACCAGGGGCTGGCGTCGCTGCTGAGGGACGCCTGAGTCGGTACGGGCGCCTGGGCCCGTCCCCCGCGGTGCGGGGTCAGGTGGCGGTCACGGCCGTGGTCGCCGCCAGCATGGCCGTGGCGACGGCGGCGGCGAGCGCCGTACGCACCTGGGCGATCACCTTCTCCAGCACCGGGCCCATGCCCCCGCAGCGCTCCCCCAGTGCCAGGATCCGGCGCTTGCGGACCTTGGCGTCCGTGGCCGTCACGACGGTCCTCAGCTCACCCGCGGCCGCCAGGGTGACCAACGCCGCGTCCCGTTCGGAGACCTCGGCCGCCGGCTGTTCGCCGTGCAGTACGCGCACCACGTCATCCCGCATCCCGACCACCGGCTCGGGCCGTTCCAGCGTGTACTCCCTGGCCGGGAACAGCCCCAGCATCCGCTTCCCCTTCGCCCGCAGATAACCAGCCGCCACCATCTGGTCGCGGACCGCGTGCTCGGTCAGCCGCGGCTGATGCCCCACCCAGATCTGCCAGCTGCGCGGCCGGGATTCGCCGATCAGCTCCAGCAGCCCGTCGAGCGCACGATCCCCGGTGGCGGCGTCGGCCACCGGGCATGGGCAGCCGTCGGCGTCGGTGAGCATGTCCCGCTGGACGAGCTCGGTGAGGGCGGCGGCGCGTACGAGGAGTGCGGTGTGAGCGGCGGTGGGCCGGCCGGTCTCGGGGTCGTAGGAGAGCAGGTAGAGCGAGGCGGCAAGGGAGAGCGAGCCGTTCGGCATGGGAAACCTCCGACGGTCGGGCGTCCGGTGGGGCGGGCGTACCTCGACCCTATCGGCCGCGCGCCCCCATGATCGACCCTCCGGCACCGGGTGCTGGCTGCCGCCGGAACACATCACCTCTCCGGGGCCGGGTGTCCATCGGGGCGTCATCTCCCAGAACACGGGAAGGTGGCGGCGACGCGTACCCCCGTGTGTACGCGTCGCCGCCACCGGTCCCCTCCCCCGTCCCCCGTCGGCCCCCTCGGGCCGCGTCATCCCCCCGTATCCCCCGTCGGCCCTCGGCCCCCTCGGGCCCTGTCCCCCGTCGGCCCCCTCGGGCCGCGTCCCCCTCGGGCCCGCCCCCGTCAGCCCCCGCTCACGGGTGGTACAGCTTGACCACCGCGGTGGTGGTGGTCCGCTTGAAGTCGGCCAACGGCGCCTGCTCGTAGCCGCCCATCTCGCCCCACGACACGACGGTGACGGTCCGGCCGTCGCGTCCCACCCCGAAGAGGTGGATGCCGGGCTCGGAGTCCGGGTACGAGGTGTGGACGCCGTAGACGTGGGCGCCGTCCTCGGCCGTCAGCGCGCCGTAGTCCCGCCAAGAGGCGGTGCCCTGCGGATAGTCGCCCTGCCAGTCGGCGGCGCAGGCGCGGATCTTCTTCTCGGCCGCGGCGGCGAGCTTGCGGGCCGCGTCCACCGTGCCGGTCCTGACCACGATCTGCGTGGCGCCGGTGTCGTACTCGGTCCAGAAGGTGCGGTGGGTCGCCCCGGCCGACGGCAGGGTCTTCTCCACGCAGAACGGAGGGGTCTCGGGCAGGCCACGGGTGACATCACCGGCGTACCAGTCCGAACTCGGATGCGGCGGAAGCTCCCTCGGCACGAGGTGGGCGGGGGTGCGCTGGGGCACGGCCGCCGGTGCCTCCGCCCCGGCCCCCGCCGACGGTGTATGGGCCTGGGCCGGCCCGATCCCGGCCACGGCCACGACGGCGGCCGCGGCCACGGCGCCGAGCGCGGCGCCGCGGAATGAGTGCAAGGGCTTGCGCATGAGGTGGTTCCTCGTCTCTTCCCGATCTCAGGATCTCAGCGTGTCGCCGCCGCACCAGGAGGCCGCGACGACAGGACAAGCGTGTGCGCCACCTGGCCGTGGCCGCTACGACCGGCGGGGCATCCGGGACGCTGGAACGCCTGCACGTACGCTGACTTGGGGGTATGACAACACCCTGGAACGCGCGCGTGGGACGCCCACGGGACATGTCGCGGTGCCGGGGCCGATATTGGGGGGGGTGGTGGCGTGGGGAACGCCAGGGCGGTCGAGGACTTCGCCGAGAGTCTGCGGGCTCTGAAGGAGCGCTCGGGCCGCAGTTACGGTTCGCTGGCCACACGCATGCACGTCAGCACGTCCACGCTGCACCGCTACTGCAACGGCGACGCGGTACCGGCGGACTACGCCCCCGTCGAGCGCTTCGCCCGGCTGTGCGGCGCCACCCCGGAGGAACTGGTCACCCTCCACCGCCGCTGGATCGTCGCGGAAGCCTCCAGACGCCGCGCGCGGGAGAGCACACCGGGCGCCACGCCGTCGGCCTCGCGCGGGGGCGAGGCCGACACACGCGCAGGCGCCGCCGACCGCCACCAGGAGCGCGCCACCACGTCCGGCCGCCCGAGCCCGGTGGCGGACCCGCCCCCGACGGCGGCCACCGCCACCGCATCCGGCCCGAGCCCGGTCACAGACCCGCCCCCGACGGCGGCCACCGCCACCGGCCCGGCCGGAGACAGCGCCGGGCCACAGCAGGCGGATGGGCGCTCCCGCGACGCCCGGCCGAGCGCGGCAGCCGATGAACGACACGACGCCGCCGCCTCGGCCGACGCGCCGACGGCCACGTCGCCGCCCGGCGCCCACCCGGCCGCAACGCCCGCCTCCTCACCAGGCGACACCGGCCCCCGCGCCGAAGGCGACACCGCGGACGACACCGGCCCGGACCAGTCGGCGCACGGCCATGACACCGCGCGCCGGCGCGGGGCCGCACAGCGGGACGGAAACCCGCACCCGGGCGCGGACGCCACCGAACGGCCCGACGTCGGCCGGACCCCGTCCGCGTCGGCCCCCGGGCAGGCCCAACCACCCACCCCCAGGCAGGCCCAACCGCCCACCGCACCCCCCGACACGGCCGCCAGGCGGCGGCGGTTGCGGGCGGTGTCGGGCAGCGGCGGGGACAGCGCCGCCGGGTCACGCGGACGGCGGCCGTGGGCGTTACTGGCAGGGGCCGCCGCCGTCGTCGTGCTCGCCGTCACCGCGGTCGAGGTACGACCGCCCGGCGAGGACGGCCGGAAGGACACCGCGGCCACGCCTCCCTCCACCGCCCCGTCCTCCACACCATCCGCCGGACCGACCGCCCGAGGGCATCTGGACCGTCAGAAGACGGACGGCGACGACGCGTCCGGCGCACCGCGCGGTGACGGCAAGGGCGAACGCGACAAGGAGCGGAAAGCCAAGGGGGCCGCCTCCGGCTCGCCCACGCCCGGCGCCACCAAGGGGCCGGACCACGGCGGCTCCACCCGGGCCCCGCTGACCCTCTCCACCCGTTCCCATGTCTGGGAGAACGGCTGCGGCCACCGCTATGTCATCGACCGGCCCCCGTCCGAGGTGGCCCCGCCGCCCACCGAGCAGGACGCCCCGACGTGGGCCGCCGCGCATGGCGCCGTACACGGCGGGACCACCAACGTGGAGGTCACGGTGCAGGGCCGCGCCTCGTCCGCCGTGGTGCTCCAGGCCCTGCACGTACGGGTCGTGGGCCGCCGTACCCCGCTCGCGTGGTCGTCGTTCGCCATGGACAACGGCTGTGGGGGCTCCCTCACCCCGCGCGCCTTCTCGGTGAACCTGGACGCCTCCCGTCCGCTGGCCCGCCCCACCGACGGCAATGACGCGGGCAAGCCGATCCCCGCCGTCAGCTTCCCCTATCGCGTCTCGGCCTCGGATCCTGAGGTGCTGCTGGTCAACGCCCGGACGGCGGGCTGTGACTGTAGCTGGTACCTGGAGCTGGACTGGACGAGCGGCGGCAGCTCGGGGACGCTGCGGATCGACGACCATGGCTCGCCGTTCCGCACCAGCAGCATCAAGGGGCGCCCGCAGTACGCGTACGACTACGCCGACGGCGCCTGGTACAAGAGCGACTGAGCACCCGGAGGCGGTGAGCCGGCCGCTCACTCCACCACCGTCGTCAGCCGCAGCGCCGCGTCCCGCACATCCGCGTGCGGATGGGCGCGCAGGGTGCGCAGCCGATCCCGCCAGGGCTCCGCCCATTCCGTACGCGCCCCGCCCACTTCGGTGAGGGTCGCGGCGAACAGCCCGGAGGCGTGGCCGCCGTCCTCGTCGAGGTCTCCCGCGGCGCGCAGCATGGCCGCGTCGGAGCCCGGCCGTGACGCGGTGTTCAGCCGCCGGCGCAGGGTGTCGGCGGTACGGACGGCGAGCGCGGGGCGGGTGGTGTGCAGCCGGGCGAGGCGGGCGAGCCCGGCGGACAGCGGGCCGGGGCGGGCGTCCAGGTCGAGCGCGTTCACCAGCACATGGGCGGCCTCCTGGATGAACGTCTCGTATCCGGCGAGGAGTTCACCTGCGGCCCGTGCGGTGCGCCGGGTCACGCGGGGCCGCATCCGGGCCCGGGTGGCGAGCCGGTCGGCGAGGTGCTGGATACGGCGGTGGGCGGGACGGTCCCGGTCCGGTTCGGCGTCGGGGCCGCCGGGCCGGGCGTCGGCGGTGGCGAGCGCGGCGAGCGCCCAGGCCAGCGGGTTGTCGCCGGTCGAGCCCTCGGCGGCCGCGGCCATCAGGTCCAGCAGGGCGTCCGCGGCGGCCCGCCAACTGGCCCGGTTGGCCAGGTCGGTGACGGCGGCGACCAGCACGGCCGCCGCGTCCGGCGCCCATGGCGACCACCCGGCCAGCGCGCCGTAGCCGTCCGCCGCCACCTCGGGGTCGTCGGTGTCGCACACGACGCGTATGAGCTGGGCGTAGCGGGCGCGATGCGCCTCGGGGAGGTCCAGCGGGCGGGTGCGCAGCACGGCGCGGCGCAACTCGCGCCGTCCGCTCGCGGCGGCGGTCAGCAGTTCCCAGGCGCGTTTGGCGTCGAGCAGCCCGGTGGCGAAGGCGACGCAGGCGGCCTGCACATCGGGGTGCTGGCCGGGCTGTTCGAAGGCGTCGGCGAGCAGCGCGGCGGCGTCGGCGGCCGGGAGGAGAGTGGCGGCGAGCCGGGCGGCCTCCTTACGGCTGGTGACCTTCGCGGGGACGGGCGGTACGGCCGTGGCCACCCCGTCCGGCGCGAGCACCCCGCGCACCAGCGGCGCCAGCCGGGACGGCTCGACGTACCGGGACGCCCGGGTGGCCGCGTACACCGCCACCCGGGCCCGGTCGCCGCCCGCGTGGGCGAGCAGGACGGGCAGGGCGTCCCCGGGGCGGTCGGTGTGGGCGAGTGCGGCGAGCGCGCTCTCGGCCAGGACCACGTCCGCCGGCCCGGTCAGGGCCCCGTCCGCGGCGGCGGCCCAGGTCCGGACGGTGGCCGCGCCGGTGCCGGGGATCGACGCGGCGTCGGCGACGGCATCCGCCCGCTGGTCCGGCCGCAGGGAGGTGTCGGCGGCGGCCCGGTCCAGGACGCGGGCGGCGGCGGTCTGCTGGCGGGGCAGCCAGCGTCCGGTGTCCCGGCCGGTGGGCGGGGCCCAGTGGGTGCCGTGGGCGAGGAAGCGCCCGTACGGCGGGGTGTCGCCGAGTACGAGGTCGAGCAGATCGGTTCGCCTGCGGGTCAGCACGGCCAGGACGGGCGGCAGTACGGCCGCGGAGGGCTCGTGCGTGAGCAGTTCGGCCACCCGGGCGTCCCGCTCCGCCGGTGGTTCCAGCCACAGCCCGATGGCGGTGCGCACCGTGGCGTCGCTGCCGAACGAGATGGCCTGCCACAGGAGTTCCTGCACTTCGGGCAGGGCGTGGGCGCGGCGGCCGAGGGAGCGGGCGAGGGCGAACGTCAGCTCGTGGTCGACCCGTTCGGCCCCCGCCTCCAGCCAGGGCCGCAGCGCCTCGCACACCGCCCGCTCCTGGCCGTGCCGCAGCCGGTGGTCGAGGCGGCCCAGGTCGGTGGCGCCGACGCTGCCCGCGAGCCGGGTGAGGGTGCGCAGCGCCCAGCCCAGCAGCTGCCGCCGCCCGGTGACGGCGTGTTCGCGCAGCAGCGCCACGGCGAGGTGGCGCAGCGCCTGGCGGGTGGCGGAGGAGGAGTCGCGGGCGGAGATCGCGTCGGCGGCGATGCGGTCCAGGTGTTCGGCGGCGTCGTCGGTGAACAGCGCGGGGTGGGTGCGGGCGAGCGCGCCGAGCGCCGCGGAGCGCACCGGGTCCTGCTCGTTGCGCAGCCGTTCCAGCAGGTCGAGCAGGGTGGTGAGGGCGCCGGGGTCACCGGAACGGGCGACGCAGCGGACCAGCAGCGGATAGGCCAGGGCGCGGTCCTCGGCCGAGGGGCGGCGCACGGCGGCCACCAGCTCCTCGCGCGCCTCCTCGAACGGCAGATGGGCCACCGACTCCAGCACGGTGGTCCAGGGCGCGCCGCGCTCGCGCGCCCGAGCGGCCATCCGGCGGGCCTCCGCCTGGCGGGGGGAGCGCGGCAGAACCTCGAGTACGGCGGGTTCCACGACGGCGTGCGCGGGGTCGACTCCGTCGGTGGCCGCGTCGTGGAGCGCGGAGCGGCGGGCGGGCGGCAGCGCGGCCAGCAGCCGGGCGAGGCCGTCGGCGTCATGTCGCAGGGCGCGGCCCAGTTCGGCGAGCTCGGGCGGGTCGGCGCGGACGATCCGGCGCAGCACGGCCCGGTCCAGCCGGCGCCGGGTGCCGCTGTGCTCGGGGGCGATCAGCAGCCGTAGCGTACGGCCCGGCTCGGCGGTCACCAGCACCGGCAGCCGGGCCCGTACGGAGGCGGGCAGCGGGCCGTCGCAGTGGTCCTCGAGCAGCTCCAGCACCCGCTCGGGCTCGGCGGGCGCGGCGAGCGCGACACAGGGTGCGTAGCGGGTCCACCAGTCGGTGCGCAGCGGTGCGGGCAGCGCGCTGAGCTGGCGCGCGGCCTCGTCCAGGACGGCGAGGGGATGGCGGGCGACGAGGGGCCGCCAGCCGCGGACGGCGTGGAAGAGTCCGGGCAGCAGCCGCGCCACGGTCTCCGGCCCGCAGCCGGGGAGCAGCCGGGCGGCCTCGCCGTCGCCCCAGCGCTCCCGGTACGGCTCGATCAGCCGGTCCGCGAGGGCGGTGCGCCGCCCGGCCACGACGGTGCGCGCGAGTTCGCGCCGTACGGCGGCGGGCGCGTCCTCGAAGGCCGCCGCCAGCGCGTCGTCCGCGATCGCGCCGGGGCCGCCGCGGCGGGCGGTGTCGAGGGCGCGGTGCCGCACCACGGGGTCCGGGTCGGCCAGGCGCGCCGCGAGATGGCCGGTGCGCCCTCCGGCGGCCGCGGCCACGGCCGCCAGCCGCCGCTCGTACGTCCCGCGCCGCTCCAACTCCTCGATCAGCGCACCCAGCCGCCCCTCGGCACTGGCCGCCCGCGCCCGCCCGGCCAGCTCCCGCATCCGCCGCGGAAAGGGCAACGGATCGAGTGCGGCGAGCAGTTCATCGGCAAGTGCGCGCCGGGGTTCGGGGGCGTACTGGGGTTCGGGAGCGTACTGGGCTTCGGAAGCGCGGCGGGGCTCGGGGCCGCGGTGCGGTTCGGGGCCGCGATGCGGTTCGGGGCCACGGTGGGGCTCGGGGCCGCGATGGGATTCGGGGCCGCGATGGGATTCGGGGGCCCGCTGCGGTTCGGGGCCGCCGTGGGGCTCGGGGACCCGTTGCGGTTCAGAGCCGCGGTGGGGTTCGGGGCCGCGATGGGCTTCGGACGCGTTGACCATGCCAGGGATTGTGCCGCCCACGCGTGCGGTCACACGTCCCGCCCGGAGATCGTTCCCCGGGACATCCATCGCCCCGGCGCCTCGCCCCCGGCCGCACCCGCTCACATCCCGCCCCCGCGCCCCGCGCCCCGCGTCCGGCCCACGATGCGCACAACAACCACAGCGACCCGCGACCCGCCCAGCCGCACCCCCACGACGGCCCCGGCGCCCCGGGGCGCCCCGGCCGGGCTCGCCGGGGCCCCCGCGCCCCCGCGCGCCCGCTCGCCTCCCCGCCGTGCCCGCGGCCTCCGTACGCCGTGCGCGGGTGACCGGCGCCGCTTAGGCTCGGTTGTGTGGGCCGGCCGGGTGCGTCGACGGATCCACCTCGGGACCGGCCCCGTCGTCCTAGCCCGGAGGAACCCATGCCGGAGCTGTTCATCGGCGGCCACTGGACGACCGCTCTCGACGGGCACAGCCGCGAGATCCACTGCCCGGCGGACGGCTCGCTGGTGGCCGTGGTCGCCGAGGCGGGGCCCAAGGACGCCGCCGCCGCGGTGGCGGCCGCCCGGGACGCCTTCGACCGCGGATCGTGGCCCGGCACCCCGGCCGCCGACCGGGGCGGGCTGCTGCTGCGGGTGGCCGATCTGCTGGAGCGCGAGAAGCCCGCGCTCGCCCGCGCCGAGTCCCTGGACACCGGGAAGCGGCTGGTCGAGAGCGAGTACGACCTCGATGACATCGCGAACTGCTTCCGCCACTTCGGCAACCTCGTCTCCGCCGCGGGCGCCGGCCGTGTGGTGGAGGTGGGCAGCCCGGAGATCGACAGCAGGGTGGTGCACGAGCCGGTCGGGGTGTGTGCGCTGATCACGCCGTGGAACTATCCGCTGCTCCAGACGGCCTGGAAGGTGGCGCCCGCGCTGGCGGCCGGGAACACCTTCGTCCTCAAGCCCAGCGAGCTGACCCCGCACACCGCGATCCATCTGATGCGGCTGCTAACGGAGGCCGGGCTGCCGGGCGGCGCCGCCAATCTGATCCTGGGCTCGGGGGCCACCGCGGGCGCGCCGCTGGTCACGGACGAACGGGTGGACATGGTGTCGTTCACCGGCGGGGTGGTCACCGGACGCTGGATCATGGCGGCCGTGGCGCCCACGGTGAAGAAGCTCGCCCTGGAACTGGGCGGCAAGAACCCCAATATCGTCTTCACCGACTGCGACTTCGACACCGCGGTCGACTACGCGCTCACGGCCGTCTTCCTGCACTCCGGGCAGGTCTGCTCGGCCGGTGCCCGGCTGCTGGTGCAGGAGCAGCTGCATGACGCGTTCGTGGACGAGATCGTCCACCGCGCCCGGAACATCCGGCTGGGCGGGCCGTTCGACGAGAACGCCCGCGCCGGTCCGCTGATCTCCGCCCAGCACCGCCAGAAGATCGCCGACTATGTGGCGGCCGGGATCGACGAGGGCGCGGTGCTGCGCTGCGGCGGGACCGTGCCCGACGATCCGGATCTGGAGAAAGGCCACTACTACCTGCCGACCGTGCTGGACGACTGCACGCCGGACATGTCCGTGGTGCAGGAGGAGTCCTTCGGTCCGGTGCTCACCGTGGAGCGGTTCCGGGACGAGGACGAGGCGGTGGCGCTCGCCAACGACACGATGTACGGGCTGGCGGGCGCGGTGTGGACGCAGGACGCGGAGAAGGCGCACCGGGTGGCGTCCCGGCTGCGGGTCGGCACGGTGTGGATCAACGACTTCCATCCGTATGTCCCGCAGGCCGAGTGGGGCGGGATGAAGCAGTCCGGTATCGGCCGTGAGCTGGGCCCGTCCGGGCTGCGCGAGTACCAGGAGCTCAAGCACATCTGGCGCAACACCGCACCCCGTGCCCAGCGGTGGTTCGATTGACGGCGACCGGGCCGGCCGGACCGCCGCCGGATCGCCGGTTCGTCCAGCGGACCCGTACGGGGGTGCTCGCCGAACACGCGGCCGCCACCGCCCCGTGAGGAGAGGCCCGTGGACCAGTTCGACTACGTGGTGGTCGGCGGCGGTACGGCCGGATCGGTGGTCGCCGCCCGGCTGTCCGAGGACCCCTCGGTGAGCGTATGCCTGCTGGAGGCGGGCCCGTCGGACCGCGGGGACGACAACATCCTGCGGCTGAACCGCTGGATGGGGCTGCTGGGCTCCGGCTACGACTGGGACTACCCGGTGCGGCCGCAGCAGAAGGGCAACAGCTTTCTGCGCCACGCCCGCGCCAAGGTGCTCGGCGGCTGCTCCTCGCACAACTCCTGCATCGCCTTCTGGGCCCCCGCCGAGGACCTCGACGAATGGGCCGCCAACGGCCTGGACGGCTGGTCGGCCGCCGACTGCTTCCCGCTCTTCCGGCGCCTGGAGGACAACGACGCGCCCGGCGACCACCACGGCCGCGACGGCCCGGTCCGCATCCGCACCGTGCCGCCCGAGGACCCGTGCGGCCGGGCGGTGCTGGCGGCCTGCGCGGAGGCGGGCATCCCGATCACCCCGTTCAACACCGGGACGACGGTGGTGCGCGGCGCCAACTGGTTCCAGATCAACGCCCGCGAGGACGGCACCCGCTGCTCCGCCTCGGTGGCCTATCTCCACCCCGTCATGGACTCCCGGCCCCATCTGGAGGTGCGCACCGGGCTCCGGGCCAAACGGCTGGTGCTGGACGAGGACCGGCGCTGTATCGCGGTCGACTACCTCTCCCCCGATCTGATCCACACCCTGAGGGTGCACGCCCGGCGCGAGGTCATCGTCTGCTGCGGCGCCATCGACACCCCGAAGCTGCTGATGCTCTCCGGTATCGGCCCGGCCGGACATCTGCGGGAGACGGGGGTGGACGTGGTCGTGGACTCCCCCGGAGTCGGTGGCAACCTCCGGGACCACCCCGAGGGCGTCATCATGTGGAACGCCGAACAACCCATGATCAACACCTCCACCCAGTGGTGGGAGATCGGCATCTTCGCCGACACCGAACCCGATCTGGACCGCCCGGACCTGATGTTCCACTACGGCGCGACGCCCTTCGACCTGAACACCTACCGCCGTGGCTACCCCACCTCGGAGAACGCCTTCTGCCTCACCCCGAACGTCACCCGCGCCCGCTCCCGGGGCACCGTCCGGCTGGCCAGCCGCGACTTCCGCGACAAGCCGCATGTGGACCCCCGCTACTTCACCGACCCGTACGACATGGACATCATGACCCGCGGTCTGCTGCTCGCCCGCAAGATCGCCGCCCGGCCCGCGCTGGCCATGTGGGCGGGCGCCGAACTGGCCCCCGGGCCCGATGTGCACAGCACCGCCGAACTGGCCGCCTACGTCCGCCAGACCCACAACACCGCCTACCACCCGGCGTGCACCGTGCGGATGGGCGCGCCCGACGACCCGGACGCCCCGCTCGATCCGCGGCTGAGGGTCAAGGGCGTGACGGGGCTGCGGGTCGCGGACGGCTCGGCGATGCCGTACCTCATCGCCGTCGATCCGTGCGTCACGACGATGATGATCGGCGAGAAGTGCGCGGACCTGATCAAACGGACCTGATCAAGCGGACCTGATCAAACGGACGTGATCAAGCAAACCTGATCAGGCGGAACGGAGCACCAAGCAGAGCGCCAAGGGGAGTGACCACCGTGCCGCGTCTACCGCATGTGAGCCGACACGACCCACGGTGACCAGCCGTTCGTGCCGTTTGGACGGCGCGGGGAGCGGTACTCGGGAGCCATGGTTCGATGGGGATACACGATGATGACCGAGCAGGCCGGACCACGTCAGCTCGTCGATGACGTGGTCCGGGCCGAGCAGATCGGGTTCGACTTCTCGGTGACCTCCGACCACTACTTCCCGTGGCTGGACTCCCAGGGGCACGCCCCGTACGCCTGGAGCGTGCTGGGCGCCGCCGCGCAGGCCACCTCCTCGATCCCGCTGACCACGTATGTCACCTGCCCCACCGTGCGCTATCACCCGGCGGTGGTGGCACAGAAGGCGGCGACGCTCCAGCTGCTGTCCGAGGGACGGTTCCGGCTGGGGCTCGGGGCCGGGGAGAACCTCAACGAGCATGTGGTCGGGCAGGGCTGGCCGTCGGCCGATGTGCGGCACGAGATGCTGGAAGAGGCGATCGAGATCATCCGGGCGCTGTTCGACGGCGGCTATCTCACCCACCGCGGCACCCACTACGACGTCGACTCGGCGAAGCTGTGGGATCTGCCGGACCAGCCGCCGCCCATCGGGGTGGCCGTCTCCGGGCCGCGGTCCTGCGGGCTGGCCGGGCGGCTGGCCGACATGCTGATCGCCGTGGAGCCCAAGTCCGAGCTGGTGGCGGACTTCGAGCGCGACGGCGGCGCCGGGAAGCCCAGGATCGGCCAGATCCCGGTCTCCTACGACCCGGACCGGGACGCGGCGATCGCCCGCGCCCATGACCAGTTCCGCTGGTTCGGGAGCGGCTGGAAGGTCAACTCGGAGCTGCCGGGGCCCGCCTCGTTCGCGGGCTCCACCCAGTTCGTCCGGCCCGAGGACGTGGCCGCGTCCATTCCGTGCGGCGATGACGTCGAGGAGTTCACCGAACTGATCCGGCCCTTCGTCGACGCGGGCTTCACGGACGTCGCCCTCGTCCAGATCGGCGGCGACCATCAGCGGCCGTTCCTGGACTGGGCCGAGAAGCAGCTGCTGCCCGCGCTCAGGGAGCTCTAGCCCAGGAAGTTCTCAGCGGAGCGCTCAGGCATACCGGGTGCCCGCACGCCGTACGAAGAGTTCATGCAGATCGCGTACGGCGCGCGGGACGGAGCCCGAGCGGCGGCGCTGGATCACCAGCAGCACGTCGGTGGCCTCGCCGTCGGCGAGCGGCCGGTGGGTGATCGCGCCACCGCGCTCCAGCGGGTCGCCGATGACGCTGAAGTCGGGGAGCACGGTGACCCCGAGCCCCTCGGCCACCATCAGCTTGCCCATCTCGGCCCCGTCGGTGGAGTACGAGAAGGACGGGGCGCGTCCGGCCAGCAGCCGGTGGATGAAGCGGTGCATGAGATAGCCGGAGCGCATCACGATCAGCGGCTCCCGCCCGTCCAGCAGGTCCGCCGCGCTCACCGTCGGCCGGGCGGCCAGCGGGCTGTCCGGGCGCAGACAGACCACCGGGCGGCCGCGCAGCAGCTCGGTGGTCTCCAGGTCGGGCGGAACGTCGTCCCCCCGGAGGTAGTTGACCAGGCCCAGGTCGAAACTCCCCTCCAGCAGGGCCCGGCGGATCTCGGTCTGCTGTGCGCCCACCACCTCGACCTGGGTCACCGGATGGGTCGCGCGGAACTCCCGGAGGGCCGGGATCAGCAGCGGGACCGTCGCGGTGTTGACCGTGCCCAGCCGGATCATCCGGCTGACCCGGTGCTGGTCACCGGCGGCGCCACGCAGCCGGTCGACCGCCTCGATGACGCTGACGATATGCGGCAGCAACTCCCGTCCCTCCGCGCTGATCGTCGCGCCGGAGCGCTTGCGCTCCAGCAGATCCACGCCGAGTTCGCGTTCCAGGTTGCGCACGGTCTCGCTGAGCGCCGGCTGGGACAGATGCAGTTCCTCGGCGGCGCGGCGGAGCGAGCCGAGGCGGGTGACCGCGGCGATGTATTCAAGCTGCTCAATTCGCACACGCCGCACGATGCCCGTCCGGTGGGCCCGCTTCAAGGGGTTCCCTATCACGGTCTCATGAATACCGACTCACTCCCCGGGCCGTGTCCCGGGTAATCTCGAAGCGGGCACCGTGGAATTCCGCGGCCCGGCCCCCGCGTCCGGGATATGGAATGGACCCCGGGCCTTCTTGACCGGCAGGACTTCCCCCTGGTTGGATCGGTGACATGAAGCGACAGGACCTCACGCGGCGACGCCACGTCGACCTCGCGCGTGTTTCCAGCGCGTTCTGTTGCTGTCCTGTCTGACCCGCCGCCGGGTCCGAGCGAGCCCTGAGGGATCGCCTCCGCTTCGCTCTCCACGGCCTCCCATGATCGGGAAAGGCTTTTAGCCGCCGCCCTCCCCCGAGGAAATGCGGCCGCGCTCCCCGCCTTTCGCGCCCATTCGCGCTCCCGGTCTTTCCCCGCCCCGTCCGCGATGAATTCCCTTCGACGCCGGGGCGCCGACTCCCCATGCCCGTATTCGCTCCAACGGGAGTTCCCGGCCTGGCCCCGCTCGCCGGGCACAACGGCTTCGCGCCGTCCTGATCTCCGCCCTCCCACCTGATCTCCGCCCTTCCCACCGGCTCCCGATCCCGCCCCGAACGCATCACGAAGGGTTGCTCATGGCCACCGTTCTGTCCCTCTCCGGCTCACCCTCCGCCACTTCCCGCACCGCCCGGCTGCTGCGCCATCTGGACGCCCGGCTGACCGCCCAGGGCCATCAGGTGATCCCGCTCGACGTGCGTACCCTTCCGCCCGCCGCGCTGCTCGGCGCGGACTTCTCGCATCCGGCGATCGTCCGGGCCAAGGCGCTGGTCGAGCAGGCGGACGGGCTCGTCGTGGGGACGCCGGTCTACAAGGCCGCCTACTCCGGGCTGCTGAAGTCCCTGCTGGATCTGCTGCCGCAGTACGCGCTCGCGGGCAAGACCGTGCTGCCGCTGGCCACCGGTGGCACCACCGCCCATGTCCTGGCCATCGACTACGCGCTGCGGCCGGTGCTGTCCTCCATGGGCGCGGCCCATATCGTCCAGGGCTGGTTCACCCTGGACAAGGACATCACGGTGGAGCCGGACGGCGGGGTGAGCGTGGCGGCCGGGGCCGCCGAGGCGCTTGAGCAGGTCGTCGACCAGTTCTCGGCGGCGCTCGGGCACCCCACCGTGCTGGCCGCGGCGAGCTGACCGTGTCGTCCCCGCCCGGGCCCGCGCATGTCATCGCCGATGACACCGAGGCGCTGAAGGTGGCCGCGGCGCTGGCCGAGGAGTTCCGTACCGGCGCGGCCGAGCGCGATGCGCGGCGCAGGCTGCCGCGTGCCGAGCTGGACCGGCTGTCCGCGTCCGGGCTGCCGGCGATCACCGTACCGGCCGGGTACGGCGGCGCGGATGTGTCCGCGGTGACCCTCGCCGAGGTGTTCCGGCTGCTCGCCGCCGCCGACGCCAGCCTCGCCCAGATCCCGCAGAGCCACTTCGTCTACATCAATGTGCTGCGCCATCAGGGCACACAGGCTCAGCAGGCGTTCTTCTTCGGCGAGGTGCTGGCGGGGAAGCGGTTCGGCAACGCCCAGTCGGAGGCGGGCACCAAACACATCCAGGACATCCGCACCCGCCTGACCCCGGCCGCCGCCGGCTCGTACACCCTGACCGGTGTCAAGCACTACTCCACCGGTGCGCTGTTCGCCGACTGGATCCCGGTGCTGGCCCGTGCGGAGAACGACGATCTCCATGTGGCCTATGTGCCACGGGACGCGCCCGGTCTGACCGTCGAGGACGACTGGGACGGCATGGGCCAGCGGACGACCGCGAGCGGCACCGTAAAGCTGGACGCCGTGCCCGTACCGGCCGACCGGGTCGTACCGCACCACCTCACCTTTCGCGGTCCCCAACTGCACGGCGCCATCGCGCAGCTGCTGCACGCGGCCATCGACGCGGGGATCGCCTCGGGGGCGCTGGCGGAGGCGGTGGCCTTCGTCCGCGCCAAGAGCCGCCCCTGGTTCGAGAGCGGCTTCGAGACCGCCGCCGAGGATCCGCTGCTGATCCAGCGCTTCGGCGAACTGGCCCTCCAGGTCCGGGGTGCCGAGGCGCTGCTGTCCGCCGCCGCCCGGTCCGTGGACACCGCCCGCGGCCAACTCGACGACGACACCGCCGCCGAGGCGTCGATCGCGGTGGCCGCGGCGAAGGTGGCGGCAGCGAACGCGGCCGTGGAGACGGGCAGTTCGCTCTTCGAGGTCTCCGGCACCCGCTCGGCCCTGGACTCCCTGGGCCTGCACCGCCACTGGCGGGACGCCCGTACGCACACTCTGCACGACCCGGCCCGCTGGAAGGTCCAGCACATCGGCCGCTATGTGCTGAACGGCACGAAACCACCCCGCCACGGCCTCCTTTAGCCCCCGCTCCCGCTGAACGGAGTCACACCATGTCCCTCACCTTCCACTGGTTCCTGCCCACCAACGGCGACAGCCGCCATGTCGTCGGCGGTGGCCATGGCACACCCGTGACCTCGGCCGGAGGTGACCGCCCGCCGTCCGTCGGCTATCTCAGCCAGATCGCCCGCGCCGCGGAACAGCTCGGCTTCGTGGGCGCGCTCACCCCGACCGGCGCCTGGTGCGAGGACGCCTGGCTGACCACGGCGATGGTCAGCAGGCACACCGAACGGCTGAAGTTCCTGGTCGCCTTCCGCCCCGGCTTCCTCTCGCCCACCCTCGGCGCCCAGATGGCCTCCACCTACCAGCGGCAGACCGGCGGGCGGCTGATGCTCAACGTGGTCACCGGCGGGGAGAGCCATGAGCAGCGCGCCTACGGCGACTTCCTGGACAAGGACGCCCGCTACGCCCGCACCGGCGAGTTCCTGGGCATCGTCCGCGACCTGTGGGACGGCAAGACCGTGGACCTCGACGGCGAGCACCTCCGGGTCGAGGGCGCCAAGCTGGCCCGGCTCCCCGACCCGGTCCCCGACGTCTACTTCGGCGGCTCCTCCCCCGCCGCGGGACAGGTCGCCGCCCGCCACGCCGATGTCTATCTCACCTGGGGCGAACCCCCCGCCCAGGTCGCCCGGAAGATCGCCTGGATCCGCTCCCTGGCCGCCGAGCGGGGCCGTACGCTCCGCTTCGGCATCCGGCTGCACGTCATCACCCGCGACACCTCCGACGAGGCTTGGGCCGAGGCGCGCCGACTGCTCGACGGCTTCGACCCGGAGACCGTGCGCTCCATCCAGACCGGCCTCGGCCGCAGCGAATCCGAGGGCCAGCAACGGATGCTCGCCCTGCACGGCGGCAGCCTGGACAACCTCGAGATCCACCCCAACCTCTGGGCCGGTATCGGCCTGGTCCGCGGCGGCGCGGGCACCGCCCTGGTGGGCAGCCATGCCGAGGTCGCCGAGCGGATCGCCGAATACCACCGCCTCGGCATCGACGAGTTCATCCTGTCCGGCTATCCGCATCTGGAGGAGGCGTACTGGTTCGGCGAGGGCGTCCTGCCCCTGCTGCGCTCGCAGGGCCTGTGGTCCCACCCCTTCCAGCCCGCCGCCCCCGAACAGCCCACCGCCCAGGTCCCGTTCGCGGCGACGGGCAGCTCCTGACGGCCACGGCCTCGGGCAGCTCCTGACGGCACGGCGCCGAGCGGGCCCCGGCCGGAGAGCCGTAGAGCCGTAGAGCCGGGGCGGGGCTCGCTCGGCGGCCGGTCCGCGCTCACCGCTCGGCGAGTTCCGCCCGCAGCCGTACCGTCTCCGCCGGGTCCCAGCCGTCGTGCGGCACCGATGACAGCAGAAGCCGGGTGTACGGGTCCTCCGGGGATTCCAGCACCCGGGCCGTCGGGCCCGTCTCGACCGCGCGGCCGCGCCGCATCACCAGCGTGTCGTCCGTGATGTGCCGTACGACGGCCAGGTCATGGCTGACGAAGACCAGGGCCACACCGGTCTCCCGGCGGATGTCGGCGAGCAGCCGGAGGATCTGCGCCTGGATGGACACGTCCAGCGCCGCCACCGCCTCGTCCAGGACCAGCACCTCGGGTTCCACGGCCAGCGCACGGGCGATGGCCAGCCGCTGGCGCTGCCCGCCCGAAAGACCGCGCGGGCGGGCGTCGGCCTCCCGCTTGCCCAGGCCCACCTGGTCGAGCAGCTCGCCGATCCGGCCGGTGGCGGCCTGCCCCTCGTACCGGCCGTGCAGCCGCAGGGCGGTGTGCAGGCACTGACGCGCGGTCAGGCGCGGGTCGAGCGAGACATACGGATCCTGGAAGACGATCTGGATCTCGCGGGCGCGGCTCAGCCGGGCCGCCCTGCGCGCGCCCGGTCCGAGCGGCATTCCGCCCCTTCTCCGTCCCGGCGTGCGCTCCCGGCCGTTGACCGTGATCGTCCCGGCGTCCGGGCGCACCAGGCCCACCAGGATCCGGGCCACGGTGGTCTTGCCGGAGCCGGACTCCCCGACGATGCCCAGCGAACCGCCCGCCGGGACGGAGAACGAGACGTCGGCCACGGCGGTCGTCCGGCCACCGCCCGGGAGCGCATAGCTCTTGCGCAGCCCCTGTACGACGAGTGCGGGCCCGGTCATGCGCTGCTCCTCGATACGAGTTCCAGTCGGCGGCAGGCCGCGGAGCCGCCCTCCGCCGATCCGTCGCCATCGCCATCGCCATCGCCGTCGGCGCCGCCGAACGGGACCGCCACCGGCGCCCAGGTCTCGCACTCCGCCTCGGCCCGTGCGCAGCGCGGGAGGAAGGGGCAGCCGGTGAAGGCGTCGGAGAGGGACGGCGGGCGGCCGGGGATGGGGCGCGGTTCGCGGTTGTCCCCCAGGGTGGGCGAGCAGTCCAGCAGGCCGCGGGTGTAGGGGTGCCGGGGGTCGGCGAACAGCCCGCGGGCGGGCTGATGTTCCACCATCCGGCCCGCGTACATCACATACACACGGTCGCAGTAGGCGGCCGCGAGCGGCAGGTCGTGGGTGATGAAGAGCGTCCCGAGGCCGCTTCCGGCCCGCCGCCGCTCCTCCTGGATGTCCCGCAGCAGGGCCAGGACCTCCGCCTGGGTGGTCGCGTCCAGCGCGCTCGTCGCCTCGTCGGCGAGGAGGAGGTCGGGGTCGGTGGACAGGGCGGCGGCGATCACGACCCGCTGGAGCATGCCGCCGGACAGCTCGTGCGGGCGCTGTCGCATCCGACGCTCCGGGTCGGACAGCCCCACCGAGGCCAGCAGTTCGGCCGCCCTGGCCACCGCGGCGCGCCGGGGCAGGCCGAGGACCCGGGTGAGCGGATCGGTGAGGAAGTCGCCGATCCGGCGGACCGGGTTCATCGCGGAGCGCGGGTCCTGGAAGATCATGGAGACGGTGCGGGAGCGGTGCCGGCGGAGCCGGGCCGGGTCCATGGCGAGGACGTCCTCGCCGTCCACCCACACCGAGCCGGAGGTCCGCGCCCCCTCGGGGAGCATGCGCAGCACCGCCCGTGCCGTGGTGGACTTGCCCGAGCCGGACTCGCCGACCAGGCCGACCACTTCACCCCTGCCGACCCTCAGCGACACATCCGCCAGCATCGGCCGGGCGGCGGCGCCGGCCGGCAGCCGGATGGTGAGATCCTCGATGTCCAGCAGCATGGCCGGCTACCTCCCCTTGCCCAGCCGGTCCGAGACCCGGACCCCGACGATGTTGAAGGCCACCACGACGGCGGCGATGGCCGCGCCCGGTACCAGGGCCGGCAGCAGCGCCCCCTGCACCACGGCGTCCTGTCCCTCCTGCACCATCAGCCCCCAGTCGATCGAGGGCGATCCGGCGCCGAAGCCCAGATAGCTGAGCGTGGCCAGGCTCATCAGCCCCTCGCCGAAGAGCACCACGAGATAGCCGACGATCGCCCCGGCCAGATTGGGCACCAGGTGGCGTACGCAGATCCGTGCCCCGCTCATGCCCTGGACCCGGTAGGCGTCGATGTACGGCTTGGACCGCTCGGCGAGGGCGAGGCTGCGGGTGTACCGCGCGATGGTGGGCGCGTAGGCGAGCCCCAGGGCGATGATCGACGTGGTGAGGCCGTCGCCGAAGACCGCGATCACCAGGACGACGAAGAGCAGGCCGGGGAAGGCGTACATCACATCGGTCACCCGGGAGAGCAGAGTGTCCACCCAGCCGCCGCGCCACGCCGCGACCGTGCCGATCGTGACGCCGAGCAGCGCGGCCAGCGCGAGCAGCGCCAGGGGTGCCAGCAGGCTGGACCGGGCGCCGTACAGGACGCGGGAGAGCAGGTCCTGCCCCGAGGCGTCGGTGCCCAGCGGATGCTGGGAAGTGGTCCCCGCGAGCGAGGCGGACAGGTCGACCGCGTCGGGCGCGTGCGGGGCGATCAGGGGTGCGCACACCGCCGCCACCACGACCAGGGCGAGAAAGCCGCCCGCGATCATCACCGGGACCGGGCGGCGTGCCCGTACCCGCACCGGGATCAGTGCCCCGGCCGTCACTGTCGTCATGCGGTCTTTCCTTCCGGCTTGGTTCCCGGTGTGACGCCCGGCGCGACCCGGGGGTCGATCAGCGGATGGACCAGGTCGACCAGCGTCGTCACCACGACATAGCCGATGACCATCAGCAGCAGCACCGCCTGGGTGACCGGGAAGTCATGTGTGCTGATCGCGCTCACCAGCAGCGAGCCGATCCCGCTGAGGCCGAAGGCGGTCTCGACCACCACCGTTCCGGCGAGCATGCCCGCCATCACGAGGCCGCACATGGTGACGATCGGGCCGAGCGCGTTGCGCAGCACATGCCGGAGGACGATCTGACGCTCCGACTGTCCGGAGGCGCGGGCGGCCTCCACATGGTCCGAGGCGTACGCCTCGGCCATCGCCTGCCGGGTGACCCGGCTGATCACGGCGAGCGCGCTGAGGGCGAGCGCGAACGCGGGGAGCGTCAGATGGTGCAGCCGTCCGGCGAACCCCTCGCCCTGGCCGGTCACCGGGAACCAGCCAAGACGCACCCCGAACAGCGAGACCAGCGCGATGGCCGCCACGAAGGCGGGGACGGAGGCGGCGAGCGTGGTGCCGCCGACGACCGCCGAGTCCACCCAGCCGCGGCGCAGCGCGGCCAGCACCCCGGAGCCGACGCCCAGCACCACGAAGAACAGCGTGGCGTAGGCGACGAGTTCCAGGGTGGTCGGCAGCCGCGCCCCGATCAGGTCGGCCACATGGTCGCGGTACTGGAACGACCGGCCCAGGTCGCCCTGGACGCCGTCCCACAGCCACCGGCCGTACTGGACGACGAGCGGCTCGTCGAGGTGGTGCTCCGCGCGGACCGCCGCGAGCTTCTCCGGGGTGAGTTCCTGTCTGCTGCCGGAGAGGAGGACGGCGGGGTCCCCGGGGGCCGCGTAGACGGCGGCGAAGATGATGAACGAGGCGGCGAGCAGCGTGGCGAGCAGACCGGCGATCCGCCGCGGCAGTCCGCGGATCATGGTGTCAGCCCTTCTTCACGCCGAGGTCGGCGGCCCACGGGTAGTACATCGACACCATGGACGCGGGCGGGCCGGTGTACTTGTCGCCGAGCACCATCACCGACGGCACCTGCACCAGGGGGATCCACACCGCGTCGTCGGCGAACTTGGCCTGGGCGTCGATGACGAGGTCCGCGCGCTTTCGGTCGTCGATGGTCTGCTGGGCCTTGCGGACGAGGGCGTCATAGCCCTTGTCCGAGTAGCCGAGCCAGTTGTTGGCGTTGCCGGTGAGGCCGTTGTCGTAGAAGCCCGCCGGGTCGGCCTTGGAGATGTACCAGTCGACCGGTATCAGATCGAAGCCGTTCCGGGACTTCGGATCGGCGAAGAACTCGTCGTAACGGCTGGACGCGACCGTCTTGACGGTCACCTTCAGCCCGATCTTCTGGGCCGCGCCGCGCACCGCGTTGGTGATGACCGTCTGGCTCTCGCTGCCGTCGCTGGAGACGACGATCGGCTTCGCGGGCGCCCCGGCCCGCTCGACCAGCTTCTTCGCCCGCTCGATGTCGTCCGCGGACGGCGAGGCGGTGTACGCGCTTGAGCGCTCCAGGGCCTGCTGCGCCTTCTGGAAGGCGGCCTTCTCATAGCCCCACGCCCCCGGGCCCACGGGGGTCGCCCAGGGCTCGGCGAGACCGTTGAAACCGGACTTGGCGATGCCCTCGCGGTCCATCGCCAGCGACAGCGCCTTGCGCAGCCGGGCGTCCTTCAGCGCACCGCTGTCGGTGGGGCTGAGCGACCAGGCGGTGGTGGACTGCCCGTAGTAGGCGCGCACGCCCTTCTTCTTGGACAGGACGGCGGCCGGGCCGGTGGCCGTCAGATAGGCGCCGTCCGAGGCACCGGTGGACAGGGAGTTGACCAGCGCGCTGCCGGAGGCCCAGCGGAAGACGACCTCCTTCGTCAGCGGGCGGATGCCGCGGTCCCAGTAGTCGGCGTGGCGCTCGATGGTGAGGGAGGAGCCGGAGTTCCAGCTCTTCACCCGGTACGGGCCGGTGCAGGCGTCGGGGTGGCCGGGGGTGCCGAAGTCGTCGCCCTGCTTCTCCACCGCCTTGCGCTCCATGACGATCCCGGCGTCACCGGCGAGGGCCTTGGTGAACAGGGCGCTCGGCTTCTTGAAGGTGATGGTGACCTCGGCCGGGCCGGTCTTGGCGATCGTGTCGACGTCCTCGTACTCGTCCGACTCGTTCATCTCCGGCCGGGCGTGCCGCTTGAGGCTCCACACCACGTCGTCGGCGGTCATCCGGGCGCCGTCGTGGAAGGTGACGTCGTCGCGCAGGGTGAGGACCAGCTTCTTCTCGCCGGTGTACTCGGCCTTCTCGGCAAGGCGCGGTGCGGTGGTCATATCGGGCCGGAGCAGAAGCAGCCGTTCACAGACGTTGGCCATCACGGTGCGGGTGCTGCTGCCGCCCTGGGCGTCCATGTCCAAGGTGGCGGGCTCCTGTTCCACGAGCCAGTTCACCGTGGCGGCCGCGCCGGACGCCTTGGGTGTGGTGTCGGTGAGCTCGAGCTTGGCGGGATCGACGGACGCGCCGCCGCCCCCGGAGGTGGCGCCGGAGCACCCGGCGGTGAACAGCAGGGCTCCCGCGAGGCCGACTGCGGTGGTACAGAGCTTGGTTTTCATGGCAGGCTCTCTGGTCGTTCGGACGTGATGGCGCTGATCGTTCGGACGTGGTGGCGCGTCAGTTCGGGGCGTGCGGGCCGTCGTAGAGGTTCCAGGGCAGATGCTGGTACTCGTGGTCGCAGGGGGTTCCGGGGGTCACGTGGTAGTCGCCGGAGGTCAGGTCCACACAGGACGACAGCAGCGTCATCCACCATTTGACCGGGGGCTGCCGGGTGTCGGGGTGGGTGCACAGGCCCTCGGGGTGGCCGAGGTGGTCGGACATGGCCTGGTGGATCAGCTTGCGGGATTCGTCCGGTGTGGTGGCCTCGCGCAGCCGGCGCAGCCCGGCCTCGGCCCGGGGCACCCGGATCAGCGAGTCGGAGGACTCGGGGCGGTAGCGGGCCGCGAGCTGGACGGGGACGGTGGTCTGGTAGTGGTTGCCGTGGACGAGCAGGCCCTGGTCCGGATACAGCCAGCCGTGTGCGCCCGGAGTGGTCTCCAGGTCGAGGGCGAAGCCTTCGCGGCAGGTCAGCAGGGCGTTGCTGGCGATATGGCCGCGGGTGCGGCACAGCACGTCGACCGCTTCGCTGATCGACTCGCTGTCCAGCACCCGGCGGCGGATCACGGTCTGGGGCAGCCCCACGGTGTCGTCGAACCGGCCGCCGAGGCCGTTGGCGTTGAGCGCGATACCCGCGGAGTTGGCGCCCTGGCGGCCGATCTGCCCCGCCTCGACCTGCATGATCACGGTGGGGTGCGGGGGCTGGACGATACGGAGCATCAGGACGGTGTCCGCGGCGCCCGCGCGCCAGTCCCAGTTCTGGCCGCAGTAGACGTGTCCATCACCGCTCGCCTCGCCCAGCACGGCGAAGGACGTACAGCCGTCGGTCACCTCCCGGTCGTCCGCGACGTCCGCCACGGCGTCCGCGCGGGCCCGCATCCGGGCGAAGGTCTGGTCGTAAATGATCTCGCCACGGGCGTTGAGGGCGAGCACATCCAGGAGTCCGACCCCCGCCCCCTCGGCGATTCCGGTCATCTCCTCGACGAGCTCGGGGGCGTATCCGCGCACCGGCTCCAGCCAGCGCTCGGCGCGCGCGGTGACCTGCGCCCAGGTCAGCCCCGACGATTCGCCGAACGCCTCCTCGTAATAGGCGAGCGCCGCGCCGATCTTTCCGCGTGCCGCCTCGCCGTACTGGCGGCCGCGCTCGGCCGGCGGGCCGGAGATCTCGACGGTGGGGATGGTGGCGGCTGTCATGGCACTCCTGTGTTCCGAGGCCGGGGCCCAGGACGGGCTGTAATGTTTGTTTCAGAAATCAGCGTTCTTGGAACGGTGAGCCCAGATAGTAATGTCCGACACAGGGAAGTCAATAGTTGTAATGAGCGAACCGAAAGACGTTACGGGGACGACACGACTGGCCGCCGCGGTCCGGGACATGTGGGGCGAGCTGTCCGCTTCGGAGCGGGTGGTGGCCCAGTACCTGGCAAGCGCCCCACCGGAGAATCTGCTGTTCGCGAGCGCGCAGGAGCTGGGCGCGGCCAGCGGCACCAGCAACGCCACCGTGGTACGCGCCCTGCAACGCCTCGGCTACTCCGGTCTGCCCGCGCTCAAGCGGGAGCTGGCCGCCGGCTTCACCTCCGCCACCGCCCCCGAGGAGCGGCTCAAACAGCGCATCGCCCGGGTCGGCCACGACCTGGACGAGATCAAGGACCGGGTCTTCGACGAGGCCACGGAGCGCCTCGACCAGTGCCGCCGCCTGCTGGAGACGGATGTGCTCAAGCAAGCGGTACAGACGCTGGCGGACGCGCGTGAGGTGGTGGCCTACGGCGTCGGCGCCTCGGAGCTCGCCGCCCGCCATCTGGTGCTGAAGCTGCGCCGGGCCGGCCGCCGGGCCCGCTTCGTCGGCGCCACCGGCTTCACCATGGCCGACGAACTGCTGGGCCTCGGCCGCGGGGACGCGGTGGTGATCCTCCATCCCGGCCGCCGGCTGCGGGAGTTCACCGTGCTCACCGACCGGGCGCGGGCCGTCGGCGCGGGCGTCGTACTGGTCACCGACGTCCCCACCGGCCCGCTGGCCACCCACGCCGATGTGGTGATCAGCGCCCCGCACACCCCGACCGGCATCACCGCCGAATCCCTGGCGGGCATCGTCGTCGTGGACACCCTCGTCCTGGCCCTCGCCTCCCTGGACGAGTCCCGGGCCGTCGAAGCGTCCCACCAACTCACCGTGCTGCGAGGGCAGTTGATCGACCGGGCCGAGCCGCGGCCGCGCAAGAACTGACCGCCGGAAGTGGCCGGGAGGGCGACGGGGACGGGGACGGGGACGGGGACGGGTGTGCCTACCCGGAGGTCGGGCCCGTCGGCGACAGGAGGGTGCCGAGCGGGCCGAGGTCGAGGTTGAGGTCCTCCATCCGCAGGCCGTGACGGACGCACATCTCGTCCATGCGCCGCTGGAGAATCATCAGCGTCATGCCGATCCGCTCCTCCTGCTCCTCCGTCAGATCGCCTTTGTCGACGCGGTGCAGCGCCTGGCGCTCCATCAGCTGACGCAGCAGCTCGACCACGGTCAGCACCAGCTTGGCCAGATCGCGCTCGACCGTGTCCGGGTCGGTGCGCAGCCGCTGGGCGGCGGCGCCGGAGGGGGCTGACATGGGCGGGGGTTTCCTCTCGGTGCGGGGACGGTCTCGGGCAGCGGTCAGGGCAGCGTGGGAGCGGGGTGTTCGGCGTCGACGGGGGCGATGACCGCGCGCAGATCGATCCGTACGAGATCGACATCGGCGATGGACAGAACCAGGTCCCCGGTGAGCACGACCCCGCCCTGGAGCAGCCGGTCCAGCAGGTCGATCAGGGCGACCTCGCGGCCCGCGAGCGCCCGTGCGTCCTCCTCGTCCAGCGCGCCCCTCATGCGGGCTCCGGCCGGACGGCCGCCTCGGGCGGGAGGGAGAAGGAGTACGGCGCCCAGGGTCCCGTCACCTCGACGCGCACCCCGGGCTGCCCGTCGGCGGCGGCCAGGACACGGGAGCGGAAGTCCTCGGCGCGGGCGGCGGGCACCAGATACGCGTCGTTGGCGATGTTCTCGCCACGGGCCTTCGCGCCACCGGCATGCGCACCACCAGGCTGCTCGCCACCGCCCTTTTCGCCACCGGCCTTTTCGCCACCGCCCTTTTCGCCACCGGCCTTTTCGCCACCGGCCGCCGCCTTAGCGAGTTCGCCGCGCTGCGGCCGATGGGCGACCCTCCCCACCGCCAGGGCCCCGGCCTCCTCGGCGATGCGCGCGGCCGCTCGCGCCGCCGCCTGCCAGGCGTCCTCGGCGCCCCGCCGACGCCGGACACGGGCGGCGAGGTAGGCCCGGCCCGGACTAAGGGCCCGCTCACCCGCGGCCTCGGACGCCGCCGCGCCGTCCCGCGCCCCGGAATCCGCCTGATCCGCGGAACCCGAGTGATCCGCCTGATCCGCCTGATCCGCGGGATCCCCGGGATCCGTATAGACCTTGACGCCCCATTCGACATGCCCTGCGAGCCGTTCCAGCAACGGCAGGAACTGGTCGCGGCGCTCCTGGAGGATCTGCCGCACCCGGTCCTCGTCCCGGTAGACGGTGGCCAGCCGCAGCGGCAGTACGGCGCCCAGCGGGGCCAGCGCCGCCACCACCCCGTGGTGGCCGCGGGCCAGCGCCGCCAGCCGGGGCAGCCGCTCAAGACCCGCCCGCAGCGCGTCCTCCTCGAACTCCTCGGCCGGGACCGGGCCGACGGCCGCGGCCAGGTCCCCGGTCTCCACGAGCCCCACCTGTTCATCGGCCACCCCGCGCACCGCGGCGACCGCCCGCGCGGCCTCCGGGGTGGGGCGCAGCACCGCGTAGGCGTACACCATGTGCGGTGGCTGTGCGTTGTCGGTCACCCGTCCACGCTCCTGTTCTCGGTCCGGGCCCGCAGCGCCGCGATCTCGGCGCGCAGCCGGGCGTTCTCCTCGGTGAGGGACCGCTCCGCGTCGCCGTCCGCCACGGCCCGGGTGCGGGCGGCGGAGGAGAGCGACGGATCGTGCTCCCACCAGTCGATGCCCATCTCCTTCGCCTTGTCGACGGAGGCGACGAGCAGCCGGAGCTTGATGGTGAGCAGCTCGATGTCCAGCAGGTTGATGCGGATGTCGCCCGCGATCACCACGCCCTTGTCCAGCACCCGTTCCAGGATGTCGGCGAGCGAGGGGGCGTCCTGCGCCCGCTGGTCGTACGGGGTGGGCGGGCGCGGCGGTCCCAGCCCGCCCGCCACCGGTCCTGTCGTCGTCACGGGGCTCGTCTCCGCTCGTCAAGCCGGTCCAGCCGGTCCAGCAACTCGTTCTCGCGGCGGTCGTACTCGTCCTCGTCGATCCGCCCGGCCAGCAGGTCCCGCTCCAGTTCGGCGAGGGCGCGCCGGACCGGCTCCGGGTCGTAGTACTCGCGCTCGGCGGCCGCGGCCATCTGCTCGGCGACCCAGACGGTCGTACGCACCGGCGCCAGCGGAAAGGCGAGCAGCCCGGTCAGCAGTCCCATGGCGCTCCCGTCCCCTCAGGCCACGAAGCTGTACGGCGGCAGGGGGCCGCGCAGCCGGAAGTCGTAGCCCTCTCCATAGCCCTGTGCCAGCTGCCCCGCGGCCCGCGAGAACTCCTCGGCGCGCCCCTGCTCCACCAGGAACGAGGCGTTGAGGAAGTCGTCCCCGGCCGGGGACGCCACCACCTTGTCGCGGGCCATCTCCGACAGCCGCCCGACGACCTGCTCGGCGAGCAGCCGCTGCCGTGCGTCCAGCTGACGGGCGACCAGTTCGCCGAGGGCCACCCGGTCCGCGTACGACCCGCCGCCGTCGCGGGTGCGTTCGTTGAGGCGCCGGGCCTCGCCGGACTCGGTGAGCACCTCCCGCAGCAGATCGTCCTGTGAACGGGCCGCCTTCAGGTTGAACTCCGTGGTGGCGCGCAGCCCCTCCAGTCTGCGGACGTATTCGGCGCGCCCGCCGTCCAGCGCCGCGGTCACCGCGGCGTCGTCGGGCACCAGCATTCCGAAGCGCATCGGCAGCACCGCGCCATCCGCCATCAGCCGCTCCTGGACCTCCTGGTGGGCGGCGAGGTCGCGGCGCTTGGGGCGCAGCTCCGGCGGCGCCGGACTCACCACACAGGCCAGCGGTCCGGCGGTGACCGCGCGCGGGGCGGAGCCGCCGCCCACCGCACGCAGCCCCGTCAGCCGCAGCGGATGGCCGGATCCGGTGATCGCGTAGATGTAGACGGACATGGTCACTTGTCCTCGTCGTCGCGGTCGTCGTCACGGCCGAAGACATCGCCGATGGCCCCGAGGGCGCCGCCGATAACCCCCTCGGTCCTGCCCCGGGCGCCGCCCTCGACGATGTTGCCGACGATGTCGCTCAGCTTGTCCGGGGCCTTGCGGCCGGATTCCAGGTCGAGGCGGTTGCACGCCTCGGCGAACCGCAGATAGGTGTCCACGCTGGCGATGACGATCCGGATGTCGATCTTCAGAATCTCGATACCGACGAGGGAGACCCGGATGAAGACGTCGATGACGAGGCCACGGTCCAGGATGAGTTCGAGGATGTCGAAGAGGCTTCCGGTCCCCGAACCGGTCGATGCGGTGGCAGGCGGCCCGCCGGTCTGCGTCATGACGGTCACGTGTGCTTCCTCTCGCTCGCGTTCGGTCAGCTGTCCGCTCTCATACGGGGGCCGCGGCGGCGGCGTTCACGCATGAGGCGGATGTGACACATGAGGCGCACACGGGGAACGGCCCCGCGCGAGCGGGAGGCATCGGCGCGGGGCGCGTCGGGGAGACCCGGCGGAAGGGCGGCCGTGCCTGGTCGCCCTTGCGAGCGTACGTACCACGCCCCGCGAGCCCAGATCACAACCCCGGACAGGCCCTAACGTCCACGGTCGAGCTGGCCGCGCGCGTAACGGCGTTGCCGCTCATAGCCGAGGAGCTGCCCCTGTGAGTCGAGCGTCACACGGTAGGTGGCCAGGATGGTCATGGTCTCCGGCACCCGCTCCAGCTCCACCATCTCCACATCGGCCAGCCATCCGTCCGGGGTCGGCTGGAGCGCGGAGACCCGCTCCGGCGCGGCGCCGAGCAACTCCCCCAACTGCCGTGCCGCGCCCCGCATCGCCTGAACGGCGGGCACCCGGCGCGGCGGCTCGGTGGTCCCGGAGGTGTCCGTGCGAGGTGCGTCGGCGCGCGACGCGTCGGTGCGAGCTGTGTCGGTGTGTGAAGTGTCCGTGCGAGGTACGTCCGTGCCAGGTGTGTCCGGATCAATGCTCGTCATGGTCCCACCGTGCCAAGTCCGCCCGGCGCGTGGTGCGCGGATCACCAAAGCGGCAAGCCGGAGTGGGCGCGGTCACGGTCCGGCGGGTGAGGGGGCGATGCGGTGTGCGGCCGTGGGCAGGGTGAGGGTCACGGAGAAGGCGCCGCCGGTGGTGGTGTGGTCCAGGGTGCCGCCCATCGCCTCGCCGAGGTCGCGGGACAGCCGCAGGGGCAGACTGTCGGCGCGGGCATCGGCACGGGAGCCATCGCGCTCCGTATCGGGATCGATGCCGTCCGTGATGCGGATCGTCAGGTGGCCCGGCCGGGCCTCGGCCGTGAGGGTGGGCGGTGCGCCGGGCGGGCTGTGGCGCAGGGCGTCGGCCGCGAGCGCGGTCAGGACGCGGGTGAGCAGCGCGGCGTCGGCGAGGACGTACGGCGGTTGCTCCGGAAGCCGCAGGACGAGCGTGTGGCCGCCGGTTCCGAGGTCGTCCAGCGCGGCGGTCAGCGCCTCGTCGAGGTCGACGGGGCGCAGGTAGAGGTCGAGCGCCCCGGCGTGCAGCCGGCTGAGGTCGTCCAGGTCGGTGAGGAGCTGGGTGGCGCGGCGCACCGCCGACCGGGCGGTGGCGATGCCGCGGGTCTCCCCGTCCGATGTGGGGCGCAGGCGGACGAGCGCCTCCTCGGCCGCGCGCAGCGGCGCCCGCAGATCGTGGCTCGCGGTGAGGAGCAGCGAGGCGCGGGTGTGTTCGGCGGCGGCGAGGGTGTCGGTCTCGGCGGCGTGCCGGGTGAGCCGGCCCTGGGTGTGCGCGATGCCGATCTGCGCGGCGCAGGCGGCGAGGATGCGCTGGTCGTCGCCGCTGAGGCCGTGGCCGCGGGCGGCCAGGGTGAGGTCGTCGTCGATGGGGGCCTCCAGATCGCCCTCGTAGGGCCGCTCGGGCGGCCGTTCACCGGTGCTGGCGACGACGTACCAGCGGGGCTCGGCGGTATGGCCCGGTTCGCGCTGGAGCAGGCTGAGCGAGGTCAGGGCGAAGTTCTCCCGTACCTGCTCCAGGAGGGCCGGCAGGTCCTGGCCGCGTGCGATGGCGACCGCGAGCCGACTCAGCGCACGCGCCTCCGACGTGGCGCGCAGCGCCTGCCGGGTGCGGCGGGCGGCCGCGCCCGCGGCGGCCCCGACCAGCCAGGCGGCGGTGAGGAAGACGGCGAGCGCCACGATGTCGACGGGGCGGGTGACCTTCAGGGAGTGCAGGGGCGCGGTGAAGTAGAAGTCGGCGAGCAGCCCCGCCGCGACCGCCGTGGCCAGCGCCGGGTACGTCCCGCCGACGAAAGCGGCCACGACGACCGCCAGCAGGTAGCTCATCAGGGCGCCGGGCAGGCCGACCCGGTCGCGCACCGCGGTCAGCACCAGCGTGAGGAGCGGCAGCAGCACCGCGGCCCCGGCCGTCGCGGACCACAGCCGCGCCGGTCCGGTGCCACGGGGCGGCCGCGGCAGCCGGGGCGAGGCGGCCCCCGCCGCCTGTTCGTGGGTGACGATATGCACGTCGATGGGGCCGGACCCGTGGATCGTCCGCCGCCCCACACCGGCCCGCAGCAGCAGCGAGAACCGCCCCCGGCGGCTGGCGCCCAGCACGATCTGGGTGACGTTCTCGGCCTCGGCGAACCGCAGCAGCGCCTCGGGGATGTCCTCCCCCGTGGTCTGGTGGTAGCTGCCGCCCAGCGACTCCACCAGGGCCCGCTGCCCGGCCAGTGCGCCCGGGGCCGGGAGGGTGAGTCCGTCACCGGGGACGATGTGCAGGGCCAGCAGTTCGCTGCCCGGTGTCCGGGCGGTGATCCGGGCGGCGCGGCGGATCAGCGTCTCGCCCTCGGGGCCGCCGGTCAGGCCGACCATGATCCGCTCCCGGGTCTCCCAGGGGGCGGTGATGCCGTGCTCGGCGCGGTAGCGCTGAAGCCCCTCCTCGACCCGGTCGGCGAGCCACAGCAGGGCGAGTTCGCGCAGCGCGGTGAGGTTGCCCAGCCGGAAGTAGTGGGTGAGGGCGCCCTCGACACGATCCGGCGGGTAGACGTCGCCGTGCACCAGCCGGCGGCGCAGCGTCTCCGGCAACAGGTCGACCAGCTCGATCTCGTCGGCGCGGCGCGCCACCTCGTCGGGCAGCGTCTCGTGCTGGACGACGCCGGTGATCTGCCGTACGACGTCGTTCAGCGACTCCAGGTGCTGGATGTTGAGGGTGGTGACCACGTCGATCCCGGCGTCGAGGAGCTCCTCGACGTCCTGCCAGCGCTTGGCGTTGCGCGATCCTGGGACGTTGGTGTGGGCCAGTTCGTCGACCAGAGCGACCTGGGGGTGCCGGGCCAGCACCGCGTCCAGGTCCAGCTCGGTGAAGGCCGTGCCCCGGTGGACCAGGGTGTGCCGGGGGACGGTCTCCAGCCCCTCGGCCAGGGCCGCGGTCAGCCGCCGGCCATGCGGTTCGACCAGGCCGATGACCACGTCGGCGCCCTGCTCGCACAGCCGCCGGCCCTCTTGCAGCATGGCGTAGGTCTTCCCGACCCCGGGCGCCGCCCCGAGATGGATCCGCAACCGTCCACGTGCCATCGACGGCCTCCTGTGCACACTGCCGCGACCGCGCCCCGCCCTTCCATGGTGCGCCCCGCGTGCCGCGCCAGCGCCGCGTCAAGACTTTCCGTTATCGCGTCAGCGTCACGTCAGGGACGAGCGCCCACCGCGGGCCGCGGTGGTTACGGTCCTGTCCGGGTCCCGGTCCTCTGTCCCGGTCCGGGGCCTTCCTCTCTCCCCTGGAGGCACGTCATGAGCGACCGTCTGTATGGAGACGACTCCGAACCCGATGAACCCGTCCCGGCCGGACGCGTCCTGTACGTCCCCGTCCGGCCGGGGCCCGCCGGCTGCGCCGTGCGCATCTTCCGTACGCCCCAGGGCGGCCGTACCGCCGTCGGCTTCTCCACCCGGCAGGGGCTGACCGAGGTCCTGGGCGCCCGGCAGCCGTGGATCCGGCTCGGCGAACCGGCGCTGCGCGCCCTCGCCGAACCGCTCGGCGCCGTCTCACTCACCGTGGACCCGCGGCTCGCGGTCCGCGACATCGCACCACCGGCGCCGCGGCGCCGCGACACCACCACGCTCACCTGGAGCCCCCAGGCCGTCGGCGCCGTGCGGGCGGCGGGGGCCGCCGCCCTCGTCGGGCTCCTCGGCGTGTGGCTCGGCTGAGGGAGGACGCCATGGCCACGCCACTGATCACCGGCACCGCGCACCGCACGCCCCACACACCGCCCGCCGACCCCGCACTGTCGGTCTGGCCCGCCTCGACCGTCCCGCTGGACCACGGGGACCTGGCCGTCGGCGGAGTGTCCCTCACCGAGATCGCGGACCGCTTCGGCACCCCGGTGTACCTGCTCGACGAGACCGAGGTCCGGGCCCGCTGCCGCGCCTACCACGACGCCTTCCCGGAGGCCGCCGTCCTCTACGCCGCCAAGGCGTTCCTGTGCCGCGCGATGGCGCACTGGGTGGCGGAGGAGGGCATGGGCCTGGACGTGTGCTCGGCCGGAGAGCTCGAACTCGCGGTCACCACCGGTTTCCCGCCCGAGCACATCGTGCTGCACGGCAACGCCAAGAGCCCGTACGACCTCCAGGCCGCCCTGCGCCTCGGGGTCGGGCGCATCGTCATCGACAGCCCCTCGGAGATCGCCCGGCTGGCCGTCGCCGTGCCCGAGGGCGGCCGCCAGAAGGTCATGGTCCGGGTCGCCCCGGGCATCGCCGCGGGCGGCCACGCCAAGATCCGTACCGGCACCGACGACCAGAAGTTCGGCCTGTCGCTCACCGACGGCTCGGCGCACCACGCCATCGCCCGGATCCTCGACCAGCCACGTCTGGAACTGGTCGGCCTCCACTGCCACCTGGGCTCCCAGATCACCTCCGGCAAGCCCTATCTGGCGGCGGTGCGGCGCATGGTCGGACTGCTGGCCCGGGTCCGGGACCAGCACGGGGTCACCCTCCCCGAGCTGGACATGGGCGGCGGGCACGGTATCGCCTACCGTCCCGGTGAACCCACCCTCGACATCGCCGCGCTCGGGCCCCGGCTGCGCGCCGAACTGGCCGACGGCTGCGCGGCGGCCGGGCTGCCCGTGCCACGGCTGATCATCGAACCGGGCCGCGCCGTCGTGGGCCCGGCCGGGATCGCGCTCTACCGGGTCCTGGCGGTCAAGCGCACCGGGCACCGCACCTTCGTCGCCGTGGACGGCGGGATGAGCGACAACCCGCGTCCCGCGCTGTACGGAGTGCGCTACGCGCCCCGGCTCGTGGGCCGCACCAGCACGGCGCCGCCCGCCACCGCCACCGTGGCCGGACGCCACTGCGAGGCCGGGGACGTGCTGGCGGGCGAGGCGGAGCTGCCGGGCGACATCCGCCCCGGCGACCTGATCGCGGTGCCGGTGGCGGGCGCGTACCACCTGTCCATGGCCTCCGGCTACAACCTGGTCGGCCGCCCGCCGGTGGTCGCGGTGGCCGACGGCAGGGCGCGGCTGCTGATACGGCGCGAGTCTCTGGACGACATCCGCCGCCGCGACGTCGGACTGTAGGGAGAAGACATCGGTCTACAGGGAGCAACAGAAGGTCTCCGGCCGCGGTTCCGGCCGCCGATGGTCTGACCGACGCTCCGGGGGTTCACTCCATCGGTCAGACTTGTCCCGAGACACCGTCGACATCGCCGGGCGGGGGCGCGGGCCGCGCTAACAAGGGTCGTCGGTGGCCGAGGTGGTGAGCGGCCACGGCCCTTACGACCCGACCCGCCGGGGTGCTGCCCGTATGTCAGATGTGGTGTTCATCGTCCTGACCGTCGCCGTGTTCGCCGTCATCGGCGCGGTCGCGCGAGGGGCCGGGCGGCTGTGAGCCCCGACAACCTCGTCGGGCTGATCGTGGCCGCGGCCCTGCTCGGCTATCTGGTGCTGGCCCTGATCTTCCCGGAGAGGTTCTAGTGAGCGGCACGCTCGCGGGCTGGCTCCAGATCCTGGCGCTGGTGGCGGCGCTGGCGCTCTCCTACCGGCCGCTGGGCGACGCCATCGCCCATGTCCTCACCACCCCCCGCCATCTGCGCGTCGAGCGGCTGGTCTACCGGCTGGTGGGGGTGAACGGGGACGCCGATCAGCGGTGGAGCGCCTATCTGCGCGGGGTGCTCGCGTTCTCCGCGGTCTCGGTGCTCTTCCTGTACGGCTTCCTGCGGCTCCAGAACCTGCTGCCGCTGTCGCTCGGCAGACCGCCGATGCCCGCGGACCAGTCCTTCAACACGGCCGCGTCCTTCGTCACCAACACCAACTGGCAGTCCTACGCGGGCGAGTCGACCCTGGGCCATCTGGTGCAGATGGCCGGGCTCGCGGTGCAGAACTTCGTCTCGGCGGCGGTGGGCATCTCCGTCGTCGCCGCCCTGATCCGCGGCTTCACCCGCAAGGAGACCGACCGGGTCGGCAACTTCTGGGTGGATCTGACGCGGATCACCCTGCGGATCCTGCTCCCCCTCGCCTTCGTCTTCGCGATCGTGCTGGTGGCGGGCGGTGTGATCCAGAACCTGCACGGCGCCGAGTCGATCCCGACCATCGCCGGGGGCCACCAGAGCCTCACCGGCGGTCCGGTGGCCTCCCAGGAGGTCATCAAGGAGCTGGGCACCAACGGCGGCGGCTTCTACAACGCCAACTCCAGCCACCCCTTCGAGAACCCCAACGCCTTCACCAACTGGCTGGAGATCTATCTGCTGCTGGCGATCGCCTTCGCGCTGCCGCGCACCTTCGGCCGGATGGCCGGCGACCACCGGCAGGGGTACGCGATCGTGGCGGTCATGGCGCTGATCTGGGCCGCCTCGGTCGCCATCGTCACCGTCGACGAACTGCACAGCGTCAGCAGCCGGGCGGGCCATGCGGCGGGCGCCATGACCGAGGGCAAGGAGCAGCGGTTCGGCGTCTGGGCCTCGGCCCTCTTCGCCGCCTCCACCACCCTCACCTCCACCGGTGCGATCGACTCCGCCCATGACTCGTACTCACCGTTCGGCGGCGGGATGACGATCTTCAACATGATGCTGGGCGAAATCGCCCCCGGCGGCACCGGATCCGGTCTCTACGGCATCCTCGTCCTGGCGGTCATCGCGGTCTTCGTGGCCGGGCTGATGGTCGGGCGCACCCCCGAGTACCTGGGCAAGAAGCTGCGCGGGCGGGAGATGAAGTTCGCCTCCCTGTACATCCTCACCACCCCCACGGTCGTCCTGGTCGGGGCGGCCCTGGCGATGGCGCGGCCGGGGGAACGCGCCGGGATGCTCAACCCCGGGCCGCACGGCTTCTCCGAGGTGCTGTACGCCTTCACCTCGGCGGGCAACAACAACGGCTCCGCCTTCGCCGGGCTCTCCGTCGACACCACCTGGTACAACACCGCGCTCGGCCTCGCCATGCTCTTCGGCCGCTTCCTGCCCATGGTGTTCATCCTGGCGCTGGCCGGATCGCTGGCCGGGCAGGCCCCGGTGCCGGTCACGGCCGGGACGCTGCCCACCCACCGGCCGCTGTTCGTCGGCCTGCTGACCGGCGTGGTGCTCATCGTCGTCGGCCTCACCTACTTCCCCGCGCTCTCGCTGGGACCGCTCGCGGAAGGGCTCCAGTGATGTCCGCACCGTCCCGTCCCGTCTCCGGCGGACTGCTCGACCCGAAGCAGCTGGTCGCCTCCCTGCCCGACGCCGTCAGAAAGCTGGATCCGCGGGGCATGGTGCGCAATCCGGTGATGTTCGTGGTGGAGGTCGGCGCGCTTCTCACCACCGCGTTCGCCATCCGGAGCCCCAGCGTCTTCGCCTGGGTCATCACCGTCTGGCTCTGGCTGACCGTCCTCTTCGCCGCCCTGTCGGAGGCGGTCGCCGAGGGGCGGGGCAAGGCCCAGGCGGAGACGCTGCGGCGGACGAAGACCGCCACCACCGCCCGCCGGCTCGTGGACTGGCGGCCGGGCGCGGCGGCGGGGGCACCGGCGGAAGCGGTGCCGGAGGAGGAGGTACCCGCCGCGGAACTGCGGCTGGGCGACCATGTGGTGGTCGAGGCGGGGCAGATCATCCCGGGGGACGGGGATGTGGTCGAGGGCGTCGCCTCGGTCGACGAGTCGGCGATCACCGGTGAGTCGGCGCCGGTCATCCGGGAGTCCGGCGGCGACCGTTCGGCGGTCACCGGCGGTACGAAGGTGCTGTCGGACCGGATCGTCGTGAAGATCACTTCCAGACCGGGGGAAACCTTCATCGACCGGATGATCGCGCTGGTGGAGGGCGCGGCGCGGCAGAAGACACCGAACGAGATCGCGCTGAACATCCTGCTCGCCTCGCTCACCATCGTCTTCCTGCTCGCCGTGGTCACCCTCCAGCCGTTCGCGCTCTACGCCAGGGCCGAGCAGTCCATCGTGGTCCTGGCCGCGCTGGTGGTCGCGCTCATCCCCACCACCATCGGGGCACTGCTGTCCGCGATCGGCATCGCGGGTATGGACCGGCTCGTCCAGCGCAATGTCCTCGCCCTGTCCGGCCGCGCGGTGGAGGCCGCCGGGGACGTCAACACCCTGCTGCTGGACAAGACCGGGACCATCACCTTCGGCAACCGCCAGGCCGCCGAGTTCCTGCCGGTGGGCGGCACGCCGGTCGAAGAGCTCGCGGACGCCGCCCAGTTGTCCTCGCTCGCCGATGAGACGCCGGAGGGCCGTTCGGTGGTGGTCCTGGCGAAGGAGACGTACGGACTGCGGGCGCGGGACGAGGGCGAGCTGGGCGAGGCCCAGTTCGTGCCCTTCACCGCCCAGACCCGGATGAGCGGGGTGAACATCGGCGGCCGCCAGGTGCGCAAGGGCGCCGCCTCGGCCGTCGCCGACTGGGTGGCCGGCCACGGGGGACGGTCCGGCACCGACGCCCGTACGGTCGTGGACCGGATCTCCCAGGAGGGCGGCACCCCGCTGGTGGTGGCCGAACGCGATGGCGACCAGCAGCGGGGGGCCGCCCGGGTGCTCGGCGTCATCCACCTCAAGGACGTGGTCAAGCACGGAATGCGGGAGCGGTTCGAGGAGCTGCGGCGGATGGGCATCCGCACCGTCATGATCACCGGCGACAATCCGCTGACCGCACGGGCCATCGCGGACGAGGCCGGAGTGGACGACTTCCTGGCGGAGGCCACGCCCGAGGACAAGATGGCGCTCATCCGTCGGGAGCAGGCGAACGGCAAGCTGGTGGCGATGACCGGCGACGGCACCAACGACGCCCCGGCGCTGGCCCAGGCGGACGTGGGCGTGGCCATGAACACCGGCACCTCGGCCGCCAAGGAGGCCGGGAACATGGTGGACCTGGACTCCGACCCCACCAAGCTCATCGAGATCGTGGAGATCGGCAAACAGCTGCTCATCACGCGCGGCGCGCTGACCACCTTCTCCATCGCCAATGATGTGGCGAAGTACTTCGCCATCATCCCCGCGATGTTCGCCGTGGTATATCCGGGCCTGGAGAAGCTCAACGTCATGCGGCTGCACAGCCCCACCTCGGCCATCGCCTCCGCCATCATCTTCAACGCGCTGATCATCGTCGCGCTGATCCCGCTCGCGCTGCGCGGTGTCCGCTACCGGCCCTCCTCGGCGGCGGGCCTGCTCGGCCGCAATCTGCGGATCTACGGCCTCGGCGGGCTCGTCCTGCCCTTCCTCGGCATCAAACTCATCGATCTGGTCGTCCAGTTCATCCCCGGACTGCGCTGACCGACGACCGCCAGGACGGCCTGGCAGAAGGCACCGCCATGACCAGCTCGCTCTCCCCCGTGGTCCGCAACCATCTGTCCGCCCTGCGGATCCTGCTCGTGCTCACCGCCGTCACCGGTGTCCTCTACCCGCTGGCCGTCACCGGAGTGGCCCAGGGCGCCTTCCCGTACCAGGCCAACGGCTCACGGATCACCCGGCACGGCACGACCATGGGCTCCACCCTCCTCGGCCAGAACTTCACCCTCCCCGAGGACCGCCGGAGGAACTCCGGCCGGGCGCCCGGGCCCGATCCCGCGTGGTTCCAGCCCCGCCCGTCCACCGGCGGCTACGACCCGCTGGCCTCCGGCGCCTCCAACCTCGGCCCCAACAACCCGGTGCTGGTCCGCACGATCGAGGCGCGGCGGGCCGCGGTGGCGAGGTTCGACGGTGTCGATCCCCGGGATGTCCCGGCGGACGCCGTCACCGCCTCCGGCTCCAGCCTCGATCCGCATATCTCCGCGGCGTACGCCCATGAGCAGGTGAACCGGGTCGCCCGGGCCCGCGGTCTGCGGCCGGCGACCGTGCGCGCGCTGGTCACCGCCCACCTCCAGGGCCGTGTCCTCGGTTTCCTGGGCGAGCGGCGGGTGAACGTCGTCCAGCTCAACGCCGCGCTGGCCAACCACCGTTGAGGCGTTTGGCGGGCCTCAGTCCGTGGTGGCCGCGGTGTCGCCGAGCACATGGTCCATGCGCTCGTCAAAGCCCGTCCGGGGGTTGACGGTGCGGCCGGCCGCCCACCAGTTCTCGCGGTTCGTCTCGACCACGCAGAGCATGATGTCCTCCTCCGGGACGTCCGCGTACAGCCGGAGGTTCTCGCGGATGGCCGCGAAGAGATCCGCCTTCTGCCCCGGGTCGCGATCGTTGAAGAACAGCTGGATGAACATCGCGCCCTCGCCGCGCCGGATGCCGAAGGACACCGGCTGCGTCTGGACGTTCTCCGGCTTGAGCTCGTGGATGAGGTGGAACTGGTCGTCCTGCGGGACCTTCAGGACGTCCACCATGGACCGGTGGATGCCCAGCGAGACGTTCCGGCGGTGCTCCGGGGTGGTTCCCTCGCGCATGTAGATGTTGACCAAAGGCATGGTGTCGTTCCGTTCTGCTGTGGTGTGCCCTCCACGCTAGGAACCGCGGAGACATTCCGCCAACGAATGTCCCGCATGGCAGGTATGCTGCGTGCTCATGGACATGCGCTCATGGACGTGACCCTGGCCGGGCTGCGGGTGCTGCGCGAGGTGGCGGAGCGGGGCACGATCACCGCCGCGGCCGAGGCGCTCGGGTACACCCAGTCGGCCGTCTCCCGGCAGGTGGCCGGGCTGGAGCAGGCGGCCGGCGCCCGGCTCTTCGACCGCCACCCCGGCGGTGTGCGGCTGACCGGCGCGGGCCGCGCCCTGCTGCGCCACGCCGTGGTCGCGTTGGACGCGCTCGACGCCGCCGACCGGGAGTTGCGCGGGGCGGGAGCGGCGGACGGCCCGGTCCGGCTCGGCTTCTTCCCCACCGCGGGAGCCGTTTTCGTGGCCCGCGCGCTGGCGGCGCTGCGCCGGGACCACCCCCGGATCCGGGTGTCCACTCGGGAGGGCACCACCCCGTCGCTGGTGCGGGCGCTGCGCGCCGGCACGCTCGACATCGCCCTGCTGTCCTCCAGACCACCGCACCGCTCCCCCGACACCGACGCCCCGCCGCTGCGCGTCGAGCCGCTGCTCGAGACCCGGCTGGCGGTGGCGGTCCCGGCGAGCGGCCGGTTCACCGGGCGCGACAGTGTCACGGCCGAGGAGATCGCGGACGAGCCATGGATCGCCAGCCCGGCCGGTGCGCAGGAGCCGCTGCTCGGCGTGTGGCCGGGGCTGCCGGGACGGCCCCGGGTCCGCCACACCGCCCGGGACTGGCTGACGAAGCTCCGCCTGGTCGCGGCCGGGGCGGGCATCACCACCGCCCCCTCGACGCTGCTTCCCGCCGTCCCGCCCGGTGTGCGTATCGTCGCCGTCGAAGGGGTCGCGGAGGAGTGGCGGCGGGTCAGCCTGGCGCATTCGCCGGGGCCCGCCACGGAGTCGGCGAACGCGGTGGTGCGCGTCCTGCGGGAGGAAGCCGCCGAGCTGGCCGACTGATCCGGCCGGGCGAGGCCCGTAGACTGGACCAGCCAGTCCAGTCGAGAGAGGGCGACGCCATGCGCAAGGAGCTGACGGCGAAGGGGAAGGCCACCCGGAACCGGATCATCGAGGGCGCGGCCGAGGTGCTGCGCGAGAAGGACGTGTCGGTGGCCACCCTCGACGACGTCATGGCCCGCACCCGCACCAGCAAGAGCCAGCTCTTCCACTACTTCCCCGAGGGGAAGGACGAGCTGCTGCTGGCGGTCGCCCACCACGAGGCCGACCAGGTCCTGGAGGACCAGCAGCCGTATCTGGGCTGCCTGGACTCCTGGGAGGCGTGGCAGCGGTGGCGCGATGTGGTGGTCGAGCGCTACGAGGAGCAGGGCGAGCGGTGCCCGATGGGCTCGCTGGTCCTCCACCTGGGCCGCTCCACCCCGGGCGCCCGGGATGTCGTGGTGACGTTGATGCGCCAGTGGCAGGCGAGCCTGGCCACCGGGATCCGGGCCCTTCAGACGGCCGGACACCTGCCCGCCGACCTGGATGTCGAGCACCGCGCCGCCGCACTGCTGGCGGGCCTCCAGGGCGGTGTGGCGATCCTCCAGTCGACCGGTCGGGCCGACCATCTGCGGGCCGCGCTGGACCTCGGCATCGAGGATCTGCGGCGCGCCGCCGCGGCCTGACCTGTTTGGACTTGCAAGTCCATTTTTTTCTTCGCACAGTGGCATGGCCCCCGGGCGGATCCGGGCGGTGTCCCGCGCGGATGGCCCGATCGAGGTCATGCCCGCAGGGCGTCGATGGTGCGGTGAACGAACGTGGCAGGAGCGCGTGATGAGTGGACGACTGCATGACAAGAGGGCCCTGGTGACCGGCGCCACCAGCAACATCGGACGGGCGATCGCGGAGCGGTTCGCCGCCGAGGGCGCACATGTGGTGGTGTCCGGCCGCAGCGCCGAGCGGGGCGCGGAGGTCGTCGACGCCATCCGGGCGCGGGGCGGCCGGGCCGACTTCGTACAAGCGGATCTGGACGGCAGCGCCGAGGCGTCCCGCGCACTGGCCGATGAGGCGGTGTCCGTCCTGGGCGGAGGCATCGACGTCCTGGTCAACAACGCCGGTATCTTCCCCGGTGACAGCACCCCGGACACCGATGAGAAGAGCTTCGACCGGGTCTACGCGGTGAATGTGAAGGCCCCGTTCTTCCTGACCGCCGCGCTCGCCCCGGCCATGGCCGAGGCCGGCGGAGGAGCGATCATCAACCTGGGGTCCTGGGTCGCCCGTCTGGGCATCCCCGTCGGCGCGCTCTACAGCTCCTCCAAGGGCGCGATGGAGACCCTGACCCGGGCCTGGGCCGCCGAGTTCGGCCCGCGGGGTGTGCGGGTGAACGCGATCTCCCCCGGGGTGGTCCACACACCCGTGCCCGGCGCGGCGCACCCGGCCGAGAACATGATGAAGGGCACCCCGGCCGGAGGCATCGGACACCCGGAGGCCATCGCACACGCCGCGGTCTACCTCGCCGGTGACGAGGCCGCGTTCGTCCACGGCATCGTGCTGGACGTCGACGGCGGGCGCACCACGGCGGCCGTCCTGGCGGCGTAGCCGCACACCGCGGGCCGGTCGACCGGCCCGACCCACCGGGGGTGCCGCGCCGGCCGAGCGCGGCGCCCCCGGACGCCGTCCGGGCGAGCGTGTCAGCGCCTCGCGTATCCGTCGGCGGGCCGGGACAGCTGACGGGCGCGCCGGGCGGACGGCCGCGTCGCCGAGCCCGCACGGTGGCGGGTCAGTCCAGGACGACGACCATCTTGCCCTTGGCCTCGCCCGCCTCCATCACCCGGTGCGCCTCGTGGATGTCCTCGAACCGGAACACCCGCGAGGGCTTCGCCTTCAGCCGGCCCGCCGCCACCTGCTCCGCGATCGTCTGGAGCGGGACATCGGACAGCGGGAAACCGGGCTTGCCGAACACAAAGCTGCCGAAGAAGGTGAGATACACCCCGCTCGCCATCTGGAGCAGGGGGTTGAAGTCCCTGATCGGGTCGAGCCCGCCGAGCCAGCCCGCCAGACAGGCGCGGCCACCCCGGCGCAGCATGGCGAGGGAGTCGAGAATGGTGCTGTTGCCCACCAGATCGAGTACCGCGTCGATCCGCTGGGCCTCGGGGATCCGCCCGGAGAGGTCCGGGCCCTCCAACTCGGCCCGCTCCACGCCGAGTTCCTCCAGCAGGGCGAACCGCTCGCGGTTGCGTGAGGTGCCGATGACGCGCGCTCCGGCGTTCACCGCGAGGTTGACGGCGGCCTGGCCGAAGGCCGAGGTCGCTCCCCGGATGACCAGGGTTTCCCCGGGGGCGATCTCCAGATTGCGGAACAGACAGGTCCAGGCGGTCGCGTAGGTTTCCGGGATGACGGCCAGTTCGGCCCACGGCAGACCGGACTCGATGGTGGCGACATTCGATACCGGCGCCTTGGTGTATTCGGCGTAGCTGCCGTTGATGGTGCGTCCGAGGCCGCCCATCAGCGCGGCCACCTTCGCCCCGACGGGGAACTCACCGCCGGGGCAGGATCTCACCAGGCCGACGCACTCGATACCGCTGACCTTCGCGGCCTCGGCCCATTCGCCCCTGCGCATATGCGTCTCGGCGTGGTTGAGGCCGAACGCCCTGATCTCGATGACCACATGGCCGGGCTCGGGCTCGGGCTCGGGGAGTTCGGTGTAGACGAGGCTGTCCGGTCCACCGAACTTCTCGATGACGATGGCACGCACGATATCGCTCCTGTCAGCGAGAGCCTTCCGCGGCGCCCGAGGTCATGCGCCGGTTCCGGACACGACCTCGGCGGCGTCCGGCAGATGCCACAGATCCGGTGCGATCAGTTCGCTGATGGCGGGCTCCGGGCCCCATGAGCCGGGGGCGTACGTCTGGATCGGCGGTGGGTTCTCCAGAAGGGAGGTCGACGCCGCCCAGATGTGTTCTATGCCGTCGGACCGGGTGAACAGCGACTGGTCGCCCAGCATGGCGTCCAGGATCAGGCGTTCATAGCCCTCGAGTCCATTGGCCTCGCAGTAGGAGCCGGCGTAGCCGAAGGCCATCGTGACCGGTTCGAGCCGCATGGCGGGGCCGGGCTCTTTGGCGAGGAAGCGGGTGGCGATCCATCCGGGGTCCCCGAAGTCGATCACGATCTTGTTGCCCCGGTACTTCTCCTGATCGGCGAGGTCGGTGGCGAACATCCGCAGGGGCGGCTCGCGCAGCCCGAGAGTGACCACCTGGCGCCCCTGTGCGAGGCGTTTGCCGGAGCGCAGGTGGAACGGGACTCCGGCCCACCGCCAGTTGTCCAGCTCCACCCGCAGCGCGGTGAACGTCTCGGTCCGCGAATCGGCGGCGACACCCGGTTCGTCGAGGTAGCCCTCGTACTGGCCGCGCACCACATGCTCGGGCCCGATGGGGCGCAGCGCCTCGAACACCTTGTCCTTCTCGTCGCGCAGTGGCTTGGCGGCGAGCGAGACCGGTGGTTCCATCGCCACGATGCCGAGCACCTGTATCAGATGGGTGACGACCATGTCCCGGAAGGCCCCGGTGCCTTCGTAGAAGTGGCCACGGCCCTCGATGCCGAGCGTCTCGGGCACATCGATCTGCACATAGTCGATGTGGTTCCGGTTCCAGATGGGTTCGAACATGCCGTTGGCGAATCGGAGGGCCAGGATGTTCTCCACCGACTCCTTGCCGAGGAAGTGGTCGATCCGGAAGACCCGGGATTCGTCGAAGACGGCGTGGATCGTCTCGTTGAGCGCCCGCGCCGACACCAGATCGGTGCCGAAGGGCTTCTCCACGATCACCTTGCCGTTCTCCGCCAGCCCCGTATCGCCGAGCATCCCGACGATGGACCCGAACGCGGAGGGCGGGATGGCCAGGTGGAACAGTCTGCGCGACGGCCCGCCGAGGGAGTCCTCCGCCGTCCGTACGGCCGCGAGCAGCGGACCCGGGTCCTCGGGGTCGGCCGCGCCGAAGGACAGCGACTCCTCGAAGGTCTTCCACACCGGCCCGGACGGCTTGGACCGTCCGAAGGCGGCGATCGCGTCGTGCGCGAGGGTGCGGAACGCCTCGTCGCTCATCGCGGACCGGTGCGGGGTCGAGCCCACGATGCGGTAGCCGTCGGGCAGCAGGCCCGCCGTGGCGAGGTGGAACAGTCCCGGGAGGAGCTTGCGCTTGGCGAGGTCGCCCGTGGCGCCGAAGAGCACGATCACATGGTCGTCCGGTCCCGTCGGTCCCGTCATGACCCGGTCCCCTTCTCGGCGTGTCCGCCGAACTCACTGCGCATGGCGGACAGGACCCGGTCGGCGAATTCGCCGAGGCCCCGGGACTGGAACCGGTCGGTGAGCGCGGTGGAGATCACGGCGGCGGGTACGCCCTCGTCGATCGCCGCCCGTACCGTCCACCGCCCTTCGCCGGAGTCCGAGACACGCCCGGTGAACTCCTCCAGCTTCGGCGAGCGGGCCAGTGCGTCCGCGGTGAGGTCGACGAGCCAGGAGCCCACGACCGAGCCGCGGCGCCACACCTCGGCCACCTCGCCGACGTCGATCTCGTACTGGTACGCCTCCGGCTCGCGCAGCGGGGTGGTCTCCGCGTCGGCGGTGCGCTTGCGCAGCCCGGCGTCGGCGTGGTCGATGATGCTGAGCCCCTCGGCGATCGCGGCCATCATTCCGTACTCGACCCCGTTGTGGACCATCTTCACGAAGTGCCCGGCTCCGTTCGGACCGCAGTGGAGATAGCCCTGGGGCGCGGTTCCGTCGCCGTGTCTGCTGGGTGTCGGCTCGGCGGAGCCGGTGCCGGGCGCGATGGTGCGGAAGATGGGGTCGAGCCGGGTCACGGGCTCGTGCTCGCCGCCGATCATGAGGCAGTAGCCGCGCTCGAGTCCCCAGACGCCGCCCGAGGTTCCGCAGTCCAGATAGTGCAGGCGGTGCGGGGCGAGCTGGGCGGCGCGGGTGATGTCGTCGCGGTAGTAGGAGTTGCCGCCGTCGATGACGGCGTCGTCCGGGTCGAGCAGCTCGGTGAGCTGATCGAGGGTGGGCTGTACGACGGCGGCGGGCAGCATGAGCCACACGGCCCGTGGCCGTTCCAGCCTCGCCACCAGGTCGCCGGGCGAGCGGGCGGCGACCGCGCCCTCGCCCTCCAGCTCCCTGACCGCGCTTTCGTTGACGTCGTAGACCACACAGCGGTGGCCGTCGTGCATGAGCCGGCGCACGAGGTTCGCGCCCATCCGGCCGAGCCCGATCATGCCGAGCTGCATGGGGGTGTCGGTAGCCATGTGCTCTCCTGTCGCGTCGTTGCCTGCTCAGCCCGAAGCCACCAGCTCGCGTGCCACCTGCGAGACGCGCTCAGGGGTGAATCCGAACTCGGTGAGCAGCTGTTTGAGGGGTGCGGAGGCCCCGAAGGTGTGCATTCCGACGATGGCCCCGGCGCCGCCGACATACCGGTCCCAGCCGAGCGTGGAGCCCTCCTCCACCGCCACCCGCCGTGTCACCGAAGGCGGCAGCACCTGATCGCGGTACTCCCGCGGCTGACGGTCGAACAGCTCCCAGCACGGCATGCTCACCACCCGGGACGCGATGCCCTCGGCGGTGAGCTCCTCGTGCGCGGCCAGCGCGAGCGCCACCTCGGAGCCGGTGGCGAGCAGGATCACCTCGGGCTCGCCCCGGTCCGCGTCGGCCAGTACGTAGGCGCCCCGCGCCACACCGCTCGCCGCGCCGAGCCGGTCGCGGTCGAAGGTGGGCAGGGCCTGGCGGGAGAGGACCACCGCGGCCGGCGCCCGGCGGAGGGCGGCGACCACGCGCCAGGTCTCGGTGACCTCGTTGGCGTCGGCGGGCCGGAACACGAGCAGCCCCGGTGTCGCCCGCAGCCCCGCGAGCTGTTCGACGGGCTGGTGGGTGGGACCGTCCTCGCCGACCCCGATGGAGTCATGGGTGAAGATGTGCACCGTGGGGATCTCCATCAGCGCGGAGAGGCGAATGGCCGCCTTCGCGTAGTCGGAGAAGATCAGGAAGCCGGACCAGTACGGACGGAGCTTCGTCAGCGCCATTCCATTGGCGACGGCGGCGGCCGCGTGCTCCCGGACACCGAAGTGCAGATTGCGCCCGGACCGGTCGTCGGGCTCGAAGTCGCCCGCCCCGCCGAAGGTGAGGCGGGTCTTGGTCGACGGTGTCAGATCGGCGGACCCGCCCAGCACCCAGGGCACCGCCTTGGCCACGGCGTTCAGCACCCGGCCCGAGGAGTCGCGGCTGGCCAGGCCCTTCGGATCGGCCGGGAAGGTGGGCAGCGCGGCCTCCCAGCCGTCCGGGAGCTCACGGCGCTGGATCCGCTCCAATTCGTCGGCGAGATCGGGGTACGCGCTGCGGTAGGCGTCGAACGTCTTCTCCCAGGCGGTGCGCAGCTCGGCGCCGCGCGCCCCGATGCCCCGCGCGAACCAGTCGGGCACACCGTCGGGTACATGGAACGCGGCGTCCGGCGGAATGCCGAGGACACGCTTGGTGGCCCTGACCCCCTCCGGCCCGAACGGCGCCCCATGTGCCTTCGGCGAGTCCTCGACCGGCGAGCCGTAGCCGATATGGCTGTGGACGAGGATCAGGGTCGGACGCTCGGTCTCGGCCCGGAAGGTGTGGAAGGCGCGGCTGATCCGGCCGAGGTCGTTGGCGTCGGCGACGGTGGTCACGTTCCAGCCGTAGGCCAGGAAGCGGGCGGCGACGTCCTCGGTGAAGGTGATGTCGGTGTGGCCCTCGATGGTGACCCGGTTGGAGTCGTAGATCCAGCACAGGTTGGACAGCCGCAGATGGCCGGCGAGCGAGGCCGCCTCCGAGGAGACGCCCTCCATCATGCAGCCGTCCCCGGCCAGCGCGTACACATCGAAGTCGAAGAGCGTGAAGTCGTCGCGGTTGAACCGCGCCGCCAGCCACTGGCCGGCGATCGCCATGCCGACGGAGGTGGCGACCCCCTGGCCGAGCGGGCCGGTGGTCGTCTCGACACCGCTGGTCCACCGGTACTCGGGGTGGCCGGGGCAGCGCGAGTCGAGCTGCCGGAAGGACTTGAGATCGTCCAGGGTCACCGCCGGACGGCCCAGCACCTCGTAGTCGGGGTCGACCGTGCGGACGCCGGTCAGGTACAGCAGCGACCAGAGCAGGGCGGAGGCGTGGCCCTCGGAGAGCACGAAGCGGTCGCGGTTCGGCCAGATGGGGTCGTCGGGGTCGAAACGCAGAAACCGCTGCCACAGCGTGTACGCGACGGGCGCCATCCCCATCGGCGTTCCGGGGTGGCCCGAATTCGCCTTTTGGACCGCGTCCATGCACAGTCCGCGGATGGTGTTCACCGACAGCGTGTCCAGGTCGGTCATGGCTACGCCGCCCTCCGTGCGCTCGATGGATGTCTGCGCTTGTGCGCTGCGTCGGCGGGCCTGGCGGAGGGGGCCGGAGCCGGCCCGTGGCCGCGTGATGCGGCCGGTCCGGTTCGGAAGGGACCGCCTTGCCAGGCACGCTGGTTGGGCGTTCAACCGGATGTGGGCCATCTCACTCGCCCACTCCCACCAGCCTAGGCTCGCCCGTATCCACCCTCAACTCCGGCCGGCGAGGCCGCCGCGCGACTGGCCGCTCCCGGTGCCATCGCGCACCCTGGAGAAGGCGGAATCGGAGGAGAACGAACCATGGCCGGACCGATAGCAGCGCTCTTCGACATCGATGAAACCCTGGTCCACACCGGAGGCTCGGGGAGGCGGAGTTGGGCCTGGGCCTTCGACCGGTTGCACGGTGTGGCCGCCGATATCGGCGAACACACCTCGGCCGGGGAGACGGATCCGCAGGTCGGCCGGAAGACGTTCCTCGCCGTGCTCGGCCGCGAACCCAGTCACGATGAGATGGCCCGCCTGTACGCCGCGTATCTGTGGCACCTCTCGGAGGACATCCCGGCATCGGAGGGGTACCGCGTCCTGGACGGCGTCGAGGACACCCTGCGGCGGATCACGGACGCGGGGATCATCCTCGGGCTGATCTCCGGCGCGATGGAGGGCGCGGCCCGGATCAAGATGGAACGGGGCAGGCTGGGCCGCTACTTCGTGTTCGGCGCCTATGGCTCGGACTCCCCGGACCGGGCGGAGATCACCCGGCTGGCGATGGCCAAGGCCGCCCGGCTGCACGGGCACGACCTGACCCGCTCCGAGGTCTACGTGGTCGGGGACACCCCGCGCGACATCGAGGCCGCGCGCGCGGCGAACGCGACCGCGGTGGGGGTCGCCAGCGGCCACTACAGCGTCGAGGAGCTGCGTGCCGCACAGGCCGACCATGTGCTCACCGCGCTGACCGAACCGTTCCCGCGCATATGAGAACGGCCCGGGAGCGAAAGGCGTCCCCGGTGCTCGGCCCGACGGCCCGTGGGCGGCCTCCCCGCGCGGTGTACCGCTCGGCGCCGGGCTCCCCGGTTCGCCGGACACGGGTCATGACGATGTGAGCTCGTCGATCTCCGCACCGCTCAGGCGCAGTTGTGCCGCGGCCGTGTTGTCCTCCAGGTGGGCCACCTTGGAGGTGCCCGGGATGGGCAGTGTGACCTCGGAGTGGGCCAGGAGCCAGGCGAGGGCGACCTGGGCGGGGGTGGCGCCGTGGGCAGCGGCGATGCGGTCGACCGGTCCACCGGGCCGGGTGAGGGGCCGGGTGAGTCCGCCCGCGGCCACCGGGGCCCAGTGGTGCGACCAGGCCAGGCAGGACATCGCGGGCGCGGGTGGCCGCGACGCACCCACCCGCGGGTCCCCCGGGCCCGCCAACCCGCTTCGCCCGCCCTCGCGAGCGCCATCGGCGGGGGCCCGGGCGCGTATTCTGCCGGGCGTGTCCAGGGTGACGATCGCGGATGTGGCACGGGCGGCGGAGGTGTCGACCGCGACGGTGTCCAACGTGCTCAACGGCACGGGCCGGGTCTCGGAGCCCACGCGGGCCCGGGTGAAGGCGGTGGCGGGCGCGCTCGGATACGGCCCGGTGGGCGGCGGCGGGCGCACCCTCGGTCTCGCGGTGACCGCCCACGGCCAGAGCGCCTGGGACTTCGCGAGCGTGCCGTACTTCGCCCGGGCCATCAGCGCGGCCACCGTCGCCGCGCATCGGCGTGGCTACGCGCTGATGGCGATGCCCGCGGGGCCCGCCGAGCACATATGGCGCACCCTGCCGGCCGCCGGGGTGGTGGTGCTGGACAGTCCGCCCAGCGACCCCGTGGTGCGGCTGCTGCGCGCCCGCGGGCTGCCGCTGGTGTTCGACGGCCGCCCCGGCGATCTGGGGGCGCGGGAGACGTGGGTCGACAACGACCACGAGGCCATGACCCGCCATGTCCTGGAGCATCTGGCCGGGCAGGGCGCGGAGCGGATCGCGCTGATCGCCGGGCCCACCCAGGAGTACTACAGCCGCGCGAGCGCGACCGCCTACCGGAGGTGGTGTTCGCGGACCGGTGTGCGGCCGTGCGTCGTCCCGTTCGACGCGGACGACGACACGGGACGGGGGCTGGACGCCCTGCTGACCGGGGAGGGCGGGCCGGACGCGGTGTTCGGCCTGTACGACCCGTGCGGCCACCAGGTCCTGGAGGCGGCCGCGCGGTGCGGTCTTTCGGTGCCGGCGGACCTGATGGTGGTGTGCGGCAGCGAGGACCCGGCCTACGGCCGGACGGTCCCGCCCGTATCGACGGTGACACTGGGCCCGGAGCAGGCCGGTACGGCGGCCGTCGACGCGCTGGTCAGCCTGGTGGAGGATCCCCCGCACACACCACCGCCCGTGGTGATCGGCACCCGGCTGGAGGTTCGGGCCTCCTCGATGCGGCGAGGCCGCCGGGACGGGGCGTGACGCCTGCCGTCCCGGCTCAGGATTCCGTCCCGGCTCAGGGTCGTCCCGGCTCAGGGTCGTCCCGGCTCAAGATTCCGTCGCGGTGATGTCGAGGGCGGCGAGGAAGGCGGTCGCCGCGGGCGTACGCGTGAAGCGGCTCCAGATGACGTACTCGACGCGGGCCGGGGCGTCGGCCACCTCGATGGTGACGACACCGGCGAGCTGAGGCGCATAAGCCCTGGGGAGCATGGCCACGGCGAGACCCGGCCCGACGAGCCGGGCGATGAAGTCCGCGCTGGTCACTTCGAAGGCGACATCACGGCTGAGACCCGCCGCTTCGAAGGCCACGTCGGACTGGGCGCGTCCGGCCGTCCCGGCCGGGAGGTCCACGAACACCTCGGAGGAGAGCCTGCGCAGGTCGACCTCCGGCTCCCCGGCGAGTGGATGGTCCGGTGCGACCACGGCGACGAGCCGGTCCCGCGCGAGTTCATGGGCGGCCACGCCCCGTGGTCGTGCCGTGGTCGGCAGCCCGAGGAACGCCACGTCGATGGCTCCCTCCTTGACCTGCTCCACGAGGTCGTCGCTCGCGCCCACCCGCAGGCGGATGCGCACATGCGGATACCGCTCGCGGAAGTCCCGCAGCGCGCCCGGGATGTCGACGGCGGTGACGGTGGGGATCAGGCCCACGGCGAGCCGTCCGCGTACCTCTCCGACGGCCGCGGCGACCTCGGCGGCCGCTCGCTCCGCGGCGTCCAGACACTGGCGGGCGGCCGGGAGGAACGCCTCGCCGGCCGGTGTCAGCCACACCCGGCGGCTGGTGCGCTCGAAGAGTCGCGCGCCGAGTTCCTTTTCCAGGCGGGCGATTTGGTGGCTGAGGGCGGACTGGACGACCAGACACCGTTCGGCGGCCCGGGTGAAGCTGTTCGTCTCGGCGACCGCGACGACATAGCGCATCTGCTGGAGCTCCATGGATCCATCTTGAATCGAGATCCATGAGGTGACAAACATGTGTTGGACTCATCAATCGCCGCACGGCGACACTTCGAGGCATGACACGTCACACCACACAAGTGGCTTCCGGCGGAGCCGACGGTGTCCGCCACGGAAACCTGCCACGCACCGCCCTGACGGCGCTCGCCCCCTCGGTGTGGGGCACGACCTATGTCGTCACCACCGAGCTTCTCCCCCAGGGACATCCGCTCTTCGCGGGGTTCCTGCGTGCGCTGCCAGCCGGTCTGATCGGGCTGGCGATCACCCGGACGCTGCCGCGCGGAGCCTGGTGGGGCAAGGCCGCGGTGCTCGGCGTACTGAACATCGGGCTGTTCCTCCCGCTGCTGTTCATCGCGGCCGAACGCCTCCCGGGCGGGGTGGCCGCCACCCTGGCGGCGGCCCAGCCGCTCGTCGTCGCCGTCCTGGCCGTCACCGTGCTCCATGAACGCCTCTCCCTCTGGCGCCTCCTGTGGGGTGTGACGGGCGTCGCCGGCGTCGGGCTTGTGGTGATCGGGCCGAACGCGGCGCTCGACACCGTCGGCGTCGTGGCGGGGCTCGCCGGTGCGGTCACGATGGCGCTCGGCGTGACGCTCACCAAGCGCTGGGGGCGCCCCGCCGGGGTCGGTGCCACCGCCTTCGCCGGGTGGCAACTCACCGCGGGTGGCCTCTTTCTGCTGCCGCTCACCTTCCTGGCCGAGGGATCGCCTCCCGCGATCGACGGCAGCGCCGCCCTCGGCTATCTGTGGCTGGGGCTGGTCGGCGGTCTGATCACCTACGCGCTGTGGTTCCAGGGCATCACCACCCTGCCCGTCGCCTCCGTCGCGGTTCTCGCCCTGCTCTCGCCGCTGGTCGCGGCCGTTCTCGGCGCCATCGTGCTGGACCAGACGCTCGGCCCGATCCAGCTCGTGGGGTTCGCGCTCTCACTCGCCGCGATCGTCGCGGGACAGCTTCCCCCGCGCACCCGGCACACCCCGCGCGACCGACGCGACCGTAGCCCCCGTTCACACGACGCCGCCGCCACCCGCACTCCGGAAGGAACGCCTCAATGAAGATCGCCGTCGTCGGAGCCGCGGGCATGGTCGGCTCGCGCGTCGTCACCGAAGCCGCGAAGCGGGGCCATGACCTCGTCGCGGTGTTCCGCAAGAAACCACCGACCGCTCCGCCACCCGGGGTGAAAGCCGTCGAGGGCGATGCGAACGACCCCGGCCGCATGGGCGAACTCCTCCTCGGCGCCGACGCGATCGTGGCCGCCACCCGCCCCGCCCCCGGGCACGAACACACCGCCGTCACGACCACGACGGCCCTGCTCGCCGCGGCCGCCACGATCCGGACACGCATCCTCGTCGTCGGCGGCGCCGCGCCCCTGCGGGTCCCGGGCCACCCGGACCGGCTCGTTCTCGACAGTCCGCAGTACGTGCCGCCGCCGTACCGCGCCATCGCCGCCGCCAGCGCCGCGCAGCTGGACATCTGCCGAACGCACTATGCCGACTGGGTCTACCTCAGCCCACCGGCCCTCCTCGAACCCGGGCACCGCACCGGAAAGTACCGGCGCGGCACCACGACCCTCCTCACCACCGCCGACGGCGCGTCCCGCATCTCGGCCGAGGACCTCGCCGTGGCCGTCCTCGACGAACTCGAAATCCCCGGCGAGGAACGGCACTTCACCGTCGGCTACTGAACGCTCCGCCGGACGTGCCCGAACCGCGCCCGACTTCCACCGGTCCACGCGGGCCCGAGGGAGACCGGTCTACGCGGGCCCGAGGGAGAGAGGTGACGCCACGGGCCGCCGGCCGTGGCAGCCGCACGCGGCATGACGGCCGTGCACGGTGGCGAGGGAGACCGGCCGGGCCGCCGCGAACGACGCGGCGGACGCCTGGGCGCCGGGCCGCTCCGCGTCCCAGATACGCCTGCCGCCCGCAAGCGTCAACCGGACCTCCGTACCGGTGATGTCCTCGACCGGCACCCGGGTCACATCCCGGTCGAGCACGATCACATCGGCGGCCCGGCCCGGGGTGAGCACACCGGTCTCATGGTCGATACGGAGCTGATGAGCCGAGCCCGAAGTGTGCATGCGCAGACTGGTCGAGCGGCTGATGCCCTCCCGCTCCGGATACAGCGCCCCCTCCTCGCCCCGCCGGTCGACGGCGGTGCGGATCTGGTTGAAGGAGTCGAGCGGATCCACCGGCCAGTCCGATCCCCCGGACAGCGCCGCGCCGTGCCGCTCCAGGCTGCGCGCCGGATACATCAGCCGGTGGCGGTCCGGGCCGATGTAGGGCAGCAGGGCGTCCATCGTCCACACATTGCGCATCGCCCACTGCAACTGCATACAGGCGACCACACCCAGCGGCGCGAAGCGCCGGTAGTCGTCCGGGTGCACCAGTTGCAGATGGGCGATGGTGTGCCGGTTGCCACGGCGGCCATTGGCGCGTACCGCCGTCTCGTAGCCGTCCAGCGCGGTGCGCACCGCGCGGTCGCCGATCGCGTGTGCGTGCAACTGCCAGCCGGCCCGGTCCAGTACAGCGGCCAGCCGCCCGTACTCGGTGGCGGTGACGTACAAGTCGCCACGGTTGTCGGTGGGTTTGCCGTTGGCGTCGAGGTACGGCTCCAGCAGCGCGGCGGTCTGCGCGGGGTGCTCGATCACTCCGTCGAGGAAGACCTTCACCGTCCCGAAGCACAGCCCCGGCACCTGGCCATGGGCCGCTCGCTGCTCGTCGACGTGGGCCAGCGCGGCCTTCGGGTCGCGGATGAGGTCGGTGTCCAGGCGCAGCGCGGGAACGACCCGCTGCGGCAGCCGGTCGGAGGCGGCCAGATCGGCATAGACGCCGAGGGTTCCGGGCTCGGTGGCCGCGTCCATGTAGGTGGTGATGCCGTTGGCCGCGGCCTGGTGGAGGGCCTTCGCCGCGGCCGCGAGCGTCTTGTCCCGGTCGGGTGGCGGAATCACCGCCGCGACGATGTCCTGCGCGGTGTCCTTCAGCAGCCCGGACGGTGCTCCGGCCGAGTCGTGGACGATATGGCCCCCGGCCGGGTCCGGGGTGTTCGACGTGATCTTCGCCAGGTCCAGGGCGCGCTGATTGACCCACATGTTGTGGGCGTCCGAGCCCTTGAGCGCGATCGGCCGGCGGGTCGGCAGCGCGTCCAGGACACGGTGGTGGGTCTCGGTCCCGGCGGGCAGCCCCACCGGGTTCCAGTCCTCCACCACCAGCCATCCGTCCGGCTCCTGGCCCTCGCTCGCGTTCAGGAACCCGGTGAGCTCCGCCTGGAGCGCGGCCACGGTGTAGCTCTCATTGCCCAGGGACGGGTTGAGGGTGCGCGTCCCGGCCTCCAGGCAGTGGGCGTGCGCATCGATGATCCCCGCCATGACGGTGCCGCCACGGGCGTCCACGAAGTCCGTGTCCCTCCCGGCCAGACGGCGCACCACGGACGCCGGACCGACCGCGAGGATCCTCCCGTCCCGTCCCACGGCGAGCGCCTCCTGCCGGGGCAGGTACGGCAGCCCGGTCAGCACCCGCCCACCGTGGATGATCGTGGCGGCCGAACGGCGGGATCCGGACGGGCGACGGCCGGAGGCGGCGAACGCGCCGGAGGGGACGAGGCCGAGGGCACCCGCGGCCCCCGCCGCGCCCGCGGCCGCCAGCAGACGACGACGCGCCAGGTCAAGGCTCATGCTCACTCCCTGAGTGTGACGAGGTGTGACGCGTCAGCCTTGGTGATTAAGCACATAAGCAACAGCCATCCGGAACTGCCGATATAGCCCGTGGGCAAGGGCATCGGCAACGGATTCCGTGGCTCTATGCCGACTCGGACGCCCGGTTTCCGGCGCTCCTCCGGCCCTACGGCTCGAGATCCAGCACGTCGTCGACCGGCCGCCTGGGGGTCCGGGTGCCCGGAGGGCCGTAGCCGAGCCGCAGCACCATCTGCACATAGGCCATGCCCGACATCGGATCGCGCAGCGGCCACCGCAGGTCCCGCCACTCCAGGGCCTGGGTGACGAACGAGGCCGCCAGTCCGTCCAGGGTGGCGCGCAGCAGTACCCGCTCCACCGCCTGGCCGGTGCGCAGCCAGTCCACGGGACGGTCCTGTGAGGTGCTCAGCAGCGCCAGGTTGGGGACGGACTCGAAATCGGCGGTCGGGCGGCCGGGCACCGGCTTGCCGCCCGCGAAGTCGCGCACGGGCGCCTTGCCGATCCGGCGGCGGGGCCCGAAGGCGGACTCCGGGACCCCTTCGGTGGCCGGGCGTGTGTCGTCCGCGCTGCGGGTGAAGCGGGCCAGGTCGGCGGCGGCACCGGCGTCGGTGAGGTTGCGGGCCTCGGCCTCCTGCGCCAGCTCCAGTACGGACTGGAGATGCCAGCCGGAGGCGAAGGCCAGCGCGACATGCTCCCGGTGTGCGGCGTCGACGAGGGCGGCCCGCACGGCGCCGGGGATCTCCGTCTCGGCGAACGGGTACCGGCTGGTGTGCCGGGTGCGCACAGCGGGGTACAGCGCCGCCGGATCGGCCTCGTCGCCGAGCGGGCGGGTCAGTGTCACCGACGCGAGCAGCATCGGGTCACGGGGGTCGGGCAGCACCCGGGTGTCCGCCTCCCAGCCTTCGTGGGCCACCGCGACCCGCAGGTTCATCAGGGCCGCGCCACAGCCGATGTGCAGGGCGCGGAGTTCGGGGTCGGAGTGCGGCAGGGCACCCCGCAGATCGGCCCTGAGGTGGAAGACACGCCTGCGCCGGTGGTACTGGAACCGCCAGGGCTGGGCGTTGTGCATCGAAGGGGCGGCCGTGGCGTCCTGCACCAGAGCCATGATCACCGCTTCGGAGAGCGAACGGGCGCCGCGCCGCGCCGCCGCGGACACGCGCTGCCCGGCCGCCTCCCGCGGCTCTTCGGGCCCGTGTGCGATGGGGTGAATGTGTGCGTCCGGGCCGGGGAACACAAGGGTGACCTGCTCGGTGTCCGACCACCGCACGTCATAGGGAGGTGTCCCGTCGTCATGGTGGAGCCCGACGATCTCACCGTCGCGTTTGGTGGCACCGGTGGTGGGGCTTTCGACAATCAACTGGTCGCCGACGTGGGCACGCATCGAGATCCCGCCTCTCTGCCTGACATCTCCAATGTGGCACCGCGGGCGGAAGGTGTCCTGGGGGCGGAAAGCCCCCGGACGAGGGGCCGGATGGCCCCGTGGTGGGCCGGGTGGCCGGGAGAAGGTGCCATGAGGCTCATTCGGCGGCGGGCATGAGCTGGCAAGCTCGATAGGCGAACACCGGCCGACCCACCGTGAGTCTGCGAGAGGAGCCGGAACATGCACCACAGAACGGTCGGAGAACTCATGACGCGCCCGGTGGTCCAGGCGCCGCGTGAGATGCCGTTCAAGGAACTTGTAGGGCTGCTCACGGAGAACGATGTCACCGCCGTGCCGGTGGTGGACGGCTCGGGACGCCCGATCGGCCTGGTGTCCGAGGCCGATCTGCTGCGCAAGTCGGCCGGGCAGACCGACCCGTCAGGGCTGCTGCCGGTCCCGCGCCTGGAGGCGTGGGAGCGCGCGAAGGCGGAGGGGGCGAGGGCCGACGCGCTGATGTCGGCACCCGCCGTGTGCGCGCGTCCGGAGTGGACGGTCGTCGAGGCGGCCCGCGTGATGTCGGACCGGAACATCAGGCGGCTCCCCGTCGTGGACGAGACCGGCAAGCTGCTCGGCATCATCACCCGTGGCGACCTGCTACGGGTCTTCCTGCGCCACGACGACGCGATCCGCGACGAGATCGAGAGGGACCTGCTGCGCCGGACCCTGCGGCTGGCTCCCTCGGCCATGACGGTCGACGTACGGAAGGGCGAGGTCACGCTGGATGGATCGGTCGAGGCCAGAAGCCTGATCCCGGTCATCGTGCGGCTGTGCCGGAGCGTGGACGGGGTGGTCTCGGTGACCGAACACATCGCCTACGGCACGGATGACACCGGGGGCGCGGCCACGGCCGCGTAGACCCGGCCCAGGCGCTCTGGCAACCACACATCCCGGTATCCCGGTATCCCAGCATTCAGGTATCCGCGTATCCAGGTATCCCCGCATCCCCGCATCCGGCAGGAGGCACCGCCATGGAACAAGTGGTCACCGTGGGACTCGACGGCTCCGCCGAGAGCCTGGCCGCCGCTCACTGGGCCGCCGACGAGGCGGAGCGGCGCCAACTGGCGCTGCGCCTGACACATGCGTGGATCCTGCTGTGCCCGGCCACACCCGACAGCCCGGCGGCGGACGAACAGAACTACTGGGCGAAGCGGATCGTGCACGACGCGCACACCGAGCTGGCCCGCGACCATCCCGAGCTCACCATCATCGAGGACCTGGTCGCGGACGAGGCCGAGAAGGCGCTGCTCGACGCGGCGGCGCGGTCCCGCATGCTGGTGCTCGGATCGCGGGGGCTGGACCGGGTGGCCAGCTTCTTCCTGGGTGACATCGGCTTGTACACCATCGCCCGTGCGGAGCGGCCGGTGGTGCTGATGCGCGCGGGGCGGAAAGCGGACGGACACCGACGGCATGTGGTCGTGGGCCTGAGCCTGCACGGCCCCCAGGACAACCTCCTGGAGTTCGCCTACGTCACCGCGTTCACCCGCGATGTGCCCCTGCACGCCGTCCACGGCAGAAGGCCGGAGCGGGCGCGCGGCTCCGGCGCGGATACGGATTCCGACGTGGCCCGGGAGACCGCGGAACAGGCGCGCCGGGAAATGGACGAGGTGCTGCGGCCATGGCGGGAGAAGTTCCCCCGGGTGAAGGTCGTCGACGAGGTCCGGCTGGAGAGTCCGGCCCAGGCCATCGTGGAGGCCGCGGCCGACAGCGATCTGCTGATGGTCGGCCGACGGAAGCGCCCGCCCGCGCTGGGGCCCCGCCTGGGCCCCGTGGTACAGGCCGCGGTGCACCACGCGGACTGTCCGGTCGCAGTCGTCCCCCATGAGTGAGCGGGACTCGCTGAGCGAACGGGACCCGCTGAGCGAGCCGGACCCGCTGAGCGAGCGGGACCCGCGCATGGCCAGGGCCTGCGCATCAGCGGCCCTACGCACTCGCGGAATCCGCGCATGAGCGGGGCCCATGGATGGGCGGGCCCTGTCCTCGGCAGCCTCAGGTGCGGATCGCCACCAGCAGATCGACCACGTAGGTCTCCTCCACCGTCCCGTCCGGGAACATCTCGCTCAGCCGACCGCGCTCCTCGGCGAGAAACGCCTGGGTGCGGGCCTCGCCGAGAACGAGAAACGCCGAGTGGCTGGTGATGTTGGCGAGGTGCGTATCGAGGGAGACGACGCGGCTCCAGCGCACATGGCGGCGTGTGTGGCGCAGACCGGGGAAACCCGTGAGACCCGCGAGCCGGGCGGCCTGGCCGTCGTCGGGCCGCGCCCGAGGGCCCGGCTCCACACCGCAGTGGATCGCGATGCGTTCGGCCTGGGCGGCGATCCACGGCACATCGAAGGCCGTGGTGTTCCACCAGACCGCCAGCACGCCACCCGGGCGCAGCACCCGCAGCGCCTCGGGAACGGACCGCGCGGTGTCGGTCCAGTGCCAGGACTGCGCGTAGGTGATCAGGTCGCGGGAGGCGTCGGCGAGCGGCAGGGCGTTGCCGTCGCCCCGGACGATCGGCACGTCCGGAAGCGCGTGGCGGAACTGGGCCGCCATGCCCGCACCGGGTTCGACGGCGATCACATCGGCGCCGCGCTCGCGCAGCAAGGCGGTGGCGATGCCGGTGCCCGCGCCGATGTCGGCGACACGGGCGCCCGCGAGGGGGCGTCCGGCGAGTTCCTCGACGGTGTCCAGGAGTGCGGGCGGGTAGGAGGGGCGGTTCGCGGCGTACTGGGCGGCGGCCGCGTTGAACGAATGGGCGCGCGAGATGGCGGTCATACGCCCATCTTCGTCCTCTCGTCCTCTCGTCCTCCAAGCGGATCGGCGGAATCGGGGCACCTCAAGCGGAGCGCTCAGCGTGCCCGGTACGGGTTCTTCCAGGGGGTGGCGAGCGTCTTGCCGTCCGGGCTGAACGTCACACCACGGTTCGCGAACCCCGGCGGGGGCGGGACCGCCGTATCGGCGGAGGCCATCGTCCCGCGCGATCTGTGTAGCCTGGCCGGGGGGCCGACGGAGCGCACCGCGATGAACAGACGCGAGCCCGGGAGTGGTGCCCATGGTGACGATCATGCTGTCCATCCTGTTCGCCCTGCTCGCGGCCGGCAGCAACGCACTCGGGACCGTCTTGCAGCGGCGCGCGGCGCTCACCGTCCCCGCGTCACGGTCATTGCGCATCGGGCTGATCCGCGACCTGACGCATACCCCGGTGTGGTTCGGCGGGATGCTCGGTGTGATCTTCGCGGCCCTTTTCCAGGCGCTGGCTCTGGCCACCGGATCGCTGGCCGCCGTCCAGCCCATCTTCATCCTCGAACTTCCGCTCGCCCTGGTGATCGGGGGGATGGTCTTCCGGGTCGGAGTGACACGGGCGTCATGGATCCGCGTGGCCTGCATCGTCGGCGGTCTGGCCCTGGTCCTCTTCTCGCTGGCTCCCACCGGAGGGCGCGAGCAGGTGCCCGGGATCTGGTGGTGGCTGCCCGCGCTCGCGGTCACCGGAGGGATCGGCGCCGCCCTCGTTCTCACCGGTCTGCGGCGCCCGCCCGGTCTGATGCGGGCGGCCAGCCTCGCGGCGGCGGCAGCCATCGGAAACGCCGTCACCGCGGCGCTGGTCAAGTCGGCCATGGAGGTGCTCTCCACCCGGGGCACCGTCGCCTTCTTCACCGCGTGGCAGACGTACAGCTTCGCGGCGGTGGGCTCGTTCTCCCTGTTCCTGCTCGGGGTGGCCATGCAAGGGGGCCCGCTGATCGGCTCGCAACCCGCTTTGACGCTCGGCGATGCCACGGTGAGTTTCTGTCTCGGTGTGACGCTCTACGGAGAGCATCCACGCACCGGATTCTGGCTGCTACCGGCGCTGCTGGGGCTGGGTGTGCTGCTGTACGGAATCCTCGGGCTGTCCCGCACCCGATGCCTCGCCCGCTGCCTCGACCCGGGCAAGGACGAAGTCGACGCCATGGGACAGCCCGCGGCGGCGCGCGGATGATGTCACCGGTAAACTCGTGAATACGGTGAAGTCGGGCTTCCCGGACGCAGTGAGCATCGTGGCATCGGACTCTACGAGCTGCTGGAGGGTCGGAAGTGATCACTCACCATGCCTACGCCGTCGAGCCCTGGTGTCTTCGCGAGACCGAGCTCAACCTGGACGTACTGGCCCAGAGCGAATCCGTGTTCGCCGTGTCCAACGGCCATGTCGGCTGGCGCGGCAACCTCGACGAGGGCGAACCGCACGCCTTGCCCGGCAGCTACCTCAACGGTGTGCACGAGCAGCATCCGCTGCCGTACGCGGAGGGCGGTTACGGCTTTCCCGAGTCCGGGCAGACGGTGATCAACGTGACCAACGGCAAGGTCATCCGGCTGTTGGTCGACGACGAACCGTTCGACCTGCGCTACGGGCGGTTGCGGTCCCATGAGCGGGTGCTCGATCTGCGCACCGGGCTGCTCCACCGCGTGTGCGAGTGGACCTCGCCGGTCGGCAAGACCGTACGGGTGCGCTCCACCAGGCTGGTCTCCTTCACCCAGCGCGCCATCGCCGCGGTGGCCTACGAGGTGGAGCCGCTGGACGACCGGACGGACGTGGTCCTCCAGTCGGAGCTCGTCGCCAATGAGCAACTGCCCGAGCTCACCGGCGATCCCCGGGTCGGCGCGGCCCTGGAGTCGTGTCTTCTGCCCGAGGAGAACACCGCCTTCGACCTGCGGTTGCGTCTGGTGCACCGTACGGCGGTGAGCAATCAGCGGATCGCGGCCGCCGCCGACCATGTGGTGCGGGGCCCCGGATCCACCCAGATCTCGGGTGAGAGCACGGATGACGTGGGCCGTCTGACCGTCACCGCCGTTCTCGAACCCGGTGAGAAGCTGCGCATCGAGAAGTTCGTCGCGTACGGCTGGTCCGAGTACCGCTCGTTGCCGGCCGTGCGGGACCAGGTCGAGGCCGCGCTCAGCGGTGCGCGCAACACCGGCTGGCAGGGCCTGGTCGACCAGCAGCGGGAGTTTCTCGACGGCTTCTGGAGCCATGCCGATATCGAGGTCGAGGGCGACGCGGAAATCCAGCAGGCGGTGCGCTTCGCCCTCTTCCACGTGCTCCAGGCCGGCGCCAGGGCCGAACAGCGGGCGATCCCGGCCAAGGGCCTGACCGGCTCCGGCTACGACGGACACGCCTTCTGGGACACCGAGGCGTTCGTACTGCCACTGCTCACCTACGCCTCGCCGAACTGCGTGGCCGAGGCCCTGCACTGGCGGCAGAACACCCTTCCGGCGGCGCGCGAGCGCGCCCGGCAGCTGGGGCTGCGGGGTGCGGCCTTCCCGTGGCGCACGATCGATGGCGCGGAGTGCTCCGGCTACTGGCCGGCCGGCACCGCGGCCTTCCACATCAACGCGGATATCGCCACCGCCGCCGTGCGCTACGTCCGCGCCACCGGCGACACCGACTTCGAGCGGCGGACCGGTGTGGAACTGCTGGTGGAGACGGCCCGGCTATGGCATTCCCTCGGCCATCACGACTCCGGGGGCCGCTTTCACATCGATGGCGTCACCGGCCCCGACGAGTACAGCGCGGTGGCGAACGACAACACGTACACCAACCTCATGGCCCGGGTGAATCTGCGGGCCGCCGCCGACGCGGCCGAGCGCCACGCGGAGCAGGCCGCGGCGCTCGGTGTCGACGAGGCGGAGGCCGCCGGATGGCGGGACGCGGCCAAGGCGATGTTCGTGCCGTACGTGCGTGAGCTGGGCCTCCACGAGCAGTCGGCGGGCTACACCGCCCTCGACGTATGGGATTTCAAGGGCACACCACCCGAGCTGTACCCCCTGATGCTGCACTTCCCGTACTTCGACCTGTACCGGAAACAGGTGGTCAAACAGGCGGACCTGGTGCTGGCGATGTTCCTGTGCGGCGATGCCTTCGAAGCCGACGAGAAGGCGCGCGACTTCGCCTACTACGAACCGCTGACCGTCCGGGACTCCTCCCTCTCGGCCTGTGTCCAGTGTGTGATGGCCGCGGAAGTGGGTCATCTCCGTCTCGCCTACGACTACCTGGGCGAGGCAGCGCTGATGGACCTGGCCGACCTGGAGAAGAACACCCGCGACGGCCTGCACATCGCCTCCCTGGCGGGCACCTGGATAGGGCTGGTCGCGGGCTTCGGCGGGATGCGTGACTACGGTGAGGTCCTGTACTTCGCCCCCCGGCTGCCCGAAAGCCTCGACCGGCTGGCCTTCTCGCTGCGGTACCGGCGGAGCCGTCTGCGGGTCGACATCACGGGTTCGCGGGTCACCTACGCGCTGACGGCCGGCGAGCCCATCCGGATCAGCCACGCCGGAGAGGTCATCACCCTGTCCGCAGACGCCCCGCAAACCCGCCCCATCGAACCACCGCCGGTGATGCCCAGACCCGACCAGCCACCGGGCAGACGCCCCACACCCCGCGGCTGACCAGGCTTTCCCCGCACGGCGCCGGGGAGACGGCCGGCCGGGTGCCCGCGTCGCTCTACTCGGCCGCGACTGGTTACATAATGTACCTTGTGCCGCATATGTCTATCCATGGGCCCGAGATCCTTATTCCACCGTTCGACCAGGTGGTAGAGAAGAGCGGTGCCTATGGCGGGCTGCTCCTGCTGGTCCCACCGGGCGAGCCCACGCTTTTCGCCACGCTGCTCAGCGGTTTCCCCGCGAAATTCGCCGGTCCGTGGGCGCGGATCTGGCTGGAGTCGAACTTCGCCATCGCCCGGTCCGCGCGCGAGCGCAGGCAGATCTGGATGGGCCCCGACGAGCGGGCGCTGCTCTACCCCGAGTCGGCCGTCGCGGCGCCCTACCCGTACGCCGTCGTCGACACACCGCTGCTCACCGGCGACACGTTGTGGGGCGTCCTCAACCTCCTCTGGCCCGGTTCCCACCCGCCCGATCCCATTCCGGCGGAGCTCGCGGCGGTCGACGCCGGTGCCCACCGCCTCAGCGAGCTGCTCAGCCGGTGCGCCGAGGAGGGCCGCCCCGTGCGGGCCTACCGACGGCCGCTCGTCGTCCCCCGGCAGGAGGCGAGGCGCTACCAGGCGGACGAGGCACGCGAGGGCGCCCACTTCGCCGAGCGGCTCCCCGGAGGCGGCCTGGGGATGAATCTGGACGGCGAGGTCACCTTCGTGACCGCCGCCACCGCGGAGCTCCTCGGCACCTCGGCAGGCGCGCTGATCGGGGCGCTGCCCTGGGACGTCCTGCCCTGGCTGAGCGACCTGATCTACGAGGACAGCTACCGACGGGCCCTGTTCACCCGGCTGCCGACCTCCTTCACCGCCCTGCGGCCCCCCGATGTCTGGCTGTCCTTCCGCCTCTACCCCGGTGCCTCCGGCATCAGCGTCCGTATCCGGCGGACCGTGGCCCCCGCCGAGAAGGTGCTGTCGGCCACCCCGACACCCACGGCCGAGACCGCGGATCAGGAGGCGGCGCTCACCCCGGCGAGCGACGAGGCCCCCACCCGGGTCGGCTCTCTGTACCACCTGATGCAACTGGCCACCGTCCTCAGCCAGGCCGTCAAGGTGCGGGACATCGTCAACATCGTGTGCAGCCCCGTGATGTCCGCCTTCGATGCCGAGAGCATCGTCCTCCTCACCGTGGACGGGACCAGGCTGCGCGTCCTCGGCCACCGGGGGCTGACCGAGGAAGCCAGTCGGTTCCTCGACGACCACCCGCTGGACGCCGCCACCCCTGCCGGCCGCTGCGTGGCGGAACAGCGGACGCTGTTCTTCACCAGCCCGCAGGAGATGGACCGCGCCTTCCCCGGCTGGTCGGTCCGCAGCCATCTGTCCGCCTTCGCGCTGATGCCCCTGACGGCCTTGGGCCGGCCGGTCGGCTGCGTCGCCTTCGGCTACCGCGAACCACATCAGTTCGGCTCCGGCTACCGCACCCTGTTCACTTCGCTGTCGGGGCTGCTCGCCCAGGCGCTCGACCGGGCCCAGCTCTACGACGCACAGCACCAACTCGCCCGGCGGGTACAGGATTTGCTGCTCCCCACGGCCCTGCCCGACATCCCCGGCCTGGAGGTCGCCTCGCGATACCGGTCGGCGACCCGGGGCGTGGAGATCGGCGGCGACTTCTACGACCTCATCCGGCTCGACTCCGGCTGCGCGGCGGCGATCGGCGACGTGCAGGGGCACAACGTGACCGCCGCCGCCCTCATGGGACAGGTCCGCACCGCGGTGCACGCCACCGCGGGGGCCCGGCCCGACGAAGTACTCACCCGCACCAACAGGCTGCTCACGGACCTGGACGCAGGGCTCTTCACCAGTTGCCTCTACGCCCATATCGACTTCGCCGCGCACCGCGCCCTGCTGGCCACCGCGGGACATCCGCCGCCCCTGCTGCTCGATGCCGAGGGGCAGGTCACCATTCTCGATGTGCCCCCGGGACCGCTCCTGGGCATCGAGCCCGGCGCCCTCTACACCTCGACGGAAACCCCGCTGCCGCCCGGCAGCGCTCTGCTGCTCTACACCGACGGGCTGGTCGAGACCCCCGACACCGACATCGACGCCTCGCTCGCGGAGCTGGCCGACCATCTGCGATGGGCAGCGGCCTCGCCACCCGACGTCATAGCCGACAGACTGCTCCACCAGGCACCGGCTGCCGCCGGGACCGACGATGTGGCGCTGCTGCTCATCCGCCGCCAGGACGGCCACCCCTAGCTCGACGGGTCTGAACTCACCGCCTCAGCACGGCAGTTCGCCGAGGGCCTGCCCCAGGGTGGCCATCGACTTCAGAGGCGTGGGAGTCGGCCGGTCACCGGCCGCTTGCCACTTGCGCCGGATGTCGGCGTCGGTGGGGACGACGAGACCCTGTTCCCGGCCGACCCGCGCGGACTCGATACGGGCCCAGGGCTCGTACCGGGCCGGTTCGGGCTCACCCGGCTCGATGCGCACGGCGATGCGGTCGAAGACCGAACGCACCGCCCGGTCGCCGAGGCCGGTCCGCAGGGCGGCGTCGTCCACCCGTCCGGCGGCCAGGGCGAGGGCGACGGTGAAGGCCAGTCCCATACGGGCCTGCGGAAGGCTGTCGGGCCAGGCGTTGGTGGTCTCCTCCGCGACCAGCGGGGGAACCGTCAGCTCGATGGCGTCGGCCGCGGCGAGCCGGTCGCGTTCGGCGAGCGCGAGTTCGATGGCCGGATGGGTGCCGCTGCACGTGGGGTACTTCTTGGCCAGCACATCCGCGTCCTCGCGTGCGTCGGGCAGCAGCCGTCCGGTGTCGGCGAAGCCCATACCGCGTCCGAGCGCGGCGACGGAGGGGGTGCCGGCCCATCCGGGCTGCCGAGCGAGGTCGAGGGCCCAGACGGCGTTCTCGGCCGCCCGCCCGGCGTGCAGGGCTTTCAGGCTCGTCATGTTGTTGGCCCGCAGACCCCCGATGAGCGATCCGGCGATCCCGACGGCCCGCCAGGTCGTCGCCTCGTCGGACAGCAGGACGCCGAGCGCGACCACGGCCGCGAGCGAAGCGGTCGTCCCGGTGGCGTGCCATCCCGCGCGCAGATGCCGGGGCACGACGAAGGGGCTGAGCATGCGCAGGAAGCGGCGCCCCGCGGCGGACGCCTCCGCCAGCCGGGCGCCGTCGGCCTCCGGTGGAGCGGCCGCCAGCAGCGCCGCCCAGACGACGCTGGAGACATGGGCGGTGGTCGACAGCTGTGTGTCGTCGAAGTCCTGGCCGTGGGCGAACGCGGCGTTGACGAACGCCGCATCGCGTACGCCGACACTGTCGACAGCGCCGTTCAGCACCAGGGTGCGGGGCAGGCCCCGCAGCCGCGACTCCCGCACGATCAGAGGCTCCTGGTGTGCGTGCGCGATGCAGGCCAGGGTGTCGAGCAGGGTCCGCTCGTCCAGTTCCCACTCGTGCCGGGGGCGGGCGAACACGGTGGCGAGGGCGGTGCGGGCCGCGTCCTCGAAAGCCGCGTCCTCGGTAGCCTGGCCGTTGTGCGGCATCACTGGCTCCCCAGCTTCAGGCCGCTGGTCTCCGGGGCGTAGCGGTAGCAGGCGAGTGCTCCGGCGGCGAGTACCAGGACCAGGCCCGTCATGGCCGTGCGGATCCCGAAGGACTCCACCACGACGGGCAGCAGGAAGGTGCTGATGCTGGCGCCGATCCGGCTGGCGGCGACGGCCGCGCCGACACCGGTCGCACGCATCCGGGTGGGGAACAGCTCCTGCGGATAGACGAAGGCCAGGGTGTCGGCCGCCGACAGCGCGAAGGCCAGTGCCGCGAACAGCACGATCACGAGGGTGATCGGCAGATCGTGCAGAATGCCGAGCGGGAGCAGGAGCACCGCGGCGACGGCGAAGCTGCCGACCAGGAACCGGCGTCGGGTGAGCCGGTCGATGACGCTCATGCCGACGACGGCGCCCACCAGGAGCAGCAGGTTGTAGACCGCACCGCCGAAGTAGGCGTTGTGCACGCCGAGTGATGCCAGGATGCGGGGGCTGAACGTGCTCAGCGCGAAGTACGGCATGATGTGACACAGGTAGAACACGCAGGCGATCACTGTGCGCGACCGCAGCGCCGGTGCGAACAGGGCCCGCAGGGAGCCCGACTCGGCCGGGGCGCCGGAGGACGTTGCCGGTGCCGGTGCCGTCGGCAGGGTGACATGCGGCCCGATCTTCGCCGCGATCATCGCGGCGGCCTCCTGGGCGCGTCCCTTGGCGATCAGCCACCGCGGGGATTCGGGCACGCCGAGCCGGGCGGCCGCCACGAGCAGAGCGGGTACGGCGCTGCTGGCCAGCATCCACGTCCACGGCCGGTCGCCCGAGGCCGTCTGGGCGATGAGGTAGCCGACCAGATAGGCGATGGTGTAACCGGCGGCCCACGCGATCGCGAGAACGCTCATCATGCGGCCGCGGCTCTTGCGGGGCGCCAGTTCGCTGACGAGTGTCTTGCTGGCCGCGTAGTCGGCCCCCAGCACGAGCCCCAACAGCAGTCGCAGCAGGAGCAGTTGCCAGGCTGCGGCGGTCCAGAACTGTGCCAGGGACAGGGCGGCCAACAGCGGCATGTCGAAGGCGAAGATGGGGTGCCTGCCGATGCGGTCGATCAGCGCGCCGGAGAACAGGCTGCCGAAGAACAGACCGGCCAGCGAGGCGGCCCCGAGCAGGCCCAGCCACACCGCGTTGAGTGCGAGGTCATCCGTGGCGCTGGTCAGGGCGATCCCGATGATTCCCAGGATGTAGCCGTCGCTGAACTGTCCGCCCGAACCGGCGACGGCGACGTGCAGATGGAAGCGGCCGAAGGGCACATCCTCCAGCTCGACCGTCGCGGACGCGGTGTCCCGCGGTGCTCGGACGTCTGGTGGCGTGGATTTTCTCATGGTGGGGTTCACACCCTTACTGCGTTGCTGGGGCGGGCACACCGGCCGCGTGGCGCGAGGCGTGCCCTGCCGGGCGGGGAGAGAGCGGGTGCCGAGGCGCCGGGGCGGGGTGGGGCCAGGGGGACGGCGGCTGGGGAGGCGGCGGGAACGGCGGTGGGGACGGCGCTGGGGGCGGCGGCCGGGGACGCGGTGTTCAGCGGGTGGTGGCGGTGCCACCTGGCTGGGTGGTGGCGGTCCCGTCCAGCTGGGTGGTGACGGTCCCCCGAAGCTGGGTGGTGGCGGTCTCGTAGCCTTCGGCCGCCGAGAGCTCCACCCAGTGGTCGAGAGCACCGGCGAGATTGCGTTCGCGGTGCGGGCCGTCCCAGGCAAGCCCGTCCACGCACCGGCGGGCGAAGGTCTCGGCGGCGGCGGTGAGGTCGTCGAAGATCGTGGTGAGGGCGTCGATGACGACCGGCTCCATCACGTTCAGCTCCAGCTCGCCGTCGGCCACGGCGCAGTCGACCGTGAGCGCCTGGCCGCGCACCCGGTAGCCCAGTTGCATGACGTATTCGGGGATCACCGGGTTGACCTTGGTCGGCATGATCGACGACCCGGCCTGCACGGCCGGGATGGTCAGGTCCCCGAACCCGCCCTGAGGGCCGGCGGACAGCAGCCGGATGTCGGCTGCGATCTTGGCCATGGTGATCGCGGCCCGGGAACCTGCGGCGGCGATCGCGGCGTACGGGTCCATATGGGACATGGCGTCGAACCGGTTCGGCGCGGCGGCGACGGGACGTCCGGTCAGCTCCGCCAGTTCGGCGGCGGCTTGCTCCGCGAAGCCGTCCGGGGCGCCGATGCCGGTCCCTACGGCGGTGCCGCCGATCGGCACCTCGTGCAGCGCGTGAGCGGCCTCGCGCAGCCCGTCGGCCACCCGCCGGAGGGCGGCGGCGTGGCCCCGGTGGGAGTCACCGGCGGTGAGGCTGACCGCGTCCTGAAGACAGGTACGGCCCAGGTGCTCAACGCCGTCGAACTCCTCGGCCTTGCGGTCGAACGCCGCCGCCAGCTCGCGGAGCGCGGTGACCGGGGCGTCGACCAGTTCCAGCAGGGTCAGCGCCATCGCGGTCGGATAGGTGTCGTTGGTCGACTGCGAGGCGTTGACGTGATCGTTCGGATGGACGGCGACGCCCGCGAGCTGCGCGGCCCGGGCCGCGACGACCTCGTTGACGTTCATGTTCGCGGTGGTGCCGCCACCGCCGTGGACCAACGGCGTGGGGAACTGGCCGGGGTGTACGCCGTCGACGATTTCCTGGCAGGCGGCGACGATCGCGTCCCGGCGGACGTCGTCGAGTACACCGTGGGTGTGGTTGGCGCGGGCGGCGGCCAGTTTGACCAGGGCGTAGTTGCGCACGAAGGGGACCAGGTCGCCGAAGGCGCGGCCGCGAAGGGGGAAGTTCCGCACCCCCAGTTCCGTCTGCGGCCCGTAGAGCCGATCCCCGGTGGTCGTATGAACGTCGGTGGTCATCGGTGACTCACTCTTTCCTTCAGCAGCATCGTTGCAGTGCGGTGTCCGCAGTGCCGGAAAGTGTGCGTCCCGAGCAACCGAGTGACCAGACTCGTTGCTGGCAGAACAACATCTGCTGCCTTGCTGCTCAGAAATTTCTGCCGGGCAAGATCATGTGCGTTGCTGTAGTGACAACAACATGTGAGACTTCGGAACATGGATTCATCAGCCGAACGGGTCGCGGCTCTTCTGCTCGCCTTCGCCGAAGGCGCGGACGGCGACCACAAGGTCAGCGAGCTGGCCCGCGCAGTCGGCCGGGAACGCAGCCAGGTCTCCCGTATGCTGCACGCGCTCCAACGCAGCGGCCTGGTCGAACAGGACGAGGAAACCCGCCGCTACCGGCTCGGATGGCCGCTGCTCGTACTGGCCTCGGGCGCCGGTGACACGGCACTGCTGCGCGCCGCCCGGCCAGTCCTGCGCAAGGTCGTCGCGCACACGGGCGAGGTCGCGCTGCTCTCGGTCCAACAGGGCAACCGCTCACTGACCGTGCTGCGGGAGGAGTCCGCACAGTCGCTGCGGGCCGGTGGCTGGGTGGGGCGCAGTTCCCCGATGCACTGCACCGCCTCGGGCCGCGCCCTGCTCTTCGACTCCGACGACCAGCTCGTCGATGCCCTCACCGCCGACGACCTGCTCGCCCCCGCCCACGGTCTGACCGGCCCCCGCACCCTCGATGAACTACTGGCCAGGCTGCGTGCCGAACGACAGCGGGGCTACAGCCTGGCGAGCGAGGAAGTGGAAATCGGTCTGACCTCGGTCGGCATCCCTGTCCGCGCCCCTGCCGGCGACCTCGTCGCGGTCCTCAACATCTCCGGACCGACATCACGGATGATCCCCCGGATCGACGACATCGCCCGCCGGCTGCGCGCCGCGGCCGGCGGCCTCGAAGCCGCGCTGGCGCACCCCCTCCAGTCCGGCACCCGCTGATCACGCGACGGCCGGCGCGGGCGGACACGCTGATCGCGGCCCGGAGGGGGCGGGTCACTGGCTGCCGGGAGCAGGCGGATGTTCCGGATGTTCCATGCGGAGGAGCCAGGTGGTGAGCAGCGCTTCGAGTGACTCGGCCTCGGCAGGTGCCAGTAGATCCAGCAGGTGGCGTTCGTTGCGCATGTGGTCGGTGAACGCGCGGTCGATCAGTTCGCGTCCGGGCCTGGTGAGGCGGACGATCCGGCCGCGCTGGTCGTCGTCGGAACGGCGGCGGGTGACGAGTCCGGCTCGCTCCAGACGGTCGATTCGCTTCGTCATCGCGCCGGTGGTGACCATGGTGTGCGCGGCGAGTTCACCGGGTGCCCGCTCGTAGGGCTCACCGGCGCGGCGCAGTGCGCACAGGACGTCGAACTCGCCCTCGCTGAGGCCGTAGCGGCCGTAGACCAGGCAGAGTTCCTCGGTGAGCCGGTCGGCCAGGCGGTGCAGTCGGCCGATCACTCCCTGCGGGGTGATGTCGACGTCGGGGCGCTCACGTCGCCAGTCGGCCTGGATGCGGGCCACCCGGTCCAGGGGTTCATCGTGCTCCATACCCACGACAATACCTTCCCAGGAAGCTACATTGGCTTCCATGGAAGCGAATATGCGCTGGGTGGCACTGACCGCGGTCGCGCCGGTGGCCTGGGGGACCACCTACTTCGTCACACATGAGTTCCTGCCGGCCGACCACCCGCTCTACGGGGCCGCCCTGCGGGCCCTGCCCGCGGGGCTCGTTCTGCTCGCCCTGCGCAGGCAGCGGCCGCACGGCGCGTGGTGGTGGCGGTCCGCGGTGCTCGGGCTGCTCAACATGAGCGTGTTCTTCGTCCTCGTCTACACCGCCTCCCAACTGCTTCCCACCAGCGTCGCCTCAACCGTCATGGCGGTGTCCCCGCTGACGATGGTGCTCATCGCCTGGCCCCTGGTGTCCGAGCGGCCCCGGCCCGCCCATCTGGCCGGAGCCGCGATCGGACTCGGCGGGGTCTGTCTCATGCTGTTCACCGGGGTGGACGGGGTGAGCGTGCCGGGAGTCCTCGCCTCGGCCGCCGCCATGCTGATGTCGTCCTTCGGCTACATCCTGGCCAAACGGTGGAGCGCCGGTGCCGATGTGCTCGCCTCGACCGCCTGGCAGCTCACCGCCGGAGGTCTGTTCCTGCTCCCGGTCGCCGTGGCCGTGGAAGGTCCTCCGCCCACGCTCCCCACGCCCACGCTCCTCGCGTTCTGCTACGTCACCCTGATCGCCACCGCGCTGGCCTTCACCGCCTGGTTCACCGGACTACGGCACCTGCCCGCGGGAACGGTCGGACTGATCGGACTGCTCAACCCCGTTACGGGCGTACTGCTCGGCATCGCGTTCGCGGGAGAGTCGCTGACCGTTCAGCAACTGTGCGGCCTGCTCCTGGTCCTGGCCGGAGTAGCCCTGGGCCAACCCCGACGCACAAGCCGACGCGACGGCGGTCAGGCACACCCCCATCCGGCATCCGATGAGCGCCCCACGCAAGCGCCCGCGATTCCCAGGCCCAGCGCGGCGGACGGATGCGAGGCAACGGGCCCAACGAAACCGCCGAGATCGGCGACTCGCTGACAGCCCATCACGAACTCTCGCGTTCTTATGTTCCGACGCCGACCCTGGCACCCCACCACTCATCAATCCCTCCGCATCGTCGACGCATCCACCATTCCTTCCATCATCTCGGGCAACCCCAACAGCACCGTCCTGGCCATCGCTGAACGAGCAGCCACGTATCTCACCTCCGAAAACGACACGTCCGGGCGGCCCTCGCTCCGGCCCGTCGACGAGTGAACGTCCTGTGGGCCCTGATTCCGTGCCGGGGGCGGGTCGCAGCGCCACTCCGCTCTGGGCGCGGAATATGGATACCGCCTTTAGTGTGAAGAGGGACGGCACACGCTCGCACGCACACTCTGCATGCTCACACGCACACTTCGAGGGGCAGCATGAGGAACCACGCTGACGCCGAGTACGAGCCGGACGAACCGGACACGGACGAGCCGGACACGGACGAGGAGGAGCCCGTCGGCGAGTCCGGCGACCCGGATGTGCTCCTCGACGTACCGCAGCTCCAGGTCGAGGAGATCAACCTGAAGGTCGAGAACCTGCAAGCCAGGGTCTCCCTCCAGGCGGAGGTCCTGGACCTGCTCAAGCTCGGCGTCGGCGCCGATGTGTCACTCGGCCATGTGGAGCTCGACATCAAGGGTGTGGAGGCGCGGGCCCTGCTCAAGGTCCGGCTCGACAATGTCGCGGCGATCGTCGGCAGGGTGCTGTCCACCATCGACCGCAACCCCCAGATCCTGGAGCAGGTGACGTCCGGTCTCGGGTCCGCGACGGAGAGCCTGGGCAGCGGCGCCGAGCAGGCGGTCGGCGAGCTGGGGGAAGGCGCCGGAGGAGCGGTCCAGGACGTGGGCAAGGGCGCTGGCAAGGCTGTCGAAGAGGTCGGGGAGGGCGCGGGCGGAGCCGTGGAGGACGCCGGTGAGGCGGCCGGGAAGGTGGCGGAAGAGGTGGGCGAGGGCGCCGGGAAGGCCACCGAGGAGGCGGGCGGCACCGCCACCGAGACCGTGCGGTCGGCCGGGCGTACGGCGAAAAGGTCCACGGGCAAGGTGTCCGGCAAAGTGTCCGGCAAGGTCTCGGACAAAGCCTCGGGCCATGTCTCGGGGGCCACCGGGCGGACCACGAAAGAGCCGGCCTCGGAGTCCAAGGGCGGGAGCGAACCCGGGCGGGCCCTGCGCAAGAGGAAGGCAACGACCCGCGGCCGCGAGCGGGAACGGCCGCCATGAAGGGCCGCCCCGGACATCGCGGCCCGCTCCACCGTGGAGGCCGACCGGCCGCGTACCCGCGGGCCCTGCCGGGACAGCGAGGGCTCGGCTGCGGCCCGGAGCCGCACGACGGTCTCCCGCGCCGTGCGCCGCCGCCTCCCGTACGGCCCGCTCTCCGACGAGTCCTTGCCGCGGGCCGGCAGAAGGGGCAAGCCAGTCGCGCCTACGATCGGCGACCGGAATGTCGACAAGGACGGCGTCGAGGAAGCCCGCCCGCCGGGAGTCATCCGCCGACCGGCGCGGTGAAGCCACCGACGCGACGAGCGACCTGTGAGGGGTGAGTCAGCTGGGGGTAGTGCCCGGCCCCGGCGATCTCGGTGACCGGGTGATCGACGGCCTCGACCAGTGGGTCGGCCGAGCCCACGACGATCTGGACCGGGACGCTCACCCGGTCGAGCAGCGCCCGCGAGTGCGGGCGCTGGGCGAGGTTGGTGCGCACCGCCGCGGCGACCCGGCGCGCCACCCCGGGACGGCGCAGGTCCGCCGCGGCGCTTTCCACCTCCGCTCCCTCGGGGATGCCGAGCGTGCGTGCCAGCCGAGTGGCGGACATCCGGCGCATCATCGGCGCGGCCAGGCCCGAGCGGGCAAGGCGGCGGACGGGTGCCTGGAGGAAGGCCGGGGAAACGAGGACGAGCCCGCTGACGCGGTCTGGATGATCGGCAGCGAAGCGCAGCGCGGGTCCGCAGGCCAGGGAGTGCGCGACCAGCACAGGGCGGGTCCGCGCCGGGCTCAGCAGATCGGCCAGCCAGGCGTTCATCGGCTGGGCCGCGGTGGCCGAACGTCCCAGGCCGGGCAGGTCGGGGGCCAGAACGGGGCCGGGGAGTCGGGCGGCGAGCGGTGCCCAGAGGTCGGCGTTCATCGGCAGCCCGTGCAGCAGGACGTAGTCGGGACGGTGTCGCTCCCCCGTCACCCAGGTACGGCTGCCCGCCACGGTGCGGAAGCCGTACGAGCTCGGCCAGGGCGACGCGGCACCGAAGCGCGCGGCCACCAGGTCGTCGGCCCATGTACGCAGGGCGTCGATGGCCGGGGGCATCTCCAGGCCGGCGCTCGCGGCGAAGGCACGGGCGGTAGCTGTCGGATAGCGGTCGGCGGAGAGGAAGGACAGCGTCTCGGGATCGGCACCGGTCAACTTGCGCGGCAGGCGTCGCAACAGCCCGGCAGGAACGGTCCTTCGAGGTGCCCGCACGCCCGTGTGGCCGGCGATCGCGCGGATCAGCTCGGGCAGGAGCGGGGTGGTGTCGTCGAGCACCCAATAGTGCTCGCCCGCAGGCGATGTGGGGACCTCCGCGAGGAACCGGGCGAAGTAGTCGACCGTGACAATCGGTACGAAGGTGTCACGGCCGCCGGGCAGCGCGGGCAGCCGCCCGTTCCACAGATCCTCGACAAGAGGGGCCAGGCCGATGTACTGGCCCGAACCGATCACGACGCCGGGATTGGCGATGGTCAGCGGGACCTCCAGTTCGCGCGCCCGGGCGCGCACCGCGATATCGCCCTCGCGCTTCGATGCCTCATACGCTCCAAGGCCGGAATAGTCGGGCGTGCCGCCCGGTGCGCTCACCCGGTACCCGCTGATGTGCACCAGCCGCCGCAACCCCGGCAGCGCCGCGGCCCACTCGAGCACGTTGAGCGCCCCGGTGACATTGGCCGCCCGCGCCTCCCGCACGCCGAGGCCGAAGCCGTAGCGACCGGCGGCGTTGTAGACATCACGCACCTCGGGCAGCCCTGAGAGGGGTCGGGTGATATCGGCTGCGACGAGTTCCAGCCTGCCGGTGTCCACTCCCTGGGAGGTCAGCCAGGGAGTGATGGTGTCGTTGCGTACGGCCGCCGCCACCCGCTGCCCCCGGCTGAGCAACTCGGCGGTGAGGGAGCGTCCGATGAAGCCGGTCGCGCCGAAGACGATCGCGTCCATGAGTATCCTAATAGATCGGTCTACATATTTTTGGCGACGAAAAGGCCCGCCGGTCACGGCGGGCCGTATCACCCCAGCAGAGCGCCAATTTGACGGGCGACGCTGTCCAGGGGCCCTCTGCCGCGGTGCGCCCGAGCCAGCAGGAGTGCGCCCTCGGTCAGGGCCAGGATCGTGACCGCGAGGTCGTCGGCGTCCGGGCGTCCGGCCAGTTGTGTGCGCAGGGCCGCCTCCCACGAGCCGTAGACCTCCGAACACGCCTCCTGTAGCAGATCGTTGGTGGCGGCCGTCTCCAGCGCCACGGTCGCCACCGGGCACCCCTTGCGCCAGCCCGACTCCTCCAGCCGGTCACCCAGGTGCCGCAGCATCCCGTCGACGAACTCCGCCGCCGAGGCGCTGGAATCGACCAGGCCCCCCATGGCATCGTCGATCGCCCGTCCTGCCCGGCGGATGGACTCGGCGACCAACTGGTCCTTGCCTCCGGGGAAGTGAAAGTAGAGCGAGCCACGGGGCGCGCCACTGGCCGTGATCACCTGGTTGAGCCCGGTGCCGAAGTAGCCCGCGGCCTCGACCGACTCCTGCGCCGCGTCCAGCAGCCGGTCCCGCGTCTCGGCGCCCTTCTGTCCCATGCTCCGAAAATAGACCGGTCTGCATATTCTTTCAACCCACGCTGGTCGGCGACGCGGGTGATTCGCCTGGGTGCGCCCGCAGTCCACAACACTGATCATGGTCCGGCTGTTGCGGCCTGAAGGGCATTGACGCGGATCTCGTACTCGCGGCGGGCTTGCGCTGGGCCGGGACGGTCGGGGTGCCCTGGCCGCCGTCGAGGGGCCGGCAGCGGGCGAGGAGCTGGCGGTGGATCGCCCGGGTGGTGCTGACGCGCAGGGTGTAGCCCTGGCCGCGCCGTACGGTCACCCCCTGGTCGAGCGCGGCGCGCTCGGCGGGCGAGGGCGGCGATGGAGCGGCCCGCCAGGTAGGCGGTGCGGGCGGTGTCGGTCTTCGCGGCCGGGACGGCCGGGCGGCGTCCGCCCTTGTTGCCCTTGGCCTCCGCGGCGCGCAGTCCGTCGTAGGTCAGCTCGCGCTGGAGGTCGCGCTGGAGGTCGCCGGCGGCGGCGAGGGTCTGCACCATGGACTTCACGGTGGACAGCAGTTCGCCGGTGCGCGGGTGGCGGGCGGTGAGGTCCATGGCGGAGAACGCGCCCAATCACCATCGGATCTGATTGGATCCGGGCCGCCGCGAACCCACGACATCACGCGGGTTCATTGGACGCGCTGCCGCCCTGTCGTCAATCGTTCCTTTGACGACAGGCGGCACGGGCTGGCCGACAAGCCAGGTCGGCGCAGGGCCAAGCGCCGCCCGTACCCGCTGCTGAGGACGAAACCGTCAGGCCCCCTGTCTACCTCATGACGAGAACGGCCGTGGCGCTGTACGGCGGGGCGATCAGTTGGCGGCGAGGTGGGCGAGGGGGGTTGGCGGTTCGAGGAGCGATGCGGTTTGGGTGCGCCAGAGGCGGGTGGTGGTTTCGGCGGTCCGGTGTGCCTGTCCGAGGTAGTTCTCCGGCTGGGTGTGAAGGCCGGGCAGGAGTGTGTCGAGGTGGTGTTCTGTCAGGACGTCGCGCAGGGTCTGCGTGAGGTGTGTGCCGGTGGTACGGGTACGGGTTGCGGCTTCGTGGACAAGGTCGTGGGCGCGTTCTCGGCCGACGGGTCCGGCCAGCGTGATCATGTGTGATTCCGCCATGATGAGGCCGCCGCCGCTGTCGAGATTGGTGCGCATGCGGCGGGCGTCAACCCGGAGTCCGCGCAGGAGGGCGATTGTTTCTGTGAGGGCCGTTCCGGCGGATACGGCGAGTTCGGGCAGGACGCGCCATTCGGTGTGCCATTCGCCGGCGGCGCGCTCATGGCCTGCTTCCTGGGCGCGGAGCAGCGCGGAGGTGAGGGCGCCGACGGTGCCGCTCAGTCCGATGATGCTTTCAGAGGTGATCGGGTTGACTTTCTGCGGCATGGTCGAGGATGCGCCGCGGTGGTCGCTGTAGGGCTCGAAGACCTCGGCGATCTCGGTCCGGGAGAGGTCGACGATGTTGCGGGCCAGGCGCGCGCATGTCGCGGTGAGCAAGGAGCACAGCCAGCCGAACTCGGCGACTCCGTCGCGGGCCACGTGCCAGGAGGTCGCGGTGTCGTGCAGGCCGAGCAGACGGGCCATGTCGCTTCTGATGGCTGCCGCGTGAGGGCCGAATGCGGCTGCGGTGCCGCCGGCTCCGGACAGGGAGATCATGCCGATGCGCGGTGCGGCCTGGGCCAGGCGCTGCCGGTGGCGGGTGAACTGCGCCAGGAGGGTGGCCAGGGTGGCGCCGAACGTGGTGGGTACGGCCTGTTGGCCGTGGGTGCGGGCCGCCATCACGGTGGAGGCGTGTTCGGTGACGCGGTCCGCGAGGACATCGCCGAGTTCGGCGATCCGGCGTTCGAGAGCGGCCAGGGAGCGGACCATCTGTAGGGCGAGACCGGTGTCCATGATGTCCTGCGTGGTGGCGCCGTAGTGCACCCGGCCGTCGGGTCCCGGCGGGAGCTGGCGGCTAATCTGCCGGACCAGGCCCAGGATGGGGTAGCCGACGGTGCGGGCAGTGCGCCATAGCTCTTCGCGGTCGATGTGGTGCAGCTGTGCCGCGTCGCGGATGGCGGCGGCCTCCGCGTGGGTGAGCACTCCGGCTTCGGCCTGGGCCTGGGCGAGAGCGCGTTCGGCGGCGAGCCAGCTGTTGAGGGTCGCGTCCTCGCAGAAGAGGGCACACTGTTCGGGGTCCGTCGCGAGTCGGCTGGTCAGGGAGAAGGGTTCCGGCAGCGGGTCGTGGGTGTTCATGACGGGTCCTGGGTGGCGGGGGTACCGGCGTCGGCGGGAGTGTCGATGGCGATGTACTTCTGCTCCAGGTATTCCTCGATGCCGGAGTTGCCGCCCTCGCGGCCGGCACCCGAATGCTTGATGCCGCCGAAGGGCGCCCCAGGGTCGGAGACGTAGCCGCGGTTGAGGCCGACCATGCCGCTCTCGATCTGTTCGCTCATCCGCAGTGCTCGGCCGAGATCGCGGGTGTAGAGGTAGGCGACCAGGCCGAACTCGGTGGCGTTGGCCATCGTGAGGGCCTCGTCGTCGCTGGAGAAGGTCCGGATGGCGGCGACGGGACCGAAGATCTCCTCGCGGCTGATGCGTGCGCCGTCGGGGATGTCGGTGAGCACGGTGGGCGGATAGAAGTAGCCGGGCAGGTCGGGGGTGCTGCCGCCGGTGTGCAGCCGCACGCCGCCGGCGATGGTCTCCTCCACCAGCTGGGCGACACGGTCGCGCTGGGTGCGGTCGATCAGCGGGCCGAGGTCGGTACCGGGTTCCGTTCCGCTGCCGAGAGTCAGGCCGCGCATCCGGTCCACGAGATGCTCGGTGAATTCCTGCGCGATGTCGGCATGAACGAGGAAGCGGTTCGCCGCGATGCACGCTTCGCCGATGTTGCGCAGCTTCGCGGTCATGGCGCCGTCCACCGCCGCTTGCAGGTCGGCGTCGGCGCACACGATGAACGGGGCATTGCCGCCCAGCTCCATCGAGGTGCGCAGTACGTTGGCGGATGCCTGGGCCAGCAGCAGCCGGCCGACCGCGGTGGAGCCGGTGAAGGAGACCTTGCGCAGCCGCGGATCCTTCATCAGTGCCTCGGACACCGCAGCAGCGTCGGCGGTGGGAAGGAGGTTCAAAACGCCGGCGGGCAGGCCGGCCTCGATCAGGACTGTGGCCAGTGCGATGCTGGTGAGCGGGGTCTGCGGGGCGGGCTTGAGGACCATCGTGCAGCCGGCGGCCACAGCGGGGGCGATCTTACGGGCCGGCATCGCCAGAGGCGCGTTCCAGGGCGTGATCAGCAGGCACGGTCCGACGGGCTGGCGCACGACCAGGACCCTTGCCGTTGCGTCCTCGCTGACTTTCCAGGTCCCGTCGATGCGGACGGCTTCCTCGGCGAACCAGCGCAAGTATCCGGCCGCGTAATCGACTTCCGCACGGGCCTCGGCGAGGGACTTGCCCATCTCCAGAGTGATGAGCCCCGCGAAGTCCTCACGGCGCTCCAGCAGCAGGTCGTGGGTGCGGCGCAGAATGCGGCTGCGCTGTCCCGGCGATGTTGCGGCCCACTGCGACTGCGCCCCGGCAGCCGCGCCGAGGGCGTCGAGTGCGTCCGTGGTGCCGGCATCGGCGACCCGGGCTACCGGTTCGCCCGTCGCGGGGTTCTCCACGGGGAACGTGGCGCCGCCGGCTGCGGGCAGCCACCTTCCGCCGATCAGTAGCCCCTGCGGCAGAGCATCAACGCCATAGGGGCGTGGCGTGCGGTCCGTCATGGTGGTTTCTCACCCGTCGTCGAAGGAGGAAATGCAAGAGGTGCGGCCCGGGCCGCCGCTGCCTGGAGGAGTGTGCGGCGGCGGCCCGGGGCGAGGGGTCAGCCCGCTGCCAGCGCGGTGTTGATCGCGTCGGCCATCGGGGTGCTGGAAGCCGGGTTCTGGCCGGTGAAGAGGTTGGCGTCCTGGATGGTGAATGCCTGGTAGGGGTCACCCTGCTCGTGCCGGGCGCCCATCTCGCGCAGACGGCTCGCCAGCAGCCACGGAGCGTTGTCGGCGGTGCCGAACAGGCGCTCCTCCTCGTCGGTGAACGCGGCCATCCGCCGGCCGGAGAAGATCCACTTGCCCTGCTCGTCGACCGCGGACAGCAACGCGGCCGGACCGTGGCAGACCGCGCCGACGATCTTGCCGGCCCGATCGGCCTCGATCAGCAGTCGGCCCAGGTTCGCGTCCTGGAAGAGGTCGACCACGGGGCCGTGCCCGCCCGGCAGCACCACCGCGTCGTAGTCGGAGGCCGAGACCTCCTCCAGCTTCAGCGGCGGCCCGAAGTCGCTGAGCGCCTTCTGCGCGTGGGCCACGTGCCGGGCACAGTCCTCACCGGCGATCGCCGGGTCGGCGCTGTGCTTGTCCAGCGGCTGTAGCACACCCCCGGGGGAGGCGAAGTCGACAGTGTGGCCGGCGCCGACGAATGCCTCGTGCGGCGCAGCGAGCTCCTCCGCCCAATAGCCCGTGGGGTACTGCGAGCCGTCGGTGCGCTCCCACACGGCGGCTGCGGACATGACGATCAGAATGCGACTCATGACTTTTTCCTCGGCTTCTCGCTGTCAGCCGGTCACCTGCGGGACCGGGCTGCCGGATCGGCTGATCCGGCAGCCCCTCCACTGTCACCCGCCCCGGCCGCCTGACGGCGGCCATCATCGGCCCTGACCTGCCTCGGTCCGCCTTTCCTAGGACTGACAGTCCTTGTTGAGGCGGCCGTGACCGCAGCGAATCGGCCACACTGGATCCATGGCCGCCTCGAACCGTGAACTCGCCGATTTCCTGCGCCGGGCCCGTGCCCAGTGCGACCCGGCGCGCGCAGGACTGCCGCCGGACACCCGCGTACGCCGCGTACCCGGCCTGCGACGCGAAGAGGTGGCACGACTGGCCGGAGTCTCCGCCGACTACTATGCCCGCCTCGAACAGGGACGCCACATCACCCCCTCACCCGCAGTGGTCGAAGCACTGGCCCAGGCACTGGAACTCGACGCCGCCGGCCGTGCCCACCTCAACGACCTCATCGGCACCACCACCGCGGTTCCCCGACGCCGACGTCCGCCAACCGTCCAACGCTTGCGCTCCGGCCTCCACCAGCTGCTGGACTCCATGGAGGGCACCCCCGCCCTGGTCCTGGGACGCCGAGCGGACGTCCTGGGCATCAACCGGATAGCCAAGGCGCTGTTCACCGACTTCGACGCCCTGCCGCCAGCTCAACGCAACTACACACGGTGGCTCCTCCTCGACCCGGAAGCCCGCACCCTCTTCGTCGACTGGGACCTCCAAGCCCGCGCAGCCGTGGAAAACCTCCGCCTCGACGTCGGCCGTACCCCCGACGACCAACCCACTCAGGACCTCGTCACCGAGCTGAAGGAAAACAGCACAGAGTTCGACCGCTGGTGGCAGCAGCACCGCGTCCACCAGCGCACCCACGGATCCAAGCGACTGCTCCACCCGCTCGTCGGTGAGGTCACCGTGCAGTACGAAACCTTCGCCCTCCCCGGAGACACCGAAGCAGCTGTCTTCCTCTACAGCACCGAAGCAGGCTCCCCGTCCCGTCACGCACTCGACCTCCTCACCTCCTGGACGCTCACCCCCACCGTCCCTCGCAGCGAGTCCTGAACTCCGCGAGCCTCGGTCACCCAGCGTTACGTCACTGGCATCGCGCTTGCCGTGGCCGATATCCCGGGCGTGTGGGTGCCAGAATCTGTGTCACCCTATGCGACCTGCGAATATTCGTGGATAAGGCCGCCGAGTCGATCGCGTCGACGAATGCGAGTGTTGTCCCTGGCGATGGGCGGTTCGGGACTGGTGAGTTGGTCTGGTGGCCGTTGTCCGAGGGATCGGTGCGGCAAACCATCCGGAACAGCGCTGCCATGACAGCCCGATCGCTCCAGGAAAACCGAGGCCGTGGCTGGATGCGTCGCGCGACAGTGAGCTGGTGCCGGAGCATCAAGATCTCGACATCTTTCGCCGCACTCGACCGGGCCAGCAGCGCAAGCCATCGGAAGAGCTGACACGCGAGCTGATAGATCAGGCGTATCGCCACGACCCAGCATGATGCCGCACAGCACTCGCTGGCTTCCTGTGCTCTGGCAGACCCGAACCCGAAGGTCACCCCGGGTGACACAGTTTCCGGCACCCACAGGTCCGCCCCGAGACCATCTTGCACTGGCATCGCGAACTGCTCAGGCGGCGCCATGCCGCAACCTGCGTACCCAGGCGACGCGGACGCCCGCGCACCCTACCCATGGTCCTGCGCCTGGCCAGGGAGAATGCCTCGTGAGGCTCTTCTCGCCTGCGATCTTTTCGAAGTCCGCACGCTGACGGGGGCGCGCCTGTACGTCTTCGCCGTCATCGAGCACACCACCCGTCGTATCAGGGTCCTCGGCGCCACGGCACACCCCACCGGGGACTGGATCGTGCAGCTCGGACGCAACCACCTTCTCCACGCCCTGCGCAAGCACCAGCACGCGGCGTGAACTGCACGAATGATTTATCGGCACCCGCAATCCCGCACGGCACCGGGGTGGAGTCTGTGATCCACGCCGTGTCCAACCAGAAGTCCGTGTCCCGCGCGAGCATACGGATCACCCGCTTGACCAAGGGCAGCGCGGCACGCAGCCGCTTGTTGTAGCCCGGGCGCTTCGGCCGGTACGGGAAGAGCGTGGCGAGGCGCTGGCCGACGAAGCGCAGCCGGCGGGCCTCGTTGTGCACCTGCAACAGCGCCTGGGCGACGGCCAGGCACACCAGTTCCGAGTCGGACAGCAACGGTGGCCGCCCGCACCAGCGGTCAGTGACCAACTCGTCGTCGATTTTCACGCACAGTGCGGTCGTTTGCGAGCACTCCATGTCGCCGCTTTGCCGTCAGCGTCGCGCGGTGTGCTTCACTGCGCGACGTAACGCAGGGAAACGGCCTTTTAGGACGTGCCCTACCTCATGCGGGTGGCGTCGATTCCGCCGTCGATGTCGAAGGTTGCGCCGTGGACGAACGCCGCTTCGTCGCTGGCCAGCCAGCGAACTGCGTAGGCGATGTCGATCGGGCGCACGGGCGCCCCCGCGGGGGTGTCCTTCGTCATCGCTGCGAGAACATCGACGAAGGCTCCGTTGCCGGGCGTAGCCGTCGCTCCCGGCGCGACTGTGTTGACGTGCACGCCGCTCGGCCCGTACTCCGCTGCCCAGGCGCGCGTGAGCTGCTCGATTGCTGCCTTCTACGACGAGGCCATCGCTTTCTACGTGGACGTGCTGGGGTTCTCTCTCCTGGAGGACACCCGTATCGATGACGGGAAACGCTGGGTTGTCGTTGCTCCACCCGGGGCGAGGGAATCGGCGGTGCTCCTGGCCCGGGCCGTGACCGGTGGGCAGGAGGCTCGTATCGGCGACCAGACCGGCGGCCGTGTCGGCTGGTTCCTGAACACCGCCCTTGTCGCTGCGGATGCGGGCGCGTTCCTTGCGCTGGGCGGCGAGTACCTCGGGGTGGTGGGCGTTGGCGTTGCGCCAGCGCAGGTAGCGGTGCGGGGCTCGGATCTGCGTGGGCTGGCTGCGGTGGTTCGAGTTGGTCAGGGTGAGCTGCCGCAGTGGGCCGAAGTGTGCCTCGATCGGGTTGGCCCAGGAGGCGTAGGTCGGGGTGAAGCACAGCTCGACCTTGTTCTTCTTCGCCCAGCGGCGGATGTCCGCGCCGGTGTGGGCGGAGAGGTTGTCCAGAATGATGTAGATCGGGGCGCCGTCGAGCCGGGCCGCGCGGATTGACTTCAGCGCGTCCAGGCTGTTGGCGGTGCCTTTGCGGCGGCGGTTGACGCCCCACAACAGGTCATCGCCGACGGAGTAGCAGCCATGGAAGTAGGTGACGCCGTGGGTGCGGCGGTAAGTCGCCGACAGCCGGTCGGGCTTGCCCTGTTCGGCCCAGCAGGAGCCCGGAGTGGGGCGGATCCCGAGCGGCCCGCTCCCGCAGATGCACCTCGCGCCGGGCGATCAGCCGGTCAATGGCCATCTTCGAGCGGGCCGCGGGCTCGGAGTCCGGCACCGCCAGCCGCTTCGCCCAAGCCGGGACCGTCGGCCTCTCATAGGCACGTTCGGCACACCAGCCGAGCCAGGACTGCACTCCAGCCCGGCGAGCGTTCCAGGTGTTGACCGCCACAGTTCCCCAGAGCAGTTCGAGGACCTCTCCGAGCTCGTCGTCCGCGACCGAGGCCAGAGGCCGAGTCTCGCCGAGCTGTTCGGCGGTCTTGCCCACCCCGATCCCGTAGTTGCGGACCGTGTTCGGATTGCCGAGCGGGTCAAGGAACACGTCCGCCGCCGCCCGGACGGTCAACGCCTTCCCGGCCGGCAGCTGCACGACGGTGGACACGGTTTCCCCTTGCCGCAGACAGGGCCGCTTCGCGTGGCGGCCATGGAACGTCACCGCAGGTGACGGATCAAGTCACCGCAGATGTTGGGGTGTTATCCGTGGGAAGGCTTCGGACCGGTCCAGCCGCCGACACCCCGGCGGCCGCCCACCAGGGCCGACGGGGGCTTAGCGCACGATCTGACATGGATGTTCCTCACCCCCTAACAGACGCCCTCCCCCCGCCGACACCGCCGGCGTGTCCGACGCACCGGGCGGTGAACCGCGCTGGCTGTCACGCGCCGTACGGCCGCAGCGTATGGCAGCCGACCGCTGCGCCCCTATATGCGTCAGGTGACTGGTCCCGGATGTTCGCAGCACGCAGATGGGAGCCCTGAAACGGCTCACGGTGGCCTTGACGGAGAAACGAGACACAGCGTCCGTTGTCGGCGTCGGCGACCGCGCAGCGCCTCGTGGACACCTGAAGAAGTGCGGGTCTACGGCCGAGTTACGCGGAGCGGCCGAATCCTGGCCGGGCGAGAGGTTCGGGGAGACCTGTGAGCCGAATGCCGGCGTGGGTCTTGTAACGCCTGTTGATCCCGATCAGCAGGGCGGTGATCCGCTCGCAGACACCGCTCATGTCCAGCAGGCCGCAGTCGACGGTGCGCAGCCCGGGGATGCGGTTGATGAGGTCCGCGGCCAGGGTCTTGTCGGCCGTGTGGTCACCGCAGAGCAATACGTCCTCGTCCAGCCGGAGCTCGATGTCCTGCAAGGTGGCGGCGCTGACCGTCTGCAGAGCCGAGACTATGCTTGTGCCGTCCGGCAGCAGGGCCTGGGCCTGTTCGGCGGCGGAACCGGCCCAGGGGACGATGGGACGCAGGCCGCGGGGGCCGACGGGCAGAAGAGGTGCGGTCGTGTCGATGACCAGTTGTCCGGGCTGGATGGCTTTCGCAATGGAGCGCATCGTCTCGACGTGTGCGCTGAAGGGCACGGCGACGACCACCGCCGCCGCGCCTTCGATCATTGTGGTGTTGTCCCCGCCGACCGCTCCGGGGAGTTTGTCGGCGCAGCCCTGAGCCGCTTCTGCACGCCGGGATCCGATGCGGACGTTGACGCCGCTGTGGGCCCACCGGGTGGCGAGCCCAAGACCGAGGGCGCCGGTGCCGCCGACGATGGCGACGGTGTTCTCGTGGTGCGTTGTTGTGGCGGGGAGCGAGTCCGGCTGAGTGACTGTCATGGGTGATCGCCTTCGGTCGGCTGGTTCGGGAGAAGAGAATGCTGGTCATTCGCTGAGGGGGTGGCTCTGTGCGTTGTGTGCGGGGCCGATCCACACGCTCTTGACGTTGGTGAACTGACGGAGTCCGAAGGCGCCCAGCTCGCGTCCGTAGCCGCTGCGCTTGATGCCGCCGAACGGCAGCCGCGGATCGGAGGCGACGATCCCGTTGACGAACACCGCGCCGGCCTCGATACCGGGAATCAGGCGATCGGCGCGCTCGAGGTCGGTTGTCCAGAGCGCGGCGCCGAGACCGAATTCGGTGGCGTTGGCGATGTCGACGGCCTGGGCCGGATCCTTCGCGGAGACGACGGCGGCCACCGGCCCGAACGTCTCTTCCGCTGCGACAGCCATCGTCGGGGTGACCTGGTCCAGGACAGCGGGCACGTAGAAGTAACCAGGGCCGTCGAGGACCGTGCCGCCGGTGACGATACGGGCGCCCGCTGCGGTACTGCGCTGGACCTGGTCAACGAGGTCGTCGCGGAGAGCGGACCGGGCGAGAGGGCCGATCCGCACATCGCGGCGGAAGGGGTCGCCCACGGTCAGTGCGGCGACACCGGCAGCGAAGGCGTCGGTGAACTCCTCGGCGACTGCTTCCTCGACGATGAACCTCTTGGCGGAGATGCAGCTCTGCCCGGTGTTGAGCATGCGTGCGCTGACCGCTGCCGCCGCGGCGGCCGGGATGTCCGCGTCCGCGAGGACGATGAAGGGGTCGGAGCCGCCGAGTTCGAGGACCTGAGGCTTGAGGTGTCGGGCGGCCATCGCGGCGACGGTGGAGCCTACTTCGGTCGAGCCGGTGAGGGTCAGGGCGTGGATGCGCGGGTCGGCGATGAGGTCCGGCACCGCGTCAGGGCCGACGAGCAGTGTGGTGAACAGCCCGTCCGGGCAGCCGGCCCGGTTCCAGATGTCCGCGATCGCCAGGGCGCAGCGCGGGACGTTCGAGGCATGCTTGAGCACGATCCCGTTGCCGGCCAGCAGCGCGGGCGGCGCGAAGCGGAACACCTGCCAGAGCGGATAGTTCCAGGGCATGACTGCCAGGACGAGGCCCAGCGGGTCGAAGGCGACGTGGCTGCGGGCGGCCCCGGTTGCCACGGGCTGGTGCATCAGTAGTTCCGGTCCCTGCGTCGCGTAGTACTCGCAGCACCAGGCGGACTTGTCGACCTCGGCTTCCGCTTCGGCGATGGGCTTGCCCATCTCCTCGGTGATGAGTGCGGCGAGTTGGTCCCGTTCGGCGCGCAGTAGCGCGGCGGCCCGCTCGAGGTGCTCGGCCCGTGCCGGTACGGGTATCGTCCGCCACCTCCTGGCGGCGAGGGATGCCCGCTCGACTGCCGCGTCGACAGCTGTCGGCGAGTGGGGGGTGAACTGGGCGATGACTTCCTCGGTGGCCGGGTTGACGGAGTTGATCTGGTGAACGGCCATGGTGGCCTCACTCCTTGGGGGTTGACGTGATGTTCCGCGAAGGGCGGGCATGTCCGCCGGTCGGTGTCTCGGGGCGCTCCTCGCGTGGCCGGATCAGGCGACGGAAGTGCGGCCGACCAGCTCCGGATCGGGGCCGCTCCACAGCACGTCGTCGCCGGCGACCCGCTCGTGCGCGGCGGGCGAGGCAAGCGCTTCGAGGACTTCGCCGGCGACCTGCTCGTACCATCGCGCCACTTCGGCGGGATAGTCGGCGTAGCTGCCGTTCTCCCGCAGCACGGGCCCCTCGACGGTCGGGATGTCCGTGACGCCGTCGTAGGTGACGGTGTAGGGCTTGCCCAGACGGGTCGCGGTGGGCGCGTCGATGGTCGCGTCCAGCTTGATCCACCGGCCGTCGAGGAAGGCTTCGCCGAGCGAGTGCCACGGCAGTGGCCGTCCGACCGGCCCTCCCCACAGGGTGCGGACCTCCGGTGAGAGGAATTCCATCTTCGGGGCGTGGAGCGCCTGGAACGCGATGCGGGCAGGGATGCGGGCGGCCCTGGACAGGGCGACGAAAGAACTCGCCTTGCCCATGCAGAAGGCGACGCCGTGGGCGAGGACGTCGCTCGCCGCCGATTCGCCCTCGGCGAGATAGCGGAACGAGGCGAGGATGTCGTAGGGCAGGTCGCGGACGTAGTGGTAGATGCGGCCCAGTCGTTCGCTGTCGGTGGTGGCACCGTCCGTCAGCTCTCGTGCGGTGGATACCACGAGCGGGTGGTCGGAATCGATGTAGGCGGTCGGCCCCAGGTACGCCTCGTCGATGGTGGTGAGCTCGTTGTGTGCGGTCGTCTCGGAGGTCACGAAGTAGCCCTTCGTTGAGTCGTTGGCGTCGTGGTCGCGCAGCTGGGTCAGGTGGGTTGCGTGTGCCGTGCGGGCTTGATGTGGGGCAGGATCTGCTCCCCGACGACGTCGAGATAGGCCGAGTCCGCGACGTCCGGGATGGCGAACAGGAAGTGGTCGATGCCGGCATCCTGGTAGGCGCGGATGCGCTCGACACAGGCTTCCGGCGTCCCGGTGATCAGTCCGGTGTCGGGAATCGACTGGAAGCGGGTACGCAGCTCGTCCTGCTGTGCCGAGGAGTCGGTCGGTGCGAGCAGGGTGGTGATCGACAGGCGCAGGGTCGCCGGGTCGCGGCCGATCGCCTCGCACTCACGGTCCAGGAACGCGCGGCGCTCCGCGCACTTCTCGGCGGGCCACCAGCGGACGTTGACGCCGTTGGCGTGCCGTGCGGCGATGCGGTGGACGCGCAATCCCTCGCCGCCCACCCACAGGGGCGGATGGGGCTGCTGGAGCGGGGGTGGGTCGCAGACCGCGCCGTCGATGCTGTAGAAGTCGCCGTGGAAGGCGGGGTGCGGTTGTGTCCACACCTGGCGCATCACCTGGAGTGACTCGCCGAGCGCGGTGACCCGGTCCCCGGTCGGGGGGAAGGGGATGCCGTATGCCTCGTACTCCTGCTGGAACCAGCCCGCTCCCATGCCCAGGTCCAGCCGGCCGCCGGAGATGACATCGAGGGTGGCGGCCATCTTGGCGAGCACGGCGGGGTAGCGGTAGGAGTTGCACAGCACACTGGTGCCCAGGCGCACGGTGGTGGTGTCGCGGGACAGGGCCGACAGCGCGGTCCAGCATTCGAGCAGCGGGACCGACGACGAGCGGCTCCGCTGGGCATCGCCGTCGCTCTCGGGTCCGGCGGTGATGCCCGCGTCCCGGACGTAGTCGTCAGGGCTGAGGGTCAGGAAGTGGTCGCACAGCCACACGGAGTCGAATCCGTAGGACTCGGCCGCCTGCGCGGCGCGGACCATGTCGGGATAGTTGCCCACGGCGAGGCCGCGGATGGTCAGGGCCAGGATCAGCCCGACATGGGGCCCGGCCTCCTGGGCGGGGCCTGCGCCGGAGAGATCATCGTTGATCATGGACGTCGCCTTTCTGTCATGTCGGTCATGCCGACCGGGGCGCCCGAGACGGCGCGGGGAAGCGTGACGGTGAATCCGTAGCGTTCCGGGCGGTAGTGGAAGACCACGACTTCCAGCGGGCGGTCGTCGTGGCCGTAGCTGACCCGCTCCAGGACGAGCACGGGCGCGGACTCGTCGATCTCCAGCGCCGCGGCGACGTCCGGAGAAGCTGCGGCCGCGTGGATCTGGTGCTGGGCCTGCGCGATCCGCACGCCCAGGCGCTGCTCCCACATCGTGTACGTGGTCTCGGTGGCGGGTTCGCCGGAGCGCAGCGGCCCGGCCGCCTCCAGCACCCGCGTCGGGAGGTGGATCGTGACGAGCGCGACCGGCTTCTCCCCATCCCCGTACCGGCGCCGGATCGTCAGTACCTCGGACTCCCCGAGGACCTGCGCGACGTGGGGCGGAGCAGGTTCGGTCCCGAAGCTCAGGACGTCGATGTGCGGTGTGACGCCCTGTTCGAGCAGGACCTCGGTGATGGTGCGCACGCCGGAGGACAGCTCCTGGTCCACCGGTTCGGAGACGAAGGTGCCCAGTCCTTGCTTGCGTACCACCCAGCCCTGCGACTCCAGTGCACCCACGGCGGCACGGACCGTGATGCGGCTCAGACCGGTCTCAGCCATCAGCTCCCGTTCCGTGGGCAGGCGCGTCCCCGGCGGCAGCTGCTGCTTGAGGATCAGTGCCTTGATCTGCTCCGCCAGCTGCGTCGTCGCCGATGTCCGGCCCCGCTCGATCCGGAATCCGGCGGCCGACAGGTCGAAGCGAGGCTCGTTACCCATGTCAGATGTCATAAGTCGTATTGAACCCGGCAGCAGGCCCGGACGTGCAACACCCCCTTCGGATGTCACGGCCGGCGGGGTCACCAAACCCTTGACGCATGTCATGAGACGTTTTATAACGTCTTACATCCGGTGGGCGCAAGTAGCCCCGCCGGGAATCAAAGGAGTCCCCGTGCCAGACCAGAACCACGTGACCGTGATCGCCCGCTTCACCCCGGCCTCAGACCGCGCTCCGCAGCTCAAGGCCCTGCTCGAAGGAATGATCGCCCCGACCCGCTCCGAGCCGGGATGCCGCTCCTACGGCCTCTACACCACCGAGACGGAAGCCCCGGACTTCGTCCTCCTGGAGCGCTACCAGGACACCGCAGCCCTGGAGGCGCACCGCACGACGGCCCACTACAAGGCGTACCGCGCCCAGCTGTCCGACCTCCTCGCCAAACCGGTCGAGGTCTCCGTCCTCAGGCCGGTCAACGTCACCGGCTGACAACGGGCATGTCGCGACGTCGCGCGACCGCTCACGCGACGTCGCGCGACCGCTCAAAGGAGAGCACCATGTCCGACCTGCAAAACGACGTGTCGCCCCCCAGAACTCTCGGCCCGTCCCCAGCCGTGCGCCACATCGACAAAAGCAGCCGCCGTGCGCTGTTCGCGTCCTGGCTGGGATGGACCTTCGACGGGTTCGAGACCTACGCCCTCGTCCTCGTCGGCCCCACGGCCGTCGTGGCGGTGGGCACCGAAGCACAGCTGGCAGACCTTCCCACCTACGTCAGCGGCCTGCTTGCGGCCACCCTCGCCGGCTGGGCGCTCGGCGGGATCCTCGCCGGCTTCGCGGCCGACCGACTCGGCCGACGCCGCACCCTCATCCTCTCCATCCTCTGGTACGCCCTCTTCACCGGTCTGACCGCACTCGCACCCGACTACTGGTGGCTGCTCGCCCTGCGCTTCATCACCGGCATGGGACTGGGAGCGGAGTGGGGCAGCGCCACCGCCCTGATCGGCGAACTCTGGCCGAACCGCTCACGAGGACGAGCCGCCGCAGTACTTCAGTCGGGCTTCGGCGTCGGCGCGGTCATCGCCGCGCTGGCCTGGTACCTGCTGGAGCCCGTGGGCGACAACGCCTGGCGCTACCTCTTCCTGATCGGCACGCTCCCGGCACTCATCGTCCTCTACGTACGGCGGGCCGTCCGCGACCCGGAGATGTGGACCTCGGTCCGCGACCGGCGGCGCAAGGCCAAAGCCGCCCACGACGCCGGCAACACCGTCGCAGCCGCAGACAGGGAACTCCTGCGCTCCCCCTTCACCGCCGTCTTCAGCCACGCCCACCTACGCCGTCGCGGGCTGCGGCTGCTCGTGCTGACTGTCGTGTCGGTCATCGGCCTGTACGCCGTGTCGGCCTGGATCCCCGCATACACCGCCCAACTCGCCAAGGACACCGGCGAGACGGGCACCCGATGGGGTGCCAACGCCGGCCTGGTGTTCAACGGCGCCTCCGTACCCGGCTACCTCCTGCTCGGTTACCTGGCCGACCGCTGGGGCCGAAAACCCACCATGCTCCTCTACTACTCCGTATCCGCGGCCGTCGTCCCGGTCTTCTTCTTCGCCGTCCACACCCCGCAGGCGGCACTGGCCGTGGCAGCCGTGGCCGGGTTCTTCATCCTGGGCCAGTTCGCCTGGATGCCCATCTACATGCCCGAGCTGTTCCCCACCTCGGGTCGCGCCACAGCGATCTCCGCGGTGTTCAACTCCGCGCGCATCGCCGGCGCGCTGGTCACCCTCGGCACCGGAATGCTCATCAGCCTGCTCGGTGGGATCACCACCGCGGCCACCATCGTCGGAGTGGTGATGTACGTCATCGCCATCGCCACCGTCTGGTTCGTCGGGCCGGAGACCAGAGGACAACCCCTCCCCCGGTGAACGAACTCCCGGTTCCCACCGGCCTCAACCGCACAACGGCAGCCGGTGGGACCAACTGCGAACTCCGCCTGGCCGGTCAAGCACCACCCCACCCTGGGCCAGGGGCACCGAGCCGCATCACGGCCCCTGGACCCGCCGAGCGCAAGGCGAGCGCAAGGCCGAGAAGGACGACTCGTCCGCGTCGTCCGCCGGCCACAAGCCGGTCCGGGCACTGGTCTGATCCGCCCCACCACCAGGAAAACCCCCGCGAGGCGGAACCGCTCGCCCCGCGGACACGTACGAGATCTGGAGAACCGACCGTGGCCCCTACTGCGAACTCCCTGCGCCGGGCGCTGAAAAGAGCCAGGGACGGAGTGGCCCTCGACGTCGCCGAGGCGGCCGTGCTGCTCCAAGCGCGCGACGAGAACCTGGTCGACCTCGCCGCCTCCGCCGCCCGGGTACGCGACGCGGGTCTCGAAGCGGCCGGCCGCCCCGGCGTGATCACGTACTCCAAGAGCGTCTTCATCCCTCTCACCCGCCTCTGCCGCGACACCTGCCACTACTGCACCTTCGTCACCATCCCCGGCAAGCTGCGCCGGGCCGACCACGGCATGTTCCTCTCCCCGGACGAGGTCCTGGACATCGCCCGCAAGGGCGCCGCGCTGGGCTGCAAGGAAGCCCTCATCACCCTCGGCGACAAGCCGGAGGACCGCTGGCCCGAGGCCCGTGAGTGGCTCGACGCGCACGGCTACGACGACGCCCTCGCCTACGTACGGGCGATCTCCGTCCGTGTCCTGGAGGAGACCGGCCTGCTGCCGCACCTCAACCCCGGCGTGCTGACCTGGACCGACTTCAAGCGCCTGAAGCCGGTCGCGCCATCAATGGGCATGATGCTGGAGACGACGGCGACCCGGCTGTGGTCGGAGCCCGGCGGCCCGCACCACGGCTCCCCGGACAAGGAACCGGCGGTACGGCTGCGGGTCCTGGAGGACGCCGGCCGCTCCTCGGTGCCGTTCACCTCGGGCATCCTCATCGGCATCGGCGAGACGTACGAGGAGCGCGCCGAGTCGCTGTTCGCACTGCGCCGGGTCGCCCGCGCCTACCACGGCGTCCAGGAACTGATCATCCAGAACTTCCGCGCCAAGCCGGACACCGCGATGCGCGGCATGCCCGACGCGGAACTGGACGAGCTGGTCGCCACGGTGGCCGTCGCCCGGCACATCATGGGCCCCGCCGCCTGCCTCCAGGCGCCGCCCAACCTGGTGGACGACGAGTACGAGCGGCTGATCGGTGCCGGCATCGACGACTGGGGCGGCGTCTCCCCGCTCACCATCGACCACGTCAACCCCGAACGCCCCTGGCCGAAGATCGAGGAACTAGCCCGGCGTTCCCTCGCGGCCGGCTTCGAGTTGCGGGAACGTCTCTGCGTCTACCCGGAGTTCGTCCGGCGCGGCGAGCCCTGGCTGGACCCGCGCCTGCTCCCGCACGTCACCGCCCTCGCCGACCCGGAGACCGGACTCGTCCGCGAGGCCGCGGTGGTGGAGGGGCGGCCCTGGCAGGAGCCCGATGAGGCGTTCACCGCCTCCGGCCGCACCGACCTGCACCGCACCATCGACACCGAGGGCCGCACCGGCGACCGCCGCGACGACTTCGACGAGGTGTACGGCGACTGGGGCGCCCTGCGCGAGGCCGCCGCCCCCGGGATGGTCCCCCAGCGCATCGACACCGACGTCCGCCAGGCGCTGGCCACCGCCGCCGACGACCCGACCCGGCTCACCGACGCCGAGGCGCTGGCCCTGCTGCACGCCGACGGGCTCGCTCTGGACGCGCTGTGCCGGATCGCCGACGACGTACGCAGCTCAGCAGTCGGCGACGACGTCACGTACATCGTCACCCGCAACATCAACTTCACCAACGTCTGCTACACCGGCTGCCGCTTCTGCGCCTTCGCCCAGCGCCGCACCGACGCCGATGCCTACACCCTCTCCCTGGACCAGGTCGCCGACCGCGCCCAGCAGGCATGGGAGGTCGGCGCGGTCGAGGTGTGCATGCAGGGCGGCATCCACCCGGACCTACCGGGCACCGCGTACTTCGACATCGCCCGGGCGGTGAAGAGCCGGGTGCCCGGGATGCACGTGCACGCCTTCTCACCGATGGAGGTCGTCAACGGCGCCACCCGCACCGGCCTGTCGATCCGGGAGTGGCTGACCGCCGCGAAGGAGGCCGGCCTGGACTCCGTCCCCGGCACGGCCGCCGAGATCCTCGACGACGAGGTCCGCTGGGTCCTCACCAAGGGCAAACTGCCCGCCGCCACCTGGATCGAGGTCATCACCACCGCCCACGAAGTGGGCATCCGCTCCTCGTCCACGATGATGTACGGCCACGTCGACCAGCCCCGCCACTGGCTCGGCCACCTGCGCACCCTGGCCCGCCTCCAGGAACGGACCGGCGGCTTCACCGAGTTCGTCACCCTCCCCTTCGTCCACACCAACGCCCCCGTCTACCTGGCCGGCATCTCCCGCCCCGGCCCCACCGTCCGCGACAACCGCGCGGTGACCGCCATGGCCCGGCTGCTGCTCCACCCTCACATCCCCAACATCCAGACGAGCTGGGTCAAACTGGGCGCAGAGGGCGCAGCCGATATGCTCCGGTCCGGCGCCAACGACCTGGGCGGCACCCTGATGGAGGAGACCATCTCCCGGATGGCGGGGTCCTCCTACGGCTCCTACAAGTCGGTCCGGGACCTGGTCTCGGTGGCGGAGGCGGCGGGGCGCCCGGCCAGGCCGCGGACCACGCTGTACGGGGAGGTCCCGGAGGAGCGCAGGCGGGCCGCCGATGCCTCCGACGGGCACCTCCCGGAGCTGCTCCCGGTCCTGGACGCGTGATGATGTCCGGCTCACCAGGCAGCCGCTGGACCGTGCTGTTGCCGGTCAAGCCGTTCGCCCTGGGCAAGAGCCGTCTCGGGTCGTGGGCGGGTGCCGCCAGGCGGGACATCGCCCGGGCCGTCTTCCTGGACACGATGGACGCCATTCTCCACACCCCGGAGGTGTGCAGACTGATCGTCGTGACCGCTGATCCGGAGGCCCACGCCCTCGCCGCCGGGGCCGGTGCCGAAGGGATCCACGAAGCCTCGGTCGGCGGTCTCAACGCCGCCGCTCGCCTGGGTGCCGCAGCAGCAGCCGACCACGGTACCGGTGTCCGTACCGGCCCGGTGGCTGTAGTCGCGGCAGACCTCCCGGCGTTGAAGCCGCGCGAACTGGCGAGTGTTCTGGCCGAGGCCGGCCGTCGCCCTCGTGCCGTCCTCGCCGACCATAGGGGCCATGGGTCCACGATCTTGACCGCACAGGACCCGTCATTCCTTCTGCCCGGCTTCGAAGGCGCCTCACGCGCACGGCATGCGGCAAACGGCGCCTACGAGATCGCGCACTCCGGGGTCCCTGGCGCCCGACTGGACATCGACGTACCCGGAGACCTCGCCCTGGCCGCTGCCTTGGGACTGGGGACGCACACCGCAGCGGTGCAGGCGAATCTCCCCCAGTGAGTCGCGCCGCGGCGAGCGGAGTGCGTTTCGCGTGTCGGAAGTCGGAAGTCGGAAGAGGCTGAACGGCGGACAACGCAGCCTGGACGGCATGGAACCGGGCCCACCGCTGGGCGAGTTCACGGTCGAGTTCAGCGGCCTCGGCGAAGACGTCCAAGACGCGGTGGACAGCCTTGCGCAGGTCATCCGCTTCAAGGAGCGTCAGCGCGCGGGACTTCAGCAGTATGCCGCCATCGTAGGCAGGATCTCCCACGTACCCCTTGGGGTCGACAGCCGGCCACGGCTCCCGGCCGGCACGCAGGGCTTGGAGACGACCGCGCAGGTGTGGGCGAACCGGGCGAGGCAGCCGGCCAGCTCCGAATTGGTCAACCCAGTGCGGGGCGTGTGCGGCGTGCGGTGTGTGCGGGCCGCCCGACTGCGGCGTACCAGACCAGGGCCGCACATATGAAGGCCGTCGCCGCGGAGACCAGTGACCTTGTGAGGGTGTCGTTCCGAGCGCCGGAAACGAGGGCGATGGCCAATGCCACCGTCAAGGTGATGACGGGCAGCGCACGGGGGCTTCGCGTGGCACCTGGCGCGGCGGCCGGCGGCAGCAGCCAGGTTGCGAGGCCGTAACAGGCACAGGCCAACAGTGTGGCCCCCAGCACTTCGCTGGGCCGGTGGCCGCCCATGGTGGCGCTGGCGGCGGCGATGCAGGCGAGCCACAGCACACCGGCCGTGGCGATGTAGGGGCGGATGCGGGGGGAAACCACGAGGACGGCGGCGAGAGTCAGCGCGGCGGGGATGGCGGTGTGCCCGCTGGGGAAACCCTGATCAAGGAGATTCTCGGGCGCGCCCACCAGATCGGGGCGGGGCAGGGTCGATTTGAGCACCTCCTTGCCTCCGGTCGTGAGAATGACGACGCCGAGCGCCGCGCACCCCGGCCACCAGCACCGCCGCACCAGGGTGAGGACCACGATGACGGCCAGGCCCACCATCAGGGTGGGCTTGGCGCTCAATTCCAGCGGCGGCAGGGGCGTCGAGCCGTAGGCCGATCCTGACAGGGGGTAGATCCATGCGTCTTCGCTGCCCTCTGAACCGAGACCAAACAGGGCGTTCTCAGCTCGTTGCCCCCACGGGGTGCAGATGGCGAGCAGGTAGAGCGTCAGGAACCCCAGGGTGTAGAGCAGAGCCGGCATCCACGGCCGTGTCGTACGCGACGGGCTGGGATCGGCGGGGCCCTGCCTTGAGGCCCCCGGACGGTGCGTGGGCAGGGCCGGAGAATCGTGCTGAGTCATCGCTCTGTTTCTTCCGTTGAGGGGAGTTAGGTCACGCACGTCTTGTGGCACGACGTGGGCCGCCGGGCTCGGCCGACCCACCGGGGGGCCGCTTCTATTCGGGGAGTGCGTGCCCCTGTCGGCGCTGGGCGGTGATCGCCAGGGCGGGGAGGGGCGCGATCAGCAGGAGGAAAACGACCAGGTCCGGAAGGGACTGCATGAACGCGTCCGGCTGGACGACGATCGCCTGCGTGCGGATGAACGCGATCGCCGCGACGGGGATCAGCCACCGGTGGTCGCCGGTGGCCGCCGTCGCAACCCACGCGCCGAGCAGCGCGGTGACTTCGAGGACGAACAGGCCGCGCTGGAAAGCCGGACTGACGGAGATGATGTGCAGGCCCCCGGCCATGAACATGGCGAGCACGACAGGAGCCAGCCAGCGGTAGGAGTGGCGTCGCAGGCGGCTGGGACGGCAGAGCGCCAGCACGGCGCACGCGGCGCACAGTGTCCCCGAGAGCACCAGGTCACGGGCCGTCAGCGGGGCGCCCAACCCGTAGTAGCTCAAGCCCGCCTTGCCCTCGCTGCCGAAGAGGGTGCGGCCGTGGGTCGTGGCGCCGGCCCAGATCATGGCTGCCGCGGCCGGCAGCGCGATCCACGCTCTGCCACGCAGCAGAGCGATCAGGCAACCCAGCGGGAGCAGCCCGTAGGGCAGCAGCCGTATCCGCGTGGGACCTCCGGCCCACGGATACCAGCCGGAGAAGTGGAAAGCGATGGCATGCTGTCCGGGGTCGATGTGCAGTGCCCAGTGCCACACGTCCTGTAGGTACGGAACCAGCGCCAGCGCGGCGAGGGCCAGGGCGGCCAAATGGATGCCGTCCAGCCACCACGGACGAGCCGCGTCGTCGACGACGGCACGGGCGCGGGCCTGCACCCCGGCACACGCCAAGGCGGCAACTTCCCGCGGCGGGGGCCAGGAACGGCCGGGATACGCCTCGGCCAGGCAGGCCAGCAACTCCTCCCCCTGCCGGGAACGGTAGGACTTGGGATAGGCCACAAGCAGCAAACGGTTCATGCCGGAGCCGCTCCGGCATCCCGCGAGCGTCCGATGACGACAGCCGCCGCCTGCTGCATCCGCAGCGCCTCCCGGCCGAGCGCCTCGGTGCCGCCCTCGGTGAGCCGGTAGTAGCGCCGCGCCCGCCCGTCCACGATCTCCTCATGGTCGGCGGCCAACAGCCCGGCCCGCTCCAACCGCTCCAGCGCGCCGTAGAGAGTGCCGACAGCGATCCGGAGCCGCCCGTCGGTGGCCCGCTCGGCAGCCTTGATGATGCCGTAACCGTGCAACGGACCATTCATGAGCGAAGCAAGGATGAAGTACTGCGGTTCCGTCAAGGACGGGTTCTGGCGTGTCATGCGTCGAGTATATATCGGGCTACGAAGTATTCTGCCAGCCCTGGGTGATCATCGGCCGCGCCTCCACGCCCGCGGCGAGCGTCACCCTCGCTGTCCGCTTCCGTAGTCGGCCGCGCGCACCGCCTCCTGCGCCCGTCGGGACCGATAGTCGCCAGCCCCTGCTTGGCACACTGTTTCCTCGCCCAGCCGACCGTCTCGCCACTCCGCCATAGAGCCGGATACGGCGCTCACGCCCTGGGAGTGCCCTATCTGCCGGCGGACAGCAGGGCGCAAGATGCAGCCCGCGACCATCCACAACCACGTCTACTACCGCTGCGGATTCAACGCCCAGGAACAGGCCCTCTACCCCGACCTCACCCACCCTCGCACCGTGTACCTGCGGGAAGACATCGTGTGCAAGGCCCTGGACCAGTGGATCGCTCGGGCCTTCGCCTCCGACCGGCTCACCGCCACCATCGAAGCACTCGCCCACGCCAGCGCCGCGGCAAGCACCGCGGAAACTCGTACGCCGGAGCAGACTCAGGCACGCCAGGCGATCAAGAACTGCGAGCGACGACTCGCCCGCTACCAAGCAGCCCTCGAAGCCGGAGCCGACCCCACCGTCGTCACCCAATGGATCAACGACGCGCAAAGAGACAAGGAGACCGCTCTACGACGCCCTCGGCATCACCATCAGCTACGAACACACAACGAGGACCGCGACCGTAAGGTCGAGGCCCTCATCGCCGTATCGCCATCAGTATGTGTCCGAGGGGGGACTTGAACCCCCACGCCCGATAAAGGGCACTAGCACCTCAAGCTAGCGCGTCTGCCATTCCGCCACCCGGACCAGGTGTGTCCCGCGGCTGGCCGCGGCGACATGGACCACGATACCAAGGTTTCGGAGTGCGTTTCACCTGCGTATGCCGGGCGCCCACCCCCGCGCCGACCTGGGGGGACGTGGGGGTGGGCACGCTGGGTGATCAGGTGGGCATCAGGTGGTAGTCGGGGAAGTTGCCGGGGAGGCGTTCGGGGGCGGGGCCCTCGGTGACGACTCGGATCAGCAGGTCGCCGCCGACGAAGGCGCCGCGCCAGGAGGCGCCGAAGCCGCCGAAGAGCTCATCGCGGTCGCCGCGGGAACGGGGCTTGCCGTGGCCGGTCTTGAAGGCGCGGATCTGGGGGGCCAGCCGGTCGTAGGTGGCGGGGTCGTCGCAGGAGAGGGTGGCGACGAGGGCGCCGTTGCTGGCGTTCATGGCGGCGAGCAGTTCGGCCTCGGTGTCGACCAGTACGAGGGTGTCGACCGGGCCGAAGGGCTCGGCGTGGTGCAGCGGGGAGGTCGAGGGCGGGTTGAGGAGGGTGACGGGGGCGGTGTAGGCGGAGAGGTCCTGGCCGGGGAGGAAGTGGCCGTCGGCGAGGTCGCCGCGGTGGAGGGGGACGGCGCCGCGGTCGATGGCCTCGCTCACCTGGTCGGTGAGCTCCTTGGCCTTGGCGGCGTTGATCAGGGGGCCGAAGTCCAGATCGGGGAGGTTGTCGGAGGGGTGCTCCACCGCGAGGGGGTGGCCCACGCGGATGGAGCGGACCGCCGGGAGGTAGACGGAGAGGAAGGCGTCGAAGGACGAGCGCTGGACGACGAAGCGCGGATAGGCGGTGCAGCGCTGCTTGCCGTAGTCGAAGGTCTTGCGGATCAGTGGGGCGAGGGCGTCCCAGTCGGTGAAGTTCCAGATGCCCCAGGCGTTGAGCCCCTCCTGCTCGAGGATGTGGCGTTTGCCGAGGTCGGCGACGGCGGTGGCGACCCCGGCGCCGGTGTCGCGGCCGCCGACGAAGGAGACACAGCCGATCTCGGGCGAGCGGACCAGCGCCTCGGAGAGCTCACCGCCGCTGCCGCTGAGGAGGGTGACCGGGATGCCCTCGCGAGCGGCGAGCGCGCAGGCGAGGGTGAGGCAGGCCAGCCCGCCGTCGGTGGGGGTCTTGGCGATGACGGCGTTGCCGGCCAGCGCCTGGACGAGCATGGCGTGGGCGAGGACGCTCATCGGGTAGTTCCAGCTGGCGATGTTGGAGACCGGGCCGGGCAGCGGGGTGCGGCCCTCGGCCATGCGGTCGATCTCGTCGACGTACCAGCGGACGCCGTCGATGGCCCGGTCCACATCGGCCTGGGCAAGCCGCCAGGGCTTGCCGATCTCCCAGACCAGCAGGAGGGCGAGCAGCTGCCGGTGCTCGCAGAGCGCGTCGAGGGTGGCGGACACCCGCGCCCGGCGCTCGGCGAGTGCGATATGGCGCCAGCGGCGGTGCTGGTCGAGGGAGGCGCGTACGGCCTGGTGGGCGGTGGTGGCGTCGAGCCGCGGCGGGCCCGCGATCGGGGTGCCGTCCACGGGGGTGGTGGCGGGGAGGGCCCGGCCGTCGCGATGCCAGGTACCGTCCCAGAGGTTGAGGACTCGGTCGTCCTGGAACGCCTCCGGGGCGACGGCGAGGCAGCGCTGCCAGGCGTCGCCCCAGGCGGTTCCGGGCTTGAGGGTGAGGGTGGGTGCCATCGGTGATCTCCGCTCTCGTTGCACAGGCGGGGCGGGATGTGGCGGTTCGTACGGCGGGGACGCCCGTACGGCGGGATCGCCCGTACGGCATGCGTCCACGCACAGCAAGCGTCCGCGTACGGCAAGCGTCCGCGTACGGGGAGGAACGTAGTGGCACCGGGCGTGACGGGGAGCCGATCGCGGATCGGGTATGGCTCACATCACGCGCGGTTGCCGGTTGTTTCGGCCAGAAGGGCCAATACCAGCCCGGCGGTCTCCGTGGGGGTCGCTCCCACTCTCACTCCCGCCGCCTCCAGCGCCGCCTTCTTGGCCGCGGCGGTGCCCGAGGAGCCGGAGACGATGGCGCCCGCGTGGCCCATCGTCTTGCCCTCGGGGGCGGTGAAGCCCGCGATGTAGCCGACGACCGGCTTGGTGACGTGGTCGGCGACGTACCGCGCGGCGCGCTCCTCGGCGTCACCGCCGATCTCGCCGATCATCACGATCAGGTCGGTTTCGGGGTCGGCCTCGAAGGCGGCCAGCGCGTCGATGTGGGTGGTGCCGATGACGGGGTCGCCGCCGATGCCCACGCAGGTGGAGAAGCCGATGTCGCGCAGTTCGTACATCAGCTGGTAGGTGAGGGTGCCGGACTTGGAGACCAGCCCGATCCGGCCGGGTTTGGTGATGTCGGCGGGGATGATGCCCGCGTTGGACTGGCCCGGGGAGATCAGACCGGGGCAGTTCGGGCCGATGACCCTGGTGGTGCGGGCCCGCGCGTACGCCTGGAAGGCGACCGCGTCATGGACCGGGATGCCCTCGGTGATGACGACGGCGAGCGGGATCCGCGCGTCGGCGGCCTCGATGACGGCGGCCTTGGCGTGCGGCGGCGGGACGAAGAGCACGCTCACATCGGCGCCGGTGGTGTCCATGGCCTCGGACACGGAGCCGAAGACGGGCACCGTACGGACGTCGAAGTCGACCTGGGTCCCGGCCTTGCGCGGATTGACACCGCCGACGACATCGGTGCCGGCGGCGAGCATGCGCCGGGTGTGCTTCATGCCTTCGGCGCCGGTCATGCCCTGGACGATGACCTTGCTGCCCTTGGTGAGGAAGATGGCCATGCGAGGAGCCCCCTTATGCGGCGGTCGCGGCGAGTTCGGCGGCGCGCGCTGCGGCGCCGTCCATGGTGTCGGCCTGGTGGACGAGTGGATGAGCCAATTGGCCAAGAATGGCTCGGCCACGTGCGGCGTTGTTGCCGTCGAGCCGGACGACGAGCGGTTTGGTGAGGGGGACGGTGTCCAGGGCGCGCACGATGCCGTCGGCCACCGCGTCGCAGGCGGTGATGCCGCCGAAGACATTGACCAGGACGGAGCGCACATCCGGGTCGTCGAGGACGAGGGAGAGCCCGTCGGCCATCACCTGGGCCGAGGCGCCACCGCCGATGTCGAGGAAGTCGGCGGGGCGGGCGCCGCAGCCCGCGACCACGTCCAGGGTGGACATCACCAGGCCCGCGCCGTTGCCGATGACACCCACCTGGCCGTCGAGTTTGACGTAGCCGAGCCCGACCGCCGCGGCCCTCGCCTCCAGCGGATCCCGGGACCGGTCGTCGCCGTCGTCCCATGACGGCTGCCGGAAGCTGGCGTTGTCGTCCAGGGTGACCTTGCCGTCCAGGGCCACGATCGCGCCGTCGCGGGTCACCACCAGTGGGTTGACCTCGACCAGCAGGGCGTCCTGGGCGATCAGGACGGTCCACAGCCGGCGGATGGTCCCGGCCGCCTCCCGCGGCAGTCCCCCGGCGATGGCGATCTCGGCGGCCTTCGCCTCGGTCACCCCCTCGGCCGGATCGACGGGGATCCGGGCCACCGCCTCGGGACGGCGCGCCGCGACCTCCTCGATCTCCATACCGCCCTCGACGGAGGCGATGGCCAGGAAGCGGCCCGCGGCCCGGTCCAGGGCGAAGCCGAGGTACAGCTCCCGTTCCACCTCGACGGGTTCGGCGACCATCACCCGGTGCACGGTGTGGCCCTTGATGTCCATGCCGAGGATCCGCCGTGCGGTCTCCTCGGCGGCCACCGGGTCGTCGGCGAGCTTCACCCCGCCGGCCTTGCCCCGGCCGCCGGTTTTCACCTGGGCCTTGATGACGACACGTCCGCCCAGCCGTTCGGCGGCCGCGCGGGCGGCCTCGGCCGAGTCCACGACTTCGGCTCTCGGCACCCGCACGCCGTTGTGGTGAAGGAGTTCCCGTGCCTGATGTTCATAGAGGTCCATGTGTCAGCTCCCTGATGGTCCGTCAACAGCGCTTGGTCCGGCGCTGGTTCGAACGAGTGGCGCACGCCCCCTGGACATCGCTCGGCCGATGGTGGGATAACAAAGTTCATACAGGATAACGTCGACTGTATGCAATCCACTTGCAAGGCCGTACCGACCCCTACGAAGGGACGCGATTCGCCATGCCCGACGACAGCCAGGACCTCATTTCCGGCGGGCACTTGGTCGCCAAAGCACTCAAAGCAGAAGGCGTCGAGGTCATCTACACCCTCTGCGGCGGCCACATCATCGATATCTACGACGGCTGTGTCGACGAGGGCATCGACGTCATCGATGTACGCCACGAACAGGTCGCCGCCCACGCCGCCGACGGCTACGCCCGGATCACCGGCAAGCCCGGCTGCGCGGTCGTCACCGCCGGCCCCGGCACCACCGACGCGGTCACCGGCGTCGCCAACGCCTTCCGCGCCGAGTCACCCATGCTGCTCATCGGCGGCCAGGGAGCCCACACCCAGCACAAGATGGGGTCCCTCCAGGACCTTCCCCATGTGGACATGATGGCGCCGATCACCAAGTTCGCCGCCACCGTCCCGGACACCGCCCGCGCCGCCGACATGGTCTCCATGGCCTTCCGCGAGTGCTTCCACGGCGCCCCCGGCCCCTCCTTCCTGGAGATCCCGCGGGATGTGCTGGACGCCAAGGTGCCGGTGGACAAGGCGCGCGTCCCCCTGGCGGGGCACTACCGCGCCTCCACCCGCGCCGCCGGGGACCCCGAGTCCGTCCAGAAGCTGGCCGATCTGCTGGTCCAGGCCGAGAAGCCGGCGATCCTGCTGGGCAGCCAGGTGTGGACCACCCGCGCCACCGGCTCGGCCATCGAGCTGGTGCGCACCCTCAATGTGCCCGCGTACATGAACGGCGCGGGGCGCGGCACACTGCCGCCCGGCGATCCGCACCACTTCCAGCTCTCCCGCCGCTACGCCTTCTCCAACGCCGACCTCATCATCATCGTCGGCACGCCCTTCGACTTCCGGATGGGCTACGGCAAGCGGCTCTCCCCCGACGCCACCGTGGTCCAGATCGACCTCGACTACCGCACGGTCGGCAAGAACCGGGACATCGACCTGGGCATCGTGGGCGACGCGGGGCTGATCCTCTCCGCCGTCACCCAGGCCGCCTCCGGCCGCATCAACGGCGGCGCGGGCAAGCGCAAGGAGTGGCTGGACGAGCTGCGGGCCGCCGAGCAGAAGGCGATCGAGAAGCGGCTGCCCAACCTCCGCTCCGACGCCTCCCCCATCCATCCGTACCGCCTGGTCAGCGAGATCAACGACTTCCTCACCGAGGACTCGATCTACATCGGCGACGGCGGCGACATCGTCACCTTCTCCGGTCAGGTGATCCAGCCCAAGTCGCCCGGCCACTGGATGGACCCGGGCCCGCTGGGGACGCTCGGCGTCGGGGTGCCGTTCGTGATGGCCGCCAAGAAGGCCCGCCCCGACAAGGAGGTGGTGGCGCTCTTCGGCGACGGCGCCTTCTCCCTGACCGGCTGGGACTTCGAGACGCTGGTCCGCTTCGACCTGCCGTTCGTCGGCATCGTCGGCAACAACTCCTCGATGAACCAGATCCGTTACGGCCAGAAGGCCAAGTACGGCGAGCAGCGCGAGCGGGTCGGAAACACCCTGGGCGATGTGCCCTACGACCAGTTCGCCCGGATGCTCGGCGGCCACGGCGAGGAGGTCCGCGACCCGGCGGACATCGGCCCGGCACTGCGCCGCGCCCGCGAGTCCGGCAAGCCGTCGCTGATCAACGTCTGGGTGGACCCGGACGCGTACGCCCCCGGAACCATGAACCAGACCATGTACAAGTAGGGAGGCGCCACCATGTCCCAGGCACTTGAGGCCAATCAAGCTCTGACGGGCATCCGCGTCCTCGACATGACGCATGTGCAGTCCGGTCCCTCCGCCACCCAGCTGCTCGCCTGGCTCGGCGCGGATGTGGTCAAGCTGGAGAACACCACCGGCGACATCACCCGCAAACAGCTGCGCGATCTCCCGGATGTGGACTCGCTCTACTTCACGATGCTCAACTGCAACAAGCGGAGCATCACCCTCAACACCAAGAGCGAACGCGGCAAGGAGATCCTGACCGAGCTCATCCGCCGCAGCGACGTCCTGGTGGAGAACTTCGGTCCGGGCGCCGTGGACCGCATGGGATTCACCTGGGAGCGCATCCAGGAGATCAACCCCCGGCTGGTCTACGCCTCGATCAAGGGGTTCGGCGACGGCCCGTACACCAAGTTCAAGGCGTACGAGGTGGTCGCGCAGGCCATGGGCGGGTCGATGTCCACGACCGGTTTCGAGGACGGACCGCCGCTGGCCACCGGCGCCCAGATCGGCGACTCCGGCACCGGGGTGCACTGCGTGGCGGGCATCCTCGCCGCGCTCTACCAGCGCACCCACACCGGCCGCGGCCAGCGGGTGAATGTGGCGATGCAGCACGCGGTGCTCAATCTGTGCCGGGTCAAGCTGCGCGACCAGCAGCGGCTGGCGCATGGACCGCTCGCCGAGTATCCGAATGAGGACTTCGGCGACGAGGTGCCGCGCAGCGGCAACGCCAGCGGTGGCGGCCAGCCCGGCTGGGCGGTGAAATGCGCGCCCGGCGGGCCCAACGACTACGTCTACGTCATCGTGCAGCCGGTCGGCTGGGAGCCCATCACCCGGCTCATCGGCCGCCCCGAACTGGCCGAGGACCCGGAGTGGGCCGCGCCCGAGGCGCGGCTGCCGAAGCTGGCCAAGATGTTCCAGCTGATCGAGGAGTGGAGCAGCACCCTGCCGAAGTGGCAGGTGCTGGAGCAGCTCACGGCCGAGAACATCCCGTGCGGGCCGATCCTGTCCACCAAGGAGATCATCGAGGACGCGTCGCTCGCGGCCAACGAGATGATCGTCGAAGTCGACCACCCCGAGCGCGGCTCCTTCACCACGGTCGGCTCCCCGCTGAAGCTCTCCGACTCCCCGGTCCAGGTCGAGCGCTCCCCGCTGCTGGGTGAGCACAACGAAGAGGTGTACGTCGGGGAGCTGGGGCTCGGCGACGAGGAAGTGCGACTGCTCAAGACGAACGGAGTGATCTGACGGTGACGTATGACAATGCTGCCGTGCGCGCGGTGCTGGACGCCGCCCGCGCCGAGGGGCGCACGGCACTGACCGCTCCCGAGGGGAAGCGGATCACCGACGCGTACTCCATCCCGACCCCGGCCGAGGGGCTGGCGGAAACCGCCGACGAGGCGGTGGCGCTCGCCGACCGGATCGGCTTCCCCGTCGTCCTCAAGATCGTGTCCCCGGACATCCTGCACAAGACCGACGCGGGCGGGGTCCGGGTGGGGCTGACGTCCTGCGCCGAGGTGCGGAGCGCGTTCACCTCGATCGTCGACAACGCCCGTGCGTACGACGCCGAGGCCCGGATCCAGGGCGTCCAGGTGCAGCAGATGGTCCCGGAGGGCGGCCAGGAGGTCATCGTCGGCGCGGTCACCGATCCCACCTTCGGCAAGGTGGTGGCGTTCGGGCTCGGCGGGGTGCTGGTGGAGGTGTTGAAGGACATCACCTTCCGGCTGGCCCCGGCCAGCGAGGACGAGGCGCTGTCGATGCTGGACGGGATCCGCGCCGCCGAGGTGCTGCGCGGGGTGCGCGGCGGGGAGGCGGTGAACCGGGCGGCGCTCGCCGATCTGATCGTGCGTGTCTCCCGGCTGGTGGCGGACTTCCCCGAGATCACGGAGGTCGATCTCAACCCGGTGTTCGCCACCGCGAGCGGGGTGCTGGCCGCCGATGTGCGGCTGCTGATCGGGGACCCCGCCCCGCAGGAGCGCCGCCGCTATACGCGCGAGGAGATCCTGGGCTCGATGCGCCGGCTGATGCAGCCGCGTTCGGTGGCGGTGGTCGGCGCCTCCAACGAGCACGGCAAGATCGGCAATTCGGTGATGCGCAACCTCATCGACGGCGGCTTCCCCGGGGAGATCCACCCGGTGAACCCCAAGGCCGACGACATCCTGGGCCGCAAGGCGTACAAGAGCGTCACGGACGTCCCCGGCGAGGTGGATGTGGCGGTCTTCGCGATCCCCGCGAAGTTCGTGCCCGCCGCGCTGGAGGAGGTCGGCCGCAAGGGCATCCCGAACGCCGTGCTGATCCCGTCCGGCTTCGCCGAGACCGGTGAACACGAGCTCCAGCGGCGGATCGTGGAGATCGGCGAGGAGCACGGGGTGCGGCTGCTGGGGCCGAACATCTACGGCTACTACTCCACCTGGCAGGATCTGTGCGCCACCTTCTGCACCCCGTACGACGTCAAGGGGCCGGTGGCGCTCACCTCGCAGTCCGGTGGCATCGGGATGGCCATCCTGGGCTTCGCCCGGACGACCAAGACCGGTGTCTCGGCCATCGTCGGCCTGGGCAACAAGTCGGATGTGGACGAGGACGATCTGCTGACCTGGTTCGGCGAGGACGACCACACCCAGTGCATCGCGATGCACCTGGAGGACCTCAAGGACGGCCGGGCCTTCGTGGAGGCGGCGCGGGCCACGGTGCCCAGGAAGCCGGTGGTGGTCCTCAAGGCGGGCCGTACGGCGGCGGGCGCCAAGGCGGCCGGCTCCCACACCGGCGCGCTGGCCGGGGATGACGCGGTCTACGACGACATCCTGCGGCAGGCCGGGGTGATCCGGGCGCCGGGTCTCAACGAGATGCTGGAGTACGCGCGGGCGCTGCCGGTGCTGCCCACACCACAGGGTGACAACGTCGTCATCATCACCGGCGCCGGGGGTTCGGGGGTGCTGTTGTCGGACGCGATCGTCGACAACGGGCTGTCCCTGATGGAGATCCCCGAGGATCTGGACGCCGCCTTCCGCCGCTTCATCCCGCCGTTCGGCGCGGCCGGGAACCCGGTGGACATCACCGGCGGTGAACCGCCGTCCACCTACGAGGCGACCATCCGGCTGGGGCTGGCGGATCCGCGGATCCACTCCCTGGTGCTGGGCTACTGGCACACCATCGTCACCCCGCCGATGGTGTTCGCCGAGCTGACCGCGCGGGTCGTCGAGGAGTTCCGCGCGCAGGGCATCGCCAAACCGGTGGTGGCCTCGCTCGCGGGCGACACCGAGGTCGAGGAGGCGTGCGCATACCTCTTCGAGCACGGGGTCGTGGCGTATCCGTACACCACCGAGAAGCCGGTGGCCGTCCTGGGGGCCAAGTACCGCTGGGCCCGGTCCGCGGGGCTGCTGACCTAGCCACCCACGTTTCCCGGAGCACGAAGAGTTTGGACAGGGGGCGCTGGCCGGGTTCCTTCGAAGCCAAGGGGACGACATGAGCACAGGAGAACAACCGGAAGGGGTACTCCCCTTCCGTGAAGTGCAGGACAGCAAGGGACGCACGTACCGCATCGGCGAGACCGACCGCGACATCCTGGGCCACAGCCGGAAGCTGATGGTCTATCTGCCGTGGGTCGCGATGATGGCCATCAGCGTGTCCGAGTACGCGTACGGCTCGGCCGAGGACACGCTCTCGGAAGCGCACGGCTGGACCCAGAGCAACACCTTCTGGATCCTGAGCGTCTGGGTGTTCTTCCAGGCGGGCATCGCCTTCCCGGCCGGATGGCTGCGGGAGAAGGGCATCCTGACCGCCCGTAAGGCGATGTTCCTGGGAGCCGGGCTGTGTCTGATCGGCTTCCTGGCCCTCTCCCACGTCGACAACGTCTTCATGGCGATCGTCGGCTTCGGCGTCATCGGCGGGCTCGGCTCCGGGTTCGTCTACGCCACCTGCATCAATATGGTGGGCAAGTGGTTCCCGGAGCGGCGCGGGGCGAAGACGGGGTTTGTCAACGGAGGGTTCGCCTACGGCGCGCTGCCGTTCATCTTCATCTTCAACTACTGGTTCGACACCGGCAACTTCAACGAGATCCTCGACCTCATCGGTGTCTATGTGCTGATCATCGTGGCGATCTGCGCCTGGTTCTTCAAGGACCCGCCGAAGAACTGGTGGCCCGCCGATATCGACCCGCTGAGCTACTCAGGCAACGCCAAGAGCGCCACGAGCCTGGCGAAGAACCCGCCGGCGGTGCGGCAGTACACCCCCAAGGAGGCCATCAGGACCGGCATGCTGCCACTGATGTGGTTCTCCCTGGTGCTGACCGCCGGGGTGTCGATCTTCGGGATCTCCTTCCAGGTCGACTACGCCAAGGAGGTGGGCTTCGGCCCGCTGGTCGCGGCCTCGTCCATGGGCATCATGTCCGTCATCAACGGTGTCGGACGCGGTGTGGTGGGCTGGCTCTCGGACCTGTGGGGCCGGAAGTCGACCCTGGTGTTCGTCATCGTGGTGCTGGGCCTCGCCCAGTTCGGGGTGATCTGGGCCGGCAACATCCACAACGAGGTGCTGTTCCTCTTCTTCGCCTTCCTCTCCGGATTCGGCGGCGGCGCCTTCTACCCGATGTTCGCGGCGCTGACCCCGGACTACTTCGGTGAGAACTACAACGCCACCAACTACGGCCTGGTGTACAGCGGAAAGCTGATCAGCGGGCTGTTCGGCGGCGGCCTCGGCTCGATGGTGGTCGACTCCTGGGGCTACGACGGCGCTTACGCGCTCGCCGGAGGCATCTCCATGGTGGCGGCCGCGGTGGCCCTGCTGCTGCGGCAGCCCGGCCGGCCGCGGGTCCGGGGGATCGCCCCGAACCCGCAGCCGATCAGCCGCGAGGTCGTCTAGCCCGCCGCGCGGGGCCCTCGCTCAGCCCCGTCCGCCGCACCGCAGGGACCGCAGATAGCGGGCGGAGCGGCGGGCGGTGGTGAGCGAATCGGCCGGCTGGTCGTGCTCCACCAGCCACTGGTGGTCACGGCGGCCGCCGTGGGTCCTGCCGACCTCGGTCAGGAAGCGGCGGTAGTCGATGTCACCGTCCCCGACGTCCACCATCCGGTAGCCGTCGGGGGCGGCTTCGTCGTGCTCGCCGTCCTTGACGTGGAAGAGCGGGTAGCGGTGCGGGGCCCGCAGTACGTAGTCCAGCGGTTCGAAGGGCGCCGGGGAGCCGTCGGCCTTCTTGCCGAAGCGGAACTGGCCCGCATACGCCCAGTAGATGTCCATCTCCAGATGGACCAGGTCGGGGTCGGTCTCGGCGAGCAGTACGTCGTAGAGGCGGACGTCCGGCTGATCGGTGGCGAAGGAGAACTCCTCGGCGTGGTTGTGCTGGTAGAACTTCATCCCGCGCGCCTTGGCCGCCGCGCCATAGGTGTTGAACTCCTCCGCACAGCGCTTCCAGCCCTCCACCGTGGAGCCGTAGCGCCAGGGCCCGGAGGCGGTGCCCACATGCGGCAGGCCGAGCGCCTGGGCGTCGTCGAGCACCTGGGTGAGGTTGGTGGCGAAGGTGTACGCCTTGGGGTCGTCGGAGTAGTAGCCGACGTGGCTGCCGATGCCGCGCAGCCCGTTGTCCCTCATCAGCCGCTTGAGCTGCTTGAGGGTGATGTCGCCCGTTCCCTGGGTGTATCCGGCGAACTCCACCTGGTCGTAGCCGTATCGGGCCAGTTCCTCGAAGACACGGGCGAAGCCGATGGACTGCACCTGGTCGCGGAGGGTGTAGAGCTGGATGCCGAGGTGGCCGCGGGGCACCAGCGGGCCGCCCCGGCCGTGCTGGGCCGCGGTGCCGGTCCGGGCGGCCGTGGCGGTATCGGCCGCCGTGGCGGTGGCCGTGCCGAGCAGACCGGCGGCGGTGGCGCCCGCGGCGACGCCGAGGAATCTGCGGCGGCGGAGGGTATCGGCGAGTTCGGGATTGTCCTGGGCCCTCTTCACGGGGTGTCTCCTTCTGTTGCGTTCGTCAGACCGGCGAGGTGGAGGAGCAGGGTCTTGACGTCGGTGGCGGCCACCCGGCCGCGCACCGCGCCGGGCTGGGAGCAGAGGAGGACGGGGCCGTCCTCCTCGCGGTCCGGCAGGCGGCCGTGGCTGCCGCGCACCGGGGCCGGATCGAGCGGGACGACGGCCATGCGGTAGCGCATCCCGGTCTTCTTGCGGGCCAGCGCGGTGGCGGCCCGCAGTCGCACATAGGGGTCCTTGGGGTCCATGAACAGCTCGGCCGGGTCATAGCCGGGCTTGCGGTGGATCTCCACCAGCTGGGCGAAGTCGGGGGCGCGGGCGTCGTCGAGCCAGTAGTAGTACGTGAACCAGGCGTCCGGCTCGGCGACCGCCACCAGTTCCCCGGAGCGGGGGTGGTCCAGGCCGTGGGCCTTCTTGCCCTCGTCGTCGAGGAGTTCGGCGATCCCGGTGAGACCGGCCAGGGCGGTGCGGGTGGCCTCCAGGTCCTCCTCGCGGCGCACATAGACATGGGCGAGCTGGTGGTCGGCGACCGCGAAGGCCCGGGAGGCGCCGGGGTCCAGGTATTCCATGCCGTCCTGGGTGTGCACCTCCAGCAACCCGGCGCGGCGCAGCGCCCGGTTGATGTCCACCGGCCGGGAGACAGGGGTGATGCCGTACTCGGACAGCGCCACCACGGTGCGGCCGCGGGCGGTGGCGTCGTCCAGCAGCGGGCCGAGGGCGGTGTCGAGCTCGGCGGCGGCCGCGTGGGCGCGGGGGTCGTCGGGGCCGTAGCGCTGGAGGTCGTAGTCCAGATGCGGAATGTAGGTCAGCACCAGATCGGTGGGGCGGGTGCGCAGCAGGTGGCGGGTGGCGTCGATGATCCACTGCGAGGAGACCAGATCGGCGCCCGGCCCCCAGAAGTGGAAGAGCGGGAAGGTGCCGAGTTTCGCGGTGAGTTCGTCGTGCAGCGCGGGGGGCCGGGTGTAGCAGTCCGGCTCCTTGCGGCCGTCGGCGTAGTAGACGGGGCGCGGGGTGACGGTGATGTCGGTGTCCGAGCCCATCGCGTACCACCAGCAGACATTGGCCACGGTGTAGCCCGGGTGGACCCGGCGGGCGGCGTCCCACAGCTTGTCGCCGCCCACCAGGCCGTTGTGCTGCCGCCACAGCAGCACCTCGCCCATCTCGCGGAAGTACCAGCCGTTGCCCACGATGCCGTGTTCGGCGGGGGTGGTGCCGGTGAGGAACGTCGACTGGGCGGCGCAGGTGACGGCGGGCAGCACGGTGCCCAGCGAGGCGCGGGAGCCGGAGCTGCCGAGCGCCTTGAGGCGCGGCATATGGTCCAGCAGCCGTGGGGTGAGCCCGACGACGTCGAGGACGAGGAGCGGGGTCGGGCCGGTCCCGGCGCTCGTATCGCTCGGGTGGCTCGGGTCGCTCATGGCAGCTCCTTGAGGCCGAGGTCGGTCAGCAGGTCGCGGGCGAGGGCGAGTTCGGCGGCGATGCCGTCCGCGAGCCGGTCGCGGGTACGGGGGCGCAGCTCGGCCGGGAGCGCCTGCCAGGTGTAGGTCTCCACCTCGAGATGGCGGGTCAGCGGGGCGGGCCCGCCGACGAGCCGGGCGAGGGCGTCGGCCAGCACCGGGAGGGTGGAGGTGAGCGGGGGCTCGGGCGGGGCGTGCAGCGGCACATGGAAGTGGGACCGCCAGGGCGCGGTGTCGCCGAGCCCGCCGGCGAGCGCCTGGTCGAGGTCGTCGGTGCCGTGGACGCCGCCCTCGGGGTCCCGGGTGCGGGTCTGGTGGAGGAAGCGGGGCTCGGCGAAGGCCGCGAGGGCCTCCCGCACCGCCGGCCGCCCCGGGTCCTCGGCGTGCAGCGCGGCGGACAGCTGGGCCTTGACGACCGGGACCCCGGCGGCGGTGAGCGCGCCTGTGGCCGTGTGCGGATCCTCGAACTGTGTCGCCAGATGGCAGGTGTCCAGACAGACGCCGATGCGGTCCAGGGGCGGGCCGCCGGGGGCGGTGAGCGCGTCGATGGCCTGTGCGGTGGTCTCGACGGTGCAGCCGGGCTCGGGCTCCAGGCCGATGCGGATCGAACGGCCGGTGAGCTCCTGGATGGCGTCGAGCCGCTGGGCGAGGGTGGTGAGGTGGCGGCGGGCGGCGCGGGCCCGGTCGGCGTCGAAGGGGGTGCGCCAGGCCAGCGGCAGGGTGGAGACGGTGCCGTCGGTGATGTCGTCGGGGAGCAGCGCGGCCAGCAGCCGGGCCAGATGGGTGGTGTGCTCCAGCCGCTCCGGATCGGTCCAGTCGGGCTTGTAGACGCGGTACTTGACCTCCTCGGCGCCGAACCCCTCGTACGGGAAGCCGTTGAGGGTCACCACCTCCAGGCCGCGGGTGTCCAGCGCGGTGCGCAGCCTGCGCAGTTCGGCGGGGTCGGCGCTGAGGGTGCGGGCGGCGTCGCGGGCCAGCCACAGGCCGATTCCGAGCCGGTCGCGGCCCAGGCGGCGGCGGACCGGTTCACAGTGCAGCCGGAGCTGGTCCACGACGCCGTCGAGGTTCTCGGCGGGGTGGACGTTGGTGCAGTAGGCGAGGTGGACGGTGGAGCCGTCGGGGTGGCGGAAGCGCATGGGGTCTCCTCACCGTCCGGTCGGCGCGGCGGGGGCGCCGCGCAGGATGGAGTTGCCCTCGTGGGTGGCGGTGGCGGCGGTGTCCTCGACGTCGAGGTCCAGTTCGAGGCGGCCGCTGAGCCCGTAGAACGCGACCGGGTTGCGCCACAGCACCTGGTCGACGTCGTCCTCGGTGAAGCCCTCGGCGCGCATCAGGTCGCCGACCTTGCGGGTCTTGAGCGGATCGCTCCTGCCCCAGTCGGCGGCCGAGTTGACCAGGACCCGCTCGGTCCCGTACGCGCGGAGGATCGCGACCATCCGCTCCTCGTCCATCTTGGTGTCCGGGTAGACCGAGAAGCCCAGCCAGCAGCCGCTGTCCCTGGCCTCCTCGACGGTGGTCTCGTTGAGGTGGTCCACCAGGACGCGGTCCAGGGGCAGCGCGGACTCCTTCACCACGTCGAGGGTGCGGCGCAGCCCGGCCAGCTTGTCCCGGTGCGGGGTGTGGACGAGCGCGGGCAGACCGTGGTCGGCGGCCAGTTGGAGCTGGGTGGCCAGGGCGGTGTCCTCGGCCGGGGTCATCGAGTCGTAGCCGATCTCGCCCACGGCCACGACGCCGTCCTTGACGAGATAGCGCTCCAGCTCCTCCAGGACGGGGACGCAGCGCGGGTCGTTGGCCTCCTTGGGGTTGAGGGCGAGGGTGCAGTGGTGGGCGATGCCGTGCTGGGCGGCCCGGAAGGGCTCCCAGCCGAGGAGGGCGTCGAAGTAGTCGTAGAAGCTGGCGGGCGAGGTGCGCGGCTGCCCGAGCCAGAAGGACGGCTCGACCACGGCGCGCACCCCCGCCGCGTACATGGCCTCGTAGTCGTCGGTGGTGCGGGAGGTCATATGGATGTGGGGGTCGAAGATGCGCATCAGGACTCCTCACGGGTCAGGTCGCGGGCCAGGGCCAGTACGCGGTCCAGATCGCCGGGGACGGGGCGGCCGGCGGCGGTGCGCTCGCGGGCGTAGTCGGTGAGCATGCGGGCCAGCTCGCCGTCCCCGCGCGCCCTGCGCTCCCACTGCGCGACGGCGCCGAGGGGCACCCCGGTGAACAGGCACTTGAGCACGGCCTGCCGCCAGCTGTGCGGCGGGAGGTGGCGGGCGGCGTACGGGCCGACGGCGGCGGCCACGAGCCGGGTGTCATTGGTCCGCAGGGCGTCCTCGACGAGCGGGACGGCGTCGGGGCCGGTGAAGAGGGCGAGGTGCGGGAGCGCGCGCAGCACGGCCCGGCGCTCGGCGCCGGTGCCGTGCGCGTACAGCCTCGCGGCCGTCGGCGCGTCCGCGTCGGCGGCATGGAGGATGAGGATGCGGGCGGCGTCGGGGAGGTCGTGGGGGGCGAGGTCTTCGGCGGGGGTGGGCGTCTCGACGGGGGTGGCCGTCCCGGCGGGAGTGGCCGTCCCGGCGGGAGTAGCCGTCCCGGCGGGAGTAGCCGTCTCGACGGGGGTAGCCGTCCTGGCGGGAGTAGCC
>NZ_JBEZNG010000004.1:171446-171559 GCF_040653035.1 Streptomyces malaysiensis subsp. malaysiensis
GTACGCGTCCCGGCGGGAGTAGCCGTCCCGGCGGGAGTAGCCGTCCCGGCGGGAGTAGCCGTCCCGGCGGGAGTAGCCGTCCCGGCGGGAGTAGCCGTCCCGGCGGGAGTAGC